>JANNWY010000247.1:0-10599 GCA_031409335.1 Chthoniobacteraceae bacterium | reverse complement strand
CGCAGCGAACCGCGCGCAAAGAAGCGCCGCGCGAAGAACTATCACTTACTAACCAAGCCAAGAGCGGAGATGCGTGTTCCACCCCATCGAAACCGGCCACGCATACTTATCCAAAAGGACGCTTAACTTAATGCCATTCTGAGCAGACCCCCTCACTCCCCGAAGCCTGCCCGAGTTCTGACAGTCCCCGGTGCGGCGGGCGCGAAAGCAATTTCCTAGCAGACAGACAGAAATTGCGGGGAGCGGAAACGGCGCACGTGGCGTGGACTGTTCCGCCGGACGCTGCCGGCCGGCAGGTGCATTTGATTCTCGAAGTGCGTGACACCAGCGCGATTGTTCCGCTCTACGACTACCGACGCATCGTCATTGATGTTTCACCCTGAATCCAAGCCATCGCAGACAATAACAAACAAATGAAAACGAATAACCAGTCCTCTCGAATTGGGCAGCGGTGGACAGCTTGCCCTGGTGGTCGCCATCGGTCGCGGCTGTCGGGACTTTTTCTTTCCTTGCTGCTGATGGGCTTGGGCATTCATGCGAATGCGCAATTGGTCAGTTACGAGTGGCCGACCGCGCCAGGGGAGGCGATGAAGTCCGAGCATTATCGCGTCTGGGTGAAGCTCGGCGCGGGCGAGGAGCGCGAACTGACCGCGCTGCGCAGCGACGCAATTTACGAGGGCGGCGAATACGTGGACGGCGAAGCGGCGGATTTGAAGGGGCGCACGTTCTCATTCGCGCAAGTGAGCTATGATCCGGCCCGCGGCAAGGCCTTGACGTTTCGGGTGGAGAAGATTTTTGGCACGGCCACTGACAAGATCACCCTCGCGCCACGCAGCTACGGACTTTTGCCCGACGTGAAACAGGGTGGCCGGGAGTCATTCCAGATCACGAATGCGAACCGCTATGTGTCGGTGGACTTTGACACGGAGGACAATCACACCGTTTCCCATGGCTGGATCAAGCACATGCTGTGCGTGTTCGTTGATCCCAAGGAGACGGACGTGCCGGACACCAACGCGCCGGGCGTGGTGGTTTACCGTCCGCAGGTGGAGGCGAAGGTGTTGAATGACGCAAAGGTGATCTTTTTCCCGCCGGGTCATTACAATCTCAAGGGCGTGCAAAAGCCCGGCAGCATTGAAGACGAGGGCAAGCTCATCATCCGCGACGGGCAGTCGGTGTATCTCGCGGGTGGGGCGTTTCTGGAGGCGCACATTCATTATGCCGGCAACGATCAGAAAATTTACGGGCGCGGCATCCTGAGCGGACGGCAATACATCTGGCACAAAAGCATCAAGGACCGGCGCAGCATCATCAGCCTGGGCGACCGTGCGCAACTCCAGGGTATCCTGATCATGGAATCGCCGTTGCACGGCGCGGTCAGCGGAAAGGATTGCGTTTATGAGGATTTGAAATTCCTCGGCTGGCATTGGAACAACGACGGCTTCCGCCCGAACAGCCGGACGAAGATTCGCAACTGCTTCATGCGCTGCGCGGACGACTTCTTCTACAACTACGAACTCGACGTGCGGAACATGGTGTTGTGGCCGGGGCACAACGGCGCGGTGCTGACCTTCGGCTGGGGCAGCTACAAACTCGGCGGCTCGGTGTTGCAGAACATCGACCTCATCAACCCCGAATGGGTCAGCATGCAAAACAACAACGGCCTCGTGATGGGGCAGAACAATTTTGACTTCCATCCCACCGGTCCGACCACCGTGCTGCGTGACATACGGATCGAGGGCAGCGTTCCGGGACTGTTCAACCTGCATCCGCGCACGGAGAAAGGGCAGTTACTGGGGAAGCCGCTGCCGGACAAATCCAAGCTGGGTGATGTAGGCGACATCCGGGTGGAGAACGTGACAGTGGACCGGCAGTTTGCGAAGGGTGGCATCAGCGGCGCGACCAATGCCGTGGTGGGTGGCGGCACGTTTTACGTGAAGAACATCACGGTGAAAAACCTGAAGATCGGCGGCGTGTGCGTGACGGAGGAGAACAAGCGCCAATTCACGGACATTGACGAAGCCACGACCCAGGACATCAAGTTTCTGGGGTGCGACTGACGGTTAACCGACTACAAAGAAAAGGAGTTAATCGGCTATCGTCGGTTTATCGCCAATAATATCCTGCCGCGCTCATCACCAGCCGATGCGCGTCACCCCGGGCAGCTTATCAAAGTGCGCATCCCGGCTCACCACGCTCAGATTGTGCTGAAGCGCGAGCGCACCGATCCAAATATCATGGTAAGGAATCTCCCTGCGCTCCTCGTCGAGCGAGCGCCGCAGCGCAGCGTAGTGCACCGCGGTCCCACCATCTGCCGCCAATACCACACACGCCGTTTCGATCGATTCCAGCCAAGCCTCCAACTCCACCCTCATCGTCGATTTCAAAAGCCCGTAACGATACTCCCCTAAAGCGATACTCGGGAGAAACCATGTCCGATCCGGGCGCAACGCCTGCAGCAGCGCAGGATCGTCCTTCGCCCTGGCAGAAATCGCATTGGTATCGAGCAACATTGGTTATCGGGAAAGGGTCGGAAACTCCGCCTCAATCTCCGCCTCAATTCGGTCGAGTTCCTTGCGCTCCACCTGCGGCGGTGGCACCGGCCACGAACGCCGCTGTGCATGGCGGTGAGCGATCCAGACGGCAAGCTGATCTATCTCCGCCGCAGGCAGCGTCTCGATAGCCTTTTCGATTTCAATCAACGTGCTAACCGTTGGAACATGCCTGAAGTCCTGCGGTGCGTCAATTCACGGGTTTGAGAGCAATTGGAAACGCGCGCTGTAGGAAGACGGGTGTCGTTACGCTTGAGCCGGACAAGGCAAGGAAACGCTTCGCGGTGCTGACGGCTGATTTCGCGTGAGGGAAAACTCGCTCAACCTCCGACGCCTTCAGTATTCTCTAATCCATGAAGCACCTCTCTACTCTCAACATTGCCCGCGTCTCATTGCAATTTTCCTGGCGGGCTGTGACGCTTTTCTCGGCTCTGCTGCTTGCACCGCTGACCACGTTTCACGCTGCTGCCAAGCCGAACATCATCTTCATCATGGCAGATGATCTCGGGTGGACGGACACCGCGACCTACGGCAGCAAATACTACGAGACGCCGAATATTGACCGGCTCGCGGCGCAGGGCATGAAGCTCCTGAGCCATCACCACTGTCAAAATTGCACGCCGACTCGCGCGGCTTTGTTGAGCGGGCAATACGGCGCGCGCACCGGCCTTTATACCGTCGGTGGCATCGGTCGGTTTGACTGGAGTTCGCGTCCGCTGCGGCCCGTGGACAACGTCACCGAACTCCCGCTCGACCGCGACATCATTGCGAAGCAGCTCAAGGCCGGCGGTTACGCGACGGGAATGTTTGGCAAATGGCACATTGGCGAACGCGGCGAGTTTGCGCCGGGCAAGCGCGGCTTCGACGAAGCGATCGTGAGCGCGGGCGTCCACTTCAATTTCGCCACGAATCCAAAGACCGATTATCCAAAGGGCCAATACCTCGCCGACTTTCTCACCGACAAGGCGGTGGACTTCATCACACGCCACAAGGACGAACCGTTCTTCCTCTACCTCCCGCATTTCGGGGTGCATTCGCCGCATCAAGCGAAGGCCGATCTTGTCGCGAAGTTCAAACCGAAGCCTGGCGTCGGCGGTCACAATAATCCGACCTACGCCGCGATGATCGCCAGCGTGGACGACAGTGTGGGCCGAGTGATGAAGACGCTCGATGATTTGAAACTCGCCGACAACACCGTGCTCATCTTCACCAGCGACAACGGCGGCGTGGGCGGTTACGACCGTCCCGACGGCCTCATCCGCGAGCCGGGCAAGGAGAGCAAGGCCAAGAGGAAAACAGCCGACGATGAAGACGGCGGGGACATCACCGACAACACCCCGCTGCGCAGCGGCAAAGGCAGCCTCTACGAAGGTGGCACCCGTGAGCCGTTCATCGTCCGCTGGCCGGGCGTGACGAAGCCCGGCTCCACGAGCGACGTGCCTACCGCTCACGTGGATGTATTCCCGACCTTTCTCGAACTCGCCTCCGCGCCCAAACCGCGCCAGGTGCTCGACGGCGAGAGCATTGTGAAACTTCTCCGCGACCCGGCAGCGAAGCTCCAGCGCGACGCTATTTTCCAGCACTTCCCCGGATACCTCGGTTCCGGTCCCGGCCTCTGGCGCACCACACCGGTCAGCGTGATTCAAGCGGGCGACTGGAAACTCATGGAGTTTCTCGAAGACGGAAAGCTCGAGCTCTACAATCTCCGCGAGGACATCGGCGAAACGAAGAACCTCGCTTCGGACCTGCCGGACAAGGCGAAGGAACTCCACGCCCGCCTCGTCGCCTGGCGCAAGGAAGTGAACGCTCCGATGCCGACCAAGAACGACGGAACCGCAGCCGGTGGCGCTCCGAAGAAAAAAGGAAAGGGCCAAGGCAAGCAGAAGGCCGAGTGAGTCGCGCAAAAAACTCTGCCACGAGCCCACGCATCACGAACTACCTCATGAAATACCTGCTCATCTTTGCCCTGCTGCTCACGCCGCTGGGGACGCTTCACGCTGCCGATGCACCCAAGCCACCGGCCAAACCCAATATCGTCTTCATCATTTCCGACGACCAGGGAGCCGGAGACTACGGCTTCATGCGGCATCCTCATCTTCAGACGCCGCACATCGACAAGCTTGCGGCTCAGAGCCTTGCGTTTCCTCGCGGGTTTGTCCCCAGCAGCGTGTGCTGTCCCAGTCTTGCGAGCCTGGTCACCGGGCTTTATCCGCATCAGCACAAGGTCACAGCCAATGACCCGCCGTTGCCTCCAGGCGCTAAAGCCAATTCCAAAGGCGGACGGGGTTCCACCCCCGAACTCACCGCGCAGTGGAATGCCATGCTCGATAAAGTGCCCACGCTGCCGCGCCTGCTTGCAAGCGAGGGCTACCTTAGCTTTCAAACTGGCAAATGGTGGCATGGCGACTACTCGCGCGGCGGCTTCACGCACGGCATGACTCAGGGCAGTCGCCACGGCGACGGAGGGCTCGCCATTGGTAGGCAGGGTTTGAAGCCGATCTATGACTTCATCGCCGATTCTCGCAAACAGCATAAGCCCTTCTTCGTGTGGTATGCGCCCATGATGCCGCATACACCGCACACGCCGCCGGACCGTCTGTTCGAGAAGTATGCTGCGAAAACCGACTCTCCCCACATCGCTCGCTACTGGGCCATGTGCGAGTGGTTCGATGAAACTTGCGGCGAACTGCTCGACCATCTTGAACGCGAGAAGCTCGCCGAAAACACCATCGTCATTTATCTGGCCGACAATGGCTGGATTCAGTCCCCGACCGTGGCATGGTTCGCCCCCAAGAACAAAACTACGCCGTTTGACGCGGGACATCGAACGCCAATTTTGGTGCGCTGGCCCGCTCGCGTCACGCCCGCAAAGTCGGACTTCCTGGCATCCTCCGTTGACATCGTGCCCACGGTGCTCGCCGCACTCGGAAAACCGGCACCTCAAGGCGCAAGGGGTGTCAATTTGCTCGACGCCAAAGCCGTCGAATCGCGGAAGCATGTGTTTGGCGAAGACTACACCATCCGCTCGCAAACACTGGACGATCCGGCGGCGAATATCATGTGGCGCTGGGTCACCGACGGGCGCTGGCGTCTGATTCTTCCACGCACCTTTGAAGCGGAAGGCGTACTGAACACAATTCCGCCCGACAAGTATCAGGTTCCCGAGCTGGAAACCACGCTTCAATCCGCAAAGCCCATGCTCTATGATCTGGAAACCGATCCAGATGAGGAGACCAACATCGCCAGCACGCACCTGGAAATTGTTACCGAACTCCGCGCGAAACTCGACGCTCACTGGAAGCCCAAGACTGCATCGCCATGAAAACGCCCATTGCCTGCCTCATAGCCTTGCTGCTTGCTCCGCTGACCGCGCTTCACGCCGCAGAAGCGGATGTAATCATCTATGGCTCCACGCCGGGCGGTTTCTGCGCGGCGATCGCTGCAGCGCGCGAGGGGGCTTCGGTGATTCTGCTGGAGCCGACGGATCATGTCGGCGGGGTGAATACGGGCGGGCTGTGTTTCAGCGACTCGAATCAGACGGTGCGCAGCACGGTGATGGGGCTCTTTGATGAATGGCATACCCGCATCGAAGCGGACTACACGTCGCGCGGAGTCAAACTGCCTTACAAGGTCAGCGAAAAGGATCAGAAGCACTGGACGTATGAGCCGGGCGTGGCCATGCGGATCACGAGGCAGATGCTCGATGAAGCGAAGGTGCAGGTGCTGACGAAGCGCGCGCTGAAGTCGGTCACGAAGGAAGGCGCGCGTATCACGCGGCTGCGGACCAGCGATGGTGATTTCAGCGCGAAGGTGTTCATCGATTGCAGCTACGAGGGCGATCTCATGGCGGCGGCGGGCGTGTCGTGGACCATCGGACGCGAGGGGCGGAAGGAGTTCGGCGAATCGCTCGCCGGGACGCGTTACCCGAAGCCGCTGATGCGCATTTCGGGCCGTGATGATGCGGGCAAACTGCTACCGCTCATCACCACGGACGACGCCGGCCCCGAGGATGCGGGCGACAAGAACGTGATGGTCTATAGCTTCCGGCTTTGCCTCACGAAAGACCCGGCGAACCGCGTGCCATTCCCCGCGCCGACGCACTACGACGCGGCGCGCTTCGAGGTCATCCGGCGCTATTTTGCAAAAGGAAAGGCCGTCGCGATGTGGGATCTGTATCCGCTCCCCGGCGGCAAGTTTGATGCGAACAATGGCATCGGGCGCCAGTTCTCCATGGGCCTCGTCGGCGCATGCAACGGCTGGAGTGAGGCCGACGAAGCAGGCCGCGCGAAGATCTGGGAAGCGCACAAGCAATACACCTTGGAGTTGTATCACTTTTTCTGCACCGACCCCGCGGTGCCCGAGGCGCTGCGAAGGGAGCACGCGGAACTTGGCCTTTGTCGCGATGAATTCGCCAGCTACGGACACTGGTCGCCGCAACTCTACGTCCGCGAAGGCCGGCGCATGAAGGGCATGTTTGTCGTCAGCCAGAAGGACATCATGGAGAGTCCGCAAAAGGAGGACCCCATCGTCGTCTCGTCATTCCCCATCGACTCGCACGACTGCCAGCGCGTCGCGACGAAGGACGGCGTCGTCGATGAAGGCACGATCATGCCGGTGCGGATACCCGGTCGTGGCCACGGCTATGCCTATCACATCCCGTATCGCAGCATCCTGCCGCTGGCTGCCGAATGTGAAAACCTGCTCGTTCCCGTCGCGCTCTCCTGCACGCATGTGGGCATCTCCTCGATCCGCGTGGAGCCGACGTGGATGATCCTCGGCCAGAGCGCCGGTGTCGCCGCCGCACTCGCTGCAAAGCAAAACGTGACCGTGCAGAAGCTGCCCTATCCCGCGCTGCGCGAACGTCTGCTGGCGCAGAAGCAAGTGCTCGAAATCCCCGTGCTCGCCGCGCCATCGCCCGAGCAAAAAGGAGCGATGAACATCGCCCCTGCGAAGCTCCCCGGCATCGTCCTCGATGACCAGCAAGCCACGCTGGAAGGCGAATGGAAACCCAGCAGCGGGTTCAAGCCCTACATAGGCACCGGCTACGTCCACGACGACAAACGCGGCGACGGCCACTCCATCGCCACGTTCCGTTTCAAAGCTCCAAAGTCAGGCCGCTACGATCTCCGGATCGCGTATTCGCCGCACGAAACCCGCGCGAAGAAAGTGCCCATCACCATCGAAAGCGGCGCACAGAAAACCACGCTCACCTTTGATCAAACCCAGTGAGGAACAGAGGGTCAGGTAGAAAAGTCGTCCGCGGCTTCGCCGCCAAAAGATTTCATTGTTGTGAGCGACTTTCTACCTGACCCCGTTGCCCCTTCACATCGCTGCGTGCTCACCATCAATCGTCAGGACTTCCAGCGGCTTCAGCAAACGATGTCACTCCTCCAGGCATCATCGTTTGCACGGAGAATCGAGACGTTGCGGCCTTCGCCGGGCGGATCGGCGCGGAGATCCGCGAGGCCGGCACACTCACCGATCGGCTCATCAGGTCGTGCGGAAGAATTTGGGGTGATCGCAGTGCTGCCGCCGCAAACACCGAAGCGAAATTCCAGAAGCGACCCCTTTTTGCTCACCTTTTTGCTGTAGAAGCGACCCCTTTTTGCTGAATTTTTTGCTTTCCGAATCGGCAGTTTTGCGAGTTAGAATTCTGACTTCTAACCTGATCCCGCCTTCTTCCTGACGAGGTGGACATGATAGCGTTTGACATGGCTTCTTTACAGGTCCGTGTCGCGCTGGATGCGGTAGAATGCGCGGGTGGTGCCGGGGTTTGGGTCGGTGAGGAAAAGCTGGCCGTCGGTTTCGGTGACGACTGCATCGGTCACCTTCTGCCAGGAGCTCTCGGCGAGTGTGGTCGCTTTCCAGAGGATGAAGCCGTGGCCGGGCTGCGCGGGGATGGCGAGGGATACGCGATCGCCAAGGTGCGCAATTCCGTCCACGCGCAAGAGTGCCGGGTCATAGGGATTGAGCGTATCGGCGAGATCGATGACGAAAGTGGTGATCGAGTTTTTGGTCAGCGTCTGATCGTTGGCGACATTCACGGTGCCAAGCGATTTGTAGGGAAAGCCGCCGACGTCGTACTGCCTCGTCCGGTAACCGGTGGCGGAGGCGACCGGCAGTCCGGGAAAGCGGAGGGAAATCACATCGTCGGTGCTGCCGGTGTTGAGGACGATGAGGGTGAGTTTGTTGCCCGCAGGATTGATGAATCCGGAGGCGCGCACGTTGGTGTTGGTGCCGGAGTTTGTCACCTCGAAGCGCTGATGTCCGCGGGAGATGTGTTTGGAGTAGTGCTTGATGGCGTAGTAGGTGTCGCCCTTCACGTAGTTTCCCGCGCCATCGATGTTGAAAATGATCTCATCGGGGTTGGTGGAATTTCCCCAGACGAGTTTCCAAAAGATGTAGGCCGAGGAGTTCGCCTCGACGAGGGTGTTGTGAATGACCTTCGCGGTCTCCAGCCAGTTGAATTCGCCTTTTGAGAATTCGGACATCCAGTTCGGGCGTCCGGTGGTTGTGGTCTCGGTGCGGATTTGGTTGAGACTCGAGATTGCGCCGTCGATTCCCGCCGCGTCGCCGATGTTGTAGTTGTGGAACGCGTTGATGCCGAGATGCGGTTTGGTGCGGAGCGGCACGACCTGGGTGAGAAACTTGTTCATGCTTTCCGATTCCGGGCCGACGAGAACCGGCACCTGCGGACGAGTCTTGATGCGGTTGTGAATGGCGTCCAGAGATTCGGCGTAGCCAGCGAGGCTCGTGGTCTGCGTGGGGGCAAAATCGCACGTCTCGTGTGCTGCCACCCAGCCCGGCTCGTTTTGGAAACTGAGGTAGTCGGGCGTCCAATTCGAGTTGTCGAGCAGATCGACCCAGTATTGGGCAAGGTCGGCATAGACGTATTGTCCGTTGACCTTTTTCAAGGTGCCGCCGTTTTGGAGGTCGTTGTTTGTTTTGAGATTTGCGGGCGGACTCCAAGAGGAGAGGAGGACTTTGATGTCGCGGCCATTCTCCTTCGCCATGTCGTAGAATGTTTTGTTGTTATTGTAGGCTCCTTGGTAGCCATTTGCCGTGGGGATGTTGCTTGGCGATTTGTTGGTCGGGTAATCCGCGGGGAAATACCAGTTTTTGAGGCGGATGATATCAAGGCCGAGATCGTCGAAAATCATCGCCTCCAGTTCATCCTTGTGCGGACTGGAAATCATCCGGCTGGCTTACCACGTGAGCGCGCCGCCGATGCCGTCAATAGTCTGATGCCGGATCGAGGTATCGGAAGAAATAAGAATGCCGGTCCCCGGTGCGGGATTGGCCACGGCCGAGATTTCATCGAGCCAAACAGTCCCCGCCGAGCGATACTGAATGCGAAGGCGCGGGCTGGTCTCCGTGGTGGTATGATGCCAGGTGAAACGCTCCCACGCGGTGGAGAGTGTGAACTCCCTGTTGTTATAGGTATTGTTCTGCATCACAAAGCGCACTTTGACCCCGGGTGTCGTGGCGCGTGCGCGAAAGGTGATCGTGGTCGAAGTGCCCACGGCGAGAGCGAAAGTGGGGCCGAGGGTCTGCACGTTATGAAGCTGGGTGCCGGGATTGGTGACGGCAATTTCCATCGCTTTCGCGCCGGCATAAGGCTCTGAAGTCTCCACCGAGAAGGACGCACTGGCACCGCCGCTGGTGTTATTGCTCCATCCGGTCAATCCACTCTCAAACCCGCCGTTCGTTACGAGGTTCTGCGCATGGAGACGGCTCGCCCCAGTGAGGAAGAGCGCCGCGAGAGTCAGATGGATGATGATGCGTTTCATTCGCTTGTGTTTTCGGGGAGGCAAGTACTACCACGCGATCACCGGGAGGCAAAGACATCCACCCCGGAATGGAAGCGTCGCGAGAACTGGAACAGTGAGAGCGAGGGGTCAGATCGGAATGGCATTAAGTTAAGGGCAATTGCGGATAAAAAGCTGCTAATGTCGCTGGGTGGTTAATGGTAAGTAAGTATGCCTAACATCACTCCGTTTTTTCAAGCATTCGGCCCATTATTATTCGGTCGCGGACCCGGATCGAA
>JANNWY010000246.1:0-4210 GCA_031409335.1 Chthoniobacteraceae bacterium | reverse complement strand
CGACCTTGAAGCCCGGCGCGACCTTGAGTTTGCCCGCTGCGGAAGGAGCGGCGGGCGCGTTCGCAACAGGCGTGGCAGAGGGCGCTGGCTGGGCGGCGGCCGGCGCGTTCCGACGTTTTCTCGCCGCCGGCTTCGGAGCATCCGCAGGCGGAGTCGCAGCGGGCGCGGCTGCTGGCGGCGCATCGGCCTTCGGCGGCGCGGCTGTGTCCGCCTTCTTCCGGCCAATTTCCTTCGCCCCCGCCGGAAGGTCCTTCTCCGAGAACGCGACCACGCCGCCCGCCGGGAGTTCCTTGAGCATCACGTCCTTGATTTGCACCCGCATCGCCGGACCGCGATGAATCTGAAACGCCAGCAAACCCTCCAACGCACGCGCCTTCTCATCGTGGTCCGTGAACTCTGCCGTCACCTGCCCGTCGAGCTTGTGCGTGAGATGATTCCCCTCCGCGATGACGATGTATTCGTGCCACTCGGCGACATCCACCTTCACCGCCTCGCGCTGCGCGACCAGCCAGCGCTGACCCTGCGGCCCGGCCACCACGCTCTGCCCATTCGGAGCGACGATGCCGCGCGCCTTTTCCTCATAGAGCATCGCGTTGTTTTTCGCCACGGGATGAATGTCGCACTGGTAGCCCCCGACCGACCACTGACCGACCTCCGGCAATTCCTTGCTGCGATACTGGATGCCGGTGTTGTTCCCCGCGACCTTCACCTTCGCGCGCAGCTCGAAGTTCTTCACCACGCCGCCGCGCCAGATGAGAAACTGATTGTAAGCCAGCGTCGCCGGCCCCGCCGTCTTCCCCGTGATGCAACCCTCCTCGACCGACCACAGCGCCGGATTACCCTCCCAGCCCGTGAGGTCCTTGCCATTGAACAGCGGGCGAAAGCCCTCCGCGCCGGCAAAAAGATGGCCGGTAAAAAATAGGGTGAACAGAAGCCCCCATCTTTTACCGCACATTTTTTTGCCGGATAAAGTGTCAGCGAATGGTTGTGAATGTGACATGCTTGTGAGTGATGTTGGCCCAATGAATGGCTTTGAGAGAAGTGTGCTGAATGACGCGGCGCGCATGCACCACGAAAGCCTCAAGGCGGTCCGGGAAAGCGGTGAGCTTGAAGGCGACATCAGGTGCCAGCAGGCGCATCTTTTGATCGTGCAGGCGCCCTTTGGCACCCATGACGGGCACCGGCAGCAGAACTCGCTCCTCGCCCCCAAGGAAGTGAGTCAGAGCCTCTTCGTAAAGCCCAGTCTCAAGGCCGGAACCCCAGTCTTGGATCATGCTGATCAGGTGGTCATGGAAGAACGATGCTCCGGTAACGGCAGATTCAAAACTGCCCGTGTCCACGGAAGGATTTCGCAGGGCGTCCAGCCGCTGATGGCAATTCACGAACTCATCTTGGACCTTCTCGGGCCGGACGTTGATGATTTTGCCGTGCGGGAGATCAAAGAGGAGCAGGTAGTTGATGGTCTGGCCGCGATGACGGGGAACAATACTCTCGGCGGCCTTGAACTCGAAAATGCCTCGCTTGTGCGCCAGGACGTCGAGTTTGTAGAGCTTCGAGAAGGTTCCGAGGGAGACGGTGACGGGAAGCTCCAGCTCCAGGCCGGGCATCCGGTCGGCGAGCTCGCGCTTATAGACCGCTTCATCAAAGAAACGGCCAAACTCGTTGTGGATGTCATACACGCACTTCATCACGTCGTAAGCGATCTGCCCGAACTCGGACTGAGTCGGGCGGATGGTTTCGGTGGTGCGGGTGATTGGCATGGATGAATTTAGCCGACAAAAAAATGTGCGGTAAAAGATGAAGACATGCCTTTTATTTTTCACCGCGCATCTTTTTGCCGGCCACCTCCGGGCGTGATGAGGGTGACGGGTTCGTTGAGAAGGAGCGGTTTGCCGAAGACGGTTTGGGTGTCGCCATGTTGCTTCATCCACGCGTCGAGGTCGGCGCGCATCGCGGTGAGGCGGGTGGCCTGGCGCGGATCGGCCGCGAGGTTGTGCAACTCGAACGGATCGGCGGCGAGGTCGTAGAGTTCTTCGGCAGGATGTTGGATGTAGCGTTTGACGGTCGCAGCGGCGGCGGGATCGCGCTCGGCGGCGGCGAGCCACGTTTTCCAATAGACGAGGCCGCTCGGACCCGAGGAGCGGGAGATGTGGGTGTGGTGTTGGAATTCGGGGTGCAGGTTGCGAATGTATTTCCAGTCGCGGGTGCGGACGCTGCGGATGGGATAGACGTTGAAATCACCATCGCCGCTGTGGGTGCTGAAGACGCGGTCGCGATGGGAGTTGGTCGTGCCTAGCAGAAGACCGGCGAACGACTTGCCATCGAGATCAGCGGGGACTTGGCCGCCGGCGAGTTCGATGAATGTCGGGAGCAAGTCGGGCCAGCAGACCATGGCGTCAGTGGTGGTGGCGGGTTTGAGTTTGCCCGGCCACGCGATGATGAGCGGGACGCGGATGCCGGAATCGTAGAGGGTCCACTTGGAGAACGGCCACGCGCCGCCATGATCGGCGGTGTAGATGAACAGCGTGTCGCCGGAAACTTTTTCGCGGACGAGCGCGCGCACCTCGCCGAGCAGGGTGTCGGCCTTGGTGACATCGGTGAGGTAGCTGGCGCGCTCTTCGCGGGTGACAGCAGTGTCGATGTGCGTGGGCGGAATTTTGACAGCGGCGGGATTGTAAGTGCGTTCGGCGCTCCAAACGGTGTGCGGATGACGCGTGCCGACGAAAAGGCACAGAGGTTTCGAGGCATCGCGCGCGGCGAGGAATTTTGCGACGGCGGTGGTGTCCTCGAAACCAGGGTTGGGACCCTCGACGTAGTCGAAGCCGTAATCTTTCGCGAAGGCGTTGTGCGCGACCTTGCCGATGGCGGCGACCTCGTAGCCGAGCGCGCGGAGGACGGGCGGAAGCGACGCAACGCCGGGGTTCTTCGGTTTGTGATTCGGCTCGGCGCCATTGCGCGCAGACCAGAGCCCGGTGAGCAGCGCGGTGCGGCTCGGCCCGCAGGAGGGCGAGGCGACGAAGGCGTGCGTGAACTTCATTCCCTCTGCGGCGAGCTTCGCCATGTTTGGCGTGCGGACCTCCGTGGAACCGTAGGCCTGCGAGTCGAGTTGGCTATGGTCGTCGGCGACGAAGACGACGATGTTCGGACGCTTCGCATCGGCGGCAATCAAAGTTGGGCATGCTAGGAGTAGAGCAGCAAGGAGTGTGATGGTGCGTTTCATGATGGGTCGTTACTTCTGGGTTCTGCGCGCGATGGTCTTGGGATGCACGTCCCGGTCGTCCGTGGCTTTGCGCCATTCGGCGAATTCCGCGCGCATCCGCGTAAGCGTGTCGGCGTGCGCGGGGTCGGCGATGAGGTTCTTCACGCCCCACGGGTCGGTTTCGAGGTCGTAGAGTTCTTCCTTCGGCGCGTCGCCCATGCAGAGCTGTCGCAGGAGTTCGTAGGGGAGCGGTTGTTTATCCTTTTGGCGGACGGTTTCGTCGTGGAGGTCGATGGCGTATTGCGGGCCGGGGTCGCCGTATTCGCCATCGCCGGTGCCGATGTTGATGGCCTTCTCCTCGGGCAGCGTGGTCCTGGTCTGGATGAGATTGGCGATGTAGTAGAAGCGTCCGTCGCACACGGCGCGCGCAGAAGTGCCATCCCCTTTGACATCTGACTGGGACATGAGGCTGTTGTGCGTCTCGGCCATGATGGTGCGGCGGTCGGGCAGCGCGTCGCTCTTGCCGGAAAGAATGGGCCAGAGAGATTTCGCGTGTGTCTTCTCGATGGGCGCAAGGCCGAACGCTTCGAGAAACGTCGGATAGAAATCCATCTGCGAAACGGGCGCGCCGATGATGCGGCCCGTTTTCACGCCGGGGCCTTTGATGAAAAGCGGCACGTGTGTGCCGGCGGGGTAGATGCTCGTCTTGCCGCGCGCGTAGCCGATGCCGTGGTCGCCAGTGAAGACGACGATGGTGCGGTCCGCTTGTCCGCTCGCTTCCAACTTCTTCAGCAGCGCGCCGACGAATTCATCCATGTTGCGGACGCACGAATAATACTGCGCGAGGTCAATGCGCGCGGCGGGCGTGTCCGGCAGCCACGGCGGCATGGTGAGCGCGGCGGGGTCCACGTCGTTCGGCGCGGAATTCTTGTCCTTGGGATTGGTGAGCTTGCTCTGCACATGCTTCCACCACGGCGCGTGCGTGTCGCCGGGATTGCACCAGAAGAACCA
>JANNWY010000245.1:0-40072 GCA_031409335.1 Chthoniobacteraceae bacterium | reverse complement strand
GCGGAGGCGGGCCTGCTGCTCGCGCTCGGGCTGCGTCCGCGCCAGGTGCGGCGGATGTTTTTGCTGGAAGGTGCGGCGCTCGCGGTGATCGGGAGCGTGCTCGGCGTGGCGGGTGCGGCGCTTTACACAAAGCTCGTGCTGCGCGCGCTGGCGACCGTGTGGCGCGGGGCGGTGGGCGCGGTGGAGTTTGAATTTGTGATGCCGGTGGGGACGCTGGCGATCGGCGCAGTGAGCGGCGTCGCGGTCGCGCTGCTGGCGATGTGGCTGGCGAGTCGCCGGCAGATGCGGCGGAGTGCGCGGGAGCTACTCGGAGGAGAGAACATCGAACATCGAACATCGAACATCGAACATCGAAGTCGGAACACTGCGGCGTGGATCGGATCGTTGCTGCTGATTTCCGCCGGTGGGGTGGCACTTGTCGGCGGCGGGTCGCCTGGAGTTTTCTTCGGTGCGGGTGCGCTGCTGTTGATCGCGGGGCTGCTTTTTGCGGTCACTGCTTTGCGGAAAATGGCGGGCGGAGCGGCGCTGGAAGAGCTGGCGCAACTCGGCGTGCGCAATGCGGCGCGGCGGCGCGGGCGTTCGCTCGCGACGATTGCGGTGCTGGCGAGCGGGGTGTTCATGGTGGTGGCGGTGGATTCGTTCCGGCATGGGCCGAATGCGGAGACGGCGCGGCGCGATTCGGGGACGGGCGGGTTTGCGCTCGTGGGGGAATCGGCGTCGCCGGTTTACGACGATCTGAATACGGCGAAGGGGCGCGAGCAATTTGCGCTGGATGATGCGGTGATGAGTGGTGTGAACGTAGTGCCGGTGCGCGTGAAGGAAGGGGATGATGCGAGCTGTTTGAATCTGAATCGGGCGCTGCAACCTCGGCTGCTGGGGGTGAAGCCAGGGGAAATGACGGTGCGGTTTCGTTTTAGCAAATCGGACGCGAGCTGGGAAAAAATCGGAGAACGTTCAACTTCCAACGTTCAACTTCCAACTTCCAAAGAACCGGATGAAGTCGCCGGGATCGTGGATGCGAACACGCTGCAATGGGCGCTGCAAAAGAAAATCGGCGACGTGATCGAGTATCAGAATGAACGCGGGCAGATGTTTCGCGTGAAGCTCGTCGCGGCGATCAGTGGCTCGATGCTTCAGGGGAATATCCTGATTTCGGAGGACGAGTTTGTGCGGCAGTTTCCGAATCAGGGCGGGTATCGCTTTTTTCTCGTGGATACGCCGGCTGAGAAGGTGGATGCGGTGCGCGCGGAGTTGAGTCGCGCTTTACAGGATCGCGGCTTGGAACTGACGACGACGGGGCAGCGGCTCGCGGAGTTTCAGGCGGTGGAGAATACTTATCTCGCGATTTTCCAAGTGCTCGGCGGGCTCGGGCTGCTGCTCGGGAGCGCGGGGCTGGCGATCGTGGTCGCGCGCAATGTGCTGGAGCGGCGGAGCGAGTTCGGGTTGCTGGAAGCGGTTGGGTTTCGGCCCGTGCAATTGCGGCGGCTGGTCTTTGCGGAGCATCGCTGGCTGATCGTGTGGGGGCTCGCGATCGGGACGGTGAGCGCGCTGGTGGCGGTGTGGCCGAATCTGCGGGAACGCGCCAATGGATTTCCCTACGGCCCGATGGCGCTGATGCTCGCGGGCATGGTGATCGGGTGCATTTTCTGGACGTGGCTGGCAACCTGGCTCGCGTTGCGCGGACGCGGGAGCGGGGCGTTGCGCTCGGAATGAAGTTTGCGGCATTGCACAGCGCTGGCGCGCTGGCGTTCGGAGTGTGGAGTTGGCTGGCTCTCGTTTCGCGGGGGAATGTCAGTCTCGCGATGTTGTTCGGTGCGGTCGGGATCGCTTGGGCGTTGCTCGGCGCTGCGTGGTGGTGCGCGGGGGAAATGAGACCGGCGCAGGTGTTGCCGGCCGTTTGGTTTTGGGGCGTGCTGTTTCGTGCCGCGGGATTTTTCGGCGAGCCGCTGCTGGAGGATGATTGGGCGCGCTACCTTTGGGATGGGCGACAGTTGGTCGTTTCGGGAAATCCATACGCGACCGCACCGGCGGCTCATTTCGCGGACAAGACGGTGCCGGGACCGTTTCAGCGCGTGCTCGATGAAATCAACAATCCGGATGTGTCCACGATCTATGCGCCGGTTTGCCAGTATGCGTTCGCGCTGTCGCACCTGATTGCGCCCGCGAAGTTGTGGCCGTGGAAGCTCATCCTGCTCGTGGCGGATTTGCTGACGCTGGCGCTGCTCCTAAGGCTCGCACCGCCGCGTCACGCGCTGCTTTACGCGTGGTGTCCGCTGCTCATTCAGGAGACGGCGTTTACGGCGCATCCCGATTCGTTGTGGGTGTTCTTTCTTGTCGCGGCGCTTTGTTTTTTCTCAAAAGGAAATGCCGCGCGGATGGCGGTGTGCTGCGGGCTGGCGCTCGCGACGAAAATCTTCGCGGTGCTGATCGTGCCGTTCCTGCTGGTGCGTGCGGCTTGGAAATATCGCGTGCTGGCGCTCGGTGTTTTCGCCGCGGCGTATTTGCCGTTTTGGTTGCAAGGCAGCGCCGCCGATCTGGCGGGGCTGCGGGCGATGTCGGGCGATTGGGAATTCAACTCGACGGTGTTCGCAGCGCTTGCGTACTTCACCAGCGGGAGCATTGCGAAGGGCACCACGCTCGCGGCATTCGCGATGATCTGGGGGATGCTGCTTTGGCGCTGGTGGCACAGGCCTGGTCCGGCCACGGAACTTCCCCGCGGCGACTTGGTCTTCGGCTTCTTTTTCCTACTGAGCGCGGTGGTGAATCCCTGGTATCTGCTGGCGCTGCTGCCCTTCGTGGTGCTGCGCCCTTCCGCGTGGGGCATGGGTGCGCTGGCGGTGGTGACGCTGAGCTATGCGCATGGCCTGTACGCGAGTGAACCCAGCCTGGCAGCGTATGAACTGCCAGACTGGGTTCGGATTCTCGAACTAGGTCTGGTGACCCTTTTACTTTTTGTAGGAAGGCGACGGCTCGGGGCCGCTCCCGCCGAACGGAATTGAAACGGAGAGGCCGAAGATCGACTTCTCACCGGTGTTCTGGCCGACGAGGGTTTGCGCAAAGTAGAGCGAGTAGTTGCGTCCGCCGCCATCGGTGTAGCCGAGGCTGGCTTCGATGCGTTGATCGACTTCTTTTACCTGCGGGAATCCGAAATCGACGCCGAATCCGGGCGAGCCGATGTCGGGGCCGGACTGACCCTCGGTGTGGCGGTAGCCAACGCTGAGGGTTACGTCCTTGATGTAGGTCACGGCGAGGCCGACGGCTCCGAAAAGGTCATCGGGCACGTCGTTGTTCCGCCAGCGGTAGCCGATCTCGCCGTAGAGGCCGAGGCCGGGGCAGAGCTGCTTCGCGAGGAGCGCGGAGGTTTCGATGGCATCCGCACCGTCGCCGGATGAGAAGGGAAACGCGTCATCGTAGGTGCCATTGACGATGCCACCGACGCGCAGCGTGACGGTGGGTAGCCACGCGAACTTGCGTTCGTCGATCGCGCGGTAGCGCAGGCCAAAGGAGGTGTCGGTGAGTCCGTCATCGGTGAGATCATTGCCGGGGCCACCCACAAATGTGGCCCACGAATAGCCGACGGTGACATCGAGCGCGAGGTCATCGAGGATGCCGTACTCGAGGGTGAGAAAGGTCGAGTGCTGCTGCTGCTCGCGGAAGCCAGTGGCTAGTTTGAGCGAGACGCTGTTAGTGCCTGCCCAGAATTCGTCGTAGCGCTGATACTGGTAGGCGACACTGGCGATGAGTTGATTCCGCTCCGGTGTGTAGGCGGATAGCTGTGCGTGGGCGGCGTTCGCGGCGAGGGCGACGGTGAAAGTGCTGAGGATGATTTTTTTCATGGGAAACATGTCAGGTTAGTTAGTTCCAAAACGCTTCGACGTGTAGTAATTCAGCGCCTCCATCTGCTCGCCACTGAGCTGGCCCGCGAGCGCGGGGAGCGATGCGCCGTCTTTGCCGATGGCACTGGCGAGTTGCGTAAGCCGCATCTTTTGCTGCGTTGCGGCGGATGGGTTTGCGGTGCGCACGGCTTTGCCGGTGAAGACGGCTTTGCCGAGGGCGTAACGCGTGGCGTCCATTTCGCTTGTCGCGGGCGTCATGTCTTTTGGAACGCGCGGTGGCCGCATTGGTGCGCTGCCGGATGCAAGCGCGGAGCCGGTGAGGGCGAACGCGAGCACGGGGATGATGATTATTTTCATGGGTCTGGTTGGTTCGGTTTGTGGGTTTGGTTTTGTAACGAGTTTCTTGTCGCTTTTGCTGCCGGGAGAAACTGCGGATGAACGCGCATCTGCATTCCGGCCCAGCTAGCTGGGTGTCGAGCAGACCACGGCGGCGCAGCTCTGTTCAGTGCAAGGGCACTTCCTATAGAGATGGCTCTACCGGAATTATTCCCGTATCCGATATGAATCATCGCGCCGCGCCCGTTTCACCGGACGCGCCGCTTCCCCCCTCCCGGAAAGTGATGATCGTGTCAGTCCCCCGGATTCGCGGTGCCACGGATGAATTTGCGCGCCTTCGCCCAAGTGGTCGCGCCCACTTGCGTGCCGAGCACGCGCGAAGCGATGTCGCCCTGCGCAAAGTGGATGCCGCCGTAGCGACGGGAAACGCCGGCTTCATTTGCGGCCGAAGTGAAGGTCGGCCACGAGAGGATCACGGCCGCCGCGGGGACGGTGCCCGGCTGGATTTTCGACGATCCGGCAGCGAGCGTCGCGGATGCACCAAAGGCATCGCTGCCGGTGAAAGTGCGAAGGATGAATGCCGCCGCCGAGCTGAAGCAACTGTGGCCCGAGGAGTATTCCGGGAAGGGTGGCGTGAGGAAGGAATCGGGTTGGAATGGTTTCCAGTTTTGCCCGAGCACCATGCCGCCGTCGAAGGTCGGGATCATCCTGTCCCTTTTCAAAAAATGAATCGCTGTGATGGGACGCACGTAATCGTAAAAGCGTTTGCATTCCCAAGTCGCAATCGAGGCATCTAGCAGCGCATTGTTCAGCGCGAAGAAGAGCATCGCATCGCGGTCCACCGTGTAGCCGTCGCGATGGGAGACAAACTTCGCGTGCAGGTTCCAGTGACCCGGAGGCGTTTCCGATGCGGGTCCATCCGCCCAGTATTCGGCGATCGTTTTCCGCACGTCGTTCAAGTTGGCCGTGACGCGGATGATGTGTTCGGCCTGCTCACGATAGAGCGCTGGATTGACAGAGCGTTTCGCGGGCGGGATCGGGCGAAACTGGCCCGCAAAATCCAGCGCGAATGGCGTGACGTTCTGCCAATGCGGAACGAGAAAGCCGGGGGTCACGGTCGTGAGATTTGGGAGATGAAATACGAGCGGCTGCCAGTGATCGGGGTTGGCGATTGTTTCGCCGGGCGCTGCGGGATTGTGCGGCGCATTTACCGGAACGTAGCCAGTGTAGTCCGTGTAGGCTCCGGCGTGAAGGTCGCCGAGTTGGTTCGCTCCATCGTAGTGCCGCTCGAACAGGACGGCAGTGGAAACGACATTGCCGATGCCAGTCGGGGTAGTGATGTCGGTCGAGGCATTCGCAGGATCGGCTCCTCCAGTTTGCAAGGCAAACGCTGCGTCGAAGGCAGCGGTCTGAGTCGGGAAGAGATCGACGAGCGCGCGATATGCCGCATACGAAATCGCCAGTTTCTTGTTTGCCTCGGTGCGCTCGACCGCGGGCCGGCGGAGGTAGCCGAAGTATTGGGTGCCGACGGCGTTCGTATCGTAGCACGCCCACGCGTCGAAGATGCAGGTGTGAAGGATGGCTCCAGCACGCGCCGTCTGCGGCGGGCCGAACTTTACGGTGCGGACGGCTTGCAGGAATACGTCATTCCAGTCGGTGACGACGGAATCGGCGCGCACGGAAGCCGCGCCGAGACTCAGCGCGGCGAGCAGTGCAAGGAGGGGACGGGTGAGTTTCATTTTGTATTTTTGTTTTGGGGTTAGCTGATCAGAACACGACGAACGGCATTGCAGTGAAAGTGCATGGGGGCGTCTGCGAGTGCGTGATGAGATGAGGCGAAATCGCGATGACGAAAACAGTTTGTCCGTGAGATGGCCCAGGATTGGGGTGAAGCGGAGGCAATCGGATGTCGGCCCGCCCGATCCCGCCGTCGCCAGCATGCACGAAGAAATTTTGACTTAATGAAATGGTCGCTGCGTCATTATCAGCACTATTGGCTGGCGATTCGCGTCGGCTGTCACAACACTCCACCTCCACTCATCTATGAAACTCAAAGCATTCCTCACCACCCTCGTTGCATTCGCCATCGGCTTCCAAGCGACCGTCCGCGCGGAAGACGACACGCCGCTTGCCAAGAATATGTCCGGCATGAACAAGGCGCTCCGGACGCTGAAGCGCCAGATCGCCGACGCCACCAAGAAAGACGAGAACGTCGGATTGATCGGCAAGATCAAGACGGCGATCGCGGAAGCGACGAAGCTCGAACCGAAAAAGACGAAGGAGATCCCAGAGGCGGAGAAGGCGGCCTACATTGAAAAATACAAGAAGCAGCTCACCGAGCTGAACAAGACTTTTGAGGAGATCGAGGCGGCATTGACGGCTGGCAAAGCGGACGATGCGAAGGCGCTCTTCGACAAACTCTCCGAGCAAAAAGAAAAAGGTCACAAGGATTTCGGAGCCGACGACGAATAAACGGCGAACGCTTTCGCCCGGTTCACTGATTTGATGCAGCCCCGGAATCCGTTCCGGGGCTGCATTGTTTCAAGACGGTTGCGCCAGGCGTCACCCGCGAGCATTTTTCAATCATGACGCGCCAGCAAATCCTCGATCTCTATTTCATGGATGCGCGGTCGAAGCTGATCGACCTCGCGGCCTTCCTCGATCGGGTGGATCGCGCGGAAGGCGCGCCGGATTTCCGACTCGATGCGCTGCGAAAGGCGCTGGAGGAATTGCACCGCAACACTCCCGAACGCGCAAAATCAGTGCTCGATTCGCTGAGCGATCCGACGACCGAGCCGATCGAGAAAGCTCCGGGCAAAGGTGCCGCTGGTGCGTGGAATGCCGCGGAAGCAACCAATCACTAGCCGTGGCTCTCAACTTTCAACTCTCAACTTTCAACTAACCGCGTGCGCTACATCGAACCACACGGTCACATGGTCAGCCGCACGACGGATGACTACGAAGCGATGGTCCTCGCGGGGTGCCGCGCGGTTTGCGAGCCGGCGTTTTGGGCGGGCTTCGATCGCAGCGGGGTGCAGGGATTTTACGATTACTTTTGCCAGCTCACCGACTATGAGCCGAAGCGCGCTGCGAAGTTTTTGCTGCCGCATTTCACCTGGCTCTGCATCAATCCGAAAGAGTCCGAGGACATGAGGCTCGCGGACGAAGTACTGAGCATCATCCCGCATTTTCTCGAACGCCCAAACGTGCTCGGCATCGGCGAAATCGGGCTGAACAAAAACACGCGCAACGAGCTGAAAGTGCTCGAACAACACATCGACCTCGCGGCGCGGCACGGCCAGATGATCCTCGTCCACACGCCGCATCTGGAGGATAAACGCAAAGGCACGCGGCTCATCCTCGACGCGCTGAAAGCCGACGCGCGCATCCAGCCAGGTCGCACGATCATCGACCATGTAGAGGAGCACACGATCAAGATGGTGCTCGATGAAGGCTTCTGGGCGGGCATCACGCTTTACCCGGAATCGAAGAGCACACCGGCGCGCGCGATCGACATGTATGAAGTGTACGGCGGCCAGCGGGTGTGGCTGAACAGCGCGTGCGACTGGGGGAAAAGCGACCCGCTCGCGGTGCCGAAGACGGGGCAGGAAATGCGCAAGCGCGGACATTCCGAGGAAACGATCGACGCGCTGATTTACGGAAATCCGATGCGCTTTCTATCGCAGAATCCGCGATTCCAACTCGCGATTTAGAACTGAATCCGGCGTGGAAACTCCGGGCAAAACTTCGAGGTATTCTGCCCGCGCGAAGCTGCTCCGATGAAGAAGGTCATCACTCCATCCCGGTCGCAAAACCAGACCTCTTTCGCGCCCGCGGCGAAATACAGCGCCTTTTTTTCCGCCATTTCCCGACGTGAATTGTCAGGCGAGAGAACTTCCACGCAAATCTCCGGCGCTTTCGTGAGGCAGTTTTTCCTCATGACGGCTGTGGCGCGCGCGCGCGAAATCCAGACGACATCGGCGCCTTTCATGCCATCGACAGTCGAGATCGGGCACTCGGTAGCGACCTTGCCTTCCGGGAGCAAGGTCCGCAGAACGTGGGCAATTTCAGACTGATAGCCTCCGTGAGAAAATCCTGGCGGTGGATACATAATAATGTGGCCGTGGCGGTTGGTTTCGACGCGGCCTTCAAATTTGGAAAGTTCCTGCGCGATCAGCGGATCGGTGCGCAATTGCTCCCAACGTCGCAAATTGAAGACGGTCTGTTTTTTCTGAGAGGAAAGATCGATCGTCAGAGTGGCCATGTGCGACGGATACACTTGCATCGTGGCATTGCCAAGGTTTCAGCTACCGGCTCACCCGCCGCTTTTATCGAATTTTTCCATGCGCGTCCTCGCTGTCGATCCGTCTTTGCGCAGCACCGGTTTCGCGATTTTGGAAAAGCTCGATCGCAAGGTGCGTGTGCTCGATTTCGGCACGATCAAAAACAAACCGGCGCTGCTGCCGTCGGGTTGCCTCGTCGCGATTCATGAACGAGTGCGCGATTTGATCGAGGAGCACCGGCCCGAATGCGCGGCGTTCGAGGCGGTGATCTATGTGCAGAGTTTTCGCACGGCGATCACGCTCGGGTCGGCGCGCGGCGCGGCGCTGCTCGCTGCGGCCGGGCGCGGGCTCCCGATTTATGAATACGCGCCGCGCCGAGTGAAGCAGTCGATCGTCGGGCGCGGCGGCGCGGACAAGGGGCAGGTCGGCTTCATGGTGCGGGCGCTCCTCGGCCTCACGGAAACTCCTTCCGCCGATGCCGCGGATGCGCTGGCGATCGGGCTCACGCATTTCCAGACCGCCGAGGCGGCGGGGCGCGGGTTAAACGTGATGGAGCGGATATGATCGTGCGCTGGCTGGGTCGCGTGCGGTTTGAGGAAGCGCGTGAGCTTCAGGAAGAAATCGTGGCGCGCAAAATCGCGGACGCGGCGACGGAAGACGAACTGCTGCTGCTGGAACACGACCCGGTTTACACGATCGGGCGCACGCCGGATCAATCGAGCTTACTCGACGCCACGCGCCTGCCGCATCCCGTCGTGCAGATCAATCGCGGCGGGCAGGCGACGTATCACGGCCCCGGGCAGCTTGTCGGCTATCCCATTCTCGATTTGAAACCGCGCGGTCAGGATTTGCATCGGTATCTGCGCGCGCTCGAAGATTTTCTCATCGCGCTGCTCGCGGGATTCGGCGTCGCTGGCGAGCGGTGCGTGGGGCTTACAGGCGTATGGGTCGGCGGAAAGAAGATCGCGTCGATCGGCGTGGGTGTGCGGCGCTGGATCACGATGCACGGCTTCGCGCTGAACGTGTGCGGCGATCTCGCGCCGTTTGCGTGCATCACGCCGTGCGGGATCGCGGGCGTGGAAATGACCAGCGTCGAGCGCGAGTGCGGCATGGTTGTGAACTTGGAAACGATCGCGCGGCGGGCGGAGGAATTGTTCAGCCAGACCGCGAGCCTTGGCACAGCGGAGCCTTGGCTTCGCGCGGAGACTCGATCACTCTGAGCGGCATGAGTGTGACACTTTATGAATTGGCCCACAGCCCGTTTTGCATTCCCATCGCGCAGGCGATGACGGCGTGCGGCGTCGAGTTCGGGCGGCGCGAGATTACGAACTGGGATCGCGGCGAACTGCTGCGGCTGACGGACGGCGCATACTATTCTGTGCCGGTGCTGGAGCACGACGGGCGCGTCATCTTTGAAACCCGCGCCGACTCGCAGGATGTCGCGCGCTACGTGGACACGACGTTTGCCCGCGGCGCGCTTTTCCCCGCGGCGCTCGATGGCTTGCAGGCCATCGTGAACGACTTTTTGGAAAACGAAGTCGAGTCGCTCACCTTCAAGCTGACGGATATTCATTACGTCCCGGCGATCCCCGATGTCGCGGCGCGCGGGATGACGGTGCGGCACAAAGAGCGGAAGTTCGGGCGCGGATGCCTCGAACAATGGCGGCGCGAGGCCGCGGCGATCCGCGCGGATGCCGACAAGTTGCTCGCGCGTTTTGAAACGACGCTGCTCCATTCGCCTTTCCTCTTCGGCGACACGCCGGTTTACAGCGACTTTCTGCTTTTCGGGATCATCGGCAATCTCACCTACCGCGGCTGGAACGAACTGAGCGCCGCGCAGCCCGCGCTGAAGAAGTGGTGCGGCGTGATGCGGGAGTTTCGCTTTTAGCTGGGGAACGCGTCGCGGGCGTATTCCGGGTAGCACGCTCGTCCCGAGCGTTGGTTTTGGCGTCCCGCCAAAACGAACTTCCTTTCCGCGGCGCTGCGAGATGCGTGAACGAAATCTGGGATGAAGCGTGAAGGAAGTCCGCAAAGGCGGGACGCCTTCGCCAACGCTCGGGACGAGCGTGCTACCCGGAAACGCGCAGCCGCCCGTCAACTCACCGCGGGGCGATTTTTTCCAACTCGTCGAGGATGTCGCCGTCGGGCAGCTTCGCTTTCGTGAGGGCGTAAAGCGATGGCTGCCACGGGTCGAGATCCACGGGGATGCTGGAAAGAAGCCCGAGATATTTGCCCGAACGCAAATCGTAAGCGTGCGCCGGTGCGGAAAGTTTCGCGTCGAACTTCACGGGCTTTTCCAGCGGTTCATTTCCGCCGGCTTGCTTCAAATCCTCGCCCATCTGCCACACGATGTTTCGCTCGAACGCGACGAGGCGCGCGGGGCCTGAGCGGTAGCGATGGGTGCGCACGCAGAGGTGGCGCGAGACTTCGATGTCGGGCGGCAAAATCTCGTGGAGTCGCTCTTCCAAACCGTCTTCCAGGGAAGCCGCGCGGCGTCGGTCGATTTCAGCTTGGAGCAAGCGTTGTTCGACTGCCTCGCCCACATTCGTAGGAAGTCCATCGCGGCGGCTCAGACTTGAAAGAGGAGCGTCGCCCAGCTCGCCCACAGCGAGACTCTCTGGGAAAAGTTGAACATACCAAGTGGAGTCGCGGTGAATGATCCGGTCGCCCATGATGCTGAGGTGGCCTGCCGCGCGGAGGCGGCCGTGCGGATCGAAATGATTCGGCTCATCGGAGCCGAGCGCGATACGGTTTTCTCGTTGGCCGGGGAGTAGATCGATCCATTTGGAAATCGCCGCCGCTTCCGCGCCGGACATCGCCAATGAGTCTGGGCAAACCAGAATCTTCTGCTTCGCCAGCGCCCCGCGCTCGATCTGTTCGGTCGAGAGAAACTGCGGCGTGTAACCCAAATCCTGCAGCAGCTTCACCCACGCCTGGCGGCTTTTCGCCATCTTGTTGTGGCTCGCCTCGTAGCTGGAAAAGCGGCGCAACCACGTGCTGCCATCTTCCGTCGATTCGAGCAGCCAGTTCACCTGGATGCTCGCGTGCGAATAGTGAACCGCCACGGGATCAAACTCGCGTTTTGCGCGCAGGAAAAGACGCGCGAGCGGAGACTGCATTTCGGCGAGCACGGGCGCGAGCGCTTTGGCGCGCGGAGTCAGCGCGTAGTCTTCACTTTTCCAGTCGATGCAATCCTCGCTCCACCAGACGATGCAGCCGCGGTCGCCTTCCAGCAGCAGGTGCCAAAGGCGGCGGCGCGCGGCTTTGGCGTCCTGTTCGCCGACGGTCGTGAGGAAGGGTTTCCCCGGCATGAAGGAGCCGAAAATCTCCCGCGCATTGCCAATGTCGTACGGCTCCACCCAGTCGAGCACTTGCGAAAGCCGCCACAAATCGTAGCCGCCGAAGGCGGATGGCATCTGGGTGCCTTCGATTCCCACAGGCGTCTGTGGATCGAGCTTCCGCGCGGTTTCGCGCAGGTCGCCGAGTGTGCGGGCGAGCGCCACGTCCATGTAAGTGCGGTGATCGCACCACGGCGAAAAATTCCAGCGCGCCGGATTTTTCCGCGCTTCGTCGGGATCGAATTTGACTGCTTGGAGTGCTTGCCAGTCGGGCTTTCCGCGCGGGAAGCCGAGCGCGTCCGGTTCACCGCCGGCCATGCGGTTTTTGATCTGGTCGGTGGTGAAGGGCTTCACGTCCTCCCATTTGGAAAAGTGCGTGTCCCACTGCGCGTTCAGCGCGGCGAGGTTGCGATATTGCATTTTTAACCAGTCGCGAAAACCCGCCAGCGCGGTCGGCGAGAAGTCATAGTCGAAAGGGTTCGCCGAGATCGTCGTCGAGAGTTCGTCGCGGATGTCGTAGGCGAGCGGTCGGTTCGCAGCGTGTTTGCGGACGGCGGAAGTCATCGCGCTGCCCGCCCACTCGCGCCACTTCGGGTCGTCGAGACTGTAGTCGCGCATGAGTCCCGCCTCATCGCGCGGCGTTTTCCATGCCGTCACCATCTTGTCCCAATCGCTCACCTTGGAATTCCACTTCAAGCACAGCCCTTTGTTCACGATGTTCTCCACGTAGAACGGCATCTTCGCATCCAGCAGCGGCTGCGCATCTGCATCGCCCGTGACCATTCCTGTATTGACGCCCATCTCGCGCATTCGCTGGAAAAAGAGCGGCAGTTTTTCCGGCTTTTTGTAGGCCGTGTCACCGATCCACATGATGGTGCGGTACTCGGTCCAAGGTCGCGGCACCGACTCCGCTGCATGGAGGCTTGGCGTGAGAAAAGCGAGCGCGCAGATCCAGACTTGATGGGGAAATCTCATGCGCGAAACGCTATCACCGGGTTCACTTGGCCGGGAGTGGATTCGCGCGATGAAATGACTTGGCAGGCCATCAAACGCAAGTTACTTGCGATAGCATGATGCTCAAATTTGACCCTGCTCCTCACAAAACTTCACCGGGCCCGACACTTTCCTTCCTGAAAATATGCCAGCTCTTTGCGCCAGCGGCGCTGGTTTGCATGGCAGCGCACGCGCAAAGCGATTCGCCGCCTGCCCCGGAAGTAGCGGCGGTCATCATCACCGCCAGCCCCTTTGGCTACACCCTCTTTGAGCAAGTGCAGCCCGTCTCCATCCTCAGTGGCGATGAATTGAAACTTCGCCTGGAGCCGACGCTGGGCGAAACGCTTTCGCGCATGCCCGGCGTCAGTTCCACCTACTTCGGACCAGCGGCAAGCCGGCCCATCATTCGCGGTTTCGATGCGGATCGGATTCGCGTTTTACAAAATGGCAGCAGCTCCATCGACGCCTCGGGAACGAGTGTGGACCACGCGGTCAGCTTCGATCCCGTCTCGCTGGAAAGTGTCGAGATCGTGCGCGGCCCGGCAACGCTGCTCTACGGCTCGAATGCCATTGGTGGCGTCGTCAACACGATCGACGGACGCATCCCGAATCGCCGCATCGACGTGCCCGTGCGCGGGAGCGCCGAGACGCGGTATGGCTCGGTGAATGCGGAGCGCGGCGGCGCGTTCACACTGGAAGGCGGGCTCGGTGGTTTTGCGTGGCACATCGAGGGATACAAACGCGCGACGGATGAGCTGCACATTCCGGGTTTCGCGCGCTCCGAAAGGCTGCGCGAGCGCGCGACGCTTCCCGATGGTGAAAGTGAAACCAGGAATGTGCTGCCGAACAGCGATCTGCGGACGGAAGGCCTTTCCGGCGGAGCATCGTACGTGTGGGAAAAAGGCTTCTTCGGCCTCGCCTACTCAGGCTTTCACACGAACTACGGAACAGTCGCCGAGCGTGAAGTGACGATCGACATGGAGCAGCGACGCTGGGATTTTCGTGGCGCGTTTTTCGAGCCGTATGTTGGCGTGAAATCGATCAGCTACAGCCTCGGGATTTCAGACTATGAACACACCGAATTTGAAGGTGCGTTTGTCGGAACGCGCTTTGAAAACGAAGGCTATGATGGCCGCATCGAGATCGCGCATTACCGGCTCGGGATGTTTGAAGGCACGATCGGTTACCAGACGGAAAAGAGCGATTTTTCCGCGATCGGCGAAGAGGCATTCCTGCCGCCGGTCGAGACCGTCACCCACTCGGGCTTCCTCTTCGAGGAGGCCGTTTTCAATCCGCAATGGCGCGCGCAGTGTGGTGTGCGCTTCGATCACATCGCCGTCGATGCCGCTTCGGCGGAAGGCTTCGGCGTGGCGCGCGGGCGCACCTTTGAAAATGTGAGCGGTTCGTTCGGCGTGGTTTTCACGCCGACCGATGGGTATGCCGTCGCGCTGAATGCCGCTCTCACACGGCGCGCGCCGACTTACCAGGAACTCTTCGCAAACGGCCCGCATGTCGCGACGAACACATTCGAGATCGGCGACGACCGGCTTGGGTCCGAGAAGGCATTCAGCCTCGATCTTTCGCTACGCAAAAAGTCGGGCCGCATTACCGGCGCGATCAGCGCGTTCTACTATCGGTTCAGCGATTTCGTCGGGCAGTTTGCCACGGGTGATGTCGTGGCTGGCGAAGAGGATGATCTGCCGATCTATGCGTATCGCGTGACGGATGCAGAGTTCTTTGGTGGCGAGGCGGAGATCACTTTTCACATCGTCGAAACCACGCGCGCCGCTTTTTCGGAGAAGGAGGTGAAGGCGATCCCCGCGTCGCTCAGTGCTGACACGCTCGACCTCGTGCTCCGCGCTGACTATGTCCACGCCGAAGACATCAAATCCGGCAAGCCGTTGCCACGCATCCCGCCATTCCGCGCGAGCGCTGGGCTGAACTACACGCGCGACCGTTTCAGCGCGAACGTGGAGGGGCAATACTCTGCGCATCAAAATCGCATCTCCGAATTCGAGCTCGCGACCGACAGCCATTTCCTCGTGAATGCTAGCCTCGGCTACAAGGTTCCGATGAGAGGCGTGGAACTCGACGTCTATGTCAAAGGTGTGAACCTCACCGACGCAGAAGCGCGCCTTCATACGTCTTTCCTAAAAGACATTGCGCCGCTGGCGGGCAGGGGAATTGTCGTCGGGCTGAAAGCCTTGTTTTGAGAGTATAGTTACGGCGTGGCCGCGGGTGGAGCGGCTGGCTCCAGGAGCTTCTTCACCGCGGCGGCGGCTTCCAATTCACCCTCCGGGCTATAGCCAGTTTTCACCCACGCTACTTTCCCATCCGGGCCGACGATGACGGTATGCGGGATGCCATCGACTCCAAACTGTCGCGCCACGCTTTGATTGGAATCCATGGCGACAGCCAGCTTCCAGTCCCGCGCTTCGAGAAAGCGCTTCACGAAGTCCGCGGGTTCACCCTGATTCACCCCGATGAGCTTCACCCGATCCGGTGGAAAATCCGCCATCACTTTGATGATGCCAGGCAGTGACTTGATGCAAGGCAAGCACCAGGTCGCCCAGAAGTCGAGCACGACGACCTTTCCCTTTTCCGCGCCGAGATCAAAGTCGCCGCCGCCAAGCATGGCTAGTTTGAAGGGTTTCGCTTCCTTGCCAAGTGACGGCGAGCTTTCGCCTCCAGTCTCTGGAAGCACGGGCTCCGGGGCAAAGGTGAGTCGCCAGTCTTTTAGTGACTTCATGGCAGCAGTCGCCTCGGGCATCGTGGTGCGGATCACATGGACCTGTGAGACAGGCACCTTGCAGCGACCGTACAGCGGATGCTGACCGGAGATGAAATCGGGATCGAATTTATCAATCTCCATTCCCAGTCGGGCACCATTGGTGAGCAGCAGCCAGTGAGTGGGTGTTCCAAGAATGCCGCCGAATTCAGTCTTCAGCAAAGCGGCGAGTTTAGCGTGGTTCTCCTCGATGTTAGCCATGGAAAGCTGCGCCGCATCGGGACGCCATGTCAGGTCCGACCCGCTTGGAAAACCAAGGCCTTTTTCCGCGAGGATTTCTTTCACCGGCTTGTCACCTGGAAAGGTTCCCGGTTTGAGCCAGTAGGTCTTGGAGATCAGTTCCTTTTCAGATGCGGAAGGAGCCTCGATCAAGATCGTTCCATCTTCACTGAAACGGTATTTCAAATCGAACAAGGAGCAGATATGCTCCAGCGCCTCGCCGACCGTCTGCCCGCCAAATTGCATTGCCACTCTGCGAGTATCCTGTTTCTCGGGCAGCTTGAATTTCAAGCCTCCCACCTCCCGTTGCAGGACGGCGATCAAACTGCTCAGTCCCGCGCCATTGAAGCGGGAATTCATCCGTATCTGGGTATCGAGCAGCTTGAGCGCGGGGCCTTCCGAAAATGTGGTCGGTGCGTCTGCGTCCGGCTTTTTCAACCAGATCGCTGCCTTCACCCGATCCCGCGGAACACGAAGCGTCTCCAAGCCGGATCGAAAGCCAAAGTGGGTTGCGGTGATGGCCTCGATCTCGCCGCGCAGCACGTCTCCGTTGTTGGCGATGAGCGCATGTTTCGGCGGAGCATCCTTTCGGAAACGCGGGATCGTCAGCGCGTGAAATTTCGTTTCAACCGCGACATCGGGAAGCCAGGTGCGACCCGGTGCCGCGTGTGTGGAGAAGTCCGACAAAGCGATGGCAGTCGCTTCGTTTCCAAATGTGCCAGTGGGTTCGATGATCAGCCCGACTCCGGCTCGCATCGCCGGGTTGATCGGAAACTTGCGGGTCAGAATATCGTTGATGCGCAATTCCACCTGCTTCTCGTCAATGCCGAGCCGGATCTCCACGGGCTTGCCGATTGGGACGACCGTTTGGGTCTGGTTTTCCCACTGCCCATCTGCATTTTCGCGTCCGGCCTGAATCCGATTCGCCCAATAGTATAGCAATAGATTGGTCGCTTTCGTGGGTTCGGTGCCTTCGCAGAAAAGCCGAAGGCGGATGGTGGAATAAGTACTTTTCGGAACAACCGAGAACTTGATTTCGCTACCTTGCATCCCTGCGGGATGGCCGATGGATGTCCCGGGCTCCATCGTCAGGGTGCCATCCTTCCTCGCGACCGTCCTCTCATTGCCTTTGATGATGCGCCACCCAGCGTCTGCGAAGCCATTTAAGTTCGGCTGACCCGCCACCCCGAACTGAATCGCGTTCAGATTTGCGGTAGTCAGTTTCGTGATCTCGACGATGTCAGAGTCGAACTCTACGCCGGTCTGGTCCAGTGCCCGCAATTGACCAGGGAGGACGTCTCCGGTGCTTGTGTGGAAAAGGCCCGGCGTGTCCGGAAAAACGGAGTCTTCCGCCAACGCGCGATTGATTTCGCCCGCGAATGCCTTTGCCACGATCGCAGGCTTTACACCGCCCACTGGCAGCCAGCGCGGACGATCATCGCCTTCGCCGGTGAGCTTTCCGTGGAGTGTGTTTTGCTGAATCACGATCTTGTCGAGCGCGGTAAGCAGAGGCTCCGGCGCACTGCCTTCTGGTTTTGGTAAGCCGATCAGCATTTGCCTAAAGCCATCCATCCGCGAAGGCAGCGGCTTGTCCGTTGCGGAGAGTTTGATTGCGGCTGTGCCATCTTTGATTGATTCGATCGCACCTTTCAAGATCGTCCCATCCGCGAAGGACATGGTTATCGGCATTTCAACTGCTTGAGTCGGTTCAGGGGAGAAAAACACCGCATCCACGCTGGCGATCGGAAAGCTCTGAACGGCCTCCGATCCGTGTGCCTTGAAGGTGATGGAAGTCGCAAGGCCGGTCATCACCTTACCCTCAATGATGCGTCCGTCCGTCAACTCGACGCGCGGTTTGGTCGCATCGACCTTGGGCGGAGCCTTCCCATCCCATTCGCGCACCCGGAGAAACTCCAGCGTTAGATCACGGCCTTTGTTGTGCAGGAGTAACCCTGCGACCTCCTTTCCCTGCTGTTCGGGTGTTTTCCATTCCGTCAAGAGTTCGCCCGCGGCCGAGTAAGCGGCGCATTTTCCAGTCTTTCTATCCCAGCAGACCCGCAAGGCCACTTGACGCTCATCGCCGCCGATCCTACGGATGGCTTTGAATTGATTGGCCGACGCGAGCACCAACTCATCGTCCCACGTTTCGATGCGTGCCCCCTTGTCGGTGGAATCCGCAAGCGAAAGCTGGAACTCGGGCCGGGCAGATGACTTCACGCGGAACTCGATATCCACGCGCTCAGGCAGGTTCACGCGAAAAAAGGCGTCGCGATTCCAATATGGCAGGACAAGCGAGCCGCCCGGTCCTGCCTTAAGCATCGCCACGAATACCTTTGGCCCAGAAGGGTCCAATCCGACGATTCGTTGCTCTTTGCCAGCCCGGCTTTCCCATCCCACATCACCCACGGGTCCGGCAATGGTCAGACTGCCTCCGCGAATTCTGCGCATGCTGGCTACTTCGGAACGCTTTAACACAAAATCGCCATGCCTCACGCTGCGGACCGAAACCGAATTCTCCGAGAAGGATGTGGGATCGCCGACAATGTGGCTGCCATCCCGCAATGCGATGCTGAAGGGCTCGGCGAGTGGAATGGGTGCTTGCGGAAGGTCGATCCTGTGCAGCGCGTGCCAATGGAGTTGCATCGGATCCTCGAACATCGGCGTTTTCCACGCGATGCTGGTTGCCGTGGCTTCAGCGATTTCGCCCGCGAGAGTTTCGCGATTGTTCCAAGTAAGGATTGCACTTGCCCTGGCAGGCTCGGCGGCAAGCGAGGCTGGGAATAGCAGGAGTAGGATGGAGGCACGCCACGTCATCGTTCGTAGATGGGTAGAAAGCGGTAATTCAGCGCCAGCGCCAGGAGCGACATGCCTGTGCCATACGCGCCTCCGGTGAACGACCCGTCGTCCCGTTGCAATTCATGCAATTCCCTTACCTTCGCCGCATTCCACTTTTGCCATGCGGCGTAGTCTCCCTGGAAAAGTGCCTGTGCCATGTAGTAGCGGAAATACTCGGCGTAACTCCCGGCGTCGCGGTGCTCCAGATTGTCGAGGAGCCGTTTCAATGCAGCTCTGTATTGCTCGGCTTCCTTGGTTTTCGAGATGGCTCCAACCAATGCGGATATGGCAGTCAGATTCATCGAGCCACCCATGCCTCCCAGCCCTCCCGAATAAGCCACCGAGCCATCCTTTCCCGTGCTCCGGCGCATGTATTCGAGCGCGGCATTCACGACTTCGTCGGAAACGTCCATGCCCGCATTTCTCGCTGCCAGCAAACCCATCAGGACCGCCCCCGTGACCGACGTATCCGCATCGGTGGCATCGGGAGAGTAGCGCCAGCCGCCAAACTTGTTCTTCTTCTGCGCCGTGGCGGCCCCCCGGATTGCGAGGTCCAGCGCCGCGGCGATGGTGCGCTCGGCTTTGCCGCCCTCCCAAAGCAAGGCTTCATCCACGGCGCCATATGCCTCTGAAAGCGCGAGCATGGCGAACCCATGATGATACATGCTGCTCGGCAGATAACCGGTGTTCGCATCCTGTGCTTTGATGATGGCCCGAATCGCGCGCCGAATCGCCGCCGCGTGGCGACCGAAGTTCGGATCGTCGCCGCTGGCGAGGAAAGCCATGAGGCAAATGCCATCCACGCCGGGGCCGTTGTTATTTCCGTCGGGCCAGCCTCCCTCGGCACCTTGCGCGGTCGCCAGCCATGTCAGGCCGCGTTCATAGATCGTGTCCACTTCCGGGGGAATCTGTCCGCCAAAACGCAGGTTCGGATCCTGTGCGCGAGCAAATTGCAGGGTAAGGAAAAGCAGGGTCGCCGCGATCCCGCTTGCCACTCTTACTGCGGCGCTCATTTGTTCACCTTCTTCGTCCGTTGTTCGTGGCGGCTCTTCACGTTCTCCCAGTAATTCTTGGTCATTTCCATTTCCTGGCCGCCCGTCCAACTGTTCCATTGTCCCTCGCTCAGGATGGCTTTCAATTCCGCTTCGGGCACAGCGGCCAGGGGTATAAAAAGGGTGTAGCTCTGTAGAAACCACGTGTAAGGAAAGGAGGAGGAAAACATGCCTTCGATATCCGGGGCATAATCCTTCACCTTCTCAGTGACGATGGCTTCCAGCTTGGTCCACTGCCCGGCGGCAAGAAAGAGCTTGCGGTCGAGTTCCGACATGATGAGAGCCGCGACAGTCTTCCCGCGATACTCGCTCCGCGAATCCATCTCCTTTGTCCAAGCTACGATTTGAGGCTCGGTCATTTCGGATTTTACCGTTGCGTCCCAGATTGGCGCCACCACCGGGCCCGCGCTCCGGTTCACTTGGTAGCTATAGGTGCCGATTCCGGCGAGGCGCTGTTTGATGTTTTCCGCGGTGGCATCCTTTAGTTGCGAGCGAATACTCTGATCGGTGTTGGCGCTCCACGCCGCCAGCATTGCCTCGGTGGTTCCGCGAGCCGCTGTCTCCAGCCGGGCGAGCGCCTGCGGTCCGAGATTCGCAACGCGCGCGGCATCCTCCGCTTTGAGAAGATTGGCGGCCTGCAATTGCTTGCGCTGGCTGGCCGCGGCATTGTGAAAGTAGTCCGCGAGCGCATTTTCCACATCCTCGGGCTCCTGGGGCCCGGGAGCAGGTTTTGCTTCGGTAACAGGGACGACTTTTCGCGCAAATACCACACCGCCCGCGAGTCGGTTCACGGTGGCGGTCGTCACTCTGCCCTTCGGCGAGCATACATCCTTCCAGCGTTTCCACTGGTTGGGATCGAGGATCGTCTTGATTTCTTCTTCGTTTGCCATTGCGCCAGCCGTGAAAAAGGACTGGGCGTTGAGCCGATTGTAGGTCTGTTGACTGGCGTCGTCGAAAAGCACTTTCTGGCCCTTTACCAAACGCTCGGCGATAGGTTCCAGGCGCTGCCGCTGGCTCGCCGTCAACGCGATCCGATCATCCAAAAGCGTAATCATAAGCTTTCCCATCACCGCGGCACGCCGCGCGGCGGAAGTCTCCTGCACCAGTTTCAGTCTCGTTCGTTCTTCTTCGGAAAGCAGATCGCCCACTGCCTGCTGCCATTCGGCGAGCTGTGCTTCGATGTACTTTGGCTCCTCCTGCACATTGTATTGTTTGTTTTTCAGGACTTGCTGCAGCTCGGGGTCGTCCATTGCCAGCAGCAGCTCTTCCGCGCGTTCACGAAATTTACCGGCCCCGACCTCGGCGATCGTTGTTGCCAGCGCATCCAGTTTCTCACCGCGCTCCTTTGGCAGACTTAGCAATGACTTGATGACCGCGCCTCTCGCGATCAGCGTCGTTTCGCGCTGCTGACGACTCGTTTGCACCGTGGCCTTGAGCACGTCGGCAGACTCCTTTCGCACGGTATTGTCACGTTCCGTCCGGACCTTCTTCCAGTTGGCGGCTTTGTCCGCACCCAGAATCCGCCGGAGCCCGTCCTCCCATTTCGGATGGTCAAAAGGCCGGACATAGTTGCCGAACCAGTCCCCCTGCACGATTTGATCGACCTGAGCCAGCATTTGATCGACCTGCTCTTCGTCGTAGCTACCCAGGTATCCCCGGTAGCTATCGCGTAACTTCGCGGTCCACCCGCCGACGCAGGCTTCCGATGCCTGCTCCGCCGTGGCTTCCAGAGCCTTCGCTTCGTCTCCTCCAAACGGGGCCACTTTGGCGATGCGCTCGATCTCCTTTTGCATTCGTGTTGCCCAGATTTTGAGCTTTGCCTCACCTGCCCGTTTTAGGAAATCCGCGAGTTTTTCCTCCAGTTCCGGCGATAAAGGGTCCGTCGTTTTTTCGTCCGGCGCTGGCGCTCCTTCGGCGCTGAATCCCCGCGCGGTCAGAGCCGGCAGCGCGATCGCGATGGCCAGTATTTGCGCGAACGCGCGGCAATGCATTTCGCTGAGATGGCGGATCACTTGGCTGCCTGGCCTTCGAGCAGGTTGAAGTAAGTGTCGAGCCCTCCTTTGAACTCATCCGGGAACTCTCTGCCCGCCCGCCCGGTCGCCTGGCCGACGGCACGCGCGGTGACTTGGCTGTCCGCATTCGCGCCTGGGCCGAGGTCCGCGAGGGCTGCGGAAGACGCGGACGCCGCGCGGCCACCGCCACCAGGATTCGAGCCGCCACCGCCGCCGCCTTTCGGGCTGTTTCGCTTCGCTTGAAGTAACAGTTCGATCGCTTCCGTCTCCGCGGCAATCGCGGTCGCGCCTGTTTCCGGTGTGGCGAGGATACCCTTCGCCTCGTCCATCAGTTCCACCACCGCATTGAGTAGCTGTAGCTCCTTGCCGAATTTTGCCTCTCCTTCTTCAAGCGCGATGATGTCGGCGATCGCGCTTTGCACATGGGTCCGCGTGCTAGCTTGCTTGTCGCTCAAGGCTTTCGCGTCGGTGCTGAATTTCTCCTGCTCGAGCGCCGGTTTCGCGTTCTCAGTTTCACGGGTTTCATCGCGCAGTTGCATCTCATCGCGCAGCGCTTGCATGACCTTCAGCACGATCTCTGGTGGCAGGCTGTCACTACTGCCACCCGAGCAGGATTTGCAATTGCTCGCCGCCGCGAGTTCCTCCGACCAGCGATCCATCGTATCGGCCCAATACTCCGAACCCATGATCCCCTGGCCGCTGAGATTGATGGATACCTTCTCGCCCCCGCGCGCCAGCGACCGGACGATTTCCATCTTCTTCATCTGGTCCAGGATCGTCTTAAACCGGCTGTCCTGTTTCCGCTGAAAATACGCCTCCAGATCGCTCTGAATCACGCGCACGACTTCACTTTCGCCCTTCGCATCTTTCGCGATCGGTTCCGCTGCCTTCACCGTCCCGCGCTCGATCCCGAAAGCGTCGAGCGTCTTCTGGCTAATGTTGGAAGCGATCGACATTTGCTTCCGCGACGCGGCCTTGAAGCGTTTCACAAAAGTGCTGGCTTCGAGGCTCGCGAGGATTTCGCTGAGTTGATCCGAGACTTTGGCAAACTCGGCGAGCAAGTCCTTTTGCTCACTGATCGCGCCATCGAGTTTTTCCTGCGCGGGCGACTCTGGCGGTTTCGCGTCGTCGTCTTTTTTGGCGGGCGCGGCGGCCAGCGTCGTCGTGGGAAGACCGAGTTTTCCGGCGCTCGGCGGTTTTGGCGCGGCGTTCGGATCGGCGGGCGCGGGTTCCGCGGGTTTGCTGAAACCGGCTTCGCGATCCGCGATGCTCGGCGCGGCGGGTTTTGGTGGTGCGTTGGGATCGATCGGCGGCGCGGGTGAAGGCGCGCTCGCGGGTGGCGTGCCCTGCGTCACGCTCGGCGCGGATTTGGATTCCTGCGCTTTTTGCGGCTGGCCCGCGCCGGCCTGTGGTGGCGGCGGCGATTGCGACGGATCGCCGGGTTTCCCGGCTCCTGCGCTCGCGGCTTGTTTCAGCAGATCGGAAACGCTCGGCATCCGGTTCGCGGCGATGTCCTTCAGCGTTTTTAGCATCGTCGCCCACGACTCAAGCCGTTGCGCGTCGAACTCATCGTTCTTCGTCGCCTGCTCCACCAGATTCCTGCCCGCGCTCGTCAGCGCATCCACGCGCGACGCATTCGCATTCTCCGCCGCAGCCTGCTGCGACACGCGCCGGCGATTTTCCGGGCGATCCAAATCCGCCGCGCTCAGCTCGCGCAATTCCTTGTTCGCCTGATGAAGCTGCTGCTCGCGCTCGTAGCTTTCCTTCGCGACTTCGAGCCATTTGCCAAACTGCTCCGTGAGCCACAGCGCGTGATCCGTCTTGTCGAGAACGTGCAGCACGAACGCCGCCGACTTCGCGCGCGACCTGCCCGGCAGATAATCCTCCGTCCACGCCCGCACTTCCAAAGTCTGCGGAGCCACGCCCTCGCGCCTCGCGCAAAAAGTCGCGCGCGCTTCCAAATCCTTCTTCTCGTGCTCGCCGCCCGCCGTCACTTTTTCACCGCTCACCGGCGTCTTCCCGTCCTCTTTCATCTTCGATCCCGTCCACTCGAGGCCCACGCGCTTCACGCCGAAATCATCGCCAGCCGTCACGTCAAAAGTCACCACCTCGGAATCGAGCACCACTTGCTCCAGCGTTTCGCGCCGCGCCACGATCCTCGGCGCTTCGTCTTTCACCGCGCGGACTTTCAGCACCAGGGGATCGCGCGGTGTCAGGCCGTCCATGTCTTTCCAGGTGAATCTCCGATCCGCATCCGCGGCGACTGGCAGATAGCTCGTAACGATCTTTTCCCCGTCCACTTTCTGCGCCTGCCCATCGAGTTCCGCCGAAGCCAGCGCGCGGCTCGCCTTCGCTTCAAACGCTGCCTCCGCCCCGCCCAGCAAACTCACCGAACCGCCATGCACGTCGATCCGCTGCTCGGATTTGTAGCCGAGGTAAGCGGGCAAGCGCAGTTGCACCGCCAGCTCCGCCAGCTCAGGCCGAGTGCGCGGTTGCACGCTGATCTTCTTCCGCACATCCCCGAGCGACACCGCCATCGGCGCGTCCGTTTTTTGTGGAGGAAACGCGAGCGGATAAGTCCCGTCCGAAAGTTTCGCCGTGACCGCCGGCTGCTTGCCGATCCTGCCTGTGCCTTGATCCGGCGTCCGCTCCGTATTCGCGCTCAGCCGCACCGGCAGCTCGAAAGGCTCCGCGTAAGGCACCACGATTTTCGCGGGCAGCGTCTCCACTTTCGCGAAAGTAAAACGCTCCACATTCCGCCAGGGTGTGATCCAGCGCGCGAAAGCATTCCGCGCCGCCTCATTCACCAGCCCAAATGCCAGCACCGAAAACGCCACCACCCCCGCCGCCGCCCAGCCCCACTGCCGATGCCGCGCATCCGGCACCGCGTTTGTGAAATCCTGATCCCTCACCGCATCTGCCGCCTGAGCCATCGCCGCCTGCACCAGCCGCTCGCTGCGCCCCGCCGCTACCGCATCCATCCGCGCCAGTTCCACGATGCCGAGCAATTGATCGCCAAGCCGCGGAAAAGTGCGCCGCAAAAGACGCGCCGCATCCTCCAGCCGCCGCTGCCGCCACACCCAGTGATGCCACTTCAAAGGAAGCCCCAGCCCTAGCACCGCCGCCCCCGCGAAGAGCAGCGTCAGCCGCACCCAGCCCGGCGTTTCAAAAAACCGATCCAGCGCAAAAACCAGCAAGTAGGAAAGTGCGATCCCGAACAGCGCCGCCAGCAACCCCTCCGCCAGTTTCACCACCCAAACGCGTCGCCGAAAATCAGCGAGTTTCGTTTCGAGGACGGGTGGGAGATTTGTGTTCATAACATGGACTTTATTTTACCGAACCGACACCTGCGCAGGATGGCACATCTTTGAAGGAACCGGCAGCTTTTCTTCCAGCGAAAAAACTTCCGGAGCGTGACGGTAAATTCGGCTACCCTTTCGCCCGTTCGCGTGCCGTATCGCCGGGTTGGCGGCGTTCACCCATTGGGTGAGTGGCGCAAAGTGCGTCATCTCCGCCTTCTCCGCGTCGTCGGCAGTTCTCATCGCCGAATCTGGGTAAACTTTTGAGGACTGCCCTGAGCGTCCCGTCCACCCATCGGACTTGGTGAAGTGAGTGCGATCGCCTCGCGGCCAGATGGGAAGAAATCAATTTGATGTCTCCGGGTCAAAGCACCGCGCCACCTTCGCCCGCCGAAGAACAGGGAGCGGTTTGCTCCCACGTCTCCACCGGGCTGTCTCGCAGACCTGGCTTTCCACGCCGCTCCGTTAGCGGGCCTGCCTTCTCTTTGATCGAAATGACATCTCGTTTTCGATGGGTCACCCGTGGCGCCGCTGCGGATTGGACGCTGCGGCGCTTGGGGGATTTTTACGCGGCGATGTCGCGTGGTGGTTCGGATTTTTGCGGCACAGCGGGTTCGGCCATGTGCTGCCAGGCGGCGAGCATTTGCATGATGGCTTGGAAGAGGCCGACTTCACCACTGCCCGGTGCTCCGGGTTTGCCGTCGCCGTTTCCGCCGAGCAGGACGACGCGCTCGGGGACGAGCGGTTGTTTGCTGTTGGCGAGTTGGGCGGCGATGAGATTCAGCGCGTAGAGGCGTGGGTCGGTGAAGGCTTCGATTTTTTGGCGACTCACGCTGGCTTCGGCTTCGCCGACTTGGGCGATGCGGGCGGCTTCGCCCTGGCCGTCGAGTTCGATGGCGCGGGCGTGGCCTTCGGCGAGGGTGATTTCGCGTTTGGCGAGCTGACCGGCTTCGGCGAGTTGCGCCGCGCCGCGGTTGCCGGCGATTTCGATTTCGACGCGCGTTTGCGTGAGCTGCGTTTGGCGTTCGGCTTCGGCCTGCACATGGTGGAGCGCCTTCAATTGCACGGCAGCTTCCTGCTGTTTCGCGAACGTTTCTTTTTGCTCCTCGGCGAGGCGGCGCTGGCGGAGTTGGTCGAAGAGACGGTCGATCGGGTCGTCCTGGCCGGGCTTGAGCAACGCGGTTTCGGGACGACCGATGAGGACGGCGACGCAGTTGATGTCGAAGTCCTGGAACCGGCGACCGAGCGCTTCGGTGGCGAGGCGCTGGATTTCTTCACGATGCGTGAGCAGGTCGAGCATGTTGCTGCTTTGCGCGACGTCGCGGAAATACGCGGTGAGGATCGGGTCGAGCGTCTGCGTGATGAGGCGGCGCACGTCGCCGAAACGCTGCACGACGCGCGGCGCTTTTTCGTAGTCGATGTGCAGCACGAGCGAGAGCGGGAGCAGCGGCTCATAGCCATCGGCGGTGATGAGCGGGATACTGGTGAGTGCTTCGTCGTAGCGATGCGCCTCGGTCTGGCCGCTGATCCAGCGGAGGACGAAATTCACGGTCGGCACGAGCTCGACTTTAAGCGCGTACGGATTGAGCGCGTATTTACCGGGCGCGAGGGCTTCGCGCCAGACGCCGCGACGGCCCGCTTCGACTTGTTCGCCGTAGCGAAATTGCGCGCCGGTCACATCTTCACCGCTCGCGCCGTAGTAGGAAATGACGACGCCGACATAGCCGATCGGGATGAGCGTCTTCGGCTGCAACTCGATGGTGGCAAACCAGCGGTTGATGAAGAACGTGCCGTCCGTGAGCACTTGCAGTTGCTTGCCGCGCCGACCGCCGAGCGTGAGAAACGCCTCGGGGTCCTGGAAGTAATTGTGCGCGCTCGTTTCAGCGGAGCCGACTTGCGGCGCGATGAATTCGCCGGGCTCCAGCGTGGGCCCGTCGTGGATGGTGACGATGCCGATGAGATCGTGCGGCATCAGTTTGCTGGCATCGACTTGCATCGCCGTTTCGCCCTCAAACGCGGAGCCGATGAGCACGGGCGAGAATCCGCGCGCGGCGAGGATTTCCTGCTGCCAGGAATTGCACTGCTCACGTTCCTGGCGGCTGCACGGTCCGGCGTGGACGGATTGCTCCGTGATGATGACAAAGAGCGCCGTGTTCATCGCATAGACGCCTTCCCGCAAAATCGCGCGCTGGCGACCGCGCTGGCCGCCATTGGTGAGGAACGCGACCGGGTCTTGAAACCCATTGCAATCCGCAATGGCACCGAGCGTTTGCGACTGGCCGAGTGGCTGTCCATCGCGCGCATAGACATAACCAATGCGGCCTTCCGCAATAGTCACAAGCGGTACCGTGTGGACGCGATACATCCAGAACGGGTAACCAATGTAGAGCCCGCCGCGTAGCACGCGAGCCTGATAACCCGCCTCACCCTTGAGGGCGAGGATGCGACCTTGCGCGAGCGACCCTCGCGGAGACCACAGCTTTTCCAGAATACCCACGCGGCGATGCGGAATGTAACGCACGCCAACGATGGCTAATACTAACAGAATCGCGAAGACGATCTTCACGACGACGAACCCAGTGACGAACAGCGAAGTAAGGCTGCCCATATGTTTATTTGCTTTCTATGTCTGCGCCCTCCCGTTGCGGAACGAGACGGCGCGGTGGTGTTCAGAGAGCTTGGAGAGCGTCGCTGACTCCTCCGTATGTCACACCGGAAAGCGCTTCGACGTTCTACTACCCCTGGATGCTGCTGACGGAGTTAGCTGTCGGACTTGGGCCATCTAGTGCCCCCGGCGCCGCAGCGCCGTTCGCCCCGAAGCCGCATGGCTGCTTGATTGAGCAGTCGCGCGGCGGAATTTGGGTCCCCCGCTGCCCCGGCCACTAGGCTGGAGCATTAAGCTGGCAAAGAAATGAGCGGAGTATCCGGGGAACCTAGATGGCTGACAATCAAAACCGGGGCATCCGACGATTCAGTTAGATTTGGCAGTGCGAATGCTAGCGGGCGGCGTGACCGCCGAACCCGCGAGGTATTGGACACTATCAATTCTAACAAGCCGTCCGAGGCGGCAAGTCGGACGTTTCGCCCCGCAGCATGGCCATCAAGGCCTGACTGGCGATCGAGTGAAGGCGGCCACTCTTACAAACAACGGCGAGCGGGCGGACGAAGCGGACACCTTTGAGGAGTATCTCCACGAGCCGGCCAGCGGCCACTTCGGCGCGCACGGTGTTGCGAGGCACCAGCGAGATGCCGCTGTTGATTTCGACGGCGCGTTTCACCGTCTCGATGTTGTCGAACTGAGCAGCGGGAGTCAGTTCCACACCGTTTGCCCGCAGTTGGCGGTCGATGAATCGAATCGTATGCGAGTCCGGTCCGTAGGCGATGTGCGGCTCTCCGTTCAACGCCGTGGGTTCGATCGACCCATTTTCGGCGAGGCGGTGATCGGGATGGCAAATGACGACCAGCTCGTCCTCATCGAAGACGTCCATTTTCAATCCCTGCCGAATCCGCGGATACGCGACCAGAGCGAGATCGACCTCGCCTTTCAGCACTGCATCGTAAATTTCCGGCGCGCGGAGATAAATCACTGCGATCTCGACTTCGGAATGGGTGGCGCGAAATTTTTTGAGCACCGGCGGCAATTCGTGCAGCCCGATGCTCGCTTCCGCGGCGATGCGAATCTTTCCGCCGATGCGCTCCGACGAACCGCGCAACTGCTCGCCGATCGCCCGGTAGGTTTCGACGATTCGCCGCGCGGCATCGAGAAAGGCGCAGCCTTCCGGGGTGAGGCCGCACGCTTTCCGATTCCGTTCCACCAGCGCCACCTGGTATTTCGTTTCCAAAGCGCGTATCTGCTGACTGACAGCGCTTTGGGTGATGCCGTTGATCCGCGCGGCTTTTGAGAAACTTTTAGTCTCGGCGAGGTCGCAAAATACTTTGAGGGTTTCGAGATGCATTTACGAAAGAAAGGTCACGCCGCCGTAGATGAATGTTTTATGTCAAATCGCAACAGTTAATTGTAATGGCCATGCTCTCTGAAAAATTGGAACTTGTTCAAAATACCATTGCGCAAGCCGCTGCCCGCAGTGGTCGCGACCGCAGCGACATCGAACTGGTCGCCGTTTCAAAAACCCATCCGCCGGAAGCCGTTCAGGAGGCGCTGGATGCGGGCCAGGTGCTGTTCGGAGAAAGCCGCGTGCAGGAGGCGCGGGCGAAGATTCCCGTGCTGCCGGCGCGGGTGCGCTGGCATTTCATCGGGCATCTTCAGAAGAACAAGGTCCGCCACGCGCTGCCGCTGTTTGAGCTTTTTCATGGGATCGACTCGCTGGAACTCGCTGGCGATGTGAACCGGATCGCGGAGGAGGCCGGCGCGTTTCCGCGGGTGCTGATCGAGGTGAATGTGGCGGGGGAATCGACCAAATTCGGTTTCACGCCAGCTCGCGTTCGCGAGCAAATGGAGGCGCTCCTCGCGCTGCCGCGTTTGCAGATCGAGGGGCTGATGACGATCGCGCCGTTCGCCGCGGAAGCGGAGGCGTCGCGACCGTATTTCGTGGCGCTGCGCGAATTGCGCGAGCGTTTGCAGGCCGAGTTCCGCGTCCCGCTGCCGCGACTTTCGATGGGAATGAGCGGCGATTTCGCGGTCGCGATCGAGGAAGGCGCGACGCTGGTCCGGGTGGGCACGGCGATTTTTGGAAAACGCAGCGGCAAAGGCTGGCGTCCGGCGGCGGGTTCTGGCACGAATGACGACTGACATGCCTTCACGCTTGCTGCCCACGTCCATCCAGCACATCGGCGACGAGTTCGCCATCTCGTGGAACGACGGCGGCGAAACTTTCATCCGCCTCGCCGATCTCAGGCGCGCCTGCCCGTGCGCGGTGTGCGGTGGCGAACCGGATGTGCTGGGAAATATCGACCGGCCGGAAGTGACCTACTCGGCGTCGAGTTTTGAGTTGCGCGGCTGGCAGCTCGTTGGCGGCTACGCGCTTCAGCCAACTTGGGGCGATGGCCACGGCACCGGGCTTTACTCGTTCGCGTTTCTCCGCCGCCTCGGCGCGACTCCGGTCCAGCCATGAATTCCGGACGTCGCGTCGGTCTGCTCCTGATTTTTCTCGCGATCTGCGGCGTCGCGTTGATCGCCCAGCGCGTCGTGGATGCCCGCCGGTTCGCGGCGCGGCCCGCGGATTTGTATGAGGTCGTGCAGCAGGAGATCGACGCCGTGCGCGAGTCGGATTTTCCGCGCGCGTATCAGCAGGTTTCGACCGGCTTTCAGGAAAAATTCAACATCGAAGCCTTCGCCGATCTCGTCCGCAGCGATTACCCGTCGGTCCATCAGATCGAGCGGGTGGAATTTGGACGCATCGCGCGCGAAGGTCGCCGGGCATTGGTGCAGGTTTATTTTTTCCTGCCAAATGGCGACATCGTACCGTGCATCTACCGGCTGGTGAATGAGGAAAGCGCCTGGAAAATCGACGCCGCGCACGTGCAGAAGCGCTGGCCTTCCGGCCGCCGGCTGGGCGGCGTGCGAAGCTGAAAATTCCAAGTCCTAAACGCCTGTCAGGCGTTGCGAGCGCGCCGAGTAAAGCTCTCGAGTTGCTTCAAAAGCTTCGCGCGTTGGGTGGGGCGCGTCGCGGGATCGGAAGAGCAATAATCAGCGAGGGCAAGACCTAGATTCACAAGCTCCTTGGGGAGGCTGTTGTGCGGACTCCATGTCTCGCCCCACAGCTCTCCCATCGGACGGACGGCAGCGGTAAACCGAGCGGTATAGCCGTCGAGACCGAAATAGGCGGTATTAGGATAACGCGTGCGAAGCAACAGGGACGCCCACGCTCGCTGAATCGCCGCGGCAAACTCTGCGTCGATCTCCGCGTCAAAGCGACTGATTCGAACCTCCTTGGAGACTTGTTCGCGGTTGTTTCGGGGCATTGATGCGTACAGGCTGCTACTCGCGCGGGTCGTCGTGATATGGAAAGACTCCGCCCCATCGCGATTCGCGCTGTAAACGGACACCACCGTCTCGCCAGCGAACGACGGTAAGAAAGTAAATGAAACGTAGTTTGGGTTGGTTACGTGAAGCTTCTCGTGAATTAAGGTGAGGTAGGCGTCTGGCCGAGGATTCACTGGCACGAGATGATTCGGTTGTGGGCCGTTTTTTACTTCAAGCGGTTCCCGCGGTGCTCCGATGGAGCATGAAAGCGTTCCAATCAGGACGGTGAGGACGACAAATCTCATAAGCGGCGAGCGACGACTGGCATTCTGGCGATTGGAACTCGGAATTTTATCCAGCCGGGATCGTCGTGCGCAGGACGGTGGTGCCGGGTTCGAGCGGTTTTAGGTCGCGGTTTGCGAGTGATGCCGGGACGAGGAAAAAGTCGCCCATCGCAAACTGCCGCCCGGCGCATTCCAGCCGGCCTGCGATCACCGTGAACACGGCAAAACCCGAATCGGCTGCGCTGCGCGGCTGCGCGAGCGTCCATTTTTCGACATGGAAATGTTCGCATTTGACGACCGTCTCGCCGACCTGCGCGACGACGCCCGGCTCGGGATCGTCGAAGTCGATCGACTGCAACGATTCATTGACGTGCAACTGGCGCGGTTTGCCGTCGAGGCCGAGCCGGTTCCAATCGAAGACGCGGTAGGTCGTGTCGCTGTTTTGCTGCACTTCGAAGATCAGATTTCCCGCGCCGATCGCGTGGATGCGTCCGCTTGGGATGAAAAATGCATCACCGCGATGGACGGGAATATTGTGGATCAAATCCGCGACGTGACCTTCGTCCAGCGCCTCGAGAAAATCCTCGCGGGTGACCCCGCGTTTCAGTCCCGCGTAAAGGTCGCTGTCGAGCAGCGTGTCGATGAGATACCACATCTCCGTCTTCGGCTCGCCGCCAAGTTGCGCCGCCACGGAAGCGGGCGGATGCACTTGCACGGACAGCCGTTCCTGCGCATCGAGCAGCTTGAAGAGCAGCGGAAAACGCTCCGCTTCCGGCAGCCCCGCGCCGAAGACCGGCTCGCGATGATCCGTCCACAATTCATGCAGCGTCAGCCCGCGCAGCGGTCCATCGTGAACGACGCTCTGCGCGTCCACGCGGTCCACCAGTTCCCACGATTCGCCAAACCGCATCCCGACCGGCAGCCGTTTGTGGAGCAGCGTTTCGAGGCGGCGACCGCCCCAGATTCGCTCCATGAGCAGCGGTTCAAAAAAGATCGGAGCTTCAAATTCCATGGGGTGTTTTTTCTGCTGCGAATCCTAGCCGCTGCCGCGCCCTCCGCCAGTCCTCTTCGGTATCGACATCGAGATGCACCGGCAGCAAATGCACCGCGAGATTCGCCGCCGCCGCGCGCGCCAGCGTTTCCGCGAGGACCCGCCCGCCGCTCCACGGGATGTTTTGGAAGAGCGTCGAGCAGGGTGATGCGAGCGCGATGAGATAGTAGCCGCCGTCCTCGCTCGGCCCGAGCACGACATCGCTGGTTACGAGCGCCGCCCACGTTTCATCGAAGATCGCCGCGTCGATCTCGACACAGTCCGTCCCGATCACCGCGAACTGCTGGAAACCGAAGGCGCACGCCTCCGCGCACGCACGTTCCAGCCGGGCGCCGAGATCGCCGGCGGCCTGCGGCCAAAAGCGCAGCTCGCGATCCCCGGCCACGCTGCCGAGCCATCGCTCGATTTCCGTCCGGCGCTCCGCGGGATCGAAGCACGCGATCACCGCCAAATCCTCCGGCAAGCGCGCGAAAACTTCCGCCACCAGCCACCGGTAAATCTCCGTCGCGCGCTCCGCTCCGAGCGTCGCAGCCAGCCGCGTCTTCACCCGCCCCGGCTCGGGATATTTTACGAAAATCACGACTCCCCGCCGCATCACATCGGGCAGCCACGCGCGCAGCTCACTGCTCGTCCCCTTTGACGATCGCCTTGTTCATTTCGCGGGCGAGATTTCGGTATTCCTTCACTTCCTCGATCGACATTGGCTTATCGACCGGGCGCGTGGCCATGGTGCGAATCTGCTTCAGGTTGCGCTCGATGATTTGGAAGGGGCGCATCGCCTTGAGCTTCGGATTGAGCGTGCCGACGCGGTCGATGAAATAATCGAAAAGTTCCGGCTGGATGAGCCGGCCGGCGCGTTTCTCACTGTAGTCCTCGGCGATGAGCGAGGACGTGATTTCCAGCCCGCGCAGCCACCCGCCGAGCGCCACGAGATGCGCGATCTCCTCATCCTTCAGCGCCATCAGCCCCGCCTCCGTGTCGGCCTGCGCGCGGACGAGTTCGGTCTTCACATCCGGCCATTGATTTTGCACCGACTTTTCCAGAATGCTGCGGCTGTGCTTGGTGATGTGATCGCCCACGCCCAATCCCTTTCCGAGCTTCAGCAGCACGCGCCCGACCGGCTCGATGCGCGACCGCTTTTCCGCCGCCACGGCGAGAAAACCATCCGCGATCACACCGCCCGCGAGCAGCCCGAGCAGCGCGCGGTTTTGCGGCTGCGGATCGGGCAGATCACGCCAGACTTTCTCAAAAGGGATCGGTCGCAATTCTTCCAGTTCGCGGAAGAGCAGCGCGATCGACGGCGCGGTGAATTCATTGATGCCGAGCTCCTCGCGCATGTGCTCGATGGATGCGGCCTCGGCGGGAGTGCGCGGCTTTTGCGCAGGAGCGGGCAGGGACAAGGCGAGGGTGATGGCGGCTGCGATGATGCCGCGCGGGAAGGAATCCATGCCCATGTGTTTCATGCAAAACGCGCGCAATTGCAGTATCAAAATTAGGCGATTTTCCCCCCGCGGGAAAACCGGATGCGGCTTGAATCCAAGCCTTTCGGCAGGCAGATTTCCCGCTTGACCCCCCCGGACATCCCGCCAAGATTCCGCGCTTGATCGCGCCGGAACCGGCTAATTTTTTTCTATGCAAGGAAGTCTGGGAACCACCATTTGGACCATTAGCTACTTCGTCGTTCTGCTCGGCCTCTCTCTTTTTGGCCTGCATCGCTACGTTATCGTTTACCTATTTCTGAAGAACCGCCGCCGGGCTCCGGTGCCGCTCGGCCAGTTCGAACAACTGCCGAAAGTCACGGTCCAGCTGCCGATCTTCAACGAACTTTACGTCGTCGAGCGACTGCTGAAATCGGTCGCCGCCCTCGACTATCCGCGGGAACTGCTCGAAGTGCAGGTGCTTGACGATTCGACCGATGAGACGGTCGCGATCGCCGCGCGGCAGGTGGCGGAATTGCGCGCCGCCGGCCTCGACATCGTTCACATCCAGCGGACCGACCGGACCGGCTACAAGGCCGGCGCGCTCGAAAACGGGCTGCGCACTTGCAAAGGCGAATACGTCCTCATCCTCGATGCCGACTTCGTCCCCGCGACGGACATGCTGCGCAAGACGATCCACCATTTCACCGACCCGAAAGTGGGCATGATCCAGACGCGCTGGGGCCACCTGAACCGCACCTATTCCCTGCTCACCCGCGTCCAGGCCATGTTCCTCGACGGCCATCTTTTGCTGGAACAAACCGCCCGCAGCCGCAGCGGCCGGTTTTTTAATTTCAACGGCACCGCCGGCCTCTGGCGGCGCTCGTGCATCGCTGATTCCGGCGGCTGGCAGCACGACACGCTCACCGAAGACCTCGACCTCAGCTACCGCGCGCAACTCAAAGGCTGGCGTTTCGTTTTCCTGCCCGACCTCGTCACGCCCGCCGAACTGCCGGTGGATATGAACGGCTTCAAATCGCAGCAGCATCGCTGGACGAAAGGCTCGATCCAGACCTGCCTGAAGCTGCTCCCCGCCGTCTGGAAAGCCGACCTGCCGCTGCTCGTGAAACTGGAAAGCACCGCGCATCTCACCGCGAACTACGCCTACCTCCTCCTCTTTTTCCTCTGCATCCTCATGCACCCAAATTCCGATGGCGGCCCCTACAGCTTTTGGAAAATGATGCTCGTCGATGTGCCCATCTATCTCTCCGCCTCGCTGCCCGCCGCCGTCTTCTACATTTGCACGCAGCGCGAGCTGTATCCCAAATCGTGGCTAAAGGAAATCCTGCTCCTCCCGATGGTCCTCGCCCTCGGCGTCGGCCTCGCGATCAACAACGCCCGCGCCGTCCTCGAAGCCCTCTTCGGCCATCAATCCGAATTCACCCGCACCCCGAAATACGGCATCGAGCGCAAAACGCAGTCGTGGAAAAAAGCGCGCTATCTCCCGATCAAGAGCTTCCTGCCGCTCGTCGAACTCGCCTTCGCGATCTACTTCACCTATCTCCTGAGTTACGCGTTCATCCACCAGAACTGGCTGAACGTCATCTTCCTGTCGCTCTTCCAAGTCGGCTTCGGATATGTCGCCCTTTGCTCGCTCGCCCAGTGGTTCCCCGCGCTCCGTTTCCCCGGTCGGGATACCGACGAAGCGCTCCCGGCCTGACCCGCAGGAATGCCAAGCCCCGCCGTTTTGAAACTCCCCGCTGCGTTTTGAAATTCATTTTGGATTTGGAGTTTTCAAATTGGGATTCCCGCCCCCCACCAACCGCCCGCGGCACTAGGCGTGCTTTGTACTGCTGATGCGATTCACGCTTCTATTCTCTCTGCTTTTAACCGCGCTGTCCGCGAGCTGCCTGGCAGCCCGCGCCACTCCCATGATCCTGGTGAGCGTCCCGGATCAGCGCCTCGCTGTCGTGGAAAATGGCGTCTGCGTGGCCAAGTATTCCGTCTCCACCTCGAAATTCGGTGTCGGAGATCGACCACGCAGTTTCGCCACTCCGCTCGGAATGCTGCAGGTCGCCGCAAAGGTCGGCGGTAACGCGCCGGTCGGCAGCGTCTTCCGCGGCCAGCGCCGGACCGGTGAAATCCTCCGTCCAAACGCGCCTGGTCGCGATCCCATCGTCACCCGCATCCTCCATCTGCGCGGGCTCGAAGCGCAAAACGCCCGCGCCTTCCGGCGTGGCATCTATATTCACGGAACCGCCGAGGAGCGGCGCATTGGCAGGCCCGCCAGTTACGGCTGCATCCGCATGCGCTCGCGCGATGTCGTGCGCCTCTTCGATTCCGTGCCGGTCGGAGCCCGGGTCGAGATCGTGAATATGCGCCTCAGCCGCGCCCTGCCATCAGTCGTCGCGAGCCTGTAACTGGTCGCGCTCGTCCAGCTCCCGCCGTTCGCGTTTCGTCGGCCGCCCCGATCCTCGCGCGCGCGAACCCGGCGCGCCAAACGCGAGCGCGCGCATTTTCTCGAACTCCTCCGGCGGCGTGAGATCCTCCGCGAACTCGGCAACCCGCTTTCCCGCCACGCGCGACGCCGGCGCGCCGATCACCCGCAGCGTCCGGGTCATCACTCCGATCCGCGCCGTCACCCACTCCCCGGCCCGCGCCTCACGCGCCGGTTTCACACTCTCGCCATTCACCCGCACATGCCCGGCCTTGATCGCAGCCACGGCCAGCGATCGCGTCTTGAAAACCCGGACTGCCCACAGCCATTGATCGAGTCGCATCGGGGATTTACCCGTTACGGGAGCTTGAACTGCGGATTTTCGCTCATGCCCAAAACGATGCGCGGTCCCGCGGAAAAAATCCCCACTTTTTTCTAAGCAACCGAAACGTTCGTGCGTTGTGCTCATTGTTCCGGGGGGAACTTGCGGGCGGGCCGCTCATTCGAGCGCCCGTCCGCTCACTTTTTTACTGCCGCGGCCAAGCGGCTGTGCGACGCCCCGAAATGTCGCGCAGCCAGGAGCATCCGATTGACAGATCAACCATGCGATTCGACCGTCCCGCGACTCCATGCGAAGCCCCCGGCCACCGCACTTTCTGACGAGGCAACTCTTCGCCGCGGGCCTCATCGCCCTCGGACTCTTTGCGTTGCCCCGATCGCGCGCAGACTACGCGGATGACATCGGCCTGAACGCCCTCCGCGCCGAACTCGGTGCCACGATCCCGACCGGCATCGGCGTCGGCATTTCCCAAGTCGAAGCCAGCCTCTCCACCACGGCCAAGATCTACACGCCGGATCTCGGCCAGGCAGAGTTTTCCGGTAAAACCATCTTCGCAAAATCCGGCATATCGACCGTCTCGAGCCATGCAAACGCAGTCGCCACCTATCTCTTCGGCAACACCGGCAGCCTTTCACCCGGCGTCAGTAACATCGACGTGTATGAGGCGAACGCGTGGGTCTTCAGTGGGTTCCTCAAGACGAACACCCTGCTTGCGCCCTCGGTGGAAAACAGGGACATCCAAAACCATAGTTGGATCGGCACGGTGGACAACGGTGGCCCCGACGACATCGAGATTCTGAGGCGGTTCGACTTCGCCATGCAGCGTGATGACTTCCTCGCCGCAGTGGGTCTGAACAATGGCAGTGGCACTGCGGTTCCGGCGCTGCTGGCGAATGCCTACAATGCCATCTCCGTCGGGCTCACCAATGGCGGCCATAGCTCCGGCGCCAGCACGCTCGATGGCGCGGGACGGGTGAAACCCGAGATCGTGGCACCCTTCTTTGCCACGAGCTTTGCGACGCCGCTGGTCGGCTCCGCTGGCGCGCTGCTGCTACAGGCAGCACCGGCCGCGGGAAGGCATTCCGTTGCACTCAAGGCAATGCTGCTCGCCGGTGCGACCAAGGATCAAATTGCAGGCTGGAGTCGCACCACCACCCGCCCGCTGGATGGGCACTTCGGTGCCGGACAGCTAAACGTCCAGCATAGCTACCACATCCTAGCTGCCGGCCAGCGGCCTGCTAGTAGCTCCGTCTCTGTCGGCAGCCGTGGCTGGGATTTCAATACTACCGCCGCAGTCGGCAAGCTCTACTTCTTCGACATTTTCCCAAGTACCGCTGAATCACGACTATCCGCGGTCCTCACGTGGAATCGCATCGTCGAGGATACGATTCCGACGGTGACCTGGGGAAACCCATCGTCCACTGTGCCCGATCTGACCCTGCGAATCTTTGCCGCAAATGGCTTTGCGAAGGGTTCGCTGGTCGATGAAAGCGTGAGCGCCGTCGATAATGTCGAGCACCTCTACGCACCCACCCTTCTGCCAGGCCGATACGCCCTCGAAGTCACTGGCAATACCACTGGCATCGCCTACGGCCTGGCATGGAATACCGTCGCGAACTTCAGCATCACAGCCACAGCCACGGATGCCACTGAGCGCGGCTTCACGCCCGGTTCATTCACGATCACACGTTCCGGTGACCTATCGAATCCTCTCACGGTCGCATTCACCGTCACCGGCACTGCCACCACCGGCTCCGATTTCGTCGCGCTTCCCGCGACCGCCACCATCCCCGCAAACGCGGCAAGCACGACGATATCCATCACACCCGTGATGGACGCCCTGGCCGAGGGTGACGAAACGGTCACGATCACGCTGGCATCGGGCCTCGCGGCGACCTTTGCGGACGCCAATGCAACCATCACCCTTCGCGATCAGCCCATCGACGCATGGCGCCACGCAAACTTTACGACGACCGAACTCGCGAATTCCGCAATCAGTGGTGACCTTGCCGACCTGGATCGCGATGGCATCGCAAATCTGGTCGAATACGCGCTTGGCCTTGATCCCAAGACGCCCAACGCGAACGCGGTTCCCTCGACTGCCATCAACAACGGTGGATTCCCCGAACTGACATTCACGAAGTCCACGACCGCCGTGGACGTGGGTTATATCGTCGAGGTTTCCACCAACCTCGTGGACTGGAACTCCGTCGAAACCGTTGCTGCCGCACCCGTGCTCCCGGCATCGACGACAACGCAAACGGTGTCGGTCCCATCCCCGGCGATGATTGGTTCGGCGCCCGTGCAATTCATGCGGCTGCGCATCACGCGGCAGTAGGAATCACTCCACTGTCACCGATTTCGCGAGATTGCGCGGCTTGTCCACATCGCAGCCGAGATGCACCGCCATGTGGTAGGCGAGCAATTGCAGCGGGATGGCCGTGAGGATGGGTGAAAGATAGTCCGGGCAGGCCGGTATCTCGATCAAATCATCAGCCACCTTCGCGAGCTTGGAACAGCCTTCCGTCCCGATGGCGATGATGGGTCCCTTCCGTGCCTTCACTTCCTCGATATTCGAGATGTTCTTTGCCAACACCGAGTCGTTGGGCGCTATAAATACGCTGGGTAGCTCAGGCGTGATTAGAGCGATCACTCCATGCTTTAGCTCCGCACTCGGGTGGCCGCTGGCGTGAATGTAACTAATCTCCTTCATCTTCAAGGCACCCTCCAAAGCCACGGGATAGTTAAACTGCCTTCCGAGAAACATCATGGCTTGCGCGTGCGCATATTTGGCGGCGATAGCCTTGATGTGGTCATTCGCCGCAAGGATCCGCCGCACCTTGTCCGGGATGGCCTCCAGTTCGTCGATGATCGCGAGGCCTTCGCTCGAACTCAGATGCCGGATGCGACCCAGCAGCAGACCGATCAGCGTCATGATCGTCACTTGCGAGGTAAAGGACTTGGTCGCCGCCACGCCGATCTCCGGGCCTGCGTGCATATAGACGCCGCCGTCGCTTTCCCGCGCGATCGTCGAGGCGACATTGTTACAAATGCCCAGCGTCCGATGCCCTTTCCGCTGGCTCTCGCGCAGTGCCGCGAGCGTATCCGCCGTCTCGCCACTCTGGCTGATGCAAAAGACGAGGGAATCCTTCGAGAGCGGCATGTTCCGGTAGCGGAACTCACTCGCGAACTCCACTTCGCAAGGCACGTGCGCCAGCGACTCGATGACGTACTCGCCGACCATCGCCGCATGGCTCGCCGTCCCGCATCCAGTCAGGATGATACGATCCACAGCGCGCAATTCCGCCGCCGTCATATCCAGCCCGCCGAGCTTTGCCGAAGCCTCTTCCCGCGAAAGCCTCCCACGCAAGGCATCCTGAATCGTCTGTGGCTGCTCGTAGATTTCCTTGAGCATGTAATGCGGATACTCACCCTTGCTCACGTCTTCCTCGGTGAACTCGACCTTGGTAACTTCAAACCCACTAGCTCCACCCAGCAGCGAAGTGATCTCGAACCTATCCCTACTTAGCACCGCGATGTCATAGTCCTTCAGATATACAGCATCGCGGGTGTGAGCCACCACCGCGCTCACGTCGCTGGCAAAGAAGTTCTCGCCTTCACCGATCCC
>JANNWY010000244.1:0-2169 GCA_031409335.1 Chthoniobacteraceae bacterium | reverse complement strand
CCAGGCGGCCAGTCGCGCGTTCCCGGCCGATGTCACTTGCCGGGCCCGCCCCGTCTCCGTGTCAATCACCCACAACTGGCGAACACCAGTACGCGTTGAACTGACGACGATATGCCGGGCATCGGGCGCCCAGGCAGGATCTTCGTTCGAAGCTTCCGTCGTGAGCTGTTTCACGGCCCGATCACGCAGCGTGATCACCATGACCTGAAAACGCCCGCCGAGCTGCGATTGAAATGCGATCGCCCGACCGTCGGGCGACCAGTCCGGACTTGACCGGTACACCTGCGCGGAGGAGGACAGTGCAGCCAGTACGTCGGCATTGGTCCCGTCATCATCAGCAATATACACATCCGGTCGCCCGGACCGACCCGACGTAAACGCAATACGCCTGCCATCAGGACTGAAGGTGGGTGATGTGTTGTCAGAACCGCGGCCGATCGAGATTCGTTGCGGTGCGCCGCCTTCGACGGCCACGCGATAGAGCTCCGTGCCGAAGTCATCGCCATGGGCGTAGGCGATCGCCGCACCCGACGGCGTGAATGTCGGTGAAATGTTCAATCCACTCGGCGGCACCACCCGACGCGAGGCACCACGAAGGTCGGTGACGTAGATCGCGCTGCCGGCCGGCTCGAGGGCGGCGTAGACCACGGATTGCCCGCTCGGGTGAAACCCAGGCGACAGCGCACGAGTGGCGGAGGTGAGCGGCGACGCGTTCGCGCCGTCGCTGTCGATCAGCCAGATCCGTCCGTCGGAGACGTACGCCAGTCGCGAGGCCGCAATCCCGCGTTCACCGCTGATCCATTCCTCACACAGGTCGCTGATCCCGTGGGCTGCCAGTCGCCACGCGGCACTGTTCGGTGCGCCTGGCAAGGCAAGGGCCCGACGCTGCAGGACCTGTTTGGCGGCGACATCGTAAAGGACGACCGTCATGCCACCGGAGACGGCGACCAGTTGCACGACGCCGTTGATTCCCAGGCGGGCGGCCGCGACATAGTCAATCGGAGCGGAGCCGGAGGGGGTTGGCAGCGCCGTCGTGTTCGGCAGGACGGTCACGCGATCTCCGAAATCCAGATCACGCGTGATGATGGTGCGAAGTGAGTCGCCTGCCGCACCGGCCACTGGCAACACGAAAATGCCTGGTCGGCGTCCGCCCTCGCCATAGATCAGACCGAGACGCACGCCAGGCTGCGCCACGAGGACGCTTCCACCTGAGACGGCACAGAGCAACAGTACACCAGCAACCACTTCAGGCAGGGACGAACGCGGCAGGATACTCACCTCAGAACCGTGGGATCAAAACTGAAGACGACAGGGAGCACGTCGTCGCGAAAGCCGCCTGGCAGCGGGCCGAAAGATCGACGCAGTCCAACCGCCTCGACCGCGCCGATACACTCGAGATCGAACGCGTAGACACCGGACCGCGACACGATTCGGAGATCTGAAATCGATCCATCGCGGTTGATCAGGAATGCCACTTCGGCACGCAGCGCCGCGCCGGGCCGCGGCCTGAAGTTGAGCGTGATCTGCCGCGTGATGTTTTCCAGATACCCAGGGAACGGGAACGCGATCCCCTGGACCTTCACGCTGGCCACATCGCGCCCACGACCGCCAGTCGGCCCCCCGCCTGCGGGGGTCGCTCCCGGCACCGTAGCCGCGCCGCCAGACTTCGGCGGTGCGGGCCTGGGCACGACCGGAGCAGGCTTCGCTGGCGGCTTGACAGTTGCCGAGGGCCGTCGGCTGGCGATCGAGGGAGCGTCGGCAACGGGCTCGGGAGCCGGCGGCGGTGCTGCTGGGTCCTCGGTCGGAGGCGCGACTGGGCCCTGCGCTACCGAGCCAAGCGCGCGCAGTCCCGGCGGCGCGGCCACCAGTTCAACGCTGTAGGCTGGCGGCAGCGGCGCGGGCACGGACAGGCGTGCGAAGACGATCATCGCAACGAGCACCACCACGTGAGCGCCAACCGACCAGCTGGCAGCTGTGCGGGCCGCCAACGGCGGACGAGCACCGTCGGTCGTCTGCGCGCGCACCGCAGTCACCGTGGTCATCTCGCCGACGAGGGTTCGGCGACCAGGCTGACGTTGGGGAGCCCGACTTCGCGCAGCATCGCGAGAACCTGGACGATTTCGCCATAGGGCGCACCGGCGTCACCCTTGAGAAAGATCGTCCGGCCGC
>JANNWY010000243.1:0-12183 GCA_031409335.1 Chthoniobacteraceae bacterium | reverse complement strand
CGAACAACCTCGGACGCGCGCGCCAATTGCTCGATCTGCACCGGCCGGCGAAAGGCGATCTCGACCTGCGCGGGTGGGAATGGCGCTACCTCTGGCAGCAGTGCCGCAGCGGCGCGCAGGCGATGATCGCGAAGCGCGATGGCGTGCGCGCTTTTTCGGTGAGCTTTTCGCCGGACGGTGCGTGGCTGGCGGTGGGATACTTCGACGGGCAGGTGGAACTTTGGGATGTCGCGAAACGTCGGCTCGCCAGGCTGGTGCAGGAGCCATTCGACCAGCGGGCGCACGTCGCCTTCTCACCGCGCGGTGGGGTCCTGGCGGCGACCATGGGCCGCAGTGTGGTGAAAACGCACAACGTCGTCACGGCCGCCGACACGATACTCTGCACCGTCGGCGATTACGTTCGCGACTTGTCCTTTTCACCCGATGGAGAGTTGCTCGCGGTGCTGTCCGCCGGACCGGATTTGGTGCAGGTGCTGCGCGTCGAGGATGGCAAGCCGGTGATGAGTTATCCGCTGCCGCGTGGCGGCGGCATGCATTTCAATAACGCGCGCTTATCGCCCGACAAACAGCGGCTCTATGTCAGTTGCGGCGGGTCCGTGGAACCGAAGGTGCGTTGTGTGCGCGTGCCGGATACGGGCGTGCTTTGGGAAATCCCCATTGGTGATGTCGAAGAGAGCGAGACCGAGAGCGGACGTGACGCTGGCTTTACCGCGATGGACCTTTCGCCGGATGGGCTTACCCTCGTGGTTGCGACGGGCTTCAGCGATCGCGTAGTCCGCGTGCTCGATGCAAAGACTGGTGATGTCATTAAAAAGCTCCAGGGCCACACGGGATATATCTCGGAACTCATTTTTTCGAAGGATGGCCGGATGCTCGCTTCGGCGTCCGCAGACCAGACAATTCAGCTTTGGGATACTGCGAGATGGGCGAAGCTGAATGCCCCATTGCGCGGCCACGGTCACGACGTCCAAGCCGTGGCGTTCACGGGTGATGGCCGCTTTCTGGCCAGCGGCAGCAAGGATGGCGAGGTGTTGCTTTGGGATAACCGTGCGCCGCGGCCCGCGAACGGACTGCGCGATCTGCCTCCGCACATTCAGGCGGCGATCCCGCTGCCCGGTGGCCAGAGCGTGCTGGGACGGAGTGGCGAGGGGAAGTGGTCAATCATTGATCTGTTCACGCTCGAAGAAGAAGTGTTGCCGCCTGAAAAGAGCCCTCGCGAAGGAACGCTACCGCGCCTCGTGCCGGAAAGTCGGCGTCGCCCGCGCCAGGCATTCGATCTGACACGGTTGTCGCTACACGAGCCCATCAGCGGAGCTACGTTGTCACCCGACGGAAAACTGTTGGCCATCGCGAGCCCGAGCGGATTCGTCGGTCTGTACGACGCAACGCGGCAGGTGGAGATTGATCGCCTGCGAGGCAATATGGGAGCGGTGTTTGGCGTGGCTTTTTCCCCGGACAATCAACGCCTCGCCGCGAGCAACGGCGGGCACCAGGCGGTTGATCTGTGGGACGTAACGACGCGGCAGGAACTGCTGGCGCTGACCGGCCACCATACGGTGCTTTCCAAGGTCGAGTTCACCGACGATGGCAACACGCTGCTCGTCGGTGGTGGAGGCGCCCCAACCGGGACGTTCCAATTCTGGCGCGCGCCGTCGTGGGCGGAAATCGAAGACGCTGAGCGCACCGGCGGCGCATGGCCGCAGACGGAGGCATTCCACCCGCCCCGGCCGGCACCGACTCTCGCGACCACGAAGAAGCTCCTTGAACAGGCTTATCGCAAAAAACTTTCCGATTCGCGCGCGCAATCGCCCGGAGATTCCGGGCGCCGGGATGAGAGCCTGGCGAATCTCGCCGACTTCCTCCACGAGCAAGGTCGATCCGCTGAGGCCGAACCGCTCTTCCGCGAGCTTCTCGCAAACCTCCGCGAGCGCATTCCGCAGGACGATGATGCCGTGCTTGCCACGATTTCAAGCCTCACCCGCGTCGTCCTCGCTCTCGAGGAAAGCGCGCGCACGGCGGGCGATACCGCGAAGGTGACGAACCACGCGCAGCAAGCAGACGCGCTCATCTCCGAACAGCTCGCACTTCTCGCGCAATCGTCCGCGCTTCATCCGGGAGATACATTCCTCGCACAAAAGGTCACAGTCCTGCAGGCTTGGTTTCGTCAAGACGCAGAGTATGCCGAGACCTGTCGCCGAGTGGTTAACTCTGCCTCTGGAACCGGCGATCCCTCCACGGCTGATCGCGCAGCCAAAGCGTATTGCCTTCTCCCTTCCACCGATCCGCAATTACTCGAAGCCGCCCTGACCCTTGCCCGGCGTGCCGTGGACCTTGGGAAGACACATCAATATTTGCCCTACTATCAAATGGCTCTCGGCATGGCCGAATACCGGAGCGGCGGCTACCCAGCCGCAGACGAGGCGCTGATCGCGGCGGAGCTGGCGGGCAAAGACAACCGGCATGTGCGGGATACCGCGCGGTTTTTCCGTGCGATGAGTCTTTTCCAGCAAGGCAAGGCTGCGGAGGCGCGCACGCTTTTCGCCGAAGCGGAGGCGGAAATGAAACCGCTGCCTGCGGACGAGCGCCAGCCCTTCGCGGACGGTGCAAGCCCGGACGACCTGATTTGCTGGCTGGCTTACAAAGAGGCCAAAACGCTCCTGCGTAGTCCGCGATAAATCGCTTCGACCGATGAGCGTGATAATTCAGACCAAGCGGCTCGACCTTATCCCGTTGTCCCCTGCGATCCTCCGTGCGGCCCTGGAGCTGGACCGGAACGAGATCGGGCGACTGCTCGGCGCTTCTGTTCCCCAAAGCTGGGAGATCCGCCGGGGTGCTTTGGAGCTGCGGCTCCGTCAACTGGAAGCCAACCCGGCGTTCCAACCTTGGTCGATCCGCGGCATGGTCTTGCGCAGTGAAGGCCAATTGATCGGCGACATCGGATGCCACTCCGGGCCGTTCAGTACGCCGGCCTCGGCACCGAAAACGGTGGAACTCGGCTACGGCGTGATGGAGGCATGGCGGAGGCGCGGGTTCGCGCAGGAAGCGATCGAGGCTCTGATCCAGTGGGCCTGCACCCAGCATCGAGTGCACCGTTTTGTTCTCAGCATCAGTCCGGAGAACCAGGCATCCCAAGAGCTCGCCACGAAGTTGAGCTTTCGGAAGATTGGTTCCCAGATCGATGAAGAGGATGGGCTGGAAGAAATATTTGAAAGGCTTGTTTAAGGGCAATCGGCTGCGAACCCGCCGCTCCTCGTCCCTCGGTGGCACCGGCCTCCGCAAGAAGGTTCACTTTTCCTGAAATCCTGAGCCGCGGTTCCTTCTTTAGAGGGTGAAGACCAATGGTCGGTCCGGGTGATCGCTGAGCTCCGGTTCGCGAGCGCCGGGGCTGGCCGTGAAAAAACAGTAACCTCACAAAGAAAGGAAATCCTGACCTTAGGTCGGCACAAAAAGACAGTCCACGGTGTCGCTTTCAGTCCAGATGGGAAGCGCATCGCCTCTGGTGGTACTGATGACGTCATAAAGATCTGGAGCATCGCTGAGAAAGGAAAACTATGAAACTGCCCAATCGCATTCGCCTATTCGTAACCAGCGCCGCGGTCCTTTTCGCGCTCAACACCTTATACAGTCGAGCACAAGATATTTCTGCCGGCTTGCAGTTAACTAACCCGACTAAATCTCCCGCACCTTCCGAGTCCATTCCAGCGGCTGGGCTGACACTGGCGACCTGCTCGCCTGACGGGGAGTATTACGTGTTTGCCACTGCCAACGGCCATCTGAAGTACGGTCGCACCCGCGATGGGACGACACTGCGCACCTACTACCTCTGTCAGCCAAAAGCCGTGGCGTTTTCGCCAGACGGACGTCTGCTGGCAGCGGCGGGCGGCTCCAGCGGTTGGCCGGGCAAGGTCAAGGTTTGGCGAATCGAGGACGGCGCGTTGCTCTGCAACGTTCCCACGGAGACGGGAAGCAATCCTCGCTTGAGCTTTTCTTCGGACGGTCTGTGGTTCGCCAGCACCAACGGAGGTTCACGAATTGATCTCTGGCAGATGCCGGAATGGACGCTGAAATGGTCCGAGACGTTCGCGCAGAACGTTTCTGATATTAGCTTTGCAAGCCAAGATCAGGCTTTGGTGGTGATCTTGGCCGATCGCAGCAGCAGGGCGATGCAACGCGAGCGGGCCGATTGGCCGTCCTGGGGCGGAGCCGATCCAGGCCGCAATATGTACTCTGCGGGAACCAATCTCCCCGAGACTTTTAACCCTGGCCAATTCCGCAAAGATACCGAAACCATTGAGATGGCCACGACGCGGAACGTAAAGTGGGTGGCGAAACTCGGCTCCCAAAGCTACGGCAATTTCGTGGTGGCTGGTGGCAAGGTGTTCGTTGGCACAAACAACGCCACTCCCCGCGATCCACGTTTCAAGGACGATCGAGGCATCCTCATGTGTCTTGATGAGAATACTGGCGCCTTCCTTTGGCAGCTCGTGGTGCCGAAGCTCGCCTCGGGAAAAGTGAACGATTGGGAATACTTGGGAATTACCGCCGCTCCGACGGTCGTCAATGATCGCGTTTACCTCGTCACGAACCGCGCTGAGGTCGTTTGCCTCACGACCGACGGCCTGGCGCGCGGAAACGTGGGACCGTTCACCGATGAGGGCCAATACATCGCCGGTCCGAACAAGCCGGCGGTCCAGGCGGGAGCGCTCGATGCGGACATTGTCTGGCGCTTTGACCTGATGGGCGAACTTGGCGTATACCCGCACAACGCGTCCGCGTCTGCCCTGCTCGTCCTCGGTGACGTGATCTACGTGAACACCGGAAACGGGATGGACTGGACCCATAAAAACGTTCCCTCGCCTCACGCGCCCAGCTTCATCGCCCTGGATCGCCATACGGGAAAGTTGCTCGCGCAGGATGATGCAAACATTGGGCCCCGAATCTTTCACTCCCAGTGGAGTTCGCCTTCCAGTGGCGTCGTCAATGGCCGGCAGTTAGTCTTCTTCGGCGCAGGGGACGGCTGGCTCTATGCCTTTGACGCCAGGCCGGTGGATGAGAACGGCAAAGGAATTCTGAAAACGGTTTGGAAGATTGATTGCAACCCGCCGGAGTACAAGCAGCACAAATACGCAGCCCCTGAAGGACCGAGCGAAATCATGGCGACGCCTGTGTTTTTCCGGAATCGTGTTTACGTCGCGATCGGCGCGAGTCCGGAATCCGAAGAAGGAGTCGGCCGCCTGCTGTGTATCGACGCAACGAAGAGTGGCGATGTGACCGAGAGCGGCGTGATCTGGGACTTTAGGAAGATCTATCGGAGCCTCTCGACGGTCTCGATTGACCCAGCCAGCAGTTTGCTCTTTGTCGCCGATTATAGCGGATTTCTCTACTGTCTCGATGCCGTCACGGGGCAGCAATACTGGCGGCACGACGCTGAAGCTCACATCTGTGGATCGACCCTCGTCGCGGATGGGAAAGTCTTCGTGGGAGACGAAGACGGCGATTTTTACATCTTCGCCGCGACGAGAGAAAAGAGATTACTCGGCTGTGTCGAACTCCCGGCACCCATTTACACCGGGCCGATCGTCGCCAACGGCGCGCTCTTTGTGCAGACCGCGACCCACCTCTTTTGTGTGCACCAAGGCAGCAATGCCGGAAAGGCGGAGCAGCCGGCGCTCTTACCTGATCAACCTAACTCGCCTAGTCCGCGATAAATCGCTTCGACCGATGAGCGTGATCATTCAGACCAAGCGGCTCGACCTTATCCCGTTGTCCCCTGCGGTCCTCCGTGCGGCCCTGGAGCTGGACCGGAACAAGATCGGGCGACTGCTCGGCGCTTCTGTTCCCCAAAGCTGGGAGATCCGCCGCGGTGCTTTGGAGCTGTGGCTCCGTCAACTGGAAGCCAATCCGGCGCTCCAGCCTTGGTTGGCCCGCGGCATGGTCTTGCGCAGTGAAGGCCAGTTGATCGGCGACATCGGATTCCACTCCGAGCCGTTCAGTGCTCCGGCATCGGCGGCGCAAACGGTGGAACTCGGCTACAGCATGATGGAGGCATGGCGGAGGCGTGGGTTTGCGCAGGAAGCGATCGAGGCTCTGATCCAGTGGGCCTGCACCCAGCATCGAGTGCATCGTTTTGTTCTCAGCATTAGTCCGGAGAACCAAGCAGCCCAAGTGCTCGCCACGAAGTTGAGCTTTCGGAAGATTGGTTCCCAGATCGATGAAGAGGATGGGCTGGAAGAAATTTTTGAAAGGCTGGTTGAAGGATAATCGGCTGCGAACCCGCCGCTCCTCGTTCCGCGGTGGCACCAGCCTCCGCAAGAAAGTTCACTTTTCCTGAAATCCTGAGCCGCGGTTCCTTCTGTAGGAGGATATGGAATCCGTCACCCGCTCTCTTCCTCTGATCCGCGATTGGCAGAGCGTTCCAGGAGGCGCATTTCCGCCTGCCGCGCCCGGCTTGCCACGGTTCGGCGCGGCGGAGTCCTGCTGGAGAAAAACGCGCCGCCCTCTCGCGTTTGCGCTCGCGGTCAGCGTGTCCATCGTCGGGTTTTTCCAGGTCGGGCAGGCAGACGCGGCCACTTACACTTGGGACGCCAATGGCGCTGCCTCCGGCGTGACTGATGGCACCGGCATCTGGAACACCACGGCGGGCAACACCGTCTGGTGGGACGGCCTCGCGGATTCCGTCTGGTCGAACGCCGGGCCGAACGACGCCATCTTTGGCAATGGCAACGGCGCGGCTGGGACGGTGAACATCGGCAGCGCGATCACGGTCGGCAATCTCACCTTCCATCCCGCCAGCAGCGGCAACTACGCCCTCACCGCGGCCAACAACTCCAATACCCTCACGCTCTCCGGCGCGACCCCGACCATCACCACGAACGCCGGCGCGACCATCAACGCCCGCATTGTCAGCGCCAGCGGCTTTGTCAAGGAAGGGCTGGGCACGCTCACCCTGAGAGGGTCCACCGCGGGTGGCACGCTGAACGCCATCGGCGGGACGATCACCGTGAACGCCGGGGCGCTGGTGCTTGGCGGTTCGCTGGGGCTCGGAGGCGGGTTTCAGGGGAATCTGACGGTGGCCAACTTTGGCCGCTTTTACGAAGCGCAGGGTATTGCCCTCTACAACAGCAACGGCCAGATCACCGTCGGTGCCGACGCTTATGCCGAGCTGCGCAGCGATGAATTCGGTGCGCTCGCCGGCAGCGGCCGAGTGACTCTGGCAAACGATATCGCGCTCCGTTCCGGCACGCAGAATTTCACCGGCGTGATCAGCGGGCCGGGGAGGATATTCATCTACAGCGGGATTGGAGCCCACCAAACCTTGAGCGGGGCCAACCTTTACACCGGTGAGACGCTCATCCAGTCCGGCACCGGCAATTCCCTGACCCTTAACCATGTCAACGCGCTGCAAAGCAGCACGCTTTCCGGGGAGTTTTCGCCAACGAAGTTGGTTTTTGGATTGGCTGGAACCAATACCTACAATGTGGGCGCGCTAGGTGGCTCCGGCAGCATCAGCCTCGGCTCCAACACCCTGAGCGTCGGAGCCAGGAATCAGGGCGCACTCTCGGACGCCGTCATCAGTGGATCGGGCGGCCTGACCAAGCTCGGCACCAATTCGCAGACACTCCGCGGCGCGAACACTTACACCGGCGCGACGACCATCGGCGGCGGCGCGATCGAGTTGACCGGGAGTGGGACGCTTTCCGGCTCGTCGCCGATCATCTTCAGCGGCACCGGTGAGTTTCGTATCCTTGGCGGAAACAAAACGGTCGGGACGGTGAATCGCACGGCGGGTAACGCCACGATCAGTTCCACTTGGGGTGGTTCCAATACCAGCTTCACCGTCACTTCCCTGCTCGCCCGCACCGCCGGGGCCACGGCGAATTTCGTCACCACAGGCGGCACGAACGGCACGACGAACAAGATCGTCCTCACCGGGGCCACGCTTGATGCCTTCATCGACCACGGCAGCTTCTTTGGCGGCGACAATTTCGCGTGGAACGATGCGTCCGGTTATGTCCGCGCCATGCGCTACAGTGGTCCGGCCGATGCCGGTGCGGTGACGTCCACGGGTACCACGAGCCTCGCTTCTGCAACTCATCAGCAAATCACCGGAGCAGTGACCGCTCAGACCGATGCCACTTTCACCACCCTGAAGATCGCGGGCGCCCACGCCTTCACCCTGGCCGCGGCGCAGACAGTGACCGTGGATGGCATCCTCAAAACCGGCACCAATGCGAGCCTCAGCGGCGGTACCGGCATTCGGGCTTCCGCCGGCCAGGACCTCGTGGTTCGCACGAACGCCCTGGCCGACGCGTTCACGATCAATACTCCGATCCTTGCCAATGGCGGCAACGCACTGGTCAAGGCCGGTGTTGGCTCCCTGACTTTTGGCGCACTCGCCGTCAATACCTACACTGGCGGCACCTTCATCAATGAGGGCACGCTGATCGTCCTGCAAGACAGCAACCTGGGTAGCACGGCGGCGGTGAATAACGTCGTCCTCAATGGCGGCACGCTGCAGCCCAGCGCCAGCTTCGCGCTCCATGCAAATCACGGCATCGACATCGGTCCTGCCGGCGGCACGCTCTATGGCGTCGGCTTTGGCGTCACGCTCGGCAGCGCCAATATGCTCTCCGGCAGCGGGCCGCTCGCGATCACCGGCGATCCCACCACCATCCCCGTGCTCACTTCGTCCGCCACGCAGGACTACACCGGGCGAATGACCATCGGCGTCAGTTCGTTCTTTCGCGCGCAAATCGCTCTTGGCGTGGACAACTTGACCAACCCCTTCGGCACCGGGGACATCACCGTCGTCACCGGTGCAGGGTCGGCGATCTTTGTGAACCGGCCCGGCTCGGTCTGGAACAACCGCTTCTTCCTCTCCGGCAATGGCGAGGGCAGCCGCGGGGTCCTCCGCACGCAGCAGGGCGGCACCTTCCACGGCGACATCATCCTTACGGCCAATGCCGGCATCAGCAGCGACGGCACGGGCACGACGACCACGCTCAATGGCAACATCTCCGGGGCCTTCGCGCTCACCCTCGGCGGGCTGACCGGGGCGAATGCGACGAACAAATACCTGCTCACCGGCAACAACGTCCACAGCTCCACGACCATCGGCCTGGGCATCACGAACATCGACCACGACATTGCGCTCGGGGCTTACAACGGAACCGTCACCCTCCACGGCAACGCCACCCTGCAGGCTGGGGCCGACGGGATCATCCTCAACCCGGATCGCTCGATCGCCCTGACCGGTGGCGTCAGCGGACGCCACTACATCGACGTGCAGGCTCACGACATGACCATCCAGGGCGTCATCACGGGCGCGGCGACCGAGACGCTGGTCATCCGCGGGTCTGGCAATTTGCGGCTCCCTGGCGCCAATACTTATTCCGGCCCGACGCTGATCGAGGGAGGCACCGTGAACGTCTCCATGCTGGGGAATGCGGGCGTGCCTGGCAGCTTCGGGCAGGGTCCGGGCGGCGGCGTGGCTCCGACCGTCATCGTCTCTGGCGCGACGATCGAATCCGACGCGGATCATCCGGTCTCGACCGACGTCCACCTCGTCGTCGGTGGCGACAGCGGCAATCGCGCGACGATCGCATCCAATGCGGCCTTGCCAGAAAACACCGTGACCTTCAGCAATCCCGCTGAAATCGGCTACGGCGGAGTCGGGCCGCGCGAGGTGGTTTTCGCCGGCACCAACCGGGTCACCTTCGTCTCCCGGATCGGCGACGGCAGTCCCACCGAACCCACCACCGTGATCGTGGAAGGCGGAGAGTTGACCCTCGGCGTCAATACCCACAGCGGCGGCACCCGCGTAAACGGGTCAGGCAGGCTGGTCGCCACGGATGACGGAAACTTCGGCAGCACCGCCACCGAAAACCACATCACGCTCGACAACGGCGGCACGCTGGCACCCGCCGCCAACATCGACTTGAATCCGCACCACGGCCTAGACGTCGGACCAGGCGGCGGCACCGTCGATAGCGACGGCTTCAGCCTGACACTCCCCAGCGCGAATATGCTTTCGGGCAGCGGCTTACTCACGGTCCGGGGCAACTCTGGCCCAGACCCCACGCTGATTTCGAAGGCGGCTCAGGACTACACCGGCCGGATGAATGTCGGTGTCGTGGGCGAAAATACACGGATCGGTCTCGGCGCGGATAACGTGATGAATCCTTTCGGTACTGGGACGATTGTCGTTCGCAATGGATCTTCGGTGGATTTAGACCGGCCCGGTGCCGTCTTGAGCAATCCCTTTGAAATCGCCGGCAATGGCGCGAACGACCGAGGGGCAATCCGCGCGCAGCGTGGTGGCACTTTGAATCGCGAAATCCTGCTCCAGGGCGATGCCTCGATCCGCAGTGACGGCACGGACACGACCACCGTTTTGAATGGCGACATCTCCGGGCCGTATGCGCTCACTGTCGGAGGAGGGCCTGGGGCGGACGCGGACAACGTGTATAGGCTCAGAGGCAACAACACTCACGCAGAGACGATTGCGGATCGCGGCATCACCGACATCGACCATGACCGCGCGCTCGGGGCGGCGAACGCAAGGCTCACTCTTCGCCTCGACGCGACGCTGCGGGCGGGGGCCGACGGGATCGTCCTGAACCCGGATCGCACCATCGCCCTGACCGGCGGTGCCAGCGGCTCGCGCACCATCGACGTCCAGAACCACGACATGACCATCATGGGCACCATCACCGGCGGGGTGAGCGAGACGCTGGTGATCCGCGGGTCCGGCAGGCTGCGGCTCCTCGCCGCGAACCCGTATCCGGGCAAGACGACGATTGCCGAAGGGACGGTCTCCACGGACAACGTGAACGTCTCCGCAACGGCCAATCAGGGGCTCGGCACAAACACCGACGTGGACCTTGGCGTGGCTGCCACGTCATCCGGCGTATTCCTCTACACGGGCCCGGCCGGTACTCTGGCCAAGAATATCAACGCGCGCGGCAACGGATCGGACACCATCCAGAACAGCGGCAGCGGACCGCTGGCTTTGTCGGGAACGGTGACCAAGACCGGCACCACGCTCACGCTCAGGGGCGGAGCCAACGGGATCACGGTCTCGGGAGTGATTACCGGCAACACCGGTTTACCGAACTCCGATCTGATCATCGACGGCGGCACAACGACGCTGACCAACGCCAACACCTACAACGGCCCGACTTTCATCCGCAACAGCGCCACCCTCAATGCGAACTCCGCCAATGCACTGCCGACGGCCAATGGGCGCACGGCGGTGACCTTCGACGGCACTGCCACCTCGGTCCTCGCCCTCGGTGTGGATCAAGCGGTCGCCTCGCTGACCTCGGCGGGTGCCGCGACGGTGAATCTGAATGCACAGACGCTGACCATCGGCGCCGCGAGCGGGAGCACCATCTTCGCCGGAACCATCGACGGTGCGGGTGGCGCGTTGGTGAAGAACGCCGCCAGCACGCAAGTGCTCACCGGCGCGAATACCTTCAGCGGCGCGACGATGATCAGCGGCGGCACCCTGGAGGCGGGCGCAGCCGCGTCCCTCGGCGCGACCGCAAGTGTGGCCGTGAACACCGGCGGCACCCTGCTCCTGAGCGGCTCAGGCGACCGCATCAACGACGGCGCAACCGTCACGCTCGCCGGTGGCACCTTTGACACCGCGGGTCTTTCCGAGACCGTGGGCGCACTCACCCTCTCCGCCAGTTCGATCATCGACTTGGCCACTGGCAACGGGACGCTCCAATTCGGCGACAGCCATGTGCCGGGCTGGACCGGAACGCTCTCGATCTACAACTGGACCAGCGGCAGCGACCATCTCTTCTTCGGCACGGTGGACCATCCCTGGAACCTCACCGACGGTGGCCTCACCACGAGCCAGCTCGCGCAGATCGCGTTTTTCAGCGGAGCAGGCAGCGGCTTTCTCGGCACCGGTGGATTTCTCGCGGGCGGCTTCGGCGAAATCGCGCCCGTGCCGGAGCCGTCGGGCGTCTTCGCGGGCCTCGCGCTCTTCGGCCTCGCCGGCTGGCGCGAACGGCGGAAGTCCCAAGCCCGCCGCCGCGAGAGCCGGTGCGCGGCGTGACGCGCAGCCAAGTAGCGCAGGCGCCCTCGCCTGCGAAGCGTTAGTGGGGGGGGCCCCCCCGCACCCCCCATGCGCCGATGTTTTTGGGGGGGGGGGCCCGCACCAAAAGAAGG
>JANNWY010000242.1:0-23444 GCA_031409335.1 Chthoniobacteraceae bacterium | reverse complement strand
GTCCACGGGCCGGCGGGGCTGTCGGCGGACTGCACTTCGAGCGTCACGTCGTTGCGCGCCGGGTCGCGCGTGAAGAACATCCGCAGCCGTTCGCCTTCGGCGTAAAGGTGGCGCTCGGCGGGCGGCGGCAGGCTGGGCGCGGTGGGGGAAAGGTTCAGCGCGTATTCGGCGAGGTGGACGAGGCCGTCGAAGTCGGTGTCGCCGAGGTCGGGGGCGTTGGCGTCGCCTAGTTCGGTGAACTTCCATTGCTGGAGTGGCGTGAGAATGCTGAACGCTGCCACCTGCTCGATCAAGCCGGAGCTGCCGTTCTGATAACCTCCGGTCGTCGCGCCGCGGGCGCGGACGGAGCCGCTGGCAGGGAGCGCGAGGCCGTCGCGCTGCCAGTTTCCCGTAGTGCCGACGCGGGTGCCGACACCGAGCAAGGTCCAACTCGCGCCGCCATTGGTGCTCAGCTCGAACATGACGCGGGACAGCTCCGGCCCGGCGCCGCCGCGCTGCCAGAGCACCTGCGTCGCGTCGGCCGCGGAGAGGGTTTGCGTGGCCGGGTCGTTCTGGAGCCTGGCAAAGCGGTTGCGCGTGGTCGCCGTGCTCGCACCATTTGGCCGAAGCACGTTGAAGGATCCCCCGAGCAGCACCCGCCCATCTGCTTGCACTGCGATACTAAGGACGGCGTTGTCCGCGTTGGGATCGAAGCCGGTATCGAGTGTCCCGTCGGCATTTACCCGTGCGATCCGCTGGCGCGCGGTGGCTATGCCCGAGCCGTTGGGCTGAAGCATGGTGAAGTAGCCGCCGAGCAGTACCTTCCCATCCGCCTGCACTGCCACACTAACGACGAGGGTTTCCGCGTTGGGATCGAAACCGGTGTCGAGCGTCCCGTCGGCATTCACCCGCGCGATGCGCTGGCGCGCGGTGGCTGCGCCCGCGCCATTGGGCTGGAGCGTGGTGAAGGAGCCGCCGAGCAGCACCTTTCCATCGGCTTGCACCGCCATGCAAAACACAAAGTTGTTCGCCTTGGGATCGAAGCCGGTATCCAGCGTCCCGTCCGCATTCACCTGCGCGATGTATTGGCGCGCGGTAGCCGCGCCTGCGCCGTTGGGCCGGAGCGTGGTGAAGTAGCCGCCGAGCAGCACCTTCCCATCCGCCTGCGCCGCCACGCTGAGGATCCAGTTGTTCGCTTTGGGATCGAAACCGGTGTCAAGTGTCCCGTCGGCATTCACCCGCGCGATGTATTGGCGCGCGGTGGCTGCGGCCGCGTTGTTGGGCTGGAGTGTAGTGAAGTAGCCGCCGAGCAGCACCTTTCCATCGGCTTGCACCGCCATCGTAGAGATTTTTTCGTTCGCCTTGGGATCGAAGCCGTTGTCCAGCGTCCCATCGGCATTCACCCGCGCAATGTATTGGCGCGCGGTAGCCGCGCCTGCGCTATTGGGTTGGAGCGTGGTGAAGAAGCCGCCGAGCAGCACCTTTCCATCCGCCTGCACCGCCACGCTATAGACATCGTTGTTTGTCTTCGGATCGAAGCCCATATCGAGAGTCCCGTCGGCATTGAGTCGCGCGATATTGCTGCGCGGCACCCCGAGCACCGAGGTGAAGCTTCCCCCGATAATGATCTTCCCATCCGGCTGGACTACCGTGGTCGCCACGTAGCTGCTGACGACATTGGGATCCAGCGGATCGAGATCCCCCGGCGCGGCGATGGAGTGAAACTGGAGGAGGACGGTGCAAAGACCAGTAAGAAGATGGCGGATGATTTTCATAGGTGGATGGATAGGGTCGGATGTCTGCGCCTGCATCGGTTTGACCTCACTCATCTATCAACTCCTTGCTTTCCTTTTTACCAGGAGGCATCGCCGACCCGCCAGCAAACCAAAACCAATCAGCAACGAGACAGCCACCGTTGGCTCCGGGACGCCGGCGAGACTCACGCTGACGTTGTCGATGCCCCAACTCTCATCGTTCAGGCGCTCCAGTCCGATGCCGGAGAATTGCAGCAGCAAAGCCGGGTCCGCGTGAGGGAAGGTGAACGCGAGGTGGTAAACAGCGTCGGTCTGGGAACCGAAGAAGAGGTAGCCGAGGGTATCGACTTCCGCGGCTCCGGTCTCGGGAAGGTGCGAGCCGCCGGGATGGCTGTCGGGATACGCCTGACGCGCCGCGCTGGCCGCGGGGTGGGTGTCCACAATGGCAAAGGTGGTGTGCAGCAGGGTCAGCGACCTGGACGACACACCGGGTACGGACCTCGTTCCCAAGCTGCGCTTGGGAATGCCAGTGCGGGCGAAGCTGTGCTTCGCGTGGAGGGAGTGTCGGCGGGTGGGACCGGGGCGCGTGGGGTGGACGAGCGCGCGTTCCGGCCCGCGGACACCCCCGCCTGCGAAGCACAGCTTCACTCCCAAGGGCGTGCCCAAGCGCAGCTTGGGCACGAGTAGGGGCGCGGCGCGGCGGGCGAGAGGTCGGGCGTTCATGTCGCGGGCTCCCCGGTGTGGCGCACCGGCGGGGAGGAGCGCGGAGCTTCCGGCGGTGGTTTGCCGGATGGCTGCGATGCTGTGGGGAGTTTTCATGGAGCTACCGATTTGGGGGCCGCGGGCAATCGTGGCGATTGCTATCATTTAGAAATCGAATTTTCGCCCGGCGGTCAAGGTCGAGTTTTGTCTGCATTCGGGGTCGGTTCGTGAATCGTGAATTTCCGTTGCGCATCAAGACACTCAATCCAGCCAGTTCTCAAATCGCAGACCCGGTACCTTCGCAAAGTCCACCGTGTTTCGAGTCAGCAGCGTGGCGTCGTGTTCGATGGTGATGCAGGCGATCTTGAGATCCATGCTGCCGATGCGGAGGCCTTGCTTGCGCAGGCTTTTGAAGCGATCCGCAGCCTCCTTGTCCCACGGCAGCAGGGTGAAGGAGGCAAGGAAGTTCACCCGCGCGCCGAGTTCGGCGTAGGCTTCGATCTGGCGGTGGGGATCGTTGATCTTTGCGATGCGCGCCAGCCAGCCGCGCAATTGTTCCTCCACGGAAACAATCGTCGTCACGGCAGCCATCGCTGATTTTTGCAAGCGTGCCGACAAGCGGGCGCCCATCGGTCTTTCGTAACCGAGTTCCGTCAGGTGATTGGTATCCAGCACCAGCACGATTTCATGGCTTCCGTTGCCGGACACGATACCGACGTCCGAGTTCGTCTGCCTCCCGCGCCAGTTTGGTGTCGCGCAGCGTTCCCACGGCACGCCGCCAGTCCTTCGGCTGGTCCAGCTTCCGACTCAGTGCGGCGAACTTCTTTTCGAGGGCGGTCAGCCGCTTGGTCACGGTCGATTGCATACGGTAGAGCTTAGTTGCCGATCCATCTGTGACAACGCTCATTTTCGATCCCGGAGAATTGCAGCAGCAAAGCCGGGTCCGCGTGCGGGAAGGTGAAGGCGAGATGGTAAACGGCGTCGGTCTGGGAACCGAAGAAGAGGTAGCCGAGGGTATCGACTTCCGCGGCTCCGGTCTCAGGAAGGTGCGAGCTGTCGGGATACCCCTGACGCGCCGCGCTGGCCGCGGGGTGGTGGGGAGTTTTCATGGAACTACCGATTTGGGGCCGCAGGCAATCCTAGTGGTTGCTGCGGTGTAAAAACCGGATTTTTGGCGCGAGGTCAAGATCGGGTTTCGACAATCCAGGGTTCGCGCTTGCTTCGGATGGAGTGCTCTGCTGATTAGGGTAAATCTTTCGGCCACCCATCATGCCATTTGTCGAAACCCTTCATCCGCGCGAGGCGGAAATCCGCGCACTGGAAGCAATGGAAGCCGAGGTGGCGGAAAACGGTGAGGGAATTGCGCCCCTCATCAAGGCGCGGACGCCGGAGGCCCGCCAGATCCTCCGCGCGATTGCCCGGACGATCGCCGGTGACGTGCCGGCACAACTGGCCATGACCGATCCGGCGCGCTACCGAAAGCTCGCGCGGCTGAGGACGGAGGTCATCCTGCGCGGCTACCACGATTATTTTCGTCGCATCGCGGAGAGTGACTGATGCCTGAAGGTTCCGGCCTCAATCGCCTCCAGTGGGAGGAAAAACTCGCGGCCATCGGCGAACACCTGCGTTCGCTCGGTTCGCCGGCCACTTTGGAAATCATCGGGGCCTGGCCGGTGATGGAGGCCGGTTTGGAAGGGCGGACGAGTCTCGATCTCGATGTCTGGATGCCCGCGTCGGACGCCGATCGTGGTGCGCTGGCAAAGGCGTGCATGGCAGCAGGTCTCGACTTTAATCCGACTGGCGAAACCGACCGGCCATACCTCCAACTTGTGCAGCCCGGCATCATTGAGATGCCCGAGCATGTGCCGGTCGAAGCTGGCCGGTGGGGCGCGCTTACGATCACCACGCCACCACCGGCGGCTCTGGCCGCGATGAAGCTCGTGCGCGCGGAACCAAAGGACATCGCCGATGTGCTCTTCCTGTGCAGCCGGCATGGCTTGGGCAAGGAGGATGTCGCGCTTTATGTTCGACGAATCCGAGACTCCCGGAAACGCCAGACGGCCGAGGAAAATCTTGTCTATCTCGAAGCCGTGCGCTGACGAAACGAGAGAGAGGGCAGATGCGCCGGGCGCAATCACCAGGCTTCACGCATAGAGCGCCTCCACGAGCCGCAGCGCCTTCGGCCCAGGCAGGACGCCGGGCTCCATTTGGCTCATCACATAGGCGAACGAAATGCCGTGCTCGGGATCGGCGAAGGCGTGGCTGCCGCCCGCGCCGGGCTGGCCGAATGCGGTCGGTGACGGACCGAAAAGCGTGCGCGTCTTTAGTCCGCGCGCGTCCGCCGGATCACGCATGAAGCCGGCGGAAAACGCGGTGTCCATCAGCAGCACTCGGTCGCGACCCTGCGTCAGCGTCGTCGTCATCCAGCCGAGCGTTTTGGTTTCAAAAAAACGCCGCCCGTCCAGCTCACCACCGTGCGCGAGCATCGCGTAAAACTTCGCCATGCCGCGCGCGGTGCCGACTCCGCCGAATCCGGGAAACGAGACTGCGAGCACTTCCGGTTTGTTCATCATCGTCGCGCTGTGCAAACCGCGCGGCGATGAAAACGATTTTGCGGTGAGTGACCCCGCGGTGAGAAATGCGGCGTAGAAAAGGTCGCCTTTCGGCAGCGCGTTTTGCACAGGGAAAACCGGCGCGACCCGCTCCGCGATTTCGGGTGGAACTCCGATCCAGACATCGAGCCCGAGCGGCTCCGCGAAATGAGTGCGCCAGTATTCGCGCAGCGTCGTGCCGCCCGTGATCCGCCGCAGCACTTCATCGACGAGAAATCCGAAAGTCCGCGGATGGTAGCCGTGGCCTTCACCGGACGGCCAGTGCGGCGGCTCCGCGGCCAGCGCTTCCACGACCGCGTCGTAGTCCGTCACTGCCACTGGCTGCGAAAGCGCGGGCAACCCGGCCTGATGCGACAGCATTTCGCCGATCGTGATGCGCTCTTTTCCGCCTTGCGAAAACTCCGGCCAGCACGCGCTCACGCGCAGCGAAAGATCGCGCCCGCGCTCCTGCAAGGCGTGCAGCAAACACGCCGACGCCAGCCCTTTCGTTGCCGACCAAAACAACACCGGCGTCGCCGCAGTCCAAGGCTGCGTCTTCGCCCGATCGCACCAGCCATCCGCGAGTGACGCGATCTCCAAGCCGTCCCGCCAGACACTGACACTTGCGCCAAGTTCACCGCGGCTCGCAAAGTTTTCCCGGAAGCGTTCGGTCAACCGTCCGGGGTCCATCTCACGCCGCATCCTTTACCCGAGCAGTTCCTTCACGACTTCGCCCTTGCCATCCGGCGTCGTATAGAAAGGCCGCGCTTCGATCTCGTAATGCGTGTCGGGCGCGATGCCGAGGCAGTGATGAATCGTCTGGTGAATGTTCTCGATCGTCACCGGATTTTCGATCGCTTTGCACGGTCGCTCGTCGGCCGTTTTTCCGTGGGCGTATCCGCGCTTCACGCCACCGCCAAACATCAGCACCGAACCCGCGCCAGTGAAGTGGCGATGCAGACCGTAGTGCTTCGCCTCGGTCAATTTCGCGGGCTGTTTCCGCAAATCGATTCCCGGCGTCAGGGGATTTTCCGCCGCGCCCTCCACCATGGCATCGCGACTAAACTCGCTCGCCAAAATCACCAGCGTGCGTTCGAGCAACCCGCGCGTTTCGAGATCCCGAATGAGTTGCGCGACCGGACGATCAATCTGCTTTTTCATCTGCGCCGCGCGATCATGCCCGGTATGATGCGTGTCCCAAAATTCGAACGGAATGTATTCGCTCGTCACCTCGATGAAGCGCGCCCCGGCTTCCACCAAACGCCGCGCGAGCAGACAGCCCTGGCCGAATCGCCCCGTGTTGTAAGCGTCGTAGCTTTCCTTCGGCTCCAGCTTCAAATCGAACGCCGCCGCTTCCGGCGAACGCAGCAGCCCATACGCTTGCTCCATCGAGCGCAGCAGCGATTCCTGCTGGAAGTCGGCTGACTTTTCCGCGAAGCCGCTCGTCTTCAGCATCTCGCGATACATCGCTTGTCGGGCGCTGAAACGCTCCGGCGTCATCCCCGTCGGCGGCCGCACGGCATCCAGCGCGGCGGTCGGGTTCTCGATGATGAACGGTCCGTATTCGCTCCCGAGAAAGCCCGCCGTGTGAAACGACTTCAACTCCTCTTTTTCGCCCAAATCAAACCGCTGCCCGATCACCGTGAACGCAGGCACCACCGGATTTCGCGGCCCCAGTTCGCGGGCGATCCACGCACCGATGTGCGGTGCCGCGACGCTCTGCGGCGGCGCGTAACAGGTATGCCAGTGGAATTGATGGCGCGTGTGCAAGATCGAGCCGAGATCGGCCACGACATGCGACCGGATGAGCGTCCCGCGATCCATCACCTTCCCGATTTCCTCCAATCCTTCGGAAAACGAAACGCCATCGAGCACCGTCGGTTTCGCCTCGAAAGTGGACAGGATCGACTCAGCTTCCATGCCCGGCGTGAAAGGCGTGCAGCGTTTCGGATCGAACGTTTCCGTGTGCGCCATGCCGCCGCCCATCCAAAGCAGGATCACGCTATCCGCCGTCGCGCGCGGTTTTTTCGCGATGGCAAAAGCGCGGCGCGGCGCGGCAGAGGCGACCGCGGCAGCGGAGAGAGTTTGGAGGAAATGTCGGCGGTTCATTTCAGCGGATGAGTTGGAATTCGGGCTGCAGAAAGATCGACCATAACACGTCGCTGGTCGCAGAGTTAGCAAAGCCGATTTCCTCCGGGCGTGGATCGCGAAGCAAGGCCGCGCGATAGATTTCGCTGAGCCGTTGTTTCGGATCGGGCGCGCGAGCGTCCCAGGAAATCGCGGCGCGATCGAGCGTCGCGGTGAAGGTGCGGCCATTCGTGAGCGTGAGCGCCTGGAGCAGCGTCGCCTGACTCGCGCGGCTCATCGTGACTTGATCGCGGATGGGCCGGCCGAGCGCACTTTGCAGCGCATCGTTTTCCACCATTGATGCGCGCACCAGCATTGGCTCGGACGTGAGGCGAAACTCGCGCGTCGTTTCCCACAGCGGCACCATCGTCACGACCACTGCGGAATCCCACGCGCTGTCGTCGAATCCTGGTTTTTCCCAGCCATCCGGTCCGGTCGCGCTCGTGCGCCAACCCGGTCCCGTCTCCACGATCAGCGGCGCCTTTTGCCCTTCGAGCCAAATCCCAAACGCCATCCGCAATCCCGCCGCGCCCGGCGCGATATTGTCAGCAACCACCGCAAGCGTCGCCGACTTTGCATCGACGAAAAGTTCCGTCACTTCCGCGCCGCGCGCGGTTTCCCATACTGCACTCGAAAGCGTTTCGCGGCCATTCACGTAGAGGGTGAACGTGTTGTCCGCCGTGCCGACGACCGCAGCGCGCTGCACTTTCCGACCGGTGGGAATTTCGAGCGTGGTTCGGAAGAAGCGCTTGCCCATCGGGAAGTCCGCGACCTGCGCGGAACCTTCGCCGTGCCAAATCCACGCCGCTGCTTTTGCCAGTGCGGCGTCACCGGTTTCACCACCGAGATCGCGTTTCGCGTAAAGCGGCACCGCCACGCGGCTCACCGCATCGGTAAATTGCTCCGCGCTCAGCCGCCGCACGACCGGGCCGTGGAAAACAAATGACGCTTTTCCCAGCGCATCCGCATCCGGCACCGCGACCGCCGGCAGCGAATAAGCGCGCGATGTCGTGATGAGCCGCAGCGTGCGCTTCACGTTCCAGCCATTTTCGGCGAAGTCCCATGCGAGCCAGTCGAGCAAATCCTGGCTCCACGGTTTATTGTCCATCGAGTCCACCGGCTCCACGAGTCCCCGCCCGAAGCACGAGGCCCAGAGCCGGTTCACGAGCGCCCGCGCGAGCCGACCGTTCTCCTTTTTCGTCAGCAAATTGGCGAGTTGTTTCTGGCGTTCCGCGCGCGGTTTTGCAGCGTCGATCGTTCCGAGTTCCGGCCAGAAAAACCCGGGGCCGCTCTGTTCGCCGGTCGGTTTGTCGCAGCGCGCGATGTTCAGCGGCCCGTCGGAAAAGATCGCGGCGAGTGCGTAGGCGTCGCGCAGTTTGTAATCGGAGATGAACGAATCGTGACAGCTCGCGCACTTCAAATTCAGCCCGAGAAACACCTGCGCCACGCTCTGCGCCGCCTGCAATTCGCGAGCCTGCGCCGCGCTCACCGAGCCGCGCCACACGATGCCCTTGATGAAGCCGTCCGAAGCCGCCGACGGCGGCGCGACCAATTCGCGCACGAACACATCGAACGGCTTCTCATCGCGCAGCGCCGCGTAAAGCCACTGGCTGATCTGCCGCCGTCCGCCGTCGATATATCCCGTGCCGCTATAGTCATTCCGCAGCGCATCATTCCAAGTCGTGAGCCAGTGCGCAGCGTAGTCTTCCTTCCGCGCCAGCAGCGCATCCACGGCCTTGGCGCGGTGGCCCGCAAAGGCGCGTGTTTCTTCCCAAGTCGGCTGAAGCCCGAGCACATCGAGCGAGGCGCGGCGGAGAAATGTGCGGTCTTCAACTGGCTGCGGCCAGGCAAAGTTCCGCTCGCGGAAGTACGCCGCGACGAACTTATCGACCGGATTCGCCAGCTCCTCCGAGCCCGCTGGGAATTCGGGCTTGCGCGGCGCGATTGGCGCGCGCTGGAAAACCAGCCCGGCCGTTTCCCCATCAGGCCACGGCGCATCTGCCGCGATCCATTTCCGCAAAGTCTCCACGTCCGCCGGCTCCAGCGTCCCGTCCTTCGGAGGCATCGCATCTTCGTGCCCATGCGCCAGCGCCACGCGCCGCAGCAATTCGCTCTCCGCCGGTTTCCCCGCGACGATCACCGCACCGTCATCCCCACCCTTCATCGCCGCCTCGCGAGTATCCAGCCGCAGCCCGCCCTTCTGCTTCTGCTGGCCGTGACATTTCGTGCAAGAATGCGCCAGCACACCGCGCGCTTCCAGCGAGAGCCGCAGCTCTTCTGGAGTAAAAGCGCGGGCGTTTACCGCGAGCAGGAGGGAGATAAAAACAAGGCGAATCATGCGCGGGGACAACCCACGACAATGCTTCCTCTTTGTCTATACCGACCCACCAAATTGTTGACCGCGTTGACTTCCCTATCGTGCGCCCTAACGTCCGCGACACTTTATGGCCGGCCTCGTTATCAAACCCCGTTCGCGTCTTTTCCACGGTCACGACTGGGTTTATACCTCGGAGGTTTTGAAGGCGTTTGGCACGCCCGAGGACGGCGGGGTGGTGTCGCTGAAAGATGGCGCGGATCGGATGCTCGGGAGCGCAATTTACAACTCGAAGTCGCAGATCATCGCGCGGCGGTTTTCGCGTCAGCGGCAGGATCTCGATCTCGATTTTTTCGTGCGCCGTTTTCGCCTCGCGCTGGAGTATCGCGAACGGCACGGGCTGGTCGCGAAGGCGGGGCGGCTGTTGTGGAGCGAGAGCGATGGGGTGCCGGGCGTGATCGTCGATCGGTATGGCGATGACGTGGTGCTCCAGACGCTGACGCTGGCGATGGATCAGCGGAAAGAGGTGATCGTGGCGGCGCTGAAAGAGGTGTTCGCGCCGAGCAGCATCGTGGAGCGAAATGATGCGCCGATTCGGAAGGCGGAAGGACTCGAACTTCAGACGGGCGTGCTGCACGGAAACGCGCCGGAGCCTTTCGCCATCGAGATCGGCGGGCTGCAATACGTGATCGACCTGATGCGCGGGCAGAAGACCGGATTTTATCTCGATCAGATTCCGAACTACGCCCTCGTCGCAAAACACGCGGCTGGGCGGCGCGTGCTGGATTGTTTTGCGAATCAAGGAGCGTTCGCAATGAGCTGCGCGAAGGCCGGGGCGAAGCAGGTGACGGCGATCGAGATCAGCGCGGATTGCGTGGGGCAGATTCAGGAAAACGCGCGGCGCAATGCGGTGACGGTCGATGCGTATGCGGCGAATGTTTTCGACACGTTCAAAGACCTCGAACGCCAGAACGCGCGCTACGATCTGGTGATCCTCGATCCGCCGAGTTTCACGAAGAGCAAGGGCAAGCTCACCGAGGCGATGCGCGGCTACAAAGAGATCCATCTGCGCGCGCTGAAGCTGCTCGATACCGATGGCATCCTCGCGACGTTCTGCTGCTCGCATCACGTCGATCGCGAATTCTTCATGGCGACGATCAATGAGGCGGCGGTCGATGCGAAGAAAACGCTGCGGCAGATCGGCACCTTCGGACAAGCGCTCGATCATCCGATCATTTCCACGATCCCGGAGACGGAATATTTGAAGGGGTTTCTTTTTGAACTGGTGCCGGGGAGATGAGGACTGGATTTTTTGCGGAGGACGCAGGGCGATTGGGGGGGCGCCTGCGGCAGGCTGAACGTCGAACATCGAACGACGGAATCCGAGGGGCCGGAGTCTTCTTCCTTCGATGTTCGATGTTCGATGTTCGACGTTCGACGTTCAGCCCCGCGCAGCGGCCTTCCTGAGATGTCCTCCCCCGCTTCCCCTACCATCTCCACGCCGCGCCTCCTGCGCCTGCTGCTCTGGGTGGAATGGCGCTCTTTCCTCGCGCGGATGCGCACCATCCGGAAGGAGTCGCCGCTGCTGCTTTTCGTGCTCGGTGGATTCGTGCTCGGCTACCTCGTGATCGGCTACGCGCTGTTCTACGCCGGGATGGATTACCTCTATCATTTCCCGCTCGTCGGCGCGCTGCTCTCCCAGCGCATTCTGTTTCTGATTTTCGGCTTTTTCTTTGTGATGCTGGTGTTTTCAAACCTCATCATCGGCTACTCGACGCTCTTCAAAAATCGCGAGACGCAATGGCTGCTGACGCTGCCGATCCGGCATTTGAATGTGTATCGCTGGAAGTTCGTCGAGTCGCTCGCGGTGTCATCGTGGGCGCTGATTTTCCTCAGCGCGCCGATGATGGCTGCATTCGGCGAAGTGCATTCCGTCACGCCGGCGTTCTACTTTCGCGTGGCACTTTTGTACGGGCCGTTCGTCGTCCTGCCCGCGCTGTGCGGCTCGTGGATCATCCTGCTGCTGGTGCGGGTGCTGGCGAAGCCGCTCGTGAAACGCGCCGCCATCCTGCTGGCAGTCGGCAGCCTGGCGCTGCTGGCGTTTGGGCTCACGCCCATCTCGGATGCCGACGCCATGGCATCGCGCGAGGCAATCACTTTCGACCAACTCCTGCGCCACACCCGGCTCAGCATCAATCCCTTCCTGCCCAGCGCATGGCTCGCAAAAAGTGTGATCGCGTGGAGCGACGATCTCGACGCGCAGGGCACGTTCTTTTTCCTGATGCTGCTCGCCAATGCGCTGATGGGTTTGCTCATCGGATTCGAGCTGATCGGGCGGCTTTACTATGGGAGCTGGAGCGAGGCGCTGAGTTCGCGCGCGGAGCGGTTCCAGCGTTCGGCGGAGGCGAAACGCAGAAAGGGATCGCGGCGCGGCTGGCTCGAGCACCTGCTCGCCGCCCTGCCAATCCGCCGCGCCGAAGCCGCGCTCGTCGTGAAGGACATCCGCGTCTTCTGGCGCGATCCGGCGCAGTGGATTCAGTTCATGATTTTCTTCGGCCTGCTCTGCATCTACGTCGTCAATTTGCGGAACGTCGCGTTCAACTTCGACAGCGAGTTTTGGAAGACGACGATTTCCTATCTGAATCTCGCGGCATCGGCGCTGACCCTGAGCACGCTAACCACGCGATTCGTCTTCCCGCAATTCTCGCTGGAAGGTCGGCGGCTCTGGATTCTCGGCCTCGCTCCGGTCGGCTTAAAGCGCGTGGTCTTTCAGAAATTCTGGCTCTCCTGCATCACCGCCACGGTCATCACCGTCACGCTGATGACGGCGTCGAGCATGATGCTGCATTTGGAAGCGTCGAAGGTGGTCCTTTTCGCAATCACGATCGCGATCATGAGCGCGGCGCTCTCCGGGCTCTCGGTCGGCCTCGGCGCACTGTTCCCGAATTTCAAGGAGGACAACCCGAGCAAGATCGTGAGTGGATTTGGCGGCACGCTGTGTCTGGTGGTTTCGTTCATGTACATCAGCGTCGTCGTCGCGCTCGTCGCGATTCCCGGTCTTCGCGAGGCAAAAATACACTTTCCGATCTCTGATGGCATTGCCTACGGACTCGCGCTGTTTTTTTCCATCGCGCTGCTCGTGATTCCGATGGGACTTGGCTATCAGCGTGTGAAAAATCTGGAACTTTGAAACCGGGATTCTACACTTCGCGTACTGCCACGCCCATGCCTGACCATTCCCGCTCGAACGAACCACTTCTCGACCTTCCCGAAGACGACTCACTGCCCGGAGAGCACCTCGATTCCCAGGTGCAAAAGGCCCAGGAACAACTGATCTCCCTCAAGCGCCAGCAGGAGTCGATCGAGAAGCAAAAGCGCGAACTCGAAGAGATGAGTCGGCGGCAGGAGCAGTTACACGCGGGCCGCTCCGAATTGGTGGACCGTTTCACTCGCGCCGCAGTCGTGCTGGAGCGGGAAATTTACGATGCGCAAAAGCGCGTGGAGCAGCTCCAGGCGATCAACGAATCCTTCAACCAGCACCACCAATACATCGAATCCATCAACCCAAAGCACTGGGACGGGCTCGATATCAACAAGGAGCTGGCAAAGGCGCTCGGCGCAGTGGACGACGCGCGCGCGGAATACAACAAATCGCTCCCGAAAATCAGCCCCGAAACGGAAACCGGCCACGGCGATCCGGTCGCGGCATCCGCTGGTTTTCAATTCGACCACAATCGCGGCGTCGTGGAGCAGGATTTCATCTACTGGTTAAAGGCGGGCTTCGCTTTCACCCTGCCCCTGCTCGCGCTCGGCATCGTCCTCATCTTCGTGCTCTACGGCCTCCAATCCAACCGGTGATCATGGCCTCGAAACGCCCCGCGAAAAAAAGCGATTCCTCTGCTTCGCCGCTGGAAGAAAAACGGAAGGCGTTGCTCGAACACGAACGCAAGGTCAACGAACAAATCGCGCGCCGGCAGCGGCTGATCGATGATGCGCCAAAGATCAAGCAGGAGCAGGCAAAGCAGCGTCGCGATGAAATCCTCAATCGCAAATCGCGCGTCGAACCGGGCGCGAATGGCCGGGCGGCGCTTCACGACAAACGGCACATCATCGACGCGCACACTGCCGCGGCCAGGCCAGGCCCGCGGCTCAAGCGCGAGCAGCGCCGGGGAATGCTCACGTTTTTCGTGCTGCTCGCCGTCTTTGCCTGCGCGCTGGCGTGGATTTATTTCACGCTATTTCGCGGAGTCTGACTCGGCGGCGTCTTCCGGCTTCGCCTTCAGCTTGATCTGGAAATCAGCGGCCACTTCACCCACCGGCATCAGACCGACGCTGTTCACGATCGCCTGGCCGCGCGGGCTCAGGAGGAACTCGACCAGCCGCTTCGGATCGCCCGCGAGTCGTCGTCCGGACAAAATCATCAACGGTTTGGCGAGCGGATATTTTTTCGACGCCAGCATCGCCGCCGTCGGTTGCGCGACCGAACCATCCGCCTCCTTGATTCCGATGATGTGGACCGATTTGCCGTTCGCCATTTGCGGCGGCATCACCGAGATGGAGCCGGCATTGAACTCGACCGAATCGCGCGCGTCTTCGTAGCGCACGACCGTCTCGAAAGCATCGCCGAGCGGCGCAAGCCGCTGGTCTTTGTACAGCCATGTGGCGAACAACTCCCAAGTGCCGCGACCGCGCTTCGGATTGTAAAATTTGATCGGCGTATCCGGCCCGCCGACCTGCTTCCAGTTGCGAATGTCGCCTTCGTAAATCTTCACCATTTGATCCCGCGTCAGCGCGCGCACGCCAGCATCCCACACATCGCTCGCCACCCCGATCCCGAGCACCTGCCAGCCGATCTGCACTTCATCGAATGCCCGCGCCGGAAAATGCGCGCGTTCGGCTGGTTCGATCGTCTTCGTCGTCATCCCGAGATTCACCGTCTCGCTCCCCACCGCCAGAAATCCGCCAGTGCTCCCGCCTTCCGTCCCGACCCGCAACACCAGGCCGAGTTCCTCCTTGATGAGGGGCTCCGCGATTTTCAGCACCTGCGCCATCAGCGGAGTGCCCTGGAGCGTGATCGTTTGGGAATGCGCCAGCGGGATCGACGCAAGGAATAGGAGAACGGAAATTCGGCGGACCATGATTTGTGCTTTCAAAACACTCATCAAAGCAGACCCACCCGCTTAGCGCAACCGGCCCACGTTCCGCCTTCAGGAAAATCGCATCAAAACCAAAAGCTGTCATTTCGACCGGAGCGAAGGCGGGCCTGCGGGCGGAGCGGAGTGGAGAGCCGAGTCCGCGAGACAGCCCGAGTGGAAGAAATGGCGGCAAACCTCAAACTTTTCTTCGCGTGGGCGAAGGCGGGGCGGAGCCGCGGGACGCTTGTGCTCCGCGCCACCTTGCCCGAAGAAAAGTGAGAGATTTCTCCACTACGCTCCGCCCGCCTTGCCACCTGCGCTCCGGTCGAAATGACAGATTTTTTGATGCGTTCGCCTTGATCCCGCCCCGGAATTTCACCGCGTCCCTCTCCGCAGGATCGCGTGAATCCGCGTGAAATGTTCCGCCGGAAATCCCCACGCCACTTTCAACTGGTAGTCGCGCTCGATCACGTTGCGGATCGCATGGCAGCGGCGCAGGTCCGCGCGCGTGCCGATCCCGTGCAGCCAGCGCCAGTGGCCGAGGATGGGGACGGGAAAATCGCTGCCGTGCACGAGGCGCGGCGCGATTTCTTCCCCGAGGCATGCGCGCACATGGCGACCGCGGAGCGGAACGTTAAACGCGCTCGTGTCGCCGTAGAGGTTCGAGTGCTGTGTGAACATTTCCGCCAGTACGAAAAAGTATTCGGGATCACCCAGCCCGCTTTTCGTCGCGCAATGCGCCGCGATCACATTCACGCCGCACTCCAGCGGCAGCCGCAGCGTGCGTGGATCGGAGAATTTCTGCTCGATGACGGGAACGGTATGCTCGCCCCCAGTGTGCGCCAGCAGTGGCAAACCCGCCGCCGCCATCCGCTCCCAGAACGGCCGGTAGCGCGTGTCGTTGCAGTCGATGTTGTGACAGTTCGGCAGACACTTCATGGCCACCGCGCCAGCCTCCAGACAGCGTTCCAGCTCATCCATCGCATCCGGACGCGCGGGATGGATCGAGCACGCGGGGAGAAATTCCGGGTTCTCGCGCGCCACCTTGAAGACGTATTCGTTCGGGACGTAAAACGAGCCAAAGTTCGTCATCTTCTTCCCGTCCGGGAGATAAACCTCGTCCTGCGCGAGCAGCACCGCCGCGCTCATCGACGACTCCCGTACGAGCCGCGCGAGATGCGCCACGTACGTTTCATCCCACGCCGGATCATCAAAGCTCACCGGCATCCCGATGTGGCTCGCCATCCATTTCGCCAGCGGTCTGCGCGTCCACGCCAGCCGCAGCCAGCAGCCGCTGCCGCGCAAGCCATTGCCGACAAGGTGAACGTGCATGTCGATCGGCTGGAGCGGGGAAGTATCGGCAAGCATGGACCGGGGAGGGCTAGAAAAAGTCATGGCGGCCCAGACGCTCCCTCCGGGGAACACTGAAGGCGCGACGGGTGATTCGCGGCAGGTTCAGTGACTTAAGTCGTTTCGTAATTCCAAGCATGGGGATCAATGGCAAAGGACAGCAGAACCATGAGTCAAGCCGGGGGTGCGTCAAGTTTCCGTCCTGAATCTGCGCAATGGCGTCCAAATTGCCGACAACGTCCTTTGATCGCCAGAGCACCCGCGGCGTGGGCTGCCAGGGTGATTCCCATGACATCATCCCAAATCCGCTGAGAAAGTGATCCGCCGCATCCAACTCTACTTCGACGGCGGAGCGATGCGTTTTCTCGATGAACGCGAATGCGCGGCTTGCGCGGCGGCAATCCCCGACCTCGGCTGAAAAAATTCCGTCCGTGCCTGAGTCAATTCCGCCGGCGGCTTCGCGTTAAGCGAGACACTTTTCGAGCTGCGCGCGGATGGCGGGCTCGTCGAGATTTTTTCCGATGAAGACGAGCTGGCTGGTGCGCGTTTCGGCCTTTTCCCAGAGCCGGTCCCAGAGGATCGTGAAGCGGTTGTTCACGCCGTGGAAGATGGCGCGGCGGGGATTGCCGGCGATGCTGATGAAGCCTTTGGAGCGATAGACCTTTTCCTTTTCGCTCAACTCCTGGACGAAGAACTCGAACTTTTCCACGCTGAATGGACGGTCGAATTCGAACGAGAACGATTGGATGTCGTGGTGATGCCGCGTGTTGAGTTCGTCGAGGAATTGTGGATCGACGGCGAGCTTTTGGTCCACGTCGAAGGCGTGCATGTCGAGCATCTCCTTGAGGTTCACCTGCGAGTGGTTCGTGCGGAAGATTTGCGCGTGCGGGTTGAGTTCGCGCGCCTTTGCCTCGATGCGGGCGAGGTGCGGTTCATCGACGAGGTCGGTTTTGTTGAGCAGGAGGAAATCGGCCATCGCGATCTGCTCGCGGACGGTCTCGGTTTCGGCGAGTTGCTTCTCGACCTGCTCGGCGTCGATCACGGTGATGATCGAATCCATGCGGACGACTTGCTGGAGCGCGGGGATATTCAGAAACGTCTGCGCGACCGGGCCGGGGTCGGCGATGCCGGTGGTCTCGATGAGCAGGTAGTCGAAGCCGCCTTTTTTCAGCAAATTCTGGACGCCTTTGACGAGGTCCTTGCGCACCGTGCAGCAGAGGCAGCCGTTGCTCATTTCGAGCACGTCGTCCTCGGTCTTTTCGATCAGCGCGCCGTCGATGCCGATCTTGCCGACTTCATTGACGATTACGGCGAATTTGTAGCCGTGCTGCTGCTTGAGGATGTAGTTGAGCAGCGTGGTTTTCCCCGCGCCGAGGAAACCGGTGAGGATGGAAACGGGAACGGGCTTCATGAATTTAGGAATTGGGATTTAGGATTTAGGAGTTTCCACTTGGCGCGGAAACGAAGCTGGCGGCGGGAGACATGCTCCTCGCCGCCAGAAATTTTTCAATGTCGCTGCGCAGTTACTTCTTCTTTTTCAGCAGCGGGAGTCCGGTTTTTGTGTTTTCGGAAACCTCATATCCGTCGGGCAGTGCGTCGATCGCACCCTCCTTTGCCTCGCCCCCGAAGTAATACAGCGTCACTTGCTGCCCGCCTTTCAGGATCTGCTTGCGCTCGTGGAGAAAGTAGGTCTTTCCAGATTTCTTGCTGATGACGGAAAAAGACATGATGCGTAAGGGTCGGGGGTTGAGCGAAACCGCTGGGGAAGTTAGACGATGCCCGCCTTTTTCAGCGTAGCGTAGGCTCCGTTCTTGGTGACCGTCTTCAGCGCCCGCACCGTGAGTTTCACGGTTACGAAACGGTTCAACTCAGTCACCCACAGCCGCCGGGTCTTGAGATTCGGCGTGAACATCCGCGGCACGACCTTGGTCACATGCTGCCCGATGCCGCCTTTTTTCTTGGCCAACCCTCGCCGATGGATGATGGAGCCTTTCGTCGGTCTTGCTTTGGTAATGCTGCAAACTTTCATAAAAATTCGTGAATGGGACGCGGATAATGGCGGCGACCCTACAGGCGGTCAAGGGGAAATCCCGGAATCGCCCATACCCTTCGCGTTCCTTGACTCGGCACCGTGATTGACCGCATCCATTTGCGCATCCAGCCAGCCGCATTTCCGTGCTCACATTCCATCCCGCCAGCCTCACCGACATCCCGACCCTGCGCAGCCTTGCGACACGCATTTGGTCCGAGTCCTACGCGGACATCATATCGCGAGAGCAGATCGCCTTCATGCTCGCCTGGATGTATTCGGCGGAAACGATCGGGCGGGAGATTGCCGAGGGCGTTCATTGGGAAATCGTAAGGCGGGATGATGGCAACGCGGGTTTCCTCTCGATCACCTTTTCCACGGGCGGCATCGCGAAACTGCACAAGCTGTATCTGCTGCCGGCGCTCCACGGGAAAGGGCTCGGTCAGGAGATGCTGGAGCGTGTTTTCGCCCTCGCCGCCGAACGCGGATCGCGGGAAGTGCGGCTTCAAGTCAACAAGGCGAACGTGCGGGCGCAACGGGCTTACGCGCGATTCGGTTTTGCGCTGGTCGAGGAAGCGGTCTTCGACATCGGCGGCGGGTTCGTGATGGATGACTACATCTACAGCCGCGCGGTCGTTTCGGGATGAAGTACGATTTCGACATTTCCCGGACATTTTTCGTGACCGCGATGGATGCTCTGTTACGATCCGCGCCTTGAGCCGATTCCCATGAAAACCGCATTTTCCCGTCGCCTCCCGGATTTGGTGACTGAAGAGCTCGCGTCCGCGCTTTCGTCACGCACCACTTTCGATTTCAAGGATCTCTTTGCAGTCGTCCACGAAAACTTGAGAGCCCGGAATGCCGCCAACAGCGGCGAGGAAATGCTGCGCTTGCGCACCTACGAAAAGCTCCAAAACCTGGTGGGACGCGGCATGGTAAAAAAGGACGGCAAAAAGTACAAAGGCATCCCCAAACAGCTCGCGACGCTCGAAACATTCCAGCCCCGCGTGACACCGCCGGTCCCGGTGGCATAGCGACGCCGTCCGCCGATCAGAAAGAATCATCGTGAAAGAGTATCTGCCCATCCTGCTTCAAGTCATCATCGCCATCGGCTTTGCCGCGTCGGCGCTGATTTTCAGTGTCATCCTCGGCAAAGCCGGCAAACGCAATGCCGCCAAGGATTCCGCCTACGAATGCGGGATGCCCGCCGAAGGCCCGAGCCAGCCGCGGTTCAGCGTGAAGTTCTACCTCGTGGCGATGCTCTTCATCCTGTTCGATATCGAAATCGTCTTCTCCTACCCGTGGGCGGTCGTTTATCGCGATTTCATTGCGCAGGGCGATCGGACGATCTTTTGGAGCATGCTGAGTTTCGTCGGAATCCTCACCGTCGGCTACGTCTATGCGATCATGAAAGGCGCGCTCGACTGGAAGCGCTGACCTGTTTTTCTCCTTCCCACGCCGGGCGGCGAGTCGGATTGCCGACTTGCCGCCCGGTTTCTTTTTTCGGTGGAATCCCTTGCCTGATTCACTCCGAGTTTCTACAAGACCCGCACTCATGGTCCACCACGTCTCGCTCTTCAAACTCAAGCCTGAGATCACGCCCGACCAACTCGAAGGGATGATGATGACGACCCGCATGAGCCTCCTGAAAATCCCGGAAATCCTGAGCGTCAAATGCGGCAAAAACATCGATCCAGTCAACGAGTGGAAGTTCTTCGTTGCCCTCGATTTTGAATCTCTCGAAAAACTCGCGATGACCGAGGAAGACCCGATTTACATGAAATTCATCGTGGACGTGATCCGCGCAAACACGACCGAGAAAGAGACCTACAATTTCGAGATGGAGCCGGGGAAGAACGTGAAGTTTTCGTAGGTCGGCGACTTGGCTCAATGCCGTGTGCCGCGATACGCCGCAGCGAAGAACACAAACACTGTCACGATGACCGCTGTGAGCCCGAGCCAGAAATGCGGCCAGTCCGTGAGCGTGCCGGTTCTGCACGAAATCCGCCACCAGTCACACGCGACTGAACCCGCGAGCGTGCCAATGCCAGCGGTCATCAGCGTCAGCAAAGCCTGTGCGCGGGCGCGGAGTTGCGGGTCGATACGCTTTTCCAGATAAAGCTGCGCGGTGATGAAAAAGAGCGTGTAGCACAGCCCGTGGAGCGCGATCCCGGCGATCAGGCCCACTTTGGTATCCAGCGCGAACAGCGCAAAGCGCACAGCGCCGAAGCCGATGCCGGTGAGAAAAATCCACTTCAACCGCACCCGCACGAGCAGTCCCGACAATCCGTACATCGCGATGATTTCCGTGAGCTGCCCGAGCGAAAATGCGGCGGCGATTTTATGCACGCCGAGATCGCCGAGATGCAGCGCCGCAAAGGGAAAGAACGCCGCGAGCGGCGCGCTGAACAGCGCCGCCGTCAGGAAAACCACGCGATGATCGCGGTGCGCGAGCAGCGCCAGCGCGGGCAGCCCGAGCAAGTCGCGCCACGAACGCACCGCACCAGCGCCGAGCGGCGGCACTTCATGCAGCACGAACGTGAACGCCGCGATGCCCAGCCAGAGCGCGCTCGCGGCAAACCCGGCGCGCGTCGAGCTATCCGCCAGCAGCACGAAACTCGTGAGCCAGCCGCCCGACATAAAACCGATCGTGCCCCACACCCGGATCGGCCCGAACTCACGGTCCGGCTCGCGCAGCCGCGCGAGGATGATCGTCGTCGTGATCCCCCACATCGGCGCGGCGCACAGCGACTGCATTTGCAGCAGCGCGAGCACGCTCCCCATCCCCCAGTCGCGCTCGATCGCCAGCGACGTGAGCCCGAGAAAAAGCGACGTGCCCACGGCGAGCCAGCGCAGGAGCCGGTTTGCGGGGATGTGCTGATCCGCGAGTGAGCCGAGGATCAGCGGCGAAATCATCGCCGCCACCGCCGCGCACGCGAAGGTGTAAGGCACGATGCGCTCCAGCCCGTGCGCGCGCAGCACATTGCTCATCGCCAGCCCCCAAATCCCCGCCGCCTGCGCGTGCAGGAAAAAGAGCAGCGCCAGGCGGAGCCGTTCACCGCGCTCGTGCATCAGAGCGCCTCGCGCAGCACGCGCACCGCCGTGTGGATCTCGGCCTCGGTGTTGTAAAAGTGCGGGCTGAAACGCAGGTAGTCGCGTCCTGCACGATCGTGCCGCAGCGAAGCTGTGACGTTGGCTTTTTCGAGCGCGGCGAAAAGCGGTGTCGAGCTGGCGGTGTCGTGGCGAAAGGTCGTGATCCCGCTCGCCGCCGAGCCTTCGCGCGGGCCGAGGACGCGGAAGCCGAGCGGCTCGATCTGTGCGAGCAAGTGCGCTTTCAACTCCATCAACCGCGCGCCCACCGCTTCGATGCCGACGCCCATCAGCAGCTCGATCGCCGCCTTCATTCCGTAGATGCCGATGATGTTCAGCACGCCCGGCTCATAGCGCTGCGCCGTCGGGACAAACTTGATTTCATCCTGCGTCTGAAAGTTCGGTGACACCACATTCCACGCCCCGAGCAGCGTCGGCCTCAGCATTTCAAAATGCGCCCGCTTCACATAGACGATCCCCGCCGCGCACGGCCCGAGCATCCACTTGTGCGCGTCGGCGCTGAGAAAATCGACATGCGTTACGCGCGTCGGAAACGCCCCCAGCGTCTGGATCGCATCGAGCGAAAACAGCACGCCGCGCTCGTGCAGCAGCGCGCCGATCGCGTCCACGTCGATGCGGTATCCGGTGAAAAAATGGCAGCTCGCCAGCGCGACCAGCCGCGTGCGTGGAGTCAGCGCCGCGGCCACGAGTTCCGGCGTGATCTCGCCGATTTGCGCGGGCTCCAGATACCGCACCACGACCCCGCGCCGCCGAAGATCGAGCCACGGATATACATTCGCCGGATAGTCGCCCTGATAGCACAACACCTCGTCGCCCGCCGCCCACGGCATCCCATTCGCCACGAGACTCAGCCCCAGCGAAGTCGGCCCGAGCAGCGCGATCTCGTCCGCATTCGCCCCGATAAAATCCGCGCAAACCCGCCGCGCATTTTTGATGTCGCGCAGCACGTCCGCGAATTCCTGCGGATGCGAAGCCGACTGGCCGGTGTAGCGCACAATCTCATCCGCGACACATCCCGGGAAAGGCGCAACGGCGGCGTGTGCGAAGAAGATTTTGTCGCGGCAGATCGGGAAACGGTCGCGGCGTTCGGCTTCATTTGGGAAGAAATTCATGGTGTGGTGGATGCGGACCTTGCTGGTTTCGGCTGCGCTTCATACGTCCCCGGCGGCGCCAGTTTCGTGCTCACGCGGATCTCGCGCTCGATGGTTTTTTCACCCGTCGCCGGGTCGATGTAAGTCGTCGTCTTGTAGCCGAAATTCGGCGGCGGCACATACTTCGCCGCAGGCCGCGCCTTCATCCGGCTGACGACTGAAAACGCCGCAAGATGCGCCGCGATCACCCCCAAAACGATCCACGCGATCGCGCGCCGGCTCAACGCGTCCGCGTCCTTTCGCCGTCCTCGATCAGCTTCCAGAATTCCTTCTTCTGGCTCAGTTGCTCGTCTTCCTGCGGCATCGGAAGTTTCACGCGGAACAGGAAGTCGCGGATCGTATTCTTGTGCAGGACGCGCTGGACCGTGATCCCGTCGTCGGTCTTCTCAAAATAAATCCGGTAATCGAGCGCCCGGTAGCGCAGCAGCTTCTTCCCATCGCGCTCGATCGCGCCAAATTTTTCCGGGTCCAGATTGTCGAGGTCTTCCGGGAGAAACTGAAACTCCGCGAGCAATTCGAGCTGCATCTCTTTTGGCAGCGCAGCCATCTCGGCAGCGCTCAGTTGGTTGAAGACGATTTGAAACAAAACGATGGGATAAAGGGTGGAATCGCGCGGTAGCATCTCGCGCCGCGCACCACAGTAGAAGCCGAAAACCGATCGCTGAACACAGTTTTCACCCGCCCTCCCACCAGAGGTGGCGATACGAGCTGCCCGCGCGAGATCGCCGTCGCGCTTCTGTCGCAAGTCCACGCGCAGACCACACCCACAACACGCAACATCCCCTACGTCGAGAACGGCCGCGAGCGACAGGTGCTCGACATCTACGCCCCGCCGAATGCCAAGGATCTCCCCGTCGTCTTCTGGATTCACGGCGGTGGCTGGCAGATGGGCGATAAGAGCGACGTGAAGCTCAAGCCGCAATGGTTCATGGACAAAGGGTTCGTGTTCGTCTCCACCAATTACCGGCTGCTGCCCGACGTGGACATGGGCGCGCTCATTCGCGATGTTGCGAAATCGTTCGGCTGGGTGCAAAAGCATATCGCCGGGTATGGCAGCGATGGGTGTGGTTAAAAGTGGAATGGCAAAGAATATAAATACCATAACTGTACTTTTTTGTGCATGTGCTTAGATTCCCGCGTCCATGAACAAAAAGGACACCGAGTTGAGCGAAACAGAACGAACAAAACGCCTCGCAGAGGA
>JANNWY010000241.1:0-8584 GCA_031409335.1 Chthoniobacteraceae bacterium | reverse complement strand
CCAGCATCCTCTTTTACCTGCTCACAAAATCATAATCAATACCTACTGAGCAATCCCCGTGTCGGGCTACGCCACCAGACGCACTTTACAGCGCCGGTGGGTTAGGGCAACGCGCCCGCTGCGCAGCAGGTCGGTAATGGCCGCCGCAGTCTCGCGGTTGCTGTGGCTGGAGGACGAGACGGCGAGGATGAGATCGCCCAGGGTGAGGTTGGCGCGTGAGTGGGATGTTTTCAGGGACTTGTTCATACCGCTATATCAACTTACGCCGTGCCATGCGCCGATCACTCTGAGGGCGGGGCCAGGCTTGGGTTTCGCGCGTCCCGTTTCGCGACACTTCTGTTTGGAAGTGCAACACGACAGCTACCCGCGACGCAACGCGATCGCCGCCACGTCATCATCGAAAGGCTGCGCATCGGATCGTTGAATGAGCCGATTCATCAATCGCGGGAGCAGGTCCACGCTTCCATCGATTCGCGAGACGGCGTCCGCGACGGTCTGGCCGGTGAAGCGCTCACCGGAGTTTGCTTTCAAGCTGAACAAGCCGTCGGTGTAGAGCAGCGCCACGTCGCCCGGTGCGAGCCTCGTTTCCGTTTCGCTTGCCTGCATTTCCTGGTCGATGCCCATCATCGTATTGAGCGATCGCATTGTTTCCACGGAGCCATCGCGCCGCCGGATGAGCAGCGGCGGATGGCCCGCGCCGGCAAAGGAAATGCGACCGTCGCTGTCGATCACCGCACAACACGCCGTCATGAAAGAATGCCCGCGCAGCACGCTGAAAAACTCGGCGTTCACGCGCGTCAGGATTCCGTGCGCTGTCCGGGATGCGGCGCTGGCGTTGTTGAAAAGCAGCGCGACCAGCGTGGTGAAGAGGGCCGCTGCGACACCGTGGCCGGTGGCGTCCGCAACCCAAAAAAGCCACACGCCGCGATCCAACTGCCGCCAGCCGTAAACATCGCCACCGATCTGAATCAGCGGCAGGTAAATCGCTTCCACTCTCCAACCGTCGATCTCCGGCGGCGCGACGACGACAATGGCTTGCTGCGTGGTGCGGGCCACGGCGAGGTTGGCTTCCTGCGCCTCGCGCCAGCGCGCCATCTCGCTGTTTTGCGCGCGCAATTCATCGCTCAACGCGGCGAGGCGCAACTGCGTTTCGATGCGCGCCACGAGCACCGCGCGGCTCACCGGTTTCGTCACAAAATCGTTCGCGCCCGCCGTCAGGCACGCGATCTCTTCGGCCTCGCCGGTGTGCCCGGTGAGCATGATGACAGGGAGCTGGTTGAGCGCGGTGCGATCCGACGCGCGCAGCCTGCGGCAAACCTCCGCCCCATCGAGTCCCGGCATTTCGAAATCCAGCACGAGCACATCCGGCGGCGAGATTTCAATCGCGGCGAGCGCCCCCACCCCATCGGTCGCAGCGGATAACTCGAACCCTGCATTGCGGAGACTCGCCCCGAGCAGCCGGTGCGAAGCCGCGTCGTCATCGACGAGCAGCACGCGGCGTGAATTTCCGGCGGCGGCAGTGGGTTGGGCAGTGGCGCGTTCGTCAGGCATCGCGTCAGATTCGTGGCCCGGACGCGCTGCGGCTGTATGCGATTGCAGTTTTTAACACCGGCAACAGTTCGATTGCTTCGATCTTTTCACGCTCATCCAATCCCCGCCGCCTCGCCCGTCAGTTCCCCGATCTCCCTCGCCAGTTCCTCCGCCTGGCTTTCCAGCGTCGCCAACTTTTTCTCCAATCCATCGACCTGCCGCCTCACCGTCTCGTCGAAAAAGGCCGGGGACTGCGTCGTCAGCCGGTGCAGCTCGTAATCGGGGCTCTCCTTGAGCGCATGGCCCGCCTCCAGCACGCGGACGATTTCCAACTCGATGCGAGTCCACAGGCGGCGCAGTTGCGCGATCTCGCGCTCCTCGCCAAAGTCGAGCGCCGCCCAGCCTTGCCGCAGGATGAAGCCCATTCGTTCTACGGTGGTCTTCCGCGATGCGGCGCTGGAGCGTGGCCAGATCGCCGTGATCCTTCGCGTGGTTGATCGCCGCGGTCAGCTTGTGACAAGTCTCCTGCTTCTCCGGCTCGTGCGCGCAGCGGTCGGGGTGAAACAGCTTCACCAGTTTCCGCCAGAGCTGGCTCACCCCGGGCGGCTTCCCTGGCGGAGAGTTCCTGCTTCTCCGCCAGCGCCGCCGCCGTCTCCGCATCTTCCTGCTCCTGCTGCGCGCTCGCCTGCCGGTATTCCTGCGCGATCTTCCCGGCCTCTTCCCCGCCCTGCCGCACGAGCGATTCCAGATACTTCCGGCGATAGCCGATGACCAGCCGCAGCCGGTCGCGCCGCTGGAAACGCCCGCGCACCCGCGCAAACAGCCGTGCCTTCATCGCCTCCACCTTCGCCTTTTCGATCGTGAAGCCCGTTTCCAGTTCCGCCAGCCGCGCCCGCGCCGCGTCCACCAGCGCCCGCAGCCGCTGCAACTCCGGGTTCACGTAAAGCACCAGGTCCCGGCCCGCGACGGCCACGGCAGCCGGGTCGCGCGCGCATTCCCAGGCGACGAACAGCGAAGGTTCCGGCACTTCCTCCAGGTTCTGCAAATACCAGCGCCCCATCCTCGCGTTGCGCGCATTGACGGATTGCGCCAGACCGTCCAGCCAGCGGCGCAACCCGGCGTCGGTGTGCGCCTCCGCGATGGACCTGCCCTTGTGTTTCCCGAAGGCGATGCGCGACGGATACCATTCCTCGGCGGCATAGGCCGCAAGCTGCTCCCACGTCTCCAGCCCGCGCTGCTCCGCGATCGGCCGCAGTACCGTCGCGAAAAGATCGGCCACCGTGCCGACATCGCCCAGCGCCGTGTGCGCGCCGCGTTCCGCCAGGCGGTAATACTGGCGCAGGGTTTGCAGCTTGCAGTTCCCGGCAGCGCGGAGTCAGCTTCCTCGAAGGATGCCCGATTCAATACAAACCACCGCAGTGCCCGAAGCGGACCCCGTCTTGCTCGTTCTTCGCGAAGATTACGAGCAAGCCGTGCTCGACTTGTTTGAAGCGGACCAGGAAGCCAAGGAGGTTCGTCCCACGCTGGATGTCGTAGGGCACACGTCCAACTTTCTCAACAACATGCGGCTGCCGGTTCACCGCTGGTTTCGCTACAGCGCGGGCTTTTCGGCGGAGTGGGTGAAATGGTTGCTGGCAGAGCGAAATGGCAGCGATCTCCGGGTGCTTGACCCGTTCGTCGGTTCGGGAACGACTTGTCTGGCGTGCGATGAAATGGGCGTCCCGTCCTACGGCATCGAAGCGCACCCGTTCGTGCATCGGGTGGCGCAAGCCAAGTTGAGTTACACCACCGACCCCGAGCGGTTCACGGCCAAAGCGGAAAAAGCGTTCGGCTTTGCCCGGAAGGCGACGGCGCAAACGGAGCATTACCCGGAGATCATCGGGAAGTGTTACGGGCTGGAGACGCTGGATTATCTCGACCGTTTCCGTCAGGCCGTCGAGATTGAGCTGGACGGCTCGCCCGAAGCCGGACTCCTGTGGATGGCGCTCGTGTCGTCGCTGCGCATTGTTTCCGAAGCGGGCACAGCGCCGTGGCAATATGTGCTGCCCGGTCGGCGCAAGACCGTGCCACCGCCGCCCGAAGTCACGCTGCGAAAGGTGGTGCAGATGATTGCCGCCGACATTCGTTTCATGGCGAGCCGAGCCAAACCACTGGCGAAGTTGCGTGTGGATGATGCGCGCAAATGCGCGACCGTGCCGGACGGTTGGGCCACGCTGGTCATCACCTCGCCGCCGTACGCGAACAATTACGACTACGCTGATGCCACGCGCCTGGAGATGGCGTTCATGGGCGAGATTCGCGGCTGGGGCGACCTCCAGGAAACCGTGAGGCGACACTTGGTTCGCGCCTGCTCCCAACACGTCCCGCCGAAATCCGTGAATCTCGACGAAGTGCTCGCCTTACCGGAACTCGCACCGATCCGGGACGAGATTGTGCCGGTTTGCCGCGAACTTTCCTCGGTGCGTTTAGAGCGTGGGGGCAAGAAGACCTACAATAACATGATCGCTTGCTACTTTCTCGACATGGCGCAGACATGGACGGCACTCCGGCGGGTTTGCGCGTCGCCGTCGGAGGTCTGTTTTGTCATCGGCGATTCCGCACCGTATGGCGTCTATGTGCCGGTTATCGAATGGTTCGGCAAGTTGGCGTTGGCTGCTGGTTTTGAATCGTGGAATTTCGAGAAGCTTCGCGACCGAAACAACAAGTGGAAAAACCGCAAGCACCGCGTTCCGCTTTGCGAAGGCCATCTTTGGGTTCGCGGATAACCTATGGCTGAATCACACGCGCATCGCTGGGGACAGATGATCGGCGACATCTTTGAGCAATTCGTTCTCGATATGCTCAGGAGTATCGCGGGGAAACACGCACTTTACCTCGACTACAAGAAGCCCCGCCGGGCGCGAGCGAAACTGGGCGGCAAAGACTTGTCGAAAGTGACATGGCTGGATGCCTACGGCAATCGCCACGACCTTGATTACGTGCTGGAACGAGGTGGCACAGACGACGCGATCGGCGTGCCCGTGGCATTTATCGAATCAGCGTGGCGCAGATACACCAAGCACTCGAAGAACAAAGTTCAGGAGATTGAAGCGGCGGTATTTCCCGTCGCGCTGACCTTCGCGCGCCATCAGCCGTTCTGCGGGGCCGTGCTTTCGGGCGAGTTCACTCGCAACGCTCTCGCCCAGCTCGAGTCGAAAGGATTCTCCGTTCTTCACATCCCATACGACTCCATCATCGAGGCGTTCCAAGAAGTCGGGATCAATGCGGCGTCCGTCGATAGCGTCACGACTGAGGACGAATTCCAGCGCAAGATATCACAATGGGAGACGCTGCCGCAGCCGGCGACGATTGAGCGTTTCTTGAAGTCATTATACCGCCTTCATGCCGCCCAGGTTGCTGAGTTCCAAATGAAACTGGAAGCGTCGCTGCTACGAGGTGTGGTTTCCGTTCGTCTGGCTATCCTCCGCGGCCACACGATTGAATACGCGGATGTCGAGAGTGCGATTGCCTACCTAATCGAGGAGGAGAACTCGTCTCGGGTCCAAGAAGATGCCGAGCAGCGGGAAATGTTTGAAATCGTCGTTCGTTTCAACAACGGCGCGAGAATCGAAGCCACATTCCCAACGCGTCAGGAAGCAATCGGGTTTCTGCGCACATTTGCCAAGGCATGACAGGGGACAAATGGTCGCCCCGGTCCATAAAGAGCGAACTGTTTTCTGCGACGGCGATTCTCGCCAGCCTCATGCAGTATCTTGGAACTCCCGAATCTCTCCGGGCCGGCGGGTGTTGCCGTATTGGACGCTGAGTTCCGGCGTGATGGACGAATTCTCCGGGAGCGGCTGGCTGTTCTTTTCCTGGCCGAGTTGCGCCACGCTTTTGACTCGGGCCAGACTCTCGGAACCTTTGAGCGGCTTTAGGTCGTCGCGGTAGTAGTCGAACCACGGGATGCCCGCCTGCCGGTATTCCTTGGCGGTCAACGGCGGATGCGGAGGATTCGTGCCGGTGACTTGCCGCCAGACCAAGGAATTGCAGAGGTGGACAAAGCAGCGGCGAGTCTGGGTTTGATCCCAATCGGCGAAGGGATGCCGGTCTTTGTAGATTTCCTGGCGCATCTTTCCACCAGCCCCCAGCCCCATTGAGCCTGCCATTGGTAAGGGGGATAGGCCGCGGGAGATCGGCCCGTAGTAAATCGGTTCCTCCTTTTCCAGATGCTCGTCGAAGAACTGGTCGAAGAGTTCGCACAACGACGACGGCAGCGCGGGAGCCACCTCGTCGCGATAGTAGGCTTCCGCGGAGAGCGGATAGACCTGAAGCTGCATCCCGCCCACGTCCGCCCGCCCGGTGAGTTGCTCCTCGACCGATTCACCCGCGCCGAGCGGCAGGGCGACGAATTGCCGGATGAGCCCTTCGCCGATGGAGAAGCCATCGAGCCACGGCTGGCCGGGGACGACGACGTAATCCTGCGGCTCGCTGTGCAGCTCCGCGGTCCACGCTTCGCCGGAGACGGCGTTGATCTTTCCCGCTGCGATCTTCACCGCGCACGGATACCGCGCCGAGAAGCTGATCCAGAGCGCCTCGCTCTGATACATGGGCAAAACGACCCCGCCGCGCTGGAGCCAGGAGGCCGGAGCCGTGGCGGGAATGTCGTCCACGGAACGGAGGGGGAACGCGCCGAGGCCGGCGGGCAGCGGGTAAGTCCGGCCGTCGTCGGGAATCCGCAGCGTGCGCTGAAAGGCGATGGTCAGTGCCGGGAACGATGCGTCGTGCCATCCGGCGGTGCGCAGAGCCGCGGTGCGCAGGGCGGCTTCGATCTCGTCCGCCGTCAAGGTCCGCACCCGGAGGCGATGCCGATCCTGCGCCTCATCGTCGAGCCGACGAAATCCCCAGCGCGACTCCAGCTCCGCGAGCAAAGCGGTGCGTTCCTCGGGACGCAGGAACTCGGGGAGGATGTGCCCGATCTGCCGCTCGACGTGGGCGCGGAGTTGCCAGGCGATGTAGGCGGGGCTTCCCAGCCCCGCTGGCGGCTCTGGGAAGAGCCGCCCACTTTGCTCACCAGTCGCCATCGGGGATCTGGCGGGAGATGAGGGAAACGCGTTTGGCGGACAGGCCCCGCACCGCGCGCAGGAGTTCCGCGACCACGGTGGGACGTTCGCGGATGATTTCGAGCAGATCGCTCGAAACCTTCCCGGCCAGCGCGAGCAGCACATCGGGATTTTTACCCAGTTCCTCGGCCAGACGGAGGATGGTCTGTTCGCCCGGAGGCGGCGGCTCCCCGCGCTCGATCTTGCTCAGGTAGGAAGGCTCGATGCCCACGCGCCCGGCGACCTTGCGCAGGGAGAAGGTGGGATCGTTCTCCGCCCGGGCCAGGCGACCGCGGCGCGCGAAACAGATTTGCGAAAGATACGACCATCCGCAGAGGCATCTCCGATGGACTTGCGATGAAACAAACCAAACACATACTCACCGGCACAATCCTTTCGGGACTTCTGCTGATCTCCGTCAACTTCTCCATCGCGCAAACAGCCGTCAAGGAGACGACGACGACCATCACCTCCGCCGGAACCATCAGCGAGTTCGGGCCGGAAACGATCATTATCCGGTCGGAGAGTTCGCCCGAGCCCATCCGCTACAGCTACAGCAAGACGACCACCTACGTCGATGAGACCGGAGCGCCCGTCTCAATCGAGACGGTGAAGTCCGGCCTCCCGGTCACTGTGTATTACACCAAAGTCGGCGACGGGATGATGGCCTCCAAAGTCATTGTAAGGAAACGCGTCGTCAAAGACGCCCCGGCGATCGAAGAGAAGAAAATCACTACGACCACCACCGCTGGAACCATCAGCGAGTTTGGGCCGGAGACGATCATCGTCCGATCGGAGACCTCGCCCGATCCAGTGCGTTACAGCTACAGCAAAACGACCACCTACGTCGATGAAACAGGAGCGCCCGTCTCTATCGAAACGGTGAAATCCGGCCTCCCGGTGACCGTGCATTACTCCAAAGTTGGCGACCGTATGATGGCCACCAAAGTGATCGTCAGAAAAGCCGTCCTGAAGACAGCCCCGGCGATTGAAGAAAAGAAGACCACTACTACCACCACAACGGAAAAATAACCGTCGATCGCAGCGCATTGACTGGTGCGCCGGCCCTCACGGGCTCGGCGTGCCGGCAATGGTGCAGCGCAACCTGCAAAACACCATGAAATCACTCATCATCCTTGCCACATCGGCACTCGTCCTCGTCGGCTGCGACGTAAACACCGCGCCTCCGGTCGTAGAGAAGAACACGACCATCGTCAACCCTCCCGCAAAGGAGGAGAAGAAGGTGGAAAACAACACGACAATCATCAACCCACCTCCAGCCACGACCACCGAGGAAAAGAAGTCCACAACGACAACCACAAAGTAACCATCCCAACAACAACTCCACTATGAAAACACTCATCCTCTCCTGCCTCGCCACCGCCGCCTTCCTGTCGTTCCCCGCCTGCACAACCGTCGAGGACAGACACGAGCCCGCTGTGCATAGCACCACGACCACGACCGAAGAAACCACGACCCGCAGCCCCGCGAGAGCGACGACCGAAACGCATACCATCCGCGCGTATTGATCCAAGCCGGCTCCTTTGGAGCCGGTGTCCTCCCGCTGCCACTCGAAGGCCCGCCGCATGTGTGCGGCGGGCCGGGACAATCACCACCATTTCACGACGACGCCCCGCATTTGACACTTTACCACCCATGAAACTCTTCCATTCCATTCTTGCCGGCACCATCCTGTTCGGGGCGCTCACACCTGCGGCAAAGGCCGCCGTCGAAGTCTCCGTGGATTTTTTCCACGATCACCTTGAATCCTACGGTGATTGGCGGGAGGTCGGTGACTACGGATATTGCTGGCAGCCTCGGGATGTAAGTCGTGACTGGCGGCCGTATAGCGACGGTCACTGGCTTTATACGGACGCAGGATGGACCTGGGATTCCGAGGAGCCTTATTCATGGGCCGTGTATCACTACGGCCGTTGGGCGCGGGTCGATCGGGTCGGCTGGGTCTGGGTGCC
>JANNWY010000240.1:0-1765 GCA_031409335.1 Chthoniobacteraceae bacterium | reverse complement strand
ATCCCGCGCGGAAGCCGCTCGCTCGGTCGTGCTGGAGCAGCGCGCCCGACGCTGGGAGGACTTCGGCGTCGGTGCTTCCTACACCCGCGACCGCACGCTCGATGTCCCCGAGCCGGTCGAAACCGAGCAAATCATCGGCTTCCGTTTCAGCCTGCCGCTGCCCATCTGGAACAACAACTCCGGGCGCATCCGCGAGGCGGAAGCCGCCGCCACGCGAGCGGCGCTGGAAGTGGATGCGACCAAGCTCGGCGCGAACGCGGAAGTGTTCGCGGCCCTCGGTGCAATGCGCGCCTACTCCAAGCTCATCGGCGAACTCGACGACAAAGTGTTGCCCGCCGCCACGCGGATCGAGGACCAGCTTCGGAGCAGCTACTCCACCGGCCAGACGCCGCTCACCGACGTGCTGCGCGCGCGCACGCGCCGCCTCGAACTCCAGCGCCAGCGCCTCGACGCGCTCCGCGAATATCAACTCGCCCGCATCCGGCATTCCGCCGCGACGAGCCAATCCAACCCAACTTCAAAGACTTACAAATAATGAAACGCATCCTTCCCATTCTGGCCTTCTGCGCCGCCGCCAGCCTCGGTTTTGCCCAGGAGAAAAAGACCGACAACAAGCGCTCGGCGAACACCGTCGTGCTCGACGAGACGGGAGTGAAAAATCTCCGCATCGAAACCGTCGAGGTCGATGAGACCGACTTCGAGGAAATCATCTTTGCGCTCGGGCGCATCGAGGCGATTCCCAGCAAGGTCGCCGCTGTCAGCAGCCGCGTGCCGGGGCGCATCATGGAGCTGAAAGCCAACCCCGGCGATCAAGTGACTGCGGGACAGGAAGTGGCGCGCTTGGAGAGCCGTCAGCCGGGCGATCCTCCGCCGAGCATCATGCTCAAGGCGCCCATCGGCGGGCTGGTCACGAAAGTCGATGCACGGCTCGGCGATCCGCTGGAGCCGGACAAGGCGCTACTCGAAATCACCGACCTGACCGAAGTCTATGCGGTGGCGCGCGTGCCGGAGCACCAGGCCGGCAGCATGAAGCCGGGCACCGTAGCGCACATCAAAGTTGCCGCGCTGCCAAATGAAGGCTTCGACGGCGAGCTGCTGCGCTTCGGCACATCCGCGGACAAGCAGAGCGGCACCATCGACGCGATCTTTCGTCTGCCCAACACGGGCGGACTGCTCCGCGCCGATATGCGCGCCGAGTTTTCCATCGTGCTCAGCAAACGCTCCGGCGTGGTCAGCGTGCCGCGCGCTGCTTTGCAAGGCGAGGCGTCGAACCGCTTCGTCTATGTCGAGGATTTCGATTTGAAGAACGCTTTCGTGAAGACGCAGGTCGAAGTCGGGCAAATGAATGACCGCTTTGTGGAGATCACAAGCGGTCTGCTGCCGGGCGATAAGGTGGTGCGGCAGGGCGCGTATTCGCTCGCCTTTGCGGGCGGCGGCAGCCTTTCGCTGAAGGATGCTCTCGACGCGGCGCACGGCCATGAACACGCCGCCGATGGCGGCGAGCTAAAGCCTGAAGACCAGGCGAAGGCGGCCAAGGCGGGCGACGATGGCCACGGCCACGGCGAGGGCGCACACGCGAGCCCGCTGTGGAAGATCGTGAGCGGCGTGCTTTTCGTGCTGCTCATCGTCTCGACGGTCACGAAGCGGCGCGGGTCATCGCCCGCGGAGCCGCCAGCCTTCAAGCCCGCACCCAAAGCGGAGGAGGCCAAGTAATGCTCAACAAGATGATTCATTGGTCGCTCGCGAACCGGGCGATCATCATCGG
>JANNWY010000239.1:0-6480 GCA_031409335.1 Chthoniobacteraceae bacterium | reverse complement strand
GGTTTCCGGGAATCGTTTGACCTGCGGAGGGAGCGCCCACCAGCGCGGTGTCCCCGCTCAAGGCCACCGAGTAGCCGAAACGGTCTTCGGCCGCACGATCGCTGGCGGTCAGCTTGGCTTGCTGGCTCCACAGCGTCCCGCTGCGCACAAACACATACGCACTTCCGGCATCGGTTCCGGCAGGCGGGTCGTCGAATGGAGCGCCCACCAGCGCGGTCTCCCCGCTCAAAGCCACCGAAAGGCCGAAAAAGTCGCGGACCGCGCCATCGCTGACGGTCAGCTTTGCTTGCTGGCTCCACAGCGTCCCGCTGCGCACAAATACATACGCACTTCCAGCATTGGTTCCGGCCGGCGTGTCGTCGTAGGGAGCGCCCACCAGCGCGGTATCCCCGCTCAAGGCCACCGAGTAGCCAAACCCCTGCGACGAGGCGCCCAGCGACGAGGCGAGGATTTCCAGCGTCCAGCCGCGGTCGATTGATCCGGAATCCGCAGTGGGGAAACTGTCGAATACGTAGAGCTGCCAGAGGCCATTCGCCGGCTCCCCGGTGAACGTGGTTAATGTGGTCGTGTAAGGACCCGCGGGCGCGGGGCTTGGAAAATCTGAGTTATCGAAATCGGTTGACGTCGGCAAGAACGTCCCGCTGGAAAATGCGACTGGGTCAACCGGGAGTGAAATCGTGGCGTCGGCGGCGAAGGTCAAATCGACATTCGATGCGTCAGTGTCTCCGCCCGCTCCCGACATGAGCAGCACCCTCCGGCCCGAAGGGCTGACCAGCAGCACCCGGATGTCTTGCGGGTAGGTGTGGCGCAAGCCGAGGAGCGAGACACGCACAGCCGACAGATTCCCAGCAACGCCGGATACCGTCATCGGCGAGGGATATGGTGCAGCGGGAACGTTATTGTTGATCGTGATCGGGGCGGCGTTTGTGAAAATCGTTCTGCCTAGTTTGGCCTGCTGGCTCCAGCTTGTCCCGCTGCGCACAAACACATACGCGCTTCCGTTATCGGTTACGTCAGGCGTGCTGCCGTGTGGAGCGCCCACCAGTGCGGTATCCCCGCTCACGGCCACCGAGAAGCCGAAGACGTCGCTGGCCGCGCCATCGCTGGCGGTCAGCTTGGCTTGCTGGTTCCACAGCGTCCCGCTGCGTACAAAGACATACGCGCTCCCGGCGTTACTTCCGGCCGGCGTGTCGTCGTCTGGAGCGCCCACCAGCGCGGTATCCCCGCTCACGGCCACTGAGGTGCCGATGACGTCTTCTCCCGAGGAATCCACTCCGTCCGTCAGTTTGACTTGCGGGCTCCACTGCGTCCCGCTGAGCACAAACACATACGTAATTCCGGTATCGGCTCCGGCAGGCCCATCGGCACGGATAGCGCCCACCAGCGCGGTATCCCCGTTCAAGGCCACAGAGGTTCCGAAGAGATCGCCGGCTGCACCATCGCTGGCGGTCAGCTTCTGCTCCGGGTTCCAGTTTGTCCCGGTGCGCACAAACACATACGCGCTCCCGGCTTTGGCTCCGGGGCCCGGGTTGTCATATCGAGCGCCCACCAGCGCGGTGTTCCCGCTCAAGGCCACCGCGTTGCCGAAGTTATCGCCGCTCGCACGATCGCTGGCGGTCACGGTCAGCTTCTGCTGCTGGGGCCAAGCCGTCCCGGTGCGCAAAAACACGTACGCGCTTCCGGCGTCCGAGTCGTCTCCATAAGCGCCGACCAGCGCGGTATCCCCGCTCAAGGCCACCGATTCACCGAAGTAGTCGTAGGCCGCACCATCGCCGGCGGTCAGCTTGGCTTTCTGGTTCCACAGTGTCCCGCTGCGCACAAACACATACGCACTGCCGGCTCCATCGCGGTTTCCGGGAATCGTTTGACCTGCGGAGGGAGCGCCCACCAGCGCGGTGTCCCCGCTCAAGGCCACCGAGTAGCCGAACTGGTCGCGGGCCGCCCCATCGCTGGCAATCAGCCTGGCTTGCTGGCTCCAGGTCGTCCCTCTGCGCACAAACACATACGCGCTCCCCGCGAAGGCTCCGACGCCCGTGTCGTCGTTTCGAGCGCCCAGCAGCGCGGTGTCGCCGTTCAAGGCCACCGACGAGCCGAAGTAGTCGTTCGCCGCGCCATCGCTGGCGGTCAGCTTGGCTTGCTGGCTCCACAGCGTCCCGCTGCGCACAAACACATACGCACTTCCGGCTGCATCTCCGGGAGCGTCGTCGACTGGAGCGCTCACCAGCGCGGTATCCCCGCTCAAGGCCACCGAAAGGCCGAGTCCATCACCTGCCGCTAAATCCTCCACGAGCCGCGACTCCAAATTCGCAAAGAGCGGATCGACGGTGACCGGGTAACGCGCACCCGCATCCGCCACGACCAGCGCCAGCTCCGAGCCGCGCACCTCCATCCGCGCGGCCAGGGTGCGACCGTCCGCGTCCCACGCTTTCAGCCCGGTCGCGCTCACCACCTCCGCGCCGTCCGCATCCGCGATGTGGACGCCATCGGCCACCACGCGCATTTCGCCACTCACCGCCAGCACCAGTTCCAGCGGCCCCGCGCCCGGCGGTGGCTGCGCGATGGTGAAGCCCTGTTCGAGGCCCTCGCGTTTGTTTTCAAACCACTCGGTGATCGCCCCCGCGCGGTCGCTCATCTCCACGCGGCCACCCTCCGCGCGGATCGCCCGCGGCGCCGTCGCGGTGAGCGCAGCCGTCCGCCCCGCCGCGCGCAGCCGCACCTGCACGCTCCACGGCTCGGCACCTTCGCGCGTCGGCAGACCACTGGCCAGTTCCACGCCGTCCGGGGAAAACCAGGCCCGCAACTGCTGCCCCGGATTAGCCGCAAAATATTCCGCCCCGCGCGAGTGCTCGCCGGCCGGGTCGATTTTCTCCGCCGCATAACGCGCTGCCGTGAAAGCCGCCGCGAGCGATTCGTATTGGCCGTCCTTCCGTAACTGCGCGTTCGCCGCCTCGCCGGTCAGTGCTGCGGGGGGTGGAAAAGGGGCATCGATCACGGCGACGACCGGTGCCTGCGTTCGACCCGCCATCTGGGAGCGCGGCGTCTCGGAACGATTTGCGGTCGGCCAGGTAAACCAGACCGCAGCGCCCACGAGAGCCAGGATCGGGACCGCGAGGTTGCGTGTCAGGCGGGTCAAGCGGGGGTGGGTGTCCATAGATCGAAAGAACTGCGGTGTTATGCTGGCGTTGGGGGCACGCTCCCGATTGTTGAGAACGGGAATGCGTTAAAGATCACCCACTGAGCGGTCCTAGTTCAGGCAATTCAGCGGGTGAAGGGCGACCTGCTCCTTAAGTTATAGTTTTTACAAATTGCGCAGGCTTTGACAAGAGTATTCTCCCAAGACAACGGGGAAAAGGGTCAGCAGAATATTTTCGCATATTTTTGCTCTGGCAGCCGGAGTGTTGCGGGTATCAAACCATCCGGTCTTCGCTGCGAAGAAAAGGACGGCGACGATGATTGCCGCACCCGCTGTGCCCCTTTTTTCCTTCCCGCAGTTTAACTTGGTTTCGATCAGTAAAACGATCCGGCTGCAAACTGCCCGTAGGCGCAAAAGAATCCGATTCATGGGATTTGAGTTCGCGGCGGAATTTGACGGTCAGGATTTCTGCTCTCGAAATAGAATGACAAATGGGCTGGCGGCCAGGTCATCGGTTCAAGGTTCACGGCGCGGGTGGTAAAATGCGGGCGCGGATTTTCACGGCGAGTGCAGTGATGGCATCGAACCGCGCGCGGAAGGCGGGCCAGTCGGGATCCTCGAAGTCAAATCCGGGGTAGCGTGTCCCGAGGTAGAATTCCGATAGCACCTCGCAGAGCGGGCGAACTTCCGCATCCAGTGCGGGGTCGCGAAGCGAAAGTTCGTCGGCGAGCAGGAGAAGGTTGTGCGTTTTGACGAGTTGCCACCCCGCGCCCAGCAAGGCCGCTTTCATCAGCTTTTCCAGCGCCTCGGCCAGCTTGGCCTGGCAGCCGGAAAAAGTGGAATCGTCGTCGAGGCTGTGGCGCACCATTGCCAGATCCACCTCCGCGACGAGCACCCAGTCGGCGGGATTGCCGGAATCAGTCTTGCGCGGCAATGGGAACTCCCTCCTGCATGATGGTCCCGAAGAAAAAATCGCCGCGTTCTTTTTTTTCCGCAAGGCGCTCCGGAGAGATGGGGACAAGATCGAAAGCGATGAAAGGCCGCAGTGGAGACATCGCCGTGCGCCATTGCCGGGCGGCTTCAAATTGTCGCGCGGCCCCTTCGGCCACAAGACAGAGATCGACATCGCTATCCGGCCGCGCGTCGCCGCGGGCGTGGGAGCCGAAGAGGATGACCTGCTGGATGGGCAGGGCGGCGTCCATCGCGGTGAGGCACCGGGCGAGCGTGTCGCGCCGGTCGTGCAGTGAGGCGGGGAGGTTTTCGAGGAGCAACTTCACGGTGGGTGAGGCTAGCAGGAGCGGCAAGTGGGGCAAGGTGGAAAGCCGCGCGCGATCCGATGCAAAGTTGTTCATGCTGTTTCGACCGGAGAGTGCGTGATGAGTCGCGGGGCGGATGCCGACTTCCGCCGCATCTTCTACGAAAAAGTTTGTTGGATGCGGAGGGAAAGGCGCATCTTCCCGCGGCTATGCGCTCTCAAATCGCCGGTTGTCTTCTGGTTCTTGCCCCGTTGATTTTTCTCCCGCAAGTGGGGCGATGTCAGGATGCTTCGGTGATCGAGGTGGAGCGGGTGGTTTCCATCGAGAGGCCGGGGACTAAGGCGGCTCCGGCGAAGAATGATGATCCGCTGGCGGTGCGGGATATTTTGCGGACGGGGCTGAAGAGCCGGACGACGGTGCGGCTGAACGAGCAGCCGACTCTGCGATAAACGTCGGGGTCTCTACGGCATGGTAACTTTGAGCCTGCCATAGCGCGTGGTCAAAGCTGGCTGCGGATCGGTAACTTTGACGCGCTCCCAAGTGGCGTCGATAGGCGTCACGACTTCCGTGCCGCCAGTCGTCCACCCAGTCGGATTGGTTAGAACGCTGTTCAGTTCAACGTTGTAAGTAATCCCGGGCGAGCCTGCCGCCCTCCGCCGGACGAACTCCGCCGTGAGCTTCTGCTGGCCGCTGATGTTTTCCGAGCGGATCAGCGGCAGACCGCGGGTGCCCGTCACTGCGGTCATCGTGACGCGATCTCCTAGTTTCGGATCAAGGTTGAGCGAGAATTCCAACAGCGTATTGGCCCCATCGCCGTCAAAGTCTGCGAGTGGGCCGGAGATGAGCGGGTTGCCGAGTTCGGCGGCGGTAAAGCGCCGCGTCCGCCATGCATTCAGGTTGTCGCCCAGCACATCGAAAGACCGAATCTTGTTGGCTGCGGCGCTATAGTTGGCATTGCCCGGCTGCGAAGCTCGCACCGTCACCGTGCCAAGCCCGGTCGGAGTCAGCGAGTCGCCGTTCAAGGTGGCCGGGCCGGAAAGGAGCTGAAAGGCCACCGGCAGGTCGGAACTGGCCGAGGCATCAAGGACGAAGCTGCCATCATCGAGGATTCGGTTTGGCGGTTGCGGAAAGGTGATCGCCTGCGCCGTGGGATTCACCGTCAGCGTTGCGAAGCTGCTGAGGATTACTCCATTCGGCCACGTCACTGCGACGGCGTATTCGCCTCGCGCGGAGTTGTCCACATTGACCCGGGTGTAGGAACTCGAGGTGGCACCGGAGATAATTACCGTGGCGCCCACGGTGGGCCTGAAGTGCCATTGGTAGCTCGTGGGCGTCCCCGATACGGCGACGCTGAAAGTCGCATCTTCAAACGCGAACACCGTGCGGCTGGCAGGGTGGGTGGTGAATCCATTGTAGGTCGCGTTGATCGTGGAGAGCGCGCCTCCGCTTAATGTTCTCGAAGTCGTCTCAGGCGTGATGAATCCTGAAGCACCCGTGAACACGAGGTTGTAGTTCGCGGGCGAAAGCGAACTAAGCTGCGTTCCGCTCTGTTGGAGGGTTGCGTTCGTGCCCAGCTTCCAGCGGGCCCCACCATTCACCGCCCCCGCCGGGGCGATGTTCACCGTGATCGACGCCGCACTGAATGCCCCGCCGGCCAGCGGCGGATTGACCTGCACGATCCCTCCTCCGGTGTTGTTGGAGCCATCGTAGCCATGGACTTCGGCGCGCCGAAAGAGATCGATCACCTGACTGTCAATCGCCCGCACCACGCTCTGCCCCGCACCGCCAAGGAAGATGCCTGCGGGGTAATAGTTTCCTCCTCCAAACTGCACACACAACGGGCCGCCCGAGTTTCCGCCACTGGAGCGGATATCGCTCGTGGCGTAGAGACGGAAAGGCGAGCCCGCGGGATACGGAGAAGCAGGCGCGGGCGGAGCCAGCACCGTGGTTGTCCCCGGCACGCGCGCAAATTGCACGTTGGCCGGCGGGGTTGCGTGCATCCGGCCCTGATTCTCCGCGACGATGCCATCGACGGGATAACCCACCAGCGTCTTGAGCGCGGATGAAAGCAAAAACTCGTTGTCCGTGGCA
>JANNWY010000238.1:0-5861 GCA_031409335.1 Chthoniobacteraceae bacterium | reverse complement strand
AAGCGGAGCCCCCTCGGCAGAACCACCCACAAAGCAGCTCCCGTATTGACCTCAATCCCCGAATCATCCACCACTCTCACACGCCACCCCGCCATAGCTTAATTGCTAGCCACTCTGGCCGGATTCCGGGGTCCACCTCAGAGATTCCGAATTGGTGCAGCTTCGTTCCGAAGCGAATAACCGGATCGCTGCCAAAAAGGCCGCACAGCATCTGGAAAAACGAAAACAACAAGATGCAGCGAGAATACAGGAGATCACTGCGGAGTTGCCCAATACTCCGGCTCAGAATGATAAACGCAGTTTCGAACTGTATAACGAACTTTCAAATCTAGCGCCTCAAGATGCGAGGGTTACGCAGAAGCTGGCAGTCTATCGAAAGCGTTGCGAAGCGCAGAAAGAGAAAGATCGAATTGCGGCGGAGGTGGCGACCAAAATCGCGAGTGAAGCAGCCGCACGAAACGAGAGAATCGAGCGCCAATTCAGTCGATGGGATGGGTCTCATCGGAACTTGGTGGCGCACATTAAGAAATCTATGAACGACCCTGACAGCTATAAGCATGAGGAGACGAGGTTTGAAGATAAGGGGGCGTTTCTGATTGTTGGCACAGGCTTCAGGGGAAAAAATGCATTTGGTGGAATGGTAAAAAACACCATTTTGGCGAAGATTGATTTCGACGGAAACATAATCGCAATTCTCAAGACTGGCCTCTAGGCAAGGTGGCAAGCTCAGACTCAAAGAACGAGTTCAACTCGAGAATCGCGCTCTTCTCCCTGCGCGGAGCAGACGCGGCCCAGATTTAGATGAACGCTTCCCCGACTTTCCACGGCTCGGGGAGGGCGAAGTATTTGGCGAGGGTGGCGGCGATGTCGGCGAAGGTTTGGCGGGTGCCGAGCGGGGTGGCGTTGGGGCCGTGGAGGACGAGGAGGGGGACTTGTTCGCGGGTGTGGTCGGTGCCGGTCCAGGTGGGGTCGTTGCCGTGGTCGGCGGTGATGATGATGAGGTCGTCGGGCGTGGTCTTTTTTAGAAAGGAGGGGAGCCAGGCGTCGAACTCGGCGAGGGCGGTGGCGTAGCCGGCGGGATCGCGGCGGTGGCCGAAGAGCATGTCGAAATCGACGAGGTTGGCGAAAAGGAGGCCGCGTTCGGTTTCGCTCCAGAGGCGGGCGATGGTGGCCATGCCTTCGGCGTTGGTCTTCGTGGGCGTGGAGTCGGTGAGGCCGCTGGCGGCGAAGATGTCGCTGATCTTTCCGATGCCGCGCACGGGGATTCCGGCGGCCGTGAGCGCGTTGAGCACCGTCGGCGGCGGGACGAGGGAGTAGTCGTGGCGTCCGCTGGTGCGCCGCCAAGCGCCCGACGTTCCGACGAATGGCCGGGCGATGACGCGTCCGATTTGCCACACATCGCAATGGCGGCGCGCGATGCGGCAGATTTCGTAGAGGCGCGCGAGCGGGATCACGTCCTCGTGCATGGCGATTTGGAGGACGGAATCGGCGGAGGTGTAAAGGATCGGACTGCCGGTGCGGACGTGTTCCTCGCCGAGTTCGTCGAGGATCGCGGTGCCGCTCTGCGCATAGTTGCCGATGAATTTTACCGCGGCTTCCGCCTCAATCGCGCGGACGAGTGCAGCGGGAAAATGCGCGAATGTTCCGAGCGGCCTTTCGGTGATGACGCCCGCGATTTCCCAGTGCCCGGTCGTCGTGTCCTTGCCCGCGGATTTTTCCGTCATGCGGCCCCAGCTCGCGCGAGGCGGCGGGCCTTCGCGGCCCATGATCGCGGCGAGGCCGAGCGCGTCGAGATTTGGCGTGCGCGCGGCGATGTGGCCGAGCGTGTTTGCACCCTCGTCGCCATAAGCCGCGGCGTCCGGCGCATGGCCGCAGCCGACGCTGTCGAGAATGAGGAGAAGTGCGCGCATCGCAGCACGCTAACTGTCTCGTGGATGGTGAAAAGAAAACGCTCGCGGCAAACTTGTGCTTCCGCAGCATTCGGTCGCCAGGCTATTCCTGCTCCGTGAGATATCGACTTCTCATCAGCGAACAGGCCATCGAACAACTGCGGGCATTGCCGAAGGATGTGCGCCGCAACATTGGCTTTCGCCTCGATTCCCTGTGCGATAATCTGAGCGGTGACGTGAAAAAGCTCAAAGCTCACACAAACCACTTTCGCCTGCGCGTCGCGAATCACCGGGTGCTCATCACACTGGAAGGTGACGCAATCGGTGTCTATGGTGTGAAAGATCGAAAGGATGCCTATGACTGACTCCGCTATGCTCGATAAAATTGAGGCACTTAATCGAACCGTCGAACTGCTCCAAAGCCGGGTGGAGGATTTGGAGGACTACCGCGACCTACAAACGGCCATCGCGGAAAATGCCGGCAAGCCGCTGGTGGAGTGGCGGGAGGCGAAAGCCCTGCTGGACCTGGATTAGCAACACCACTCTGGCCGGAGCGAACCGTCTCTTTGCACCAAAGACCAACGGCTTTACAGGCCGATCGGATGCCAGGCGGTCTTCATCTCGACGTTGTCGAGAATCCAGTATGGGTCTTCCGCTTTGGCGCTGGACCAATCCTTTGTGGCCAGTGAGCGGGTCGCGATTCGCTTGAGATTGAGCGCTGCGCCGGCGCGCAAAGTTTCCGCGACTGCGGCATCGCCGGAACCATCGACGACTGCGTTGATGTCCATGTGGCTGGCGAAATGCGGCGCGAGTTCGGCGCGTTTGCCGGTGAGGATATTCACGACGCCGCCGGGCAGGTCGCTCGTGGCGAGGATTTCGGCGAGGGTGATGGCGACGAGCGGGACGGTTTCGGACGCGAGCACGATGACCGCGTTTCCGCTGAGAATCGCGGGAGCGATGAGCGAGACGAGGCCGAGGAGCGCGGGCGTGTCGGGGCAGAGGACGACGACGATGCCGGTGGGCTCGGGTGAGGTGAAATTGAAGTGAGAACTGGCGACGGGATTCACGCTGCCGAAGAGTTGCGTAAATTTATCCGTCCAGCCCGCGTAGTGGACGAGGCGGTCGATCGCGGTGGTGACTTCGGCGGCGGCGCTGCGGATTCCGGCGCGGGTGAGTTCGCGGGTGAGTTCGGCGGCGCGCTGCTCGGCGATTTCGGCGGCGCGGTAGAGAAAATGGCCGCGCAGATACGCGCTGGCTTTCGCCCAGCCGGGCTGCGCTTTGCGCGAGGCGACGGCGGCATCGCGGAAGTCTTTGCGCGAGGCGACGCAGAAGTTATCGAGCTGCGTGCGGCCATCGAGCGCATACGCGGCGGTGACGCGACCGCTTTCGCCACGCGGAAATTTGCCGCCGATGGCTAGTTTGTAGGTCTTGAGAACTTGGAGTCGCGGCATGGACATAAGAATTAGGAATTAGGAATTAGGAATCAACGACCGAATGGCCGTGCATTCGTCATTCGACAACCGGCGCTTTTCCTCCCACTTTTCGCGCGTGCAAACCTCCGAATCCATCTTTGTCGCCGGTCATCGCGGGCTCGCGGGCGGCGCAATCCTCCGCGAATTGCAGCAGGCCGGTTACGCGCAACTCGTGACGCAGACGCGGGCGGAAACGGATTTGCGCGACCGTGATTCGGTGCGGCGGTTTTTTGAAATCGCGCGGCCAAAAGTCGTGGTGCTGGCGGCTGCGAAAGTCGGCGGGATCAAGGCGAACAACGATTTTCCGGTTGAGTTCCTGCTCGAAAATTTGCGCATCCAGAACAACGTGATCGAGGCCGCGCATGACTTCGACGTGCGCAAGCTGCTCTTCCTCGGCAGCTCGTGCATCTACCCAAAATTCGCGGCGCAACCGATCGAAGAGGCATCGCTGCTGACCGGCGCGCTGGAGCCGACGAACGAGGCTTACGCGATCGCGAAAATCGCGGGCATCAAGTTGTGCCAGGCGTATTCGCGCGAGTACGGGCGCAATTTCATTTCGGCGATGCCGACGAATCTTTACGGCCCTGGCGACAATTTCGATCTGGAGAATTCCCACGTGCTGCCCGCGCTGCTGCGCAAAATCCACGAGGCGAAAGCGAGCGGGGCGGATCAGGTGGCGGTATGGGGCACGGGCGCGCCGAAGCGCGAATTCCTGCATGTGAGCGATCTCGCAAGCGCGTGTCGGTTTCTCATCGAACACTACGACTCACCCGAATTGATCAATGTCGGCTACGGCGATGACGTGACGATTCGCGAGTTGGCCGAGCTGATCTGCGACGTCGTCGGATTTGCGGGTCGGCTGGCATTTGATGCGAGCAAGCCGGACGGGACGCCGCGGAAACTCATGGATAGTTCACGTCTGCACGGGCTCGGCTGGAAGCCGCGCGTGGCGCTGCGCGATGGCATCCGCGAGACGTACGAGTGGTATCTGCGCGAGAAAGTCTGAGCCGGGCGGCAGCTACGTCAGCCAGTCGTAGTGGAAAAACTCGCCGCGCGGTTTATCGATGCGTTCGTAGGTATGCGCGCCGAAAAAGTCGCGCTGCGCCTGGAGCAAATTGGCGGGAAGATTCGCGGAACGGTAGCTGTCGAAATAGCTCAACGCGCTGCTGAATGACGGGACGGCGACGCCGTATTCGATCGCGGTCTGGACGGCTTTGCGCCAGTTCGCCTGGGTGCGGGTGAGGACTTCCGCAAAAAATGGATCGAGGACGAGATTTTTGAGGGCGGGATTCTTTTTGTAAGCCTCGGTGATGCGATTCAGGAATCGCGCGCGGATGATGCAGCCGCCGCGCCAGATGGATGCGATGTCCTCGAAGTTCAGGTTCCAATTGTAGATTTCACCGGCCTTGCCGAGCTGCACCATGCCTTGGGCGTAGCTGATGATCTTGCTCGCGTAGAGTGCATCGCGCACGGCGGCGATGAGCGCGGCGCGGTCGCCAGTGTATGGGCCAGGTGACGGACCTTTGAGCACTTCGCTGGCGGCGACACGCTCGTCTTTCAACGAGGAAAGAATCCGCGCTTCGACGGCACCGCCGATGACGCTCAACGGCACGCCCATTTCCACTGCGTGGCCGACGGTCCATTTGCCGGTGCCCTTTTGGCCGGCTTTGTCGAGGACGAGATCGACGATCGGTTTGCCAGTTTCGGGATCTTTGCGGCCAAAGATTTTCGAGGTGATTTCGATGAGGAAGCTGTCCAGTTCGCCTGCGTTCCATTCGGTGAAAATCCGGGCGAACTCATCGGCGGTCGGATTCAGCGCGGCTTTCAAAATCGCGTAGCCCTCGCAGATGAGCTGCATGTCGCCGTACTCGATGCCGTTGTGCGCCATCTTCACGTAATGGCCCGCGCCATCCGGCCCCATGTGGCGGCAGCACGCCTCGCCTTCGGCAATCGCCGCGATCTTTGTGTAGATCGGCGCGAGCGCCTGCCAGCCTTCCTTCGAGCCGCCAGGCATGATCGACGGACCTTTGAGCGCGCCTTCCTCACCGCCCGAAACGCCGACTCCGAAAAAATGAATTCCCTTTTCCTTCAATGCTTTTTCGCGGCGCTGCGTATCGGTCCACAGCGAATTGCCGCCGTCGATGATGATGTCGCCCGGTTCGAGCAGCGGCACCAGCTGATCGATCACCGCATCGACCGGCGCGCCTGCTTTTACCATGATCTGGGCCTTCCGCGGCCGCTTCAGAGCTTTCACGAAATCCGGCAGCGTCTTCGCGAACACAAAATTCTTCCCGTTCCCGCGGCCCGCCTCGAATGCCTCGACCACGCTGGTCGTCCGGTTAAAGACGGCGACGTGGAAGCCGCGGCTTTCCATATTCAGGACGAGATTTTCGCCCATCACGGCGAGGCCGATAAGGCCGATGTCACAAGTGCTCATAGTATTTCAGATTTCAGGATTTCAGATTTCAGATTGGAAAAGGGGCGGGAGCGTATTGGCAAG
>JANNWY010000237.1:0-14229 GCA_031409335.1 Chthoniobacteraceae bacterium | reverse complement strand
GCCTCTTCATCGCCACCGTCGTCACTGCGGCGCGGCGCTCTTTGTCGGAGCGAATTCGGCGGGCCGCACCGCTTGGGAGCGTTATTCCGAGGAAGCGCGCGCGCGGGGTGTGAAGATGAGTTTGCCGGAGCTGCTGCCCGCGCCCGTGCCCGACGCGGAAAACTTCGCCACCGTCCCGCTCTTCGCGAATCTCTTTTCTGAGGACGAAGCGGTACGGAAAAAGGCGTCCGAGGCGCTCGATCTCAATTTCCCGCAGCGGGAAAAAGAGGCGCGGCATACGGCCTTCAGTACGGCGACTCTTTGCCGTCTGGCGGATTGGCAGGCGTCCTTCTTGAAAACGGGCGATCTTCCCGCCGCGAGCGCCGATCCGGCGGCGGATGTCTTGCGCGCGATCGAGCATCGGTTCGGCCCGGACTTGGCGGAACTCGCGGAAGCAGAGCGCCGACCGCACGCGGTTTTTCCGGTGAAGTGGGAACTCGGTTTTGCGGCGTTGCTCCCGCATTTGGGGCAGATCCAAAAAGCCGCGAGCATTCACGGCCTTCGTCTGTCGGCGCATCTCGCGCAGCGAAATACCGTGGCGGCGGATGCGGAGTTGCGCGGGCTGCTGCGCCTGTATCGCGCCGTGGAAAAAGAGCCCACGCTGATCTCCGGTCTCGTGCGGATTTCGGTTTTGCAAATTGCCGTGAGCGGCGTGTGGGAAGGCGTGGTGACCGGTGCGTGGGACACCGCCTCGCTCGAAAAGATCCAAAGCGATGTTGCTGGTCTCGATTTGGTTGCCGACGCGTTGTTCGCATTCAGCGCCGAGCGCGCCTGGATGAATGATGCACTGGATAACGCACGCGCCGGGAAGACACCGTTTAGTGGTGCGGAGATGGGCCTCGACGGAGACCCCGCGCGGCAAATGCTCCTGCGCGCCATCCCGAAAATCCCCGGCTGGATTTCGCTGAACCAGCTCGCGATCAACCGGTTTTACGATCAATTTCCCGCGAGGTTCGATGGGAAAGCGGCGCGTTTTCACGACACGGGCGAAACGGACGCCGAGTTGCAGGCGATTTCCCGCTCCATCGTGAAGCAGCACATTTATCTGCTCTACCAGACGATGATTCCGGCCATCACGAATGTGGAAAAAAAGTTCCTCCACGCGCACACCGCGCTGCACCTTTCCGCGCTCGCTTGTGCGCTGGAGCGATGCCGCCTCGCGGAAGGTGCATATCCCGAAACGCTCGCGAGCCTGGTGCCGCGCTACGTTTCCACGCTGCCGCACGATGTGATGACCGGCGAGCCGCTGCACTATCGCCGCACGGCGGATGGAAAATTCCTGCTCTACTCCGTCGCCGCCAACGGCGCCGACGACGGCGGCGCGATCGGCGAAAAGAAATCGGACTCGACCCAATTCGATTGGGCCTGGCGCTGGCCAGCGCAGTAGCGCGATTCAATTTCTCAAATAACGATCCGCCCGCCGCAAGCAGAGTGCGCGGAAGACGAGGACGAGGATTCCGTAGAAGAAAAAATTTAGCGCCGGACCGAGATTTTCCATGTGCCGGAAAAGGTCGTGCATCCCGCCGAATTCATTCATGGCGGGAACGGCGAGCGGCGAGAGCGCGAGCAATGCAGTTTGCCACGCGCCCGGATCGATCCTGCAAATCACGCCGATCACGATCGGCAGGACGCACCATCCGACGATGACGCCGAGCGCGGTGAGGATGGCGCGAAAACGCGTGCGCATTTTCAGCCCGATCCAGAGCGAGAGCCACAAGACGAGCGGGAGATAAATCGCGAGGCTCAGGAGTGACCACGTGAGATAGACGAGGGAATTGACCGGCATTTGCACGCCGCGCTGCCAGCGCGACACGCCGGTTTCGACCCATGCTTCGACCGCAAAAATCGTGGCGATCGGCACCGCCACGACCCACATGAACCGCGTTAGCATTCGCGCCTTCTGCCGCACGATGTCGCGCGCGATGAGCGGCGTGGTGAGCAGAACTTCGAGCGTCTGGCTGATGCGTTCGGACACGAAGGCATTCGCGGCCAACGCGGATAGTGCGAGCACTGCCAGCGTTCCGAGTGAAGCGACGAGCAGCGAAAGGAATTCGCTGTCGCGGTCTGAGACGCCCTCTTTCACTGCCCAGAGGCAGAGCGAGACGGTGAGGATTTCCAGCCCGACGAGCAGGCGCACGAGGTAGTGCGGACGCCCAAGCGCGGTCCGCGTCATCTCGCGCCACGCGATCGGATCGTCATCGGGTAATGCGCGTTCGCGGGCGCGAAAGGTGACGTTTCCGAGCAGCCGATTGCCGCGCTGCGCCGCCGCATCGAGCCGGCGGAAGAGCCCGAGCAAACGATTGCGCGGCGGGGCGAAAGCGCGACGCACGAAGAAAAAACGCGCGAGCAGCAGGAAGGCGAACGTGGTGAAGAGCGGCGCGATGGAAAGGACGAGCGTCCGCCAGATCGGCAGATCGCTGTGATCGAGCAGCATCGGGGGGAAGACGTGCATGAAAAGTTCGGTGTAATCGTCCGAGTCCCGCCCGTGGATGACGTAATACGTGGCCCAACCCGCCAGCGCCACGGCACCGATGAAAAGCCCAGCACCGACGTATGTGGCGATGAATGCACCGACCGTCGTGCGCGCGAGCGTGGAGCAGAGCAGCGCGAACGTGGCGACTTGCAGGCACGTTAAAAAGAGCACGGCGATGCCTTGAAAAAGGTGCTCCGGCGAGATGCCGCCGTACGCGTAGCAGAGCGCAGCGAGCGGCATCCCGATGAGCAGGAAGGAGAAAATGGAGACGAGTCCACTGCCGAGTTTTTGCAGGAGGATTTGCCACGGCGTCAGCTCGGTTAGCAGCAGCAGCACGAGGGAATCGCGCTCCTTTTCCTGCGTGATGAGCCCGGCGGTGAACGCGGGCAGGAAGAGGCAAATGCCTATGAGCTGGAGGACGATCAGCACCTCAAACATGTCCTGCCCCGTGCCCATTGCGTAGAGCGGATTCCGCATCGCGCTGGTCAGCGTCGATTCATTCATCCCGACGAAAAATCCGAACAGCAGCAGCGCATAAACCACGCGCGTGATGTAGGTGCGCCGCCGCGCCGCGATCTCGGTGAGTTCTTTCGCGAGCAGCGGGAGCGAGAGCGCGTTCATGCGGAAACTCCGCGCTCCACGGCCTCGACGATGCGGACGGCCTGCGCCGCGGCGCGGACATTGTGTACGCGGAAAATGTGCGCGCCTTGCAGCATCCCCTGCACGAGACAGGCGATGGTCGCGGCGTCGCGGTCGGTGGGATTTTTGATGCCGAGCGTCTGGCCGATGACGCTTTTGCGCGAGATCGGGAGCAGGATGGGGCGGTCGAATTTCGTGAGGAAAGCGAGCTCGCGGTAGATGCGCAGATTGTCGTCGCGCTGCTTCGCAAAGTCGATGCCGGGGTCGATGACGATGGATTCGCGCGGGACGCCCGCATTCAGCGCGAGCGCGATTTTTTCCGGAAAGAAATCGTCGAGCCGCGCGAGGATGTCGTCGTAGCCGACGTGCGTGTGCGCGACCTTCGGCTCGCCGATGCTGTGCATGATGAGCAGCGCCGCGCCGGTCTCCGCGCAGATGCGCGCGTTTTCATCGGTGGGAAGGCCGCCGATGTCGTTGAGCAAATGTCCGCCGACTTTCAGCGCGGCGCGGGCGACGGCGGGGCGCCACGTATTGATGGAAAGCATCACGGGCGAATCCCATCGCTTGATGAAGCGCACGAGTTGCGCGGCTTCCTCCTCTTCGCTCATGGCGGCGCGATTCGTCCGCGCGCTTTCCGCGCCGATGTCGATGATGTCCGCGCCTTCTCCCACCATCTCGCGCGCCCGCTCGATCGCGCGATCGATGTCCACGATGCCGTCTCCGGAAAACGAATCTGCGACGAGATTCACGATGCCCATGACGAGCGGGCGTCGTGGAAATTCGAGCGTGGTGCCGCGCGCGACGAGCTTCACGGCAGCGGCACGAGCGATTTCACGCGCTTTGCAAAACGAACGGTGTGCGTGAAGCCCGCATCTTTCGCGAGCGCGACGGCTTCGGCGAAGCCGGCGGTGAGTTCGGCGACATCGTGCGCGTCGGAATTGATCAGCAGCGGCACGTTCGCGGCGCGGGCGAGGTCGAGGAATTGCCGCGCGGGATATTGCTCGGCGCACTGCTTTCTCCAGCCAGCGGTATTGATCTCGAAAGGCGTGTCCGTCTCCGCGAGCGCGGCGATCACGGGATCGTAGAAGCGCCGCAAATCGCCCTCGGGAACGAAGCCAAATTTTTTCGGCAAATCGGGATGGCCCACAAAATCGAACAGCCCGCTGCGCACCATGCGCTCATACGTTTTCCAATACGCATCCCAAATCGCGCCCGTCTCGCCGTCCGCGTAGCGTTTGATCGCCTGCGGATGATCCACCTCCGTACCGTCGCCGAGATAGTGAACGCTGCCGATGAAAAAATCCCAGTCCGCCATCGTCCGCAGCTCCTCGATCCACGCCTCGCGGCCCGCGAGAAAATCGCACTCCAGCCCGAGCCGGATCGTGAGCTGCGGATATAACGCGCGGGCCTTTTCCACCTCCGCCAAATAGCGCGGCAAATCCTCGCGCAACATCCGCCAGTCATCGAAACGCTCCGGCATCGGATTGTGATCCGCGAAGCCAAGTTCGCCGAGCCCGAGCGCCACGGCGCGCGCCGCGAATTCGACCGGCCAGCCTTTCGCGTGATGGCAGAGCGGCGTGTGAACGTGGTAGTCGGCGAGTTGCGAAAGCATGGATGGAGTGAGCAGTAAAACCGGCGAACTCGGAAGTCTTTGAAGAGCTTGCCCCGGTCAACTGCTTACTGCTGACTTCCCACTTTCCCGCCAGCGACTCGATACTCGACACGTTCAAATCACCCCTCAACACTCCCCGCCCCATGAAGTTCATCGACACGGTCTTCACCAAGTTGCAGCGCCACCCGAAGCGCATCGTTTTTCCCGAGGGGACGGAGCCGCGCGTGCTGCGGGCAGCGGCGCGTTTTGTGCGGTTGAAAATCGGCGCGCCCATCCTGCTCGGCAAGCGCGAGGAAGTGGAGCGCGTGGCCGCGGCGGAGAATGTGAGCCTCGATCACATCGGCATCATCGAGCCCGCGACTTCCGTGGATCTGCCGACGTTTGTGAAGCGGCTCGAAGTGCTGAAGCGCTATCACGATCTCGGCGAAAAGGACGCGCGCGAGCTGATCTCGCGGCCGGATTATTTCGCGGCGATGATGGTGCAGTACGGCCAGGCGGACGGGCTCGTGACTGGTGCGAGCGAGACGAAGGCGAGCGCGCTGCGGCCGATCATTCAACTCATCAAACCGCTGCCGAACACGACGAGCATCTCGAGCTGCACGATGCTCGATTTGTCGAACCGTCGCTACGGCGAGCGCGGCGTGATGCTGTTTGCGGATTGCGCCGTCATCCCCGATCCGACGATCGAGCAACTGGCAACGATCGCGGTGCAGACCGGGACGATTTGCCGGCAGCTCACGGGCAACAAACCGCGCGTGGCGCTGCTCAGCTTCACCACGAAAAGCGGCGGACATCTCGCGTCGCCCGCGAAGATCGCTGCCGCCACGGCGCTCGCGAAAAAGAAGGCGGACGAACTGCACATCGAGATGGAAATCGACGGCGAACTCCAGGCGGACTCCGCGCTGCTCCCCGATCTCGCGGAAAAAAAAGCCGCCGGCAGCCTCGTGGCCGGTCGGGCGAACGTGCTCATTTTCCCCGACCTCAACGCGGGCAACATCGGCCTCAAACTCGTGCAATATCTCGCTGGTGCGGAATCTTACGGCCAAATCCTGCTCGGCCTCTCGAAGCCCTGCGCGGAGCTTTCGCGCGGTGCGACGGAGGATGAAATCCTCGGCGTCGCGGCGATCCTTGGCTTGCAGGCGATTGAATATCGGAAGCTGTATCCGACGGAAAGTTGAGCGTCGTTTATTGAACGATGAACAACGTCACTCAACGCCTCTTCGTCGCGGCCACAAAACAGAACGACGGCAAAACCACCGTCTCGCTCGGACTTTTTGGCGCGCTGCGAAAACGGATCGGGCGCATCGGTTTCATCAAGCCAGTCGGCCAGCGCTTCGTCGAAGTGGAAGGGCGGCGCATCGACGAGGATTCGGTGCTGATCGACGAGACGTTCGGTGTGCAGACGCCGCTGGAGGCGATGAGCCCGATCGCGGTCGAGCCGGATTTCACGCGGCGTTACATCGAGCATTCCAACAACGACCACCTCGTCCGCCACATCCAGAATTCGTTCGACCGCGCTGCTTGGGAAAAAGATTTCGTCATCATTGAAGGCACCGGCCACGCGGGCGTCGGCAGCGTTTTCGACCTGTCGAATGCGCGCGTCGCGAAGCTGCTGGAAAGCAAAGTCATCCTCGTCACCCGCGGCGGCATCGGCCAGCCGATCGACGAGATCGCGCTGAACAAGGCGCTCTTCGACCAAGAGGGCGTCGAAGTCGTTGGCGTGATTTTGAACAAGGTGCTCAAGGACAAATTCGAATACGTCCGCGACTTCGCGCGGCGCGGTTTCGCGCGGCTCGGCATCGAGCTGCTCGGCGTGATCCCCGAGGAGCCGCTACTCGCGAATGCGACGCTCGGGCAAATCTGCAAGACGATCAAAGGCGAGTTCGTTCACGGGAAAAACAAGAGCCGCCGCCGGGTGCAAAAGATCATCATCGGGGCGGTGAATTCCACGGATGTGATCCAGCATTTCCGCCAGGGGACGCTCGTGATCACACCCGGCGATCGGGAAGACGTCGTCGAAGCCACGCTCGCGATTGCGTCGGGCGGGCAGCACGGAATTTCGCTCGCGGGCTTCATCCTCGCGGGCAGCCTCGCGCCGTCCCATCGCGTCGTCGAGATGCTCGCGAACGCCGACATTCCCGCCATCGCATCGCCGCTGGAAAGCTACGCCGTCGTTAGCGCCATTCACTCGATGACCGTGAAAACGCTACCCGGCGACTCCGAGAAAATCGACACCATCCAGTCGCTCATCGATCGCCACGTCGATATCGATCGCTTGCTGGAAAAGCTCGCGACGGGTTAGGCATCATACCCATGCGCCAATGGGAGCGGACTGCTTCGGAATGGCTGCGTGCGAGGGCTGCGGCAAAGTAGTCCGCGACTTTAGTCGGCTACACCGTGGCCACGTTTTGGGCGTCTGAAGTCGCGGACTACTTCGTCGCTGGCGTGCGATGCACGTCCCGCTGGAGCCGTCATCTTTGCTCAATGGGCAAGTGGCATCAGTGGTTCTTACGGTCGTTTTCTGTTTCCTGGCTGTCGTATCGGAAGACGCGGACGAAGGCATCTACCTCACAAGCTGCCGGTAGTTGCTCTGGCATTGGATGACGCTCGGATGTTTTGCGGGGAGAGTGGCGGTGAAAATCGCGAGAGCCTTGTGGTAAAGCTGTTCCGCCACACCGTATTCACCCCGGACTTCTCCAGACCCCGCAAAGGAACCGAGCTACTGATGAGGCGCTCGCATAGACTACGACACATGCCGGTTCGGCGGTGCCGGAGGCACGACGGAAAATAGCCGGTGGTAAAGCGAGTCCGCGAGCGGGAACCACCGGATTGAATTCACAAACACCAATGCGCCCCGGCAGGAGCGCTGGAACCGCACGCGTGACCGGAATGCCATCGCCCCTGCCGGGGCGGATTTCCTTTTCACATGGTTCCGGTGGTTCCCGCTCGCGGCCTCGCTTCACCACCGGCTAATCTCCTGAGCGCCTCCGGCGCGGGCAGCATTATGATCGCTGCTGTAGCCTATCCTCCAGCCTTCTCAGTAAATGCCATCGAAGGACTGCGCGACTCGGCGCTGGAAGGCTGACGCCGTCAACCGCGGCCCCTCGTATTCCTCGCTCCCAAGTTCCCCTTCGACATGCGCAGCCCCTTGTGCTCTCGACACCATGCCAGAGCTTCGACGAGGATGTCGTAGCGTGCCGCGGTCGTGAAAACGGGCAGCCACTGGATGACGGTCGAGGTGACGAAGTAGGCCGCGTCGGGTTGTCGCGCTTGGTCGCGGCTGCGGATGACTCGGAGGATGGACGAAGCGCAGCTTCGGGGAAAGGGCATTCCCAAGTGGAACTTGGGAACGAGGTGCGAACGACTGGCGGCACAATCTACGTTGCCAACGCGCCGCGTCTCGCGGACGGTGATGTTATGACGATCCTGGCTCGATTTCACAATCGCATCATCACGTTGCCACCGGACATCGCGATCGCGGAAGGAGCGGAAGTGAGTGTGACTTTGCCGGACATCGCGCAGATAAAGCCCGCCAGCAGCGAAGCTCTGCCGTGGCTGCGCCGGGCGCGCGGGACGGCCACGAGCGGGTTGAAGACCGATGATTTTTTGAAGATGACGCGGGGCGAAGACTAGGATGGTGCTGGTCGATGCGAATGTGCTGCTTGATCTCCTGACCGACGATCAGAATTGGGCGGACTGGTCTCAGGAAGCCATCGCGCGATCCGTCGCGGAGGGGCTGGCGATCAATCCGATGATCTACGCGGAAGTAGCCCCGGCGTATCGCAGCGAAGATGAACTCGCCGCCGCACTGGCAGACTGGCCGTTGCAGCGGCTGACTCTGCCCTACGAAGCCGCATGGCCGGCCTCGCAAGCATTCGTAAAGTATCGCCGCCAAGGCGGGACGCGGGTTTCACCGCTACCGGATTTTTTCATCGGCGCGCGCGCGGAAGTCGCCGGGGCTGAAACTGCTGACACGCGCCGCGACGCGCTACCGCACTTACTTTCCCACAGTCGCGCTGATCTGCCCGGAGTAGCGGAGTGGATTGGCGGGTCATTGATTCCTCACCCCCCCGAGTTCCATCTGGGAGCGAACGATTCTCCGAAACTGCGCTTCGTCGAATGAGGGCGCACTTAGGGTTGGAGCTTGGTCGAAGCACAGCTTCGCGGAACAAGGCATTCCCAAGTGAAACTTGGGAACGAGTCTAACGAGTTCAAATTACAGTCCCGGCCTGCGCCGTCTCTTGAACAGAAACATCCACCCGGAGCTAAGCAGCAACAGGGCGGAAGTGGGTTCGGGAACTGGCGCTGCTCCGCTCAATTGCACAATCCGGTTGTTGCCGGTGTCCGCGACATAGACGTTCCCCGCGCTGTCCACCGCGACACCGAGCGGACTGCTAAACTGCCCGCTGCCGGACCCGGCACTGCCGAAGGAGGTGAACGTGCCCGCGAAGTCCGCCGGATTGAAATTGTCGATCCGGTTGTTGCCGTAGTCGGCGATATAAACGTTCCCCGCGCTGTCGAAGGCGACACTGTACGGGTTGCTAAACTGCCCGCTGCCGGACCCGGCACTGCCGAAGGTGGTGAATGTGCCCGCAAAGTCCGCCGGATTAAAACGGACGATCCGGTTGTTGATATGGTCGGCGACATAGACATTCCCCGTGCTGTCCAAGGTGACACCGGTCGGCTCATGAAATTGCCCGCTGCCGGACCCCAAACTGCCAAAGGAGGTGAACGTAGCCGCGAAGTTCGTCGGATTGAAACGGACGATCCGGTTGTTTAAGGAGTCGACGACATAGACATTCCCCGCGCTGTCCAAGGCGACACCGCGTGGGCCAAAAAACTGCCCGCTGCCGGACCCATGCCCGATGCCGCCTGTATTCCCGAAGGAGGTAAACGTGCCCACAAAGTTCGCCGGGTTGAAACGGTCAATCCGGTTGTTGTTCAAGTCGCCGACATAGACGTTTCCCGCGCTATCCACGGCGACACCGAGTGGGTTGTAAAACTGCTCGGCACCTCCGAAGGAGGTGAATGCACCGGCGAAATCCGCCGGATTGAAACGGACGATCCGGTTGTTATTCAGGTCGCCGACATAAACATTCCCCGCGCTGTCAACGGCGACACCCTCCGGTGTGTTAAACTGCCCGCTGCCGGAGCCCTGGCTTCCAAAGCTCTGGACGAATGTAAGAGTGGCTGCGTGGGTCGGAGACACTGAACCGAAGAGGCAGGCCGCGGCGGCCGACATGATTGCGAGCTTCCGGCAATGGGTGATGTTCATAGTGCGTTGTTTTTGGGTCGCTCCCGCCAGCCGAGAGGCGTGGAGAGGTAGCCGAGCCGCGTTGTGGAGTGCAAGACGTTTCCCCTTTACCGAACCGGGACGGTCAAGGAACTAGCCGATGGGACGTCGACCTTCTCCGCGCGAAATTGCCTAGGAAGATGCGCCGCTGGTGATTTCTTTGGGCATGAGCACTCACCACTTCTCCCGCCGCGCTTTTCTCCGTGGCCTCGGCGTCACGATGGCTTTGCCGTGGATGGAATCGGTGCGGGTGTGGGGGGATGAGGCGGTGGGGACGAAGGTGGCGAGTGAGGCTCCGGTGCGGCTGGCGGTGATGTTTTCAGGGAATGGGTTTCACTCGAAGGAATGGTGGGCGAAGGGCGAGGGGAAGGCGATGGAACTGGGGAAGGTGCTTTCGCCGCTGACGGATTTTCGCGAGAAGATGCTTTTCGTGCGCGGGCTTTATAATGCGGAGGCGATGAAGGGGAACATTCACAGTTCGCAGACGGGGAATCTGCTGTCGGGTGCGCCGCTGGCGTCGGGCGGGGAGATTCGGTCGGGGACCAGTATCGACCAGTTGATGGCGCAGCGGTACGGGAATTCGACGAAGGTGCCGAGCTTGGTGCTGGGTTGCGAGAAGTCGAATCCGTCGGTCCACAAGAACTACTCGATGCTCTACAGCTCGCACATTTCGTGGAGCAGCCCGACGACGCCGACGCCGCTGGAGGTGTATCCCGCGCTCGCGTTCGACCGGCTTTTTAAGGACGAGGTGAATCGCGGCGACAAGAGCGTGCTGGATGCGGTGCTGGCGGATGCGAGCGATTTGCGGCGGAACATCAGCTCGGGCGATCAGCGCAAGCTCGACGAGTATCTCGACTCGGTGCGCGATGTGGAGCAGCGCATCGAGAACGCGGGGAAGAAGGGCGAGTTGCAAGGCTGGCGGCCGACGCTCGACAAGCCGAACATTCCGCGCCCGGCGGATGGCATCCCGCAGGACATCGCGGAGCACATGCGGCTGATGGCGGACATCATGGTGCTCGGTTTCCAGACGGACACGACGCGGATCACGACGTTGAAGCTAAACAACGATCATAGCTCGCTGCGTTTCCCGAACCTTGGCGTGGACTACATGATCCACCACTTACTGTCACACTCCGACACCGCGGACTGGCTCAAGGTGAATACTTTTTTCGTCGAGCAAATCGCGTACATCGCGCGGAAGATGGAGGCGATTCAGGAGGGTTCGCGGACGCTGCTCGATAACACGATGCTGATGTATTGCTCGAGCATGATGACGGGGAATCATAACAACGATCAGCTTCCCGTGATCCTGCTCGGCGGCGCGGGCGGGCGGATCAAAGGTGGGCGCGTGCTTGATTACAGCGGCAAGCCGGAGCGGCAGATGTGCCGGCTTTTCCTCTCGATGATGGACAAGATGAACGTCCACGAGAAAACGTTCGGCGACGCGACGAAGGCGCTGGAGGAAGTGTAGGAGACGCGGATTGAATCGGAGTGACCGCCAAGGCTGGTCTGTGAGCTCAGTCTTCCGAAAGTCTGAAAGGCTGGAACAACAAAGCCCAGGGCAACGCCCTGGGTCATCGTCAAAAACAACGAAAGCCCTGAAGGGGCGGGACATCCCGACGTGCGAAGATTGTCCCGCCCTTGCAGGTCTCGCACGGTGGGTGGGTCAGTGACCCAGGGCGTTGCCCTGGGCTGGGTTGTTTCAGCCTTTCAGGCTTCCGGTAGGGGAGTTTGCCAACACACCTATCGAACGCCGAGGAGGTGTTTGAGGATGAAAAGCTCAAGGCCTTCGTAGTCGCGGGCGGCGATGAATGCCTGCTCCACCGCGCGGTCGTAGGTCCGCACTTTCTCCACGAGGTGCTGGAAGATTTCGCGGCTGCCAGTGAGGTGCGCGGTGACGGGTGAACCCTTTTGCGTGCGCATGGCTTTCACATCGAGGCCGATGAATTCGCCGGCGCTCCCGTATCCGTTTTCCTCCAACACACGGACTTGATTGAACGCGGCGCGCAGGTTGGCTCCGCCGAAGTTTTTGTCCTGATCGTATTTGAGGCCGTTCTGATCGTTGAGGTGGACGCTGGCGAGTTTGCCGTGGGCGAGGGCGAAGGCCATTTCGTCCGAAGGATCGAGTCCGGCGAGGAGTGCGTGGGCGGTTTCGATGAGACCTTTGACGCGCTTCGGATCGTTCGACGCGTAGGCGAGCGCGACCGCGTGGCCGATGGTCGGGACGTAGGCCTGGTCGGTGGGCTCGTTCGGTTTCGGCTCGATCCAGATTTCGATCTCCTTGTCGTGATCGAGCATCTGGTTCACGACTTCGAGCAGGCGCTGGTACGCGGTCACCGCGTTCTTCGCCTCGCGGATGTAAGTGCCTTCGCGCGCCAGCCAGAGCACGATCGCCTTGGAGCCGATGGCGAGGGCGATGTCGATCGTGCGCAGCGTGCGATCGAGCGCGTATTGGCGGTCGGTCGCGGAATTGGAAGTATAGCCGCCGTCCGCAGTCTGATCGGCGAACCACAGGCGCGGCGCGACGAATTCCGGCGTCAGGCCTTGATTCGCGAGCATCGTGCGGACTTCGCCCGCCTTGTGCAGCACTTGCGCGGCGGTCAAATCGTCGAGGCCGTGCACCACGTCGTCGTCGTGAAACTGCACGCCTTCAAAACCAAGCGGGCGGTAAAGTGCGTACTTCGCTTCGTGATCGAAAATCGCGCGGGTCGCCGGGCCGAAAGGGTCGGCTCCTTCGCTGATGTTCCAGGGGCCGAAAGAAAAACGGTAAGTGGTGGGGATGCTCATAAATAGGAACGGCGAGACTAACACGTTACTTTCGCGACGCGCTACGCCTGATGATGCAAACACTGACACTATCATCTCACTTTGGCGCATTGATCTTCCCCAGAATCCGGCCAATGATGCCACCCATGCCCTCCCAGCTCGAAGACATCAGTCTCGCCGCCGACGAGACTTTCCGCCTGCTCCGCTGGGTCGGCAGTGTGAACCGCGTGGCCGTCGTCCGCGCCGGGAGCACGCGACCCATCCAGGGCCACGGCGATCACTGGCATTACCATCGCGCGATGGAGCTGACGCTGATTGAGCGCGGCGTGGGCACGCGTTTTGTGGCGGATCACATCGAGCTTTTCGAGGCGGGCGATCTCGTGCTCATTGGCGCGAATGTGCCGCACTACTGGCACTCGCGCGGACGTTCGGCGGGCCTGTCCGTGCAGTGGGATTTTCCGCACGATCACGGCATCTGGAGCTTTGGCGAAACGGCGGAGCCACTCCGCGCCCTCGCCGCATCTGCGCTCCGCGGGCTGCATCTGCATGGCGACACGGCCCGGCGCACCGCCTCCGCGATGGCCGAGCTTTCCAATCTCACCGGCCTCCCGCGCCTCGCCGCTTTCCTGCAACTCCTCGCCATCCTCGCCGCTGCCCCGAAAGGCGACGTGCGCCCGCTCGGCGCGCTGCCCTTTTCCATGGATGGCACCGACGAGCAGCAGGAAGCCGTGCGCCGCGCGGTGAGCTACATCCTCGCGCACTACCGCGAGCCGATCCGCCTCGACGCGCTCCTGCGCCTCAGCGGCATGAGCCGCGCGACTTTCGCCCGGCAATTCCAGCGGCACGCGGGGAAAACCTTTTCCACTTTCTTAAATCAAGTGCGCCTCCAGGCCGTCTGCCGCGCCCTGCTCGACACTGCGGAGCCCATCGGTTCCATCGCTTTCAGCCACGGCTTCAACCAGCTCTCGTTTTTCAACCGCCTCTTCCAGCGCGAGTTTGGCGCAAGCCCAAGCGTTTACCGGACGAGACATCCTCACACATCCGCCACCGTGAGAGGATAGTGGCAATGATTGAACCATTAGGCGTAGTGAATCGCGGGAGGGGAGCGGTATTTTTTATCCTATGAAATTGCCCATTGCTCTCCCCGCCATCCTCCTCGCCACCATCTCCTCTGTCTCGGCTGCGCCGGTGTTTCAACTCGACCCGAATTCCGAAGGCGTGACCACCGACTTGTGGGATCTCTCGCTGGGCTCGCAGGTCATCTTTTGAGGTGCGCTAGATTCTTGGACCGGAACCCACTAAAAGAAGGAACAAGAATGAAAACCAAAGAACGCAAAGAATACACAGCCGAGTTCAAAGCGCAGGCCGTCGCGCTGATGGCTACTGGGAAGCCCATCGGTCAACTCG
>JANNWY010000236.1:0-64276 GCA_031409335.1 Chthoniobacteraceae bacterium | reverse complement strand
GCTGGCTCGGCTCGCGGAGAAGACGGTGCTGCCGGCATCCGTGCATGCCGAGTTGCTGCATCGGGCAGCGCCGGGGGCGGTGCGGGCATGGGCTGCCGCACTGCCGCCGTGGGTGGAGATTCGCACGGCGGCGCAAAAGATCGAGGTGGGGGATGTCTCGGCGGCAGATGGTGAAGCCATCGCCCTCGCAAAGGAACTGGGGGCCGCGATTCTGCTGATGGATGACCGGGAAGGGCGGCGCTGGGCCGCAGCGCTGGGCGTGGTGACAATGGGAACGGTCGGCATCCTCGAAGTGGCGGCGGCGCGTGAACTCGTGTCATTGCCCGTGGCCTTGGAGAAGCTGCGCGGCACTTCGTGTTTTCTTACCGAGGACTTGATCGCAAACGCGCTCCAGCGAGACGGCGCCCGGCGGCGCCCGTAGCATCGGGCAATCATTCTGAACGGAATTTCCGGCAGGCCAAGGAGGCGGAGGGGAACAGCGGGGGTTGGTGGGCGGACAAGCAGACGGGCGGGAATGAAGTGAAGAGTGCGTGGGCGAAGGCCGGCGCAATCCTGACTGCAATGTGGACGGAGGGGGTGGAGTGAAACATCCGCACCTCGCCAAACCGCCTCCGCCCGTTACTTTCAGCGATTCTTCACTCCGCGCCGCCCCGCCTACGCCCACGCGGTGCTCCGTTCAGAATGACGGCCGTTTTTTCGAACTGCGCCACTCGTTACTCCGAGCACGCCTCGACCTGGGCGAGGACTGTGCGGAAGGGCACTGCGGCGTAGCGGCCGAACTCGGGGCGGCGGGTGAGTTTGGCGCGGGTGGTGGCGGGGCTGGTGAGGCCGCAGAGGTAGCGGGTGAGCTGGCGCGGGGTGGAGAGGGAGGGGATTTCCTCGAAGATGAGGGCGCGGATTTCTTCGGTGTCGGACTCGGTGAACTCGGCGATGGGGGTGGCGGGGAGGGTGATGGCGGCGGCGGGTTCGCCGGTGCGGCAGTGGTGGCAGTGGCCGCAGTTTTCGTCGGGGAGAGGTTCGCCGAAGTAGGCGAGCAGGCGGCGGGTGATGCAGCCGGGGGCGCTGGCGAAGTCGAGGATTTGGGCGAGGCGCTGGGAGTCGCGGGCTTCGCGCTGGGCGAAGAGTTCGGCCTGATGCGCGGCAACGGCGGCGGGGTCGCGTTGGGCGGCGTCGCCGGTGAGGCGGAAGCCGTGGCGCAGGCCGGCGGGCTTTTGCGTGATGGAGCTGGTTTCCTCCAGCCAGGTGAGCGCTTTCACGATGCGGTCGCGCGGTTCGCCGAGCTGTTGTGCGGCGGTTTCTATCGCGAGGGTGAGGTATTTCGGGCCGCGCCGACCGGCGGCGAAGAGCGCGGTGAGGAAGCGGCGGCGGTCGTCGTTGAGGCCGGCGAGGATGGCGCTCTCGGGTTTCAGGAACTGCACCTGCGTGCTCTCGTAAAAGGCGCGCGTGGGGCGCAGCAGGCCGTCGAGTTCGAGATAGGTGATGACGGTCTCGACGACGAGCGGGCGGATGTCGGTCTCCTGGCTGAGGTCGTAGCGGCTCACGTCGAACTCCTCGCCGGAGCCGAGCATTTTCCTGACGAGCGCCTCGACGGCGTCCGGCGCCGGCGTGTCGCCGAGGGTGAAGTTTTCCAGCGGCACCGCGTCGTCCGCGCAGGCGAGCAATTCGCAGAGCGCGGGCTGGCCGTCGCGGCCCGCGCGCCCGATTTCCTGCTGATAGTTTTCGAGCGTCTTCGGCAGGTTGAAATGGATGACGCTGCGGATGTCCGCCTTATCTATCCCCATGCCGAAGGCGATCGTCGCCACGATGACTTCGCACGCGCCGCGCATGAACGCCTCCTGCGTCGCGTCGCGATCCTCGGCGGTCATCCCCGCGTGATACGCGCGCGCTGCGAGGCCCGCATTCGCGAGGTGCGCGGCGACTTGCTCGGCGTTTTTTTGGAAAGTGACATACACCACCGCGGGCCGGACCTTCGCGCTGGCGAGGCGCTTGGTGAGCACCGCCAGCTTTTCATTCGCGGCGCACGGCGTGATGCGCAGGTGGAGATTCTTTCGGCGGAAGGAGGTCTGCACGTGCCGCTCATCCGCGATGCCGAATGCCTTGCAAATATCGCGCGCGACATCCGGCGTCGCCGTGGCCGTGAGTGCGAGCACGGGCCGCAGCGCCAGCTCCTCCGCGACGCGGGCGAGGCGCAGATATTCCGGGCGAAAATTGTGCCCCCATTCCGAAATGCAATGCGCCTCATCAATCGCGAGCAGCGAGATTTTCACCCGCCGAATCCGATCAAGGAACGCCTCTCCCGAAAGCCGCTCCGGCGCGACGTAAAGCAGCTTCAACACGCCCTCGCGCAGGTCCGCATACACGCGCTGCGTTTCCTCCGCGGTGAGGCTGGAGTCGAGCCGCGCCGCCGCGATCCCGCGCGCCCGCAGCGCATCGACCTGATCTTTCATCAGCGCGATAAGCGGCGAGATGACGAGCGCCGTCCCCTCGCGCAGCACCGCCGGGAGCTGGTAGCACAGCGACTTCCCCGCGCCCGTGGGAAAAAGCGCCAGCGCGGATTCGCCGGCGAGCAGCGCGCGGATCACGTCCTCCTGTCCGTCACGGAAACCGTCGTGCCCGAAGTGCGTCTGGAGAGCCGTCGTCAATTCCATGCGGTCAGTCGTAAGTTGGCGGTTCGCCGCGTTTCACATCGGCATCCCAAAGCCAAACTGCGGCGGCATCGCGGCGCGCGCCTCGTCCACTGCGGGAAGCTCGCGACACAGTTTGAGCGGGATGCCGAGTTGCGCGGCCAGCGCGGCCAGTGATTCCGCGACGCGACGATTTTTCAAATGCACCGCGCCGGGCCGGACGCCGAGCTTCTTCATCCCGCCCACGAACGCGCGGCCCGCGATGGCCTCCAGCGTGTCGCCTGGCGATTTGCCCAGTTCCATGCCCGCGATGAAACCCGATTCGGACTCGGCAGCCAGCGCCGCTTTCACCAGCCACGGACACCCATCTTCGCCGCCCTCCGCGATGGAGCCGATTCCGCAAAACGCCTCCACTTCGAGCACCACGGCGGACTGCCGCGGCAGCTTCGCGAGAATCGCCGCCGTCACTTCATCCACGGCAAACGCAGCAGGCGCCGACTCCGGCGGCACCGTTACCTGCCGCCACTCGACCTCATCCAGCCGCAGCGGTCCCGCGGCGCGGTCTTTCGGGAAAAAGGCAAAACCGTCTGACGGAAAATCATCGTCGCTCTCGTAAAGCGGACGCACCGCCGCGCCGAGCGCCGTGAGCCGCGGCAGCGCGTGCAGCAGCAGGCGCGCGTCGCTTTCATCGATGTGCCACGGCAGGTAGCTGGGCCGGTGGCTTTGGAAAACGGGCCACTTCGCGCGCAAGCCGCCGCGCGGTACGAAGCCGAGCGCTTTCATACGGCGCTTGTCCTCCGGCGGCAGCTCGCCCTTTGGCACGAACTCCACTTTCACCACCGCGATGGAAAGAAACGCGTCCATGTCCACCTCCGGCGCATCGTTCGTCGCCAGGTCGAGCACCCAGCGCAGCGCCGCCGGCCCGTGGTGCAGCGCGATGCCAAACACCTCGCCCATCCCACCCATCACTGCGCCGAGCACCGGCCCGCCCGAGTGCGGATCGTCCACGCCGAGCAGCTCGGAATCGCCCATGCACTCCCAGAGCCGCAGTTCGCCCAGCGCATCCGCCGCTTCGTAAAGCGCGCGCCATGTCTCGCTCGGAAGCGCGGGGACGATGGGCTTGCTGGACTTCTTCGGCATGCACCAACGCTGTCTGAGTCGCGTGAAATGAAGCGAGAAAAAAATGGCCCTTGGCGCACGCCGCAGCCTTCCGATTCACCGGTCGCAGCAGGGATGGACAACTGCGCGATCAACGCTGGCAGGCGCGGCAATAAAAAGTCGCTCTGCCACCATCCACCCGGCGCTTCACGCTTTTCCCGCAGACACACGGCTGCCCTTCGCGACCATAGACGCGCCATTGCTTGTAGAAATAGCCGAGTTCGCCATCGGGCTGCGCGTAGTCGCGCAGCGTCGAGCCGCCCGCTGCGATGGCGGCAGCGAGGACATCGCGAACGGCAATGACCAGCCTGGCAAGCCGCGCCGTGGACACTTTGCCGGCTGGCTTGATCGGGGATATGCCGGCGATGTGCAGCGCTTCGCAGACATAGATGTTGCCGAGCCCCGCCACGATCCGCTGATCGAGCAGCAGTGACTTGATCGGCGCGACGCGTCCGTCGAATGCCGCAGCCAAATGCTTCGCCGAAAAATCCGGCCCGAGTGGCTCCGGGCCAAGTGCGGCAAAGGGCCCGAACGCTTCCATCGCATCACTTCGCACCAGATCGAGCGAACCGAAGCGCCGGGGATCATTGAGCGCCAGCACGCGGCCACTGCGCGTTTCCAAGACCAGGTGATCGTGCGTCCCGATCGCCTCCGGATCGATGCGCCACCGGCCCGACATCCCGAGGTGGAATACCAAGGTGTCGCCACGATTCGTCTCGATCAGCCCATACTTCGCCCGCCGCCAAAGCCGGGTCACGCGCGCGCCATTCATCCTCTGCGCGAGATCCGTCGGGATGGGTCGGCGAAGGTCGGCGCGGCGCGGCTCGACCCGCGTCAACTCCGCGTTCAGCAACACCGCGGCGAGACCGCGCACGGTCGTTTCGACTTCAGGCAATTCGGGCATGTGAGTCGGCGACGCGGCTCACCGCGCTTCGAGCGTGCCGCGCGTCACGCCGAGTTGCGATTGCGCGCGCAGTGTGCGCCACAAAGCGCCGCCACTTTGCCCGCCACCGAGCAGGTCGCGGTATGCCGCGATCACCTTCGCCGTTTCCTCCGCCGACTCCTCCAGCAGCTCCACGCGGAAGTCGCGCAGACCGGCCGATTCGAGCTGCGCAAAATAGCCGGCCCCGGTCTGCGCCACCGCGTTGAAGAGCGTATTCCGGCAGCCCACATCGGCGCGCAGCGGATGCACCATGCCCACGCGATCGCGCAGATGCACGCGGTGCTTTTCGCAAGGCCGTCCGCAGTCGGTGAAATCCTTCCCGTTCGACATGAACGCCGCGAAAACGCAGTGCTCCATGTGAAACATCGGCATGTGCTGATGCAGCGTGATTTCAAACCAGGCGGGCCGCGCGACGCCCAGGAGATCGAGCACTTGTGCGATGTTCAGATCGTAGCTGATCGTCACCCGCTCGAGGCCGTGGCTCATGAAAAACTCGGCGGTCAGCGGGTTGGCGACATTCAGTGAAAAGTCGCCGACTTTGCGCAGGGCGGAGTGCTTTCGGAAATGTTCGAGCGCGCCGAGATTGCGCAGCAGCAAGCCGTCGGGCGCGGCACTTTCGATGAGGCGGAAGAAGCCGTCCTCGCCCGCTTTTTGGATGCGCGGCGTGGCGAGAAAGATCGCGGCGTCGCCGCGCTCGCGGACGAGTTTCACCGCGTCGGCGTAGCGGCGGATGTCCTCGAAATCGACGTAGAGTTCGCCGACTCCCGCCGCGAGCGCGGCGGCGAGTTGATCCATCGAGCGGCAGAGCACGCGGAGCGTGGAATCTTCGCGTTCCCGCGCGCGCGATGGGGCGAGCAGCGATGCGACGGTCAGCGCGATTTCCGGGCGCTGCACGTTTCGCGCGGCGGCGAGTTGGAAGACGAGTTCGCGGCGCAGCCGGTTCAGCTCGCCGATCGGGAGAATGACTTCGCCTTCGAGTTCGTTCGTGAGTTCGCCCAGTTCGTAAACGCTGTCGCCGAAGCGCCCGAGATGATCGCGCAGTTTCTCCGCGGAGAGCGGCGCGGTGCGGGCGGTTTGCAGGATGATCGCCGAGCGCACAGGCTGCGCGCCTTCCACTGCCACGCACATTGCCTCGCCCGCGCGTCCGCTCACGCGCAAGTCGATCCGCACGCGATGGCGCGGTTCGATCTTACCGGCGAAGGATTGCTGGAGGCGTTTGTTCAGCGCGGGATCGTCCGTTTTCCACACCCGATCGCCCTGCTTCAGCTTCGTGAAGTCGATGTGCCGGTGCTGGAAAAACAGCCGCTTCCCCTTGATCTGATATATCCGCCCACCCTGCTCCGCATCCGTGTCGCCGCCGGTGTCGAAGACCACGCCGTCGCCCAAACTCAGCGGCACCTGCGGCGTGAATTCCACAAAATCGCGCCCCATATTTTCGATGCGCCCCGCGAACGCGCCGCGCTTTTTTCCAAACCGCGCCGACACCAGTTCCTGATGCTGCACGCCGTGCATCCAGCCGCTGTAAAGGCCGCGCGAAAACGTCATCTCGAGCTGGTAGCGATCCGCCGCATCCGCCGTGAATTCACGCGCCGCCAGCGCCGCGTCGATCGCCTTGCGATACACTTGGCAGACACCCGCGACGTATTCCGGCGACTTCAGCCGGCCTTCGATTTTGAAACTCACCACGCCCGCCGCGATGAGCGCGGGGATCTCATTTACTGCCGCGAGATCCTGCGGCGAAAGCAGGTAGCGTTTGTCACCCAGATCGCGCACCGCGCCGTCGACGATCAGCTCGTAAGGCATCCGGCACGCCTGCGCGCATTCGCCGCGATTTGCGCTGCGCTGGCCGAGCGCTTCGCTGGTGAGGCACTGGCCGGAATACGCGACGCACAATGCGCCGTGGACGAAGACTTCCAATTGCGGATTGGGCGCGCGGAACTTTTTCAACTCGCGCAGCGACAATTCCCGCGCGAGCACCACCCGCTCGACGCCGAGTTCCGTCACGAATTGCGCGCCTTCCGGCGAGGTGATCGTCATCTGCGTGCTTGCGTGGATTGGCAGTTCCGGCACGAGTTTTCGCGCGAGCCGCACCAGCCCGACATCCTGCACGATCAAGGCATCGACCCCCGCGCGATTGAGCAGCCGGAGGTAATCCGCGGCGGCTTCGAGTTCATCGGTGAAAACGAGCGTGTTGAATGCGACGTACGCCTTCACGCCGTGGCGGTGGCAAAACGCGACGACCTCCGGCAATTCGGCCTCGGTGAAATTGTCCGCGCGCAATCGCGCATTAAATCGCGGCAGGCCGAAGTAGATCGCGTCCGCGCCATTCGCGACCGCCGCGCGCACGCAATCCCAGCCGCCCGCGGGCGCGAGGAGTTCGGGTGTGAGAGTTTCGGCGGACATGGCGGGCGGCAGGTTAGCGCGAATCGCCATCCAATCCACTCGTCAAACCGCGGACGATCCGCCACGGTGCGCGTGAAGATTTTCCACCACCACACACCCATGCTCGCACGCGTCGCAGACTCACTTTACTGGCTCGCCCGATACATCGAACGAGCGGAAAACACCGCGCGGATTCTCGATGTGAACCTGCAACTCACGCTCGATTCCGAACACGGCGGCGCCGATGCGGAGGCGCGCAACTGGCTGCCGATCATTGCCACGCTCGACGATCAAAAGCGTTTTCACGCGCTCTATGCCGTCGTCAGCGGCGACGCGGTCTGCGAGTTCGTCACGTTCGCGCAGGAAAATCCGAACTCGATCGCGTGCGCCGTGGCGCACGCGCGCGAAAATGCGCGGACGGTGCGCGAATACATTTCGAGCGAAATGTGGGAGCGCATCAACGGGCTGTATCTCTGGCTGAATTCCGCGTCCGCGCGGCAGTTGTTTGAGGGAAGCGCGATCGACTTTTACCGCCAGGTCGTCGATTATGCGCACCAGTTTCACGGCACCACGGACGCGACGCTCACGCACGGGGAAGGCTGGAATTTTCTCCAAATCGGCAAGCACCTCGAGCGCGCGGATGCCGCCTCGCGCATCCTCGATTTGAAGTATCACATCCTCCTTCCGGGCGATGAGCAGGTCGGTGGAAATGTGGACACCGTGCAATGGCAGGCGGTGTTGAAATCATGCAGCGCATTCGAGGCTTACCGGAAGATTCACACCGGCCAGGTGACGCCGTGGACGGTCGCCGAATTCATCCTGCTGCACGAAGATTTTCCGCGTTCCGTGCGCTTTTCGTGCGAACGGCTGGATCGCGCGTTGCACTGCATTTCCGGAAGCGATCAGGACCACTACGCGAATGAAGCTGAACGCCTTTCCGGCCGACTGTGCTCGGACCTGCGCTACGCGGAGATCGGCGAAGTCCTGAGATCCGGGCTGCATGAATACCTCGACGGAATCCAGCAGCGGCTGATCGGAATCAGCGGCGCGATGCTGCGCGAATACTGCGGCTGGCAACCACCCGAGGAGGCAGAGCCCGCGCAGTCGCAGCTTCAGGCAGCGACGTAGCCGCGGCTAGTCCGCCTGATGACGGCCCTTGAAGGTCAGCTCCGCGATGCCCGATTTGTCGAGTTCGCCGAGACCTTCAAAAACCATCTTGTCGTATTGCGCCTTCGTCGCCTCGGCGAGCGGGAGTTCGACGCCGAATTCCCGCGCGAGCCGCACCGCGATGCCGCTGTCCTTCGCCGCATGCGCGGAGCTGAAAAAGCACGAGTGATCGCGATTCTGCATGTCCTCGCCATCGGTCACGAGAACGCGGGAATTCGCGCCGGTCTGCGAGAAAACTTCGCGCAGCATCGCGAGATCGAGCCCCAGCGCGTCGCCGAGTCCGAGCCCTTCGGCGAGCCCCGCGGTGTTGATATTCATCACCATATTCACCAGCGCCTTCACCTTCGCGGCCTCGCCCGCACCACCGACAAAACGCATCGAACCCGCGAGCTTTTCCAGCACGGGCTTCGCTTTTTCAAACACGGCTGGTTTTCCACCGAGCATGAGATAGAGCGAGCCTTCGCGTGCCTGGGTGATGCTCGACGCCATGCAGGCTTCGAGCGATTCCGCGCCGGCCTTTTCCGCGCGCTGCTCCGTCTCGACATGCGTCGCCGGCGAGATCGTCGCGCAGTTGATGAAGAGCTTTCCGCTCGCGCCTGAAAGCAGCGAATCACCGCTTTCCGCAAAGATTACATCCATCGCTTCGTCATCGGTGACGACCGTGATGATGACATCCGCCGCAGCCGTCACGCCCGCGAGTTTTTCCGGGGCGGAAGCGCCGAGTTCCTCGGCGAGTTTAGTGGCGGATTCGCGATGGCGATCATAGACCGCGCTGACGGTGAAACCCTGATCTTTTAGACGGCGGGCCATGTTTGCGCCCATGCGACCGACTCCGACGAATGCAATTTTTTGAGACATGTTTTTGAGGCTGAAAAATGAGCGCGGAGAATGGGGGAGCGCAGCGGCGCGAGGCAAGCGGCAAGATGCTTCCTTTTGCGAAAGAGATCGCCGGAGCTTGCCTGCCACCGTGATGCGACCGCAGCTGATGGAGAGCGCGTGGCGCAACGATCATCATCACCGGAAGTATCTCACTTGGTCGAAAAAGGCGCGACAACAGACAACCCCGGTCGCAGTATCGGCACGACGTATCGCAACACCAATTTCAATGACGGCAGACGAACTACGAAACCTCATCCAGTGCAACGAAACAGACCGCGTTGAGAAGACACGGTCGACTACGGACAAGGACAAATTTCGCGAGGCCATCTGTTCCTTTTCCAATGACATGGCAGGAAGGAAACAGCCGGGTTACCTGCTGATAGGCGTGGAGGAGAAAGACGCCGTATTCCGGCTCAGGGCTACGGACGCTCTTTTACAACAATTTGCGTCGTATCGATCGGATGGCGCAGTGATTCCACTGCCCGTGATGAATGTGGCCGCGCATCCCCATCCGGATGGCGGCGGTGACATCATCGTTGTCGAAGTGTTTCCTCATGACCTGCCTCCAGTACGCTATAGAGGCCGAACGCACATTCGCATCGGCCCCCGCAAGGATACCGCAAGCGAAGCGGAGGAGCGTGTGCTCATGGAGCGCCGAGCCGCGAAGTTCCCGACATTCGACGCAACGCCATGTGTGGAAGGTGCGTTGAAGCGGCTGGATATTGAAACATTCCGTCAAACCTATCGCCCTCAAGCCATCGCTGAAGAGGTCATCGCCGAAAATCATCGCGGTGTGGAGGAGCAACTGGCCGCGCTCCGTCTTTACAACCTGAACCGGAATTGCCCGACTAATGCTGGGATGCTCATCCTCGCCTACGACCCGCTCGATTTGTTTCCCGGAGCCAAAGTTCAGTTCGTCCAGTATGCCGGCCCACAGTTGGCGGACGATGTGCTTGCTGAGAAGACGTTCACTGGCAATCTCATTACTTTGCTGGCGGAATTGGACAGCTTTCTCAAGGGACGCTTCACACAAAAACCGGTAACTGTTTCGGAGCTACGCGAGCAAACCGTTTTCGACTATCCCCCGGAAGCGGTGCGCGAACTTTTGATGAACGCGGTGCTGCACCGCGATTACCAATCCACGAGTCCAGTCCGATTTTACCAATTCAGCGACCGGATTGAGATTCAAAATCCGGGCGGTCTTTACGGAGAGGCGTCGCCCGAGAATTTTCCGCGTGTGAACGCCTACCGAAATCCAATTATCGGAGAGGCCATGCATGTGCTCGGTTACGTGAATCGCTTCGGACGTGGTATCGCCCGCGCCCGGCGGTTCATGCAGGAAAACGGGAGCTCGGAGCTACACTTCGAGTTTCAAGTGAACCACTTCCTCGCCGTCATCCCCAAGCACCCGCAACGATGAAAACGCTCGCTTTCTTTAATAACAAGGGCGGCGTTGGGAAGACGACACTCCTTTACCACCTCGCCTGGATGTTCGCAGACATGGGCAAACGCGTTCTCGTCGCAGACTTTGATCCGCAGGCCAATCTTACCTCAATGTTTCTGACGGAGCCGGAACTCGAAAAGCTGTGGGATCCGGATAACACTCAGGACCAAAGCGTGGTGGCTCCGCTCACCCCAATCATCCGTGGACTCGGAGACATTGGTTCAACCCCGCTCGTGCGAATTGCGCCAAACCTCCGTCTTATTCCCGGCGATTTGAACCTGTCGAATTTTGAGTCCAATCTGTCCGAAGCGTGGGGAAAATGTCTCGACCGGGTGGAGCCGGCATTTCGTACGACAAGTTCCCTCTATCGAATTACTCGGCAAGTCGCAGATAGTTTCGACGCCGACCTTGTGCTGATCGACGTAGGTCCGAATTTCGGTGCCATCAATCGTGCCGCACTGATCTGCGCCGACGCCGTGGTCATTCCGGTGGCGCCCGACCTTTTCTCCATCCAAGGCCTGCGCAACTTGGGACCTACACTCGCAAGCTGGCGCCGGGATTGGAACGTCCGCCTTGCTCAGAATCCTGCGAGCGATTTGCGTCTGCCCGCAGCAGTCATGGAGCCGCTTGGCTATGTGGTGCTGCAATTTGGCATCCGCGACAACAGGCCAGTGAGCGCCTATGAGAAATGGGCGCGACGCATTCCCTCGACCTTCGCGGAAAAAGTTCTCGGTAAACCGCCTGCCCCATTGGGGGCCGCTCAGGACGACAGCCATTGCCTTGGCCTGCTCAAGCATTACCGGAGTCTGATGCCTATGGCGATGGAGGCACGCAAACCGATCTTTCGCCTCAAGCCATCCGACGGTGCCATCGGCGCACACACTTACAGCGTCAAAGATTGCGAAAGGGATTTTCGGGAGCTCGCCACGTCGATTCTTGAACGGCTCAAGGCGACAAATTTTGCGAAGTAATCCATTGGGCTGACGAAATCCGCCGAACTCGCGCTGCGCTCGTACGCGAATGCGGCGGCGGTTTGCGACGGCTCGGCGAGCATCTCCGCGCGGGCGAAGCGCGGTGGGTGGCAGCGGGCCATGAGGTCGTGTCGTTCGCAGGCCAGCCGCCGCTAGAAACTGCCGTCGCCGGACTGGGAGAAGGTCGATGCGGAGCCGGAGGACGAGATCATGACCGAAATCCGCGCGCCTCGGCGGAAGCTGATGGAGGAGCGGGAAATCGAATCGTTTGTCGTGCGCGAGGAGCCGCCGGAGAATTAGGCGTTCTCTTTTCCAAGGAATCCGCGTGCGCTGGCATCCAGACTTGCCGGGCAGGCGAAGAGCGGCCTGAATCGATCTTACTTTTTCCATGACCACACCACCCACCACTACCCCGTCACACCAACTGCTCTCCGCCTTCGACCTCCGCGACCTCCCGCTGCGCAATCGCGTAGTGATGGCACCGTTGACGCGGGGGCGGGCGGGGCGGGCGCGGGTGCCGAATGACTTGATGGTGGAGTATTACACGCAGCGCGCTTCGGCGGGGTTGATCGTCGCAGAGGCGACCGTGGTTTCCGAACAGGGAAATGGGTGGGTGGATTCGCCGGGGATTTACAACGAGGCGCAGGAGGCGGGTTGGCGGAAGATCGTGGCGGCGTTGCAGGCGCGGGGGACACCGATCTTTTTGCAGCTCTGGCACTGCGGGCGGGCTTCGCACAGCAGCTTTCACGGCGGGCAGCCGGCGGTGTCGGCGTCGGCGATCAAGATCAATGGCGAATCCATTCACACGCCGATCGGCAAGCAGCCCTATGAGGTGCCGCGCGCGCTGGAGACGGCGGAGATCGCGGGCGTGGTGGAGGATTACCGGCGGGCGGCGGCGCGGGCGAAGGCCGCGGGGTTCGATGGCGTGGAGATTCACGCGGCCAACGGCTACCTGATCAATCAGTTCCTCGACTCGAAGACGAATCACCGGACGGATCAATACGGTGGGAGCGTGGAGAATCGGGTTCGTTTTTTGAAAGAAGTGACGGCCGCGGTGCTGACGGTGTGGCCGGCGGATCGGGTGGGCGTGCGGTTGTCGCCGAATGGGAATTTCAACAACATGGGCGCGCCGGATTTCCGCGAGACCTATACCCACGCGGCAGCACAGCTCGATGGCTGCGGGCTGGCTTACCTGCATGTGGTGGACGGGCTGGCGTTTGGCTTTCACGAGCAGGGCGTGCCGATGACGCTGGCGGAGTTTCGCGCGGTCTTCACCGGGCCGCTGATGGGCAACTGTGGCTACACGCAGGAGACGGCGGAGGCGGCGATCGCTGCGGGCGAAGCGGACCTGATCGCTTTCGGCCGACCGTGGCTGAGCAATCCGGATCTGGTCGAGCGCTTCGCGAACGGCTGGGCGCTCAATCCGCCGGCGGACGTGACGACCTGGTCGGCACCGACCGCGGAGGGTTACACCGATTTTCCGTTTCATCCGCGAGAGTGAAGGGCGCAGCGGCCATGACCCCTTTCGCGCTGCCATCCGCCTACCCTCGTATCAAGGTCGTGCGCAGTTTTGCGGAGCTGGTCGCGACGCCCTTTACTGACGACATCAACGCGCTCTGCTGGCCGCGCACGTTGCCGGGCGATTTCGGTGAAGTGGTTGCAATGCTGGGCGAGGGCGAAGCGATCATGACCCTCGACGACGCCCTGCTCCGGAGCCTCCCAATAGGTGAGGCTGGGCGGGCGGCGGTCGAGATTTTACTAGAAGATCAGCTGCTGCTCCGGGCGCACGATCGCGACCCAGTGCTAAACTGCATCCACGGCTACCCGCGCGATGACGAGGCAGGGCCAGTGTCCACGGATGTCTTTTCCTTTCACGCCGACAGCGCGCCGGTGGAAGCGGACACCTGGCTCTGCACCTATCACGGACCGCCGAGCGAAGGCCTGCGCAATGATGAGGCGCTGCGGCGCGTGGACATCGCCGAAACGCACGCCGCGCTGCTCCAACTTTTCGGCGGGGAAGACGACGACGATTTCCGCGAATACCTCCGCGACCACTGCTATGATCTGCACTACGCGGCGCTCCCGCAGGCGCGGCCTTTTTCCTTCGGCCTGGGCCATCTCTGGCGCATCGCCGTGGACTGGCCCGGCAGCCCCGTCCCGCCGTGCATCCATCGCGCGCCCGAGACGCAGCCCGGCGAGCCGCCGCGGTTGCTGCTGATTTGTTGAGAAAACTGAGAATCGAGAGCGGGTGGATGGATCCGCGATTTGGTGCGAGCGCAAAAAATGATGGCGATTCACGGGCTGAATTGGTCTTCACGTTCGTGAAAGACAACCGTTACCCGAAGGCCTGGAGGCGCGATCTACTTCATGGAAATCCGATTGCTGGAAATATGATTTTGCTCTCCCGAATCCTCCTGTTGTCGTTCGTGCCAGTGCTCTCCGTGCTGTTCGCGGGAACCGGCTGTGGCGCAGATTCTCCCAACTCGGAGGACGCGCGAGTATTCGCGGACCTGGAACGGCGGGCCTGCGATTATTTCTGGTTCGAAGCGAATCCAGCGACCGGGCTCGTGAAAGACCGCGCGGGCAACGCACACGGCGACGACTTTTACGTGGCCAGTATTGCGGCGACGGGGTTCGGCCTGGCAGTGCTCGCGGTCTCCGTCGAGCGCGGATGGCTTCCGCGTGAGACGGCGCGAGCGCGGGCGGAACTCACGCTTCAGTTTGCGCGCGACACGCTTGCCACCGAGCACGGCTGGTTTTTCCACTTCATCGACTGGAAGTCCGGCGCGCGCGCCTGGGAGTCGGAAATCAGTTCGATCGACACCGCCCTTTTCATCGCGGGTGCGCTCGTCGCCGGCGAATACTTCGGCGGTCGCTCGAAGGAAATCGCCGCCAGCCTTTACCGGCGCGTGGATTTCGACTGGATGCTCACCAACGGGGGCGCGCGGCCTGACGAATTGCTGCTGGCGCACGGCTGGAAACCCGGCAGCGGCTTTCTCAAGCCCCGGTGGGACACCTACTCCGAACACCTCGTGCTCGGACTCCTCGCGCTCGGTTCGCCCGGGACGCCCATCCCCGACAAGGCGTGGGACGCATGGAAGCGGAACGTCGCCGATACCGATGGTGGGCGGACGTTCACCACCGGGCCGCTCTTCGTCCACCAGTACAGCCACGCCTTCGTCGATTTCCGCGGGCGCGAGGATCGCCTGGGGTTCAACTATTGGGACACCGCAGTCGCCGCCACGCGCGCCAATCGGGACTTTTGCATCGGGCAGGCCGCGCAATTCAAAACGTACGGGCGCAATTCGTGGGGGCTCAGCGCCACCGATGGCCCCGACGGCTACCGCGCATATTCCGCGCCGCCCGGCGAGGCGCAGCACGATGGCACGGTCGCGCCGTGGGCCGTGGTGGCTGCCATGCCTTTCATCGACGAGGCCGCGGACGCTGTCGTGCAGTGGCGTAAGAACCAGCCGCGTTTGTGGGGCCGGTACGGATTCTCGAGCGGCTTCAATCTCGACCGCGATTGGTTTTCCACCGACGTGATCGGCATTGATCTGGGCGCGGCGACGCTGCTCTTGGAAAACCAGCGCTCCGGGCTGGTCTGGCGCTTGTTCATGCAAATCCCCGAAGTCCAGGCCGCGATGCAGAAGGCCGGATTCCGCACGGTGAAATAGTGTGACTCGCCATTTTGGCGGCTGAAAACGGTTCGCGAAACCCGCAGGAACGGCCCGGCAGTGCCCGGTATTTCTTTTCCTCCTGTGAAGGTTCCATGAATGGCCAGGCGAGGCTGCCGCTGATTTTCCATCGTTATTGGGATTCGATTCGGTGACGCTCTGCCTCCCCACGAATGAAGAAAGCACTCTACAAGCAGAAGAACGGAAATGGCGGCGTCGCCGAACTCCTCAAGGAGCTTTGGAATGCCGCGGTGGCGCTGCGCGGGAACATCGAGCCGGCGGACTACAAGCGCTACGTGCTGCCGCTGATTTTTCTCCGCTTTCTCTCGCTGCGCTTTGAGAAACGCCGGTCGGAAATCGACACCGAGATCGCCGATCCGCAGAGCGACCTGCACACGGCGGATGTGCAGCTCGCGCTGATTTTGCGCGAAGACCCGGACCTCTACCTCGCCAGCCAGGTCTTCCTCGTCCCCGAGGACGCGCGCTGGGACAGCATCATCAAGATCGCCCGCGCCGACGACGTGAAGCTGCGGCTCGATAACATTCTCGCGTTGCTGGAGAAGACCTTCCCCAAGCTCAAGGGCCTGCTCCCGGCGATCTACGCGGGCTCGAACCTCGACAAGGAAAACATCGCCGGGCTCATCAATCTGTTTTCCAAGGACATCTTCCGCTTTGAGACGGGCGGCATCGACCGGCTCGGGCAGGTCTATGAATACTTCATCGGCGAGTTCGCGTCGTCGGAGGGCAAGCGCGGCGGCGAATACTTCACGCCCGAGAGCATCGTGAAACTGATCGTGGCGATGCTGGAGCCGGTGGAGGGGAAACTGTTCGATCCGTGCGTCGGCTCGGGCGGCATGTTCGTGCAGAGCGACCACTTCGCGCAGCACAGCGGCAAGCTCTCGTTCTTCGGGCAGGAGGCGAAGGACTTCACCTATCGCCTCTGCCGGCTGAACCTTTTCATCCACGGCCTCGATGGCGACATCCGCCTCGGCAGTTCCTACGACAACGACCAGCACGCCGACCTCAAGGCCGACTATGTGGTCGCCAATCCGCCCTTCAACGACGGCGCGAAGGGCGACAAGGGCTGGGGCGCGGACCGCATCGACCCGAAGGACGCGCGCCTGCGTCTGCCGGGCAGCACGCAGCCGCAGCCGCTCTCGGTGCGGAATGCGAACACGATGTGGATGCTCCATTTCCTCTCGCATCTGAAAGACCCCACGGCGCGTGAAGCGGGCGGCACCGCCGGGTTCGTCATGGCCACGGGCGAGCTGTCGAACAGCGAAGTCGCACGGCTCGCCGTGCGCCGCGCCTTGATCGAAGGCGGGTTCGTGGATTGCGTCGTCACGCTCACCGGCCAGCTCTTTGCCAATACGCAGATTCCCTGCGCGCTCTGGTTCCTGAGCAAGAACCGCGGCGGCGGCCATGGCTTCCGTGCGCGGAAGGGCGAGGTGCTCTTCATCGACGGGCGCAAGCTCGGCGCGCTCATCCCCGGCTCGCGCAAACAGAAGCAACTCACCACCGAGGAAATCGAGCGCATCGCCGGCGTCTATCGGCAGTTTCGGAAAACCGGCGCGCCCGCCGCCGAGCCGGGCTTCTGCGCCGTGGCGACAGTCTCAGAAATCGCGGACCACGGTTATGTTCTCACGCCGGGACGCTACGTGGGATCGAGCGACGACAGTGGCGAAGATGAACCTTTCGAGGAAATGTTCCCGAAACTCACCGAACGGCTGAAAGCCGAATTTGCTGAGGGAGCCGTCTTTGCGAAGGAGATTGAGTTCGCTCTTACCCAGTTCAGCAATGACGACTGATTTCGAGAGCGGAACGATGGCCGCGCGCGGCTTTGATTGGGAGACCGTCAGGTTCCCACGTCGCAGGATCGGCGATGTTGTTACGCTCAATTACGGCAAGTCGCTCGTTGAGCCAAAGCGACGGGCCGGAAACATTCAGCTCTACGGAACGAACGGACCTTGCGGCTGGCACGACACGCCGTTGTCAGACGGTCCGGGAGTGATTCTCGGGCGGAAGGGGCAAGGCCACCTGGGTGTGAAATGGGTGACGAAGCCGTTCTGGGTTATCGACACAGCGTATTACGCCGTCGTGGACAAGACTCAGGTGGACCTCCGCTGGTTTTACTACGCCACGCAATATGTCGGCCTCGATCATCTCAAGACGGGTGAGAAGCCGGGGCTGTCGCGGGACATTTTCAGCCGACAGGTTTTTCCATTCCCAAAGCTCGCCGAGCAGCGGGCGATTGCGCGGGTGCTGGGGGCGTTGGATGACAAGATCGAGCTGAACCGGCGGATGAATCGGACGCTGGAGGAGCTGGCGGGGGCGCTGTTCCGGGCGTGGTTTGTGGATTTCGAGCCGGTGGTGGCGCAGGCCGCCCAAAGTGGCACAGCCGTCCCGGCTGTGTGGCCAGCGGGCTTCCAGCCCGGTGAATCCGCCAGCGCGGGCGAGACGCCCGCGCGCCCCACAGCCGGGACAGACTGTGCCACATTCGGCCTCGCCCCCGCCGTCGCCGCCCTCTTCCCCGCCACCTTCACCGATTCCGAACTCGGCCCCATCCCACATGGCTGGCGCGCGGGCAAAGTCAGCGAGCTGGCGAGCATGAGCCGGGGCGGGATCAACCCCGGCGATTTTCCGACCGAGGCTTTCGACCATTACAGCCTCCCCGCTTTCGATGACGGGCGGCAGCCGCAGCCGGAACTCGGCAGCACGATCAAGAGCAACAAATTCCCGGTGCCAGCGGATTGCGTGCTCGTCTCCAAACTCAACCCGCGGACGCCGCGCGTCTGGATGCCGGAACTGACCGGCGAGCGCCGCGCCATCTGCTCCACCGAGTTCCTTGTGATGACGCCGAAACAGCCAATCACGCGCGAGTTTCTATGCTGCCTGTTTTCGTCCGATGCGTTCACGAGCGAGTTCGCGACTTTCGTCACGGGCACATCGGGCAGCCATCAACGCGTGAAGCCGGAGAGTCTGACCGGCATGGACGCCATCATTCCGCCCGCCCCACTCGTGAAACGCTTCACCGAGATCGTCCGCCCATGGCTCGCCCAAGCCGCCCACAACGTCCGCGAATCCCGCACGCTCGCCGCGCTGCGGGACTCGCTGCTGCCGAAGCTGCTCTCCGGCGAGCTGCGGGTGCGGGCGGCGGAGGACGCGCTGCACGCCAATGTTTGACGATTCGATTGGTAATGTGCGGCCCGGTTTGTAGCCTGCCGCCCAATCTGCGAAAGTGCGCCCGCTTTCTCCTCCAAATATCGAATCTGAGTTGAGCTACGCCTACCTGCACGCGGTGGCGTCGCACGCGGGCATGGCGTGCTCCGTGAGCAACCGCCACGCGGACAATAATGGAGTGGATGCAATCGTGACGGCATGGGCACCGTTCGACAACGGCGGCTACCTCACGGAGGTGGACATCAAGGTGCAGTTGAAGGCGACGATCAGCGTGCCAGCGGATGACGGCACACATCTCTCGTATTTTCTAAATGGCGTGAGTCGTTACGACGACCTGCGCGCGGCAACGGTGGATGTGGCGCGAATCCTCGTGGTGCTTTTTCTTCCCGCCGATGCCGCAGATTGGCTGGCGCAGACGGAGGATGAACTCGCCCTGCGTCGTTGCGGATACTGGGTCAGCCTTCGCGAGGCGGCGGCGACTCAGAATGGGTCTGGAGCAACGGTCAAATTGCCGAAGGCGCAGGTATTCAGCCCGGCTGCGCTAAAAGCGCTCGCTTCGCGCCTGTCGCGGCGTGATTTTCCGCTCTATCAAGCACCATGAAGAACGGACTTCTCGCAGCACCAACCGATCTTCGCGACTACGCCAAGTCGCGCGGCTGGGTCCTGCTGCCGGAGGCGGTGCAGGACCGGCTTTTCGTGCTGAGCAATCCGCAGTTCGCGCAGCGGCAGTTGGTTTTTCCGATCGACACGACGGCCCCCGACTACTCGGAAGCCGTCATGCTGGCCGTGGAGAAGCTCGCGGTGCTGGAGGGACGCACGCTGCCGGCGGTGTTGCGTGCTTTGCAGGAGGTGAACGACGACACGTTGCGCTTCCGCATCGGAACTCCGCGAGACGACGAGAAGACTCTGCCGCTCGCGTTCGCGGGCTCCATCGTCAGCGGTGCGCAGCAGCTTTTGCTCGCCGCGGCCTGCACGGTTTTGAAGCCGCAAAGCCATCATCCCCGTTTGAGCCGAAATGAGGCGCAGCAACTCATCGAGGCGTCGCAATTTCGCCATACCGAGCCGGGGAGCTTTGTCGTCAAAGTCTCGTGTCCAGTAAATGCACTTGATGTTCAGGCACCGCTGTTTCCCGGTGAGCCGGATGCGCCCTTTGTCCGGCGAACAACGCTGACGGTGAAGCGGGCGCTGCGCGAACTCGTGACTGCGATCGAGGCGGACACATTGCCGCAGCTCATCGAGACCGCAAAAGCGGCGGCGAACCCGCTAATTTCTTCCAACCTATGCGAGGCGCTGACTCGTTTTGAAGACGATGCGCTGAAGAACTCCCTGGATGTCGAAATCTCGTGGGCTGTATCAACGCCGCCGCCAGCGGGTGAAGCGGCACTGGTGCCGATCCGATTTCAACGGGACTACTTTCCGCGCATCGAAGAGGTTCGGCGTGCGCTGCGTTCGGCGGAACAGCATCAGGAGGACACCTTCATCGGCACAGTGGAGCGCCTCGACGGAGAAATTGGCGCGGATGGTCGCCGAGCCGGCGAGGTCATCCTGGCGCTGCTGCTGACGGACGGAGAAACGGTGCGCGCGCGAACCAACCTCAACGCAGATCAATACGCCGTCGCTGACAGCGCTCATATGACCGACGGCGCTTACATCAAAGTTGCCGGGAAGCTGAATCCGGGACGACAACCCCGTTCACTGACGGACATTGTGAGTTTCGAGCAAATCCCCGCGCACTAATCGGTGCCGGCGTAGGCGTCGAAGGAGCTACCGAATCCATCACACGATGCCGAACCAAGGAACCGAGTCGCAATTCGAGGAGACGACGATCGAGCGCCTGTGCGCGCAGGGCTACCGCTACGAATACGGCGGCGGGATCGAGCGGGATTTGCCCGACGTGGTGATGACGGACTGGCTGCGCGATTTCCTGCGGAAAAAATACGCGCATCTCCCGGCGGAGGCGGTCGAGGAAAGCGTGGCGCGATTTTCCCGGCCCGAGGGCGTGACGACGGAGCAGCGGAACCTGCACTTTCACGAACTGCTGACGCGCGGGCATGAGCAGAAATACCGGCGCGCGGATGGGACGGAGGCGTTCGAGCACGTTCATGCGGTGGATTGGGCGGAGGCGGGGGCGAATGATTTCTGCGTGGTGAATCAACTCTCGATCCGCGGGCTGAATGACCGGCGGCCCGATGTGCTGATTTACGTGAACGGGCTGCCGCTCGTCCTTTTCGAGCTGAAAAATCCCTACGAGGAGGAGCCGAACACGCTCGGGGCGTTCAATCAGGTGCAGCACTATCGGGCGGGGATCGCGCAGTTGTTTGATTTCAACGCGCTCGTGGTGGTGAGCGACGGCGGGCTCGTGGGCCACGCGGAGGATGACACGCCGCACGCGGCGGGCTCGACGCTGCACGGGATGTGGACGGCGCCGTGGGAATGGTTCGCGCCGTGGAAGAGCATCGACGGGCGCACGGTGGTGGAGAGCGCGACGGGGGCGATGAAGACGCTGATCGAGGGGCTGTTTCCGAAGGAGCGGCTGCTGGATTATCTGCGGCACTTCATCGCGTTCGAGGTGGTGAATGAGAAGATCGAGAAGAAGGGGGCGAAGTATCACCAGTTCTTCGGCGTGCGCTTCGCGGTGGATGAGGCGCTGCGGGCGACGCGGCCCGCTGGCGACCGGAAGATCGGCGTGGTGTGGCACACGCAGGGGTCGGGGAAGTCGCTCTCGATGGCGTATTTCGTGGCGATCCTGCGGCATCATCCGCTGATGGAGAATCCGACTTTCGTCATCCAGGTGGACCGCGCGGATCTGGACGAGCAGTTGCACGATCAGTTCGTGGCGGTGAAGGCGCTCGTGGGTGACGTGCAGCACGCGGGGTCGGTGGCGGAGCTGCGCTCGCTGCTGCGTGGCGAGGGCGGCGAGGTGATCTTTTCGACGATCGAGAAATTCCGGCTCGATGAGGACGAGGCGGTGCATCCGGTGCTGTCGGAGCGGCGGAATTTGATCGTGATCGCAGACGAGGCACACCGGACGCAATACGGGCTGACGGAAGGCTTCGCGCATCAGCTCCGGCGGGCGCTGCCGAATGCGTCGTTCATCGGTTTCACGGGGACGCCGGTGAGCTTTGCGGCATCGGACACGGAGGCGGTGTTTGGCCAGGTGATTCACACCTACGACATGCTCCAGTCGAAGCGCGACGGCTCGACGGTGCCGATCTACTACGACCCGCAGCTCATCCGGCTGGAACTGGTGAATGAGCAGGTGGACGCGGAGCTGCACGAGATCCTCGAAGGTGCGGACGCCTCGCAAGCGGAACGCGCGCGCTGGGCCGCGGTGGCGGAAGCAGCGGGGACGAAGGAGCGCGTCGCCGAACTCGCGGCGAAGCTGCTCGACCACTTCCAAAAGCGGAGCGCGATGATCCACGGCAAGGCGATGGTGGTGTGCATGAGCCGGCGGAATTGCGTGCGGCTCTACGACGCACTGACGGCGCTGCCCGGCTGCCCCGAGGTGAAGATCGTGATGACGGGCAACCTCTCGGAAGACCCGCCGGAGTGGAGCGCGGCGGGCCACATCACGACGAAGCCGCAGCGCGATGCCATCAAGGCGCGTATGAAGGACATCGACGATCAGTTGAAGATCGTCATCGTCCGCGACATGTGGCTGACGGGAACGGACATCCCGTGCCTGCACACGCTCTACATCGACAAGCCGATGAAGGGGCACACGCTCATGCAGGCCATCGCGCGGGTGAACCGCATCTTCAGCAACAAGCCGGGCGGCGTGATCGTGGATTTCATCGGCATCGGCGACGAACTCAAGGCCGCGACAAAGCGCTACACGCAGGGCGGCGGCACGGGCAACCCCGCGCCGCATATCAACGAGGAGGCGAAGGCGGCGTTCCTCGATGCGCTCGCGGAAGTGCGCGCGTTTTTGCCGGAGGGAAAAAACTACGGCGCGTGGCGGGCGTGGACGAATATCGAGTTCGAGGACGCCTTTCTGAAATGCTGCGGGCATCTGCTGGAGACGGATGAACTGCGCGACGATTTCCTCACCGCGGAAGCGAAGCTCAACTGCGCCTTCTCGCTGGTGAACCATCTGCCCGACTGCATCGGCCACGCGGACGAGGTCGTCTTTTTCCAAATGCTCCGCAAGCAACTGCGGAAGACGACGCCGGGCGGCACCACCAAGGACGACGGCAAGGAGAAGGCCGTGCGCGACCTGCTGGATCGCAGCATCGAGAGCAAAGGTGTCGTGGACATCTTCCAAGCGGCTGGGATCCAAACGCCGGACATCTCGATTCTCGATGAAGCGTTCCTCGGGGAATTCAAGTCGCACGAGGAGGCGAATCTGCGGCTCGCGCTGCTCGCCAAGATCCTCGCGGACGAAATCCGCAGCCGCGAGAAATCGAACCTGACGAAATATAAATCCTTCAAGGAGATGCTCGAACAGTCGCTCCAGAAATATCACAACCGCGCGATCCAGGCGGCAGACGTGGTGCGTGTGCTCATCCAGATCAAGCAGGACATAGCCAAGGAATCCGAGCGCACAAAGGCGCTCAATCTGAGCGCCGAGGAACTGGCCTTTTACGACGCCGTCGCGGAAAACGTCGCCACGCTCTACGACGAGAAATTTCTCTGCGACCTCGTGCGCGATGTCGTTCAAGCAGTGAAGAAGAACCTGAAGGTGGACTGGACCAAGCCACACCGCGAGGACGTGAAGGCCGGCGTGAGGGCTGCGGTGAAAACGGTCCTGCGGAAGCGAGGCGTGGCCTCTGCCGAGCTGCTCGAAACGCTGACACAGAAGATCATCGTCCAAGCCGTGGAGATGTTCCGGGAGTGGCCAATCGCAGCGTAAACACCGAGCGTGGTATCGCTTTGACGGCATTGGGCAAAACCATGCCTCTGAATCCAACGCCGCCATGATGTCGGCATCCATGCGCAGAAAGAGAGAACGAGAAAGTTGTGGACAGAGTACTGTATATGTTTAATATGCACAGTAACTTCATCCCGCACCGTGCCTCCGAAATCCATCAAACTCTTGCTGCCGCCGATCTCGCCTGCCGCTCCGGGCACGCTTTACGAGCAGATCGTCGCCGGGCTGAAGCGGGCGATCGGGGAACGCAGGATCGAGGCGGGTGCGGCGCTCCCGTCCTTCCGCCAGCTTGCGGAGGAAATGCTGGTGAGCGTCATCACGGTGAAGCGCGCGTATGAAGAGCTGGAGCGCGAGGGGATCATTTTTCGGCGGCAGGGGCTGGGGACTTTTGTGGCCGAGGGCGGCGGGGATCGCAGCCGCGAGGTGAAGATTGAACACGCCCGCGTCCTTCTCAAAGACGCCGCCCGCGAAGCCACGGAAGCCGGGCTCAAGCCCGCGGAAGTGCGCCGCCTTTTTCTCGAAACACTGAACGAACCATCATGAACACACCGCCCGCCCTCGCAGTTTCCGCGTTGGAAAAACACTACCCACGCTTCGCCCTCGGCCCGCTCGATCTCACGGTGCCGAGCGGCTCGATTTACGGTCTCATCGGGCCAAATGGCGCGGGCAAGACCACGCTCATCGACCAAATCTTTGGCATGGGTTCGCCAGACGCCGGCACGATCAAAGTGTGCGGGCTCGATCATGAGCGCGATGAAGTCGCGGTGAAATCCTGCGCGGCGTATGTTGGGCCGGATTTGAACTTTGTCGCGTGGGGAAAAGTCGGGCGTGCGATCCGGTTCAACCGCGGCTTTCGCCCGACGTGGGACGATGCGTACTGCGCCCGGTTGATGCAGGATTTCGGCATCTCGGCGAATGACCGTATCGCCACGCTTTCCTTTGGCGGACGGACGAAACTGGCGCTGCTGCTCGCGCTCGCGTGGCGTCCGAAAGTACTCGTGCTGGACGAGCCGACGACGGGCATCGACGCGCACTCGAAGAAGGCCGTTTTCTCCGAACTGCTCGCGATCGTCCGCGATGAAGCGCGCACGGTTTTCATCTCGTCGCACCAGCTCTCCGATCTCGAAAGATTCGCCGATCGCGTGGGCGTGCTGCACAAAGGCCGGCTCGTGGCGGAAGGCGCGACGGGCGAACTGGTCGAGCGACATTTGCAGGCCGAATGGGAGGCGGAAAACGTCGAAGCCTTCGCGCACGTCCCCGGCCTCACCTTGCAGGAACGCGAAGGCCCGCGCTGGCGCGGCGTGCTCGACACGCTCACCTGCCCGCTCAATGCCCTCGCGCAACGCGGCGCACGCGATGTCCGCACGCAGGCGCTCACGCTCGAGGAACTCTTTCTCGCGCTCACCAAATAACGCGCCATGAAACCGCTCATCCTCGATTTCGTCCGCCGCTGGCGCTGGCTCTTCATCATCACGTTGCTGGTCACGATCGTCAGCACCGTCGGGGGAACGCCGTTTGTCATTGCGCCCGCGGTGGTCGTCGCGCTGCTGATCGACGGGCACCGCGGCGTCTTCCGCGCGGTGCGTCCGCTGCCGGTCACACGACTTGCGCAGGCGCGCGCGTGGTGGTTTGTCAGCGTGCCGCTACTGCCGCTGCTCTCGTTGCCCGCGCTCGCGCTCGGCGTGCTGCTTTTCAAGGAGTTCAATCCCACGGGAAACGTCCGTTTTTCCCACTCGACCGCGATGTTTCCGTCGGACGCCCCGCCGCCGACGATGGTGCAGCGGGAGGAAATGACCGGGGCATCCATGCCGCCGGGCGTTGAGCACAAAAAGGTGGATCGTTTCATCGCTGCGGCGGTGCAAAATGGAAATGCGCCCGCGCCGTGGTTCGCCGCCGGGGTGCAAATGTGGATCGCGTTCGGCTACGCGGGCTTCTGCTTTTTCCTCCTGCAATGGGCTCCGACCCGCGCGCCGGAAACCGTCGCGGAGCATGTGCAGCAGGGACTCTTCGGCCTGCTCTGGGGCATCTCGCTGCCGGGCCTCGCGTTCCTTTTACCAAACCTCCCGCGCACGCCTGCGGCCATTGCGCCGTGGCATTGGGCGCTCTTCGCGGCCGCGCCGGTTTTCGTAGCGCTCTCGTATTTCAGTTCGGCGGAATTGGTCCGGCGGCGGCTGATCCTCACCGTCGTCAGATTAAGGCCGACAGCGGCGGCAGAGCCGGGCGCGAGTTCGCACGGACTCGGTGGCATCCCACTTTACGTCGTCACGTTTGCCGGGCGCATCGTCCTGTTCGTCGCCCTGATCGCCTGCGTGCAGCTCGCGGTTTTCCGCTGGATGATCGGGATGGAATCCAGCGCCCAAAATCCCGCGCTCGGGATGCAAGTCTCGCTAATGGGCATGGCGATCGGCGCGGTCATCGCTGAATCCATCGGCATGCGTGCGCTGCGGGCGCTGCCGCTTTCCACGCCGAAACTCGCCCTGCTGCTCGCGTTCATTCCGTGGTCTGGCGCAGTGACGAGCGCGTGGATCTCGGCGGTGTGGTGCCGGGTCGGCAGTCATTCGCTTTCTGTTTTTGGAAACTTCGCCGCGCAAACCATCGCGATGTGCGGCTGGGTGACGCTCGCCTTTGCCATCACGCTGCACATCGCCTCGAGCGCGCGATTTTTTGTGCTAATGCTGCTCGTGATGATCCCCGGCGCGACGCTCCAATTCGTTCAAGAATACACCCTGCCGATTGCCGCAGTCGGAGCCGTCGCTGGCCTCGCCGGTTTCGCGCTCCTCGCGCGCGGCCTGCGAAAATCCAGCGCGTTTTATCGCCCGCGCGGATTCTTCGGAATGACGCCCGGCCAGCCGAGCGCGGTGCGCTAACGCCATCCCGTCGCGAGCGGTTCAAATCCGCGTCAATTCACCGCTGACAAACCCACTCCGATCGCTTACCTCCTTCCCCCGATGGCACTCTTCGATTTTCGCAAATCCTCACCCCCGCCGCTCGCATCCGCCCCGGCTCCCGCATCGCTGGCAGTGGAGTCCGCTTCGCGTTCGACGGTGACGCCGATGGAGGATTTGCTGCGGCTGGTCATCGAGGAAAAGGCTTCGGATTTGCACATCTCGGTGGGTGCGCCGCCGGTGGTGCGGTTGCGCGGGCAGCTCGTGAAACTGGAGTTGCGTCCCCTCACGCCGGAAGACACCGAGACGCTCGCGCGGGCGATCACGAGCGAGGCAAACATGCAGCGCGTGAACGAGGACGGGAGCGTGGATTTCGGTTTCACGTTCCGCGGCGACAATCGTTTTCGCGTCAGTGTTTACCGGCAGAAAGGCTGCATCGGCGCGGCGCTGCGGCTCGTGCCGCATTCGTTGCTTTCGCTGGAAGACATCGGCTTTCCGCAGACGGTGAAGGAGCTGCTTTATCTCCCGCGCGGCCTCATCCTCGTGACCGGCCCGACGGGCTCGGGAAAATCGACGACGCTGGCTTCGATGTTGAATGTCATCAACGAAACCACGGCGAGCCACATCATCACGGTCGAGGATCCGATCGAATACTTTCACGATCACAAACGCGGGATCATCAATCAGCGCGAGATCGGCGTCGATGTGCCGTCGTTCGCCGAAGGCCTGCGCCGCGCGCTGCGGCAGGACCCGGATGTGATCCTCGTCGGCGAAATGCGCGATCTCGAGACGATGGAGACGGCGATCACGGCTTCGGAGACGGGCCACCTCGTTTTTTCCACGCTGCACACCACCGGCGCGGCGCGCACAGTCGATCGCGTGATCGACGCGTTTCCCTCCGACAAACAGGCAATGATCCGCACCCAGCTTTCCACCAATCTCAAGGCGGTCATCTCGCAACTGCTCATCCCGCGCGCCGATGGGAACGGGCGTGTCGCCGCGTTCGAGATCATGATCAACACGCCGTCGATCGCTGCGCTCATCCGCGACAACAAAACCTTCCGCATTCCAAACGACATCCTGACCGGATCGAAATACGGAATGGTCTCGCTGGAAACCTCGCTGGCCGATCTTTACCTCGCTGGCTTCATCAGCCTCGACCAAGTCACCTCCAAAGCGCAGGACCCATCCGCCGCCCTGCAAATCATCGGTGATCGCAAGCCGCGCAGGCGCTAAATCCTGGAAGCCTAAAAACGGCACTGGAGATTGCCGCGGAGGACTCGGAGGACTCGGAGGACGCGGAAAACGCGGAGAAGGAGGGACTTCGCTGCGAAGCGGCACAGTCGATCGCATTCACCGGGCGGGTGAGATGGAGTTGGTTTCGGGTGTGCCGTCCAAATTTCTACTCCTCAGCGTCTTCCGCGTTTTCCGCATCCTCCGTGGCAATTCCCATGGCCGTTTCTAGGTCAAGCGGCCCCTTTCTCCGCGCTGCCGGGTAGCTTTGGTCACTCAAGTTCGATGTGACCTTTCCAGCCGGGGGAAGGGATGAAACGATGCACCACCGGCAGCGCGTCGACCCCGGTCTCGGAACGCACGCAGTTTAGCGTCACGGGAAATTTTCCCGGATCGAAATCGCGGAACGCGCCCGGGAAACGCGCGTGATTCGCGAGCAGCCGGATTTTGCGAAAGTCGTAGCCCATCAGCTTCGCCATCGCGAAATCGACGAGGAACGGATTGCGCGAAGCGAGCAGCGCATTCGCGTTTACCGGCAGCGGTTGCAGCGGGCCATTGCCTTCGCCGGCGATGAGGCCATCCATGATCGAGAGCACCGCGCGCTGCGGCTCGGCGCGCAGCTTCCCGCCGTCCGCGTGCGCGAGGAGGATGATCATGTTCAAGTCATAGACCATGCGCCAGATCGAGTCGTTCCCGTGCCACGAGCCGGACCCGACGTAGAACCCGCCCGTGCCGCGGCTCAGGTTTTCCTTCGTCCCGATCGTCTTGATGCCGCGCAGACGCTTCAGCAGTTCCCAGCATTTTTTCAGCACCGTGAAGACGACCTTCGATTTCTTCTGAAACCGCTCGCGCAGTCGCGCCTGCCAGAAGATCAATCGCGAAACATCTTCAGGAAACTCATCGCCGCCCTGCGACGGAAAGCCGAGCTGGTGATGCACGAGATGCGCCTTCGAGCCGTTGATGCCGACGAGGTTTTTCAACGCGCCGGTGATCCCGGTTTTCTGGTGCGTCTTCATCTTCGGCAGATTAATGAAAAGGTCCGCCTCCAGCACCGTCTTCGCGATCAGGTAGCGATGCACGCCCTTGCGATGCACGCTCACCGTCTCCGCCGGATCGTAGTCGGAAACGCGAAACGAATCCGCGTTGTGGCTCACCTCTTCGAGCAGGCTCGTGTGGTCGATCACGATTTCGCTGTAGCCAAGTGGATCGCCGGGATGCGCGGAGTCGAGTTCCATGAAGCCATCCTTCGGCGTCCATCGCTCGCGCCTTAAATCCAGAAACTGCACGATGCTCCCGCGATATTTCTCGATCAGCCGGTCCACGCCCGTCTGCGCGATCAGCGCCGCCCAATCACACGTCTGCAACGGCACGTCGCCGACCGAGATTTTCTCCAGCCCCGGATACTTCGCGATGCAAGCCTCGATCACCGCATCGATCAGCCGCGCGCTCGTCACCAGCGCCGCGATCGGAAACTCGGAATGCTCCTGATGTTTCACCCAGTTTGGCTTAAGGACGATTTTCCGAAACGCGCCCTCCGGCAGATTTCGCGCGATGAATGCCGGCAGGTCGGGATCGGGCCCGAGGGCAATGTCGAGAGCGTGGATCAAAATTGGCAGGTGGAGACGCCATGTAAAACGGTTCGCGCGCGTCCGCGTCGAGACGGAAGCGCGATGGGAACGACTTGTGTCTTGCGGTTGCGTCGGCGATTTTTCGCGCGGTCAATGAACATGAAAACCGATTTCGGAGCGTCGAAACGCCACCGCATTTTCCCATCCGCCACGTGAAGATCGCGCTCGCACAAATCAATACAACCGTCGGCGACCTTGCCGGGAATGAGGCGCGGATACTCGCGGCCTATCGCCGCGCGATCGAGGCTGGCGTGGAAATCGTCGTGTTTCCCGAGCTGGCGATCACTGGCTATCCGCCGCGCGATTTGCTGCACAAAAGGAAATTCATCCCCGACAATCTCGCCGCGCTCGACCGCCTCGCCGCAGCGGCTGGCGAGGTCGCGATGCTGGTCGGATTTGTCGGCGTGAACGAGACGCGGCCCGGTCGCGAGGCGACGAAGTCCGTGGCGCTTTTGCAGCGCGAAAAAATCCTCGTGACACGCGCGAAAACGCTGCTGCCGACTTACGATGTTTTTGATGAAGATCGCTACTTCGAGCCCGCGCGGGAGAATGGCATCGTCCGATTCAACGGCAAAAAAATCGGCCTTACGATCTGCGAGGATGTCTGGAACGACGAAGGCTACTGGGACGATCGCCGGTATCAGCGGAATCCCGCGCGCGAACTCGCCGGGGCGGGCGCGGAGATTTTGTTCAATGTCTCCGCGTCACCGTGGCATCTCGGCAAGGACGCGCAGCGCCGCGAAATGCTCGCCAGTCTCGCCGCGCGGACAAAGGTTCCGTTCGTCTATTGCAATGCGATCGGCGGAAATGACGAACTCGTTTTCGACGGCGTGAGCCTCGTCCTCGACGGCACGGGCAGGCTGCTCGCGCAGGGCGAAATGTTCCGGGAAGATTTCATCGTCACCGACACCGAGACCGCGCAGCCGATCGAGCCGCCGCATTTTGCCGAGGAGGAAAAGCTCTACCGCGCACTCGTCGTCGGGCTGCGCGATTACATGCACAAATGCGGCTTCAAATCCGCCGTGCTCGGGCTTAGCGGCGGCATTGATTCCGCGATCACGGCGGTCATCGCCGTCGATGCGCTCGGCAGGGAAAACGTGCGCGGCGTTTCCCTCCCGTCGCAGTATTCCTCGCAGGGCAGCCTCGATGACGCGCGCATCCTCGCGGGGAATCTTGGGATTCAATACGATGTCGTGCCGATCCAGCCAATGTTCGTCGCGGCGAAGGCGCAGCTCGCGGGCATCTTCGCGGGCCGTGCGGAAGACACGGCGGAGGAAAACATCCAGGCGCGATTGCGCGCGGTCATCCTCATGGCGATGTCGAACAAGTTCGGCTCGCTACTGCTCACGACGGGCAACAAGAGCGAACTCGCCGTCGGCTATTGCACGCTTTACGGCGATATGTGCGGCGGGCTCGCGGTCATCAGCGACGTGCCGAAAACGACCGTCTATCGGCTCTCGGAATGGATCAATCGCGAGCGCGAAATCATCCCGCGCGCCACCATCACCAAGCCGCCGTCCGCCGAGTTGCGGCCCGATCAAACGGATCAGGACTCGCTCCCGCCGTACGATGTGCTCGACGCGATTCTCGAAGCCTACGTCGTCGAGGGAAAATCCCGCGCCACGATCGTCGAGGCCGGTTTTGAGAAAGCCACGGTCGATCGCGTCGTGCGCCTCATCGACCTCAACGAATACAAACGCCGCCAGGCCGCGCCCGGCTTGAAAGTCACCAGCAAAGCCTTCGGCGTCGGCCGACGAATGCCCATCGCGCAGCGTTACCACGATCAATAGCGGGACCGCGCGCCGGGAAATTCGCGAGTTGAAGCGCTGTGCAAATCGGGCAACGTCCCGCGGTGCCCGCAAATACGATCTCCACACCGACTCAGGACGACTTCAAAGAATGCTACCGCGGGCGGCAAAGCGCGCTGCATCACGCCGCATACATGCGGATGGGAAAAGTGCTGCTCGCGCTGCACCTCTGCCAGAAAGAGGGCATCGCGCTCGATGGCCGGGACATCTTTGATTACGGCTTCGGCGCGGGCACATTTTACCGCTATTGCACGCCCCGCAGCCGGCTCTTCGGTGTCGAGATGGATTCTGAGAATGTTGCCGCCGTCAGCGGGATGCTGCGCGCCCGCGGATTCCCCGAGCCGGACCTGCAGCCCATCGAAATCGAGCACTGGCAGTCGCATCCGCTGCTCGCGCGGACGTACGATTTCATCCTTTGCAGCCACGTCCTCGAGCATCTGCCAGACCCCGCCGGATTCTTGCGGAGGATGCGCGATTGCATGACTCCATCGAGCGCATTCATGGGCCTCGTCCCGGTCAATGAACGGCGGATGGACCCGCATCACGTGCAGGCTGTGACTCGGGAAAAAGTGGACGCGTGGGCGAGGGAAGCCGGGCTTCAGGTGCAGAGTTACATCGAGGGTGATCCGTGGATGTATTGGGTCCAGCCTGTCTTTGCATCGAACAAAGGCATCATGCGCTTTCTCGCGCTGGCAGTGAGCCTCGGATTTGGCGTCCCGGCCACGATCCTCGGGCCGCGTCTGTGGTCGGCGGGCGGGCGGATTTTTGCGGCGCTCACAGCCTCGCTGCCGAGCCAGGCGGCCTTCGTCCTCAGGCAGTGACGGGCATCTCCCGTTTCACAAATCTGCCGCGCCAGAGGAACGTCGGATTTTCCACCGGAAACTCCCTGCGCCGTCCGTCGCTCTCGCTCGTGTAAATCGCGTACGCGAATTTCGCCGGACGATAGATCCCCGCCAGCAGGCGGCGCAGGCGGAAATGCATCACCCACAGCGGCGCGAGCACCTGCGCCCATTTCGGCGCGGATGCGCGGAGCCGCACCTGCTCTGCCACTGCGTTTGGCTTCATGTTCATGTTCTCGCCCGTGTCCGCAAAGCTCGTGGTGAAGCGCCGCAACACTGCCATCTTGAGCCCCCGGCGGATCAATTCCAGCACCCACGCCGCGTCGCCCACATCGCGCCACGCGTCGCTGAAATACAGACCGTGCTTTTCCAGCACACTCCGCCGGAAAAATGTCGCCGCCGTGAAAACTCCCAGCGTGCAGACCTGCGTGTGATGCAACTGCGGCAGGATCACCGGCCGACTGCACAGATAAGTGCCATTTTCATCCACGACCACGACATCGCCGAAGACCACATCCACATCTGGATGCGCCTCGAAAAACTCCGCCACTCCCGCCAGCGCGCCTGGCAGATACTGCTCGTCGCAATTCAAATACGAAAGAATCTCCCCCGACGATTTTCGCAGCCCGCGATTCACCGCGTCGTACATGCCCTTGTCCTTTTCCACGCACAGCCGCAGCCCCGGCTGCGTCGCCGCCCAAGCCTCCAGCTCCGGCCCCGTCCCGGCATCCTGCACGATGTGCTCCACCTGCACGCCCTGCTGATCCGCGATGGATGCCGCGCAAAACTTCAACCAATCCAGTTGGCGAAAGCTCGGGGTAATGATTGAAAATTTCGGTCGCATAGAGACGCGGAGACTGCGTGAAAACCGAAACCCACGCAAGGAAACGCCCACCGCGAGCGACGGCCCTATCGGGATTTCGATTCGGAGATGATCGCGCCGTTGTTCATCCCGCCAACCTCTCCGCGACCATTCGGCGCGCTTGCGCGGTGAACGACAACGCAATGATGATGCGCATGTGAATTCTTCCCGTCGATTTATCACAGCGATCCTGGCATTCACCATCCAGGCCGACGCTGCGGAGCCGGGCGGCGGGCTTTTTGAAAAGGCGAATCTGATGGCGTGGTGCATCGTGCCCTTCGATGCGAAGAAGCGCGGGCCGGAGGAGCGCGCGGAGATGCTGGAAAAGCTCGGGTTCAAGCATTTCGCCTACGACTATCGGGCCGAACATGTGCCGACTTTCGACGCGGAGCTGGCGGCGCTGAAGCGGCATGGCGTGTCGCTCAATGCGTGGTGGTTTCCGGGGGTGATGAATGAGGAGGCGCGATTGATTTTGGATGTGATCGCGCGGCATGGCGTGCATCCGCAGCTTTGGGTGACGGGCGGCGGGGATGCGGTGAAATCGCCGGAGGAACAAGCGCAGCGGGTGGAGCAGGAGGCGGCGCGGTTGCGACCGATCGCCGAGGCAGCGGGCAAGGTCGGGTGCAAGGTGGCGCTCTACAATCACGGCGGGTGGTTTGGGGAGCCGGAGAATCAGATCGCGATCATCGAGCGGCTGGGGCGCGATGGGGTCGCGAATGTGGGGATCGTTTACAATCTGCATCACGGGCACGCGCACGTGGATCGTTTCCCGGCTTTGCTGGAAAAGATGAAGCCGCATCTGCTGGCGCTGAATCTCAACGGCATGACGCGCGATGGCGAGCAGACGGGGAAGAAGATTCTGCCGCTCGGGCAGGGCGAGCTGGACGTGGCGCTTTTGCAGGCGATCCGCGATTCGGGCTGGCGCGGGTTGATCGGCATTTTGAATCACACCGACGAGGACGCGGAGACGCGCTTGCGGGCGAATCTGGATGGGCTTGCGTCGCTGTTGCCGCAGCTCGATGGGAAGCCGCGGTAGCTGCGCCAGAACTTTCCCCGCGACCATCGCGACCCGACGGTGTTTGTTTCCTTCATGAAAATCCCCGCTCTTCTCCCAATCCTCGCAGCGCTGTTTTGCGCGCACGTTTCTCCCGCCCAGGAACCCGAAAAACCGGTCGCCGAGGTGCGGGAAAAAATGCAGAAGGCGAAGCGGGAAATCGAGGAGCTGCGCGCGCATGGGCATCACGATGAAGCGAAGCGGCTGGAGGAGCGCGTGCGCGCGGAGATGGGGAAACAGGGTGCCAAGCGCGCGGACTCGGAGCGGCACGGAGATGCGGCGCATGAAGGCGAAAAGCCGACGCGGATGCGGCATATCGCGGAGGCGATCAAGCATCTGCGCGCCGCGGGGCTGAATGAGCCAGCCGAGCGGATCGAGCAAATGGCCCGCGCGGAGCAGCAGCAGAAGTCAGCCGAAGGCGGCCCGGCAGTGTCGCGAGAGGAAATTCAGCGCGCGATGCGCGACACGCAGGAGCAGATGCAGCGGGCGCTGAAAGATACGCACGAGCAGATGGCGAAAATGGCGCGTGCGATCGACGAACTGCGCGAACAAGTCAGCAAGCGCTAGTCGCGACCCTGCACGCGCGCGGCGACTTTTAGCCGCAGCGCGTTCAGCGCGATGAAGCCGGTCGCGTCGTTCTGGTTGTAAGCCTTCGTCGGGTCGGCCTCCATCGTGGCGATGTGCGAGTTGTAGAGGCTGACCGGCGATTTGCGGCCGGCGACGATGATGTTGCCCTTGTAAAGTTTCAGCCGCACGACGCCGGTCACATTCTTCTGCGACTCGGTAATGAACGCCTGCAACGCCTCGCGCTCGGGCGCGAACCAAAAGCCGTTGTAAACGAGTTCCGCGTATTTCGGGATCAGCGAATCGCGCAGGTGCATCACCTCGCGATCCATCGTGAGCGACTCCACCTGGCGATGCCCATTGTGCAGGATCGCGCCGCCCGGCGTCTCGTAAACACCGCGCGATTTCATCCCGACGAACCGATTTTCCACCATGTCCACGCGCCCGATGCCGTGGCGTCCGCCGAGCGCGTTCAGCACTTTCATCACCCAGTAAGGCGAGAGCTGCGCGTGGTTCTCGGCGTTGTATTTCAGCGTGCCGTTGTAGCCGAGACTCGCGAGCAGCGCCTCGAGATCGACGTAGCCGACCGCGATGCATTCGCCCTTTTCAAACAGCAGCTCCACGTATTCCGCCTTGTCCGGCGCTTCCTCGGGCGAAACGCTGAGCACATACATCTCGCGCGCTTTTTCCGCGCTCGCGTCGAACCACGGGTCTTCGAGGATGCCGGCCTCAAAGGAGATGTGCAGGAGATTGCGATCCATCGAATACGGCTTCTTCGCCGACGCTTGGATTTTGATGCCCTTGGTTTCGCAATACGCGATCATCTCCGCGCGACCGGGGAATTGTTCGCGAAACCGATCCTGCCGCCACGGCGCGATCACTTCGAGTTCCGGCGCGAGCGCCGCAGCAGTCAGCTCGAAGCGCACTTGATCGTTCCCTTTCCCCGTCGCTCCATGCGCGATCGCATCCGCGCCTTCCGCACGCGCGATTTCGACCATCCGTTTCGCAATCAGCGGGCGCGCGATCGACGTTCCGAGAAAATATTGGCCTTCGTAAATCGCGTTCGCCTGGATCATCGGGAAGATGAAATCCGCCGCGAATTCCTCGTTGAGATTGTCGATGTAACACTTGCTCGCGCCCGTGCTCATCGCCTTTTCATTGAGCCCATCGAGTTCCTCCTCCTGCCCGACATCCGCGCAAAAAGCGATGATCTCGGCGGAGTAAGTTTCCTTCAACCACGCGAGCAGCACGGACGTGTCGAGACCACCGGAATAAGCGAGGACGATTTTCATAGGGCGCGAATGGAAGCAGAACGTGACGCGGGGACAAGTCCGCGCTGGGAATTTCCGGGGAGCATACGCGTCCCGCGTGTTGGTGAAGGCGTCCCGCTTCACGGACTTTCAGAAACGATCGTTTGGGTAAATCGCGTGTCTCATCTGTTGCGGCGGTCTAGGAAGTTCGTTTCGGCGGGACGCCGAAACCAACACGCGAGACGCGTATGCTCCCCGGAGTTACGTGCCGAGCTGCTCCAGAAATTCCGCCTCGGTCAGTTGCTTCACGCCGTGTTTGACGGCTTCGTCGAGTTTGGAGCCGGCGTTTTCGCCGACCACGAGGAAGTCGGTTTTTTTGCTGACGGAGCTGGAGACGTTTCCGCCGGCGGCGCGGATGCGCTCGGTGGCGGTGCCGCGCGTGATGGTGTGGAGCGTGCCGGTGAGGACGAGAGTTTTGCCAGCGAAAATGTGGCCGCTGGGTGCGGTGTGCGTTTTGCCGCGCGGGGCGATGCCGAGGTCGCGGAGGCGGGCGAGGATCTGGTGTCCGCGTTCAATGCCGAACCAGTCTAGCGTGGCGCGGGCGATGACGGGGCCGACGACCACGACGGCGTCGCGCGGCTCAGCTTTCGCTTTTTTGGAGGGCTGGCCGAAACCACTCTCGATCAGGCGCTGGCCCGCGGCGTCGGCGGCTTCCTTGTTCTTTTCGGTGCGGGCGCGGTCGAGTTCCAGCACGTCGCGGAGGAGGGGGGAATCGGCGACGGCTTCGAGCGTTTCGTGATGCTGCGCGAGATCGTGCGCGGTGGTTTCGCCGACTTCGGGGATGGCGAGGGCGTGGAGCCAGCGGGCGAGCGGGAGCGCCTTGGCGCGCTCGGCAGCGTCGAGGAGTTTGCGGGCGTTCTTTTCTCCAAAGATGCGCGGCTCTTCGTCGGTGCCGAGGTTGAGCTTCGCGAGCGGTTCGAGTTCGAGTTGGAACATGTCGAGCGGGTCATCGACGAGACCGCGCACGATCAGCGCGTCGGCGACGATTCCGCCGAGGCCGTCGATGTCGAGTGCGCCGCGTTTCGCGAAGTATTCGAGGCGGCGCGTTTTCTGCGCGGGGCAGTTCACGTTTTCGCAGACCCAGACGGCGAATTCAGGATCGCGCCGGATCGGGCTGCCGCACGCGGGGCATTTGCCGTCGAGGTGTTCGGAGAAATTGAATGGCTGTGCTTCGGCGGGCCGTTTTTCGAGGACGACGCGCACGACGGCGGGGATGACTTCGCCGGCTTTTTCGATGATCACCGTGTCGCCGATGCGGATGTCTTTGCGGCGGATTTCGTCTTCGTTGTGCAACGTCGCGCGGCTGATCGTGCTGCCGCGCAGGAGTGTCGGTTCGAGTTCGGCGACGGGCGTGAGATTGCCGGTGCGGCCGACTTGCACCGTGATCGCGCGGAGCCGCGTCTCGGCTTGTTCGGCGATGTATTTCCAAGCTTTCGCCCAACGGGGAAAACGCGAGGTGAATCCGGCGCGCTCGCGCTGCGCGATGTCGTTGAGTTTGATCACCGCGCCGTCCGTCTCGAAGCCGAACGTGTCGCGGATCGAGTCCAGCTCTTCGATCGCCGCGAGCAGCTCTTCCGGTGTGCGGCAAAGTTTCGTCCAGCGCGGTGTGTGAAATCCGAAGGCGTGCAGCCATTCGAGCAATGCGGCTTGCGTCTTTTGCTCGTCGCTGCATTCGCCGAGGCCGTAGAGCACGATGTCGAGCGGGCGTTTCGCGACGAGGCGCGGGTCGAGTTGTTTGAGCGTTCCGGCGGCGGTGTTGCGCGCGTTCGCAAAGGGTTCTTCGCCGCGCGCGATCATTTCGTCGCAGATTTTGCGGAAGTTCGCGGCGGTCATGTAAACCTCGCCGCGCACTTCGAGCACTTCCGGCGCATTCGCGATTTTCAGCGGAATGCTGCGGATGGTTTTCAGGTTTGCGGTGATATCATCGCCGGTGTCGCCATCGCCACGCGTCGCGCCGCTCACCAGCCGTCCATTTTCGTAGCGCAGCGAAACCGCGACGCCGTCGATCTTCGGTTCGACGTGCCATTCGAGCGGTTCGCCGGGGAGCAGTTTTTCCACGCTGACGACAAACTTTCGCAGCCCATCGAGGCCTTCTTTCGCAAAGAGATTGTCGAGCGAAAGCATCGGCACGCGGTGCGCGACTTTGGCGAAACCTTCGAGCGGTTTTCCGCCCACGCGCTGCGTCGGGGAATCGGGCGACTGGAACTCGGGATGCGCTTCCTCCAGCTCCCGCAGTTCGCGGAAAAGCGCATCGTAATCCGCATCCGAAATGGTCGGCGCGTCGTGCTCGTAGTAGCGGCGGTTGTGTTCCTCAAGCTCCGAGCGGAGCCCGTCGATTTTTGAGCTGATAGTGGGCATGGAGAAAAGCTCCGGCAATGGCTCCGGCGATGGCACCGAGGGCGTCGGCGGTCCAGTCGGCGAGGTCGCCTCCGCTGCGGTGCGGGGTGTAAAGTTGATGCCATTCATCGGTCGCGCCGTAGAGGGAAATCGCGACGACCGACACGCGGACGATGCGCGGCCAGGACCATGCGGTATTCCACCGGAGCGCGAGCGCGAGCGCGAGCGCACCGACGGCGTAGGCTCCGAAATGAAGGACTTTATCCGAGACATCGAGGGTATTCATTTCCTCGATCTTATTCCCGCTGAACGAGGACAGAATAAAAATGCCGAGCGCCCAGGCGGCGACGGCGATCCATGATGCGAGGCGGAGCCAGCGGGGTGTGTTCAAAGCGGAGTTTGTAGCGGGCGCGATTCTTTCTCATACTCGGCGCATGGAAAGTCCAAAGCGAGTCCTCGGCATCGAGGGCGGCGGCACAAAAACCGACTGGGTCGTGATCGAACACGCCGAGGGGCAGCAGACGATCGCGGCGCGCGGAAAATTGCCCGGCTCGAATCTGCGACTGACTTCAGATGAAACGCTCGCGCACCTTTTCGCATCGCTGCCGCGCGATGTGGAAGCGGTGGGCGTTTTCCTCGCGGGCTGCGGGACGGCGGAAGATCGCCAGCGGCTGCGGGCGCTCGCGGAAGCGGCGTGGATCGGCGCGCGAGTGGTCGTCGGCAGCGATCGCGATTCTGGAATGGCGACGGCGTTTGGCGACGCGGATGGGATCGCGGTGATCTCTGGCACGGGCGCGGCGGTGCATGGGCGAAAAGGCGCGCGCGTCGAAAAGGCGGGCGGCTGGGGTCATGTGCTCGGCGACCGCGGCGGCGGCTATGATTTGGCGCGGCTGGGATTGCGGCTCGTGCTTTCCAACTACGATCTCGATCAAAAAATCACGCCAGTCGCGGAGCGCATCCTGCGCGATCTCGCGCTGAACACGCTGGGCGATCTCGCTGGCTGGGCGATGGCGGCGGACAAGATGTCGATCGCGCGGCTCGCGCCCGCGATTTTCGCGGCGGCGAAAACCGGCGAGCGCGAGATGCTGGAGACGATCACGGGCGGGGCGGCGATCCTGGCGGAATTCACGCGCGCGGTGGCGGAGCGGCTGGCTTGGGAAACGCCACGCGTGAAGCTGATCGGTGGGATGTTTGTGCATCATCCGGAATACGTTTCGCTTTTCAAACTGCGGCTGAGCGTGCTGCTGAAAGGCGCGGTGGTCGAGATTTGCGATGAGTCGGGAGCTCTCGGTGCGGCGCGGCTGGCGGCGGGGGATTGCGGATTGCGGATTGCGGATTGGTCGCGGCGGTGGCGAAACCGGAACTGGCAGCTGCTTCCACGGAACAGGCGAATCCGCGCTCGGTGAATTTGGATGCGCTTTCGACGGCGGCGATCGTGGAGCTTTTTGTGAATGAAGAGGAATTCGTGCAGCGGGCGCTGGCGGAGCGGCGGGCGGAATTGATCGCGGCGGTCGATATGCTCGCGGCGGCGATGCAGAAAGGTGGGCGGCTGTTTTATGTTGGCGCGGGGACGAGCGGACGGCTCGGGGTGCTGGATGCGAGCGAGATTCCGCCGACTTTCGGTGCGTCGGCGGACTTGGTGCAGGGGATAATCGCGGGCGGCGCGCGGGCGCTGCATTCCGCGGTGGAGGGCGCGGAGGATCAGCCGGCGGCGGGCGCGTTCGCGATCGCGGATCGCGGGGTGCGCGCGGGCGATGTCGTGTGCGGGATCGCGGCGAGCGGGCGCACGCCGTTTGTGCTCGGCGCGCTGGCGCGGGCGAGAAGGGCGGGCGCGCACACGCTGCTGCTCACGTGCAATCCGGCGCGGGTGCGCGGCGCGGAAAAATGGGACGTGGAAATCGACCTGCCGACCGGCCCGGAAATCGTGACCGGCTCAACGCGCCTCAAAGCCGGCACGGCAACGAAACTCGTGCTGAATCTCCTCTCGACCGCCGCCATGGTCCGCCTCGGGCGGGTGCGCGGGAATGCGATGGTCGATCTCCGCATTTCCAACGAAAAACTGCGCGACCGCGGCGCGCGTCTCATCAGCGAAACGCTGGACATTTCCTACGATGAAGCGCGGCGGCGGCTGGAGCGGGCGGGCTGGAATGTGCGCGCCTTGCTGGATGGAAGTGGATAGCCGCTGAGGACTCGGAGGACGCGGAAGACACGGACGAGAAGACGGAAAGCCTTGGTTCTTCTCCGCGTTTTCCGCGTCGTCCGAGTCCTCAGCGGCAACATCGCATCACTGACTGTGACTATTTTTCGGCGCGAGCTGCACAGGGTGGCGGTTTCTTTCCATTCAGTAGTGTTCAGAAGTGCAATGAAATGGAGCAAAACCGCGTTGGGACGGGCGGATTTCCTCTGTGTTTCAAAATTTTTCCACATCGTGCCCGCGGCTGGCATTGCCGTTGCTAGGTACGATGTCGCCCGAGAAATCGGACTCAGGGGGAAAAAATCCAAAAAGGGAGCAGCTCGACCGCATGGGTTCTTGCACGGACCGGGGGGAACTGTGCAACAGGCGCGGTCGAGCTGCAATTTTCCCTTCCGAATCCTGATCCTGCTCTTGATCCACATCTTCCCAGATCGGTTGGAGGCGGAACGAAGAGGATCAAGAGCAGGAGCAGGAGCTTGCGCGGGAGGGAAAATTCCCTTTCTCGCGGCACACTTCCGGCGTTCTTTCCGACACCTCTATGAAGAAAGTCATTATCGCCGTGGTGTTTCTCGCGGCAGTTGCGGCGGGTGCGTTTTTCGTTCTCAAAAAGGTGGTCGCGCACACTCCGCGGGCTGCGGAACTCGTCCCGGCAGACACCGTGCTTTTCGCGCAAATCCCGGATACGCTCACGAGCGCGCAGCGTTTCTCGAAGACGGCACTGTGGGACATTTTGCAGGAGCCGGAATTGCAGCGCGCATTTCCAGACGCCGACAGCAATCCCCTGTTTGATGACTGGAGAAAATTCGCGCTGATGCTCCCGCGCGAGGGTTTCGTGGCGATCACTTCGATCGACGGCGCGGTGCCAAAATTTGTCGCAGGCTTCGCCTACAGCGGTCGGCAGAAGGACGCGGAAGCGGTCGCGGCGGGCTGGCGCTCGGCGCTGCGGCAGAGCCGTCCGGCGGGGAAGGGCGACTTCACGACTTACGGCGAGCGCGAGATCGAGACGTTCACGGAAAAGGATCTCACGATTGCCGAAGTCTTCTGCGACGGCTGGTACTTCATCGCGGATGATCTCGAACTGCTCCACCGCACGATCGACCGGCTCGACGGAAAAACCCCCGGGACTTCCCTCGCGGCGAGCGACATCTACAAGGAGGCAATCGCCCCGCTGCCGACCGCGCCGGATGCGCTGTTCGTGGCGCAGACCGGCGTGATGATCGAGCGCGTCGCCTCGCTCGCCGTGGCCGCCGGGCAGAAAACCGATCCGAAGGAGTTCGACGAACTGCGCAAGGTGAAGGCGATTTCCGCGACGATGAAATTCGACGGGAAAAACTGCCGCGATTCGATCTTCGTGCTGCGCCCCGGCAGCGCGCCGGAGCCGTCGCTGGCGCGGAATGCGATCGCGCTGAGTTCGCCCGCGACGCTCCTTTATTACGCCATGCGGCTGCCGGAGACGCTGGCGATTTCGGAGGAAAACGCGCCAATGCTCGCGCTGCTGCCGGGCTGGGATGCGCTGAATCAATCGCTGATGGAAAAACATCTCGCGCTCGCCGATTTGCCCAAGGCGTTTGGACCGGAATTCGGTGCGCTCGTCGATTGGGTGCCGGAAGGGGAATCGGCCTCCGGACTCCTCGCGCTGGATGTGCGCGATGCGGAGAAGGCCGCGGCTTTTGTAAATCTGCTGACGAGTCGGGCCGGCGAAGTTCCGTGGGAAAAATCGGAACACGACGGCGTCACTTTTTTCACCACGCCGCTGATGGAATTCTCGCCGACCGTCGCGCTCACGGAGAAATTTGCGCTGATCGGCTTGACCCGCGATTCGGTCGCGAAAGGGCTCGGGCAAATGAAAGCCGGACAGGGGCGCATCGACACAACCCCGACGTATGAAGCCGCGACTCGATCCGTGGCCACGCCGACTTCCGGTTTTGGCTACATCGACCTGAAGACTCTTTTCGAGCGCGGTTACGAGCCGCTGAAATCGCTACTCGGCGTGAGCCTCGCGTTCACGTCCGAGGCCGGGCAATTCCTCGACGCGGGGAGGCTGCCAGCGGCAAGTGTCATCAGCCAGCACCTCGGCCCGATCGTCTATTCCCAAGCCACGACGGATCAGGGAACGCTCATCGAATCGACCGGCCCCGTGACTTTCAACCAGGTGCTGCTCGGCGTGATGGCCGGCGCGATCGGCACCGCGCTGCCCTCGATGGAAGCCGCGCTGGCAGATGGTTCGCTCGATCCGGGACAGCTTTTGAAAGGGCTCACGCTGCCCGGCGGCGAAGCGAATCCCGCCAGCGAAAGTCCGGTCGGCAGCGAGCCGTCGGAGACCCTGGTGCAGTAGGGAAAAAGCGCGGTCAGCTCGGAATAGCATTGAGTGAAGGCGGTTTTTGAAAAAGCAGTTTGCCGCTCGATTCGCCGCCGACGCGATAAGCCTGAAAGGCTGCGACAGCACAGCCCAGGGCAACGCCCTGGGGAAGGTGCGTTGAGGTGGTAGCCCTGCAAGGGCGAGACAAGCCGCGCGAATCGGTGGTGTCGCGCCCTTTCAGGGCTGGAGTTGTTTTTCCGGGATACCCAGGGCGTTGCCCTGGGCTTTGTTGTTTCAGCCTTTCAGGCTGGCCAGCGGCGCGACGATCGCGCATCCGAAACACCATTCCGGTCAACTCCCTGCCTTCGGCTCATCCGCGAGGGTGCAGCGGGCTCCGGCCCGGTGCTGGCGCGCGGTGTTTTCGATCGCGAATTTCACCCGCACGGTGCCGCTCGCGGAGTCGGTGACGGGGCTGATGAATTCGATTGTCGCGGGGACGCGCGAATCGCCGTTTTCAAAACGCAGCAGCGCTGTGCCGCCGGGTTTTAGCTGGAGCGCGATCTTTGGCGGCAGGAAAAGATTCACGGTCAGTTTGTCGATTTGCACGACGGTGAGGACGTGCGGATTGGCGACGGAAACACTCTCGCTCGGATCGCGTTTGATTTCGGTGACGATGCCATCGACCGGGCTGCGCATCGTGCGGGATTCGATCATCGCCTCGGTCTTGCGGACCTGCGCTTCCTTGATGACGAGATCGGTTTTTGCCTTGTCGAGTTCGTCGGTGGTGGCGCGGCTGGATTGCGCGAGTTCGGCGAGGCGCTGTTTGCGCGTGGCCTGGAGCTGCGCCTCGGCCTTCGCGATTTCCAGCTCGGCGCTGAGGGCGGCGACATCGAGACGCGCGAGCACCTGGTTCTTTTTCACGTTCACGCCCTCCTCCACGAGCAATTCCGCGAGCACGCCGGGTTCGGATGCGGAAACGGTGATGATTTTGTAGGGCTCGGTGTAGCCAAGAATGTCTTCCGCAATCGCGGAAACGCCGAACGCCCAAACCCCAACGCCGAACATCCAATGAAGAATGCGCGCGCGCTGACGTGTCGTTCGGCGTTGCGGTTTCAGGTTTGGAAGTTCGGAGTTCATAAAGCTTGTTTCAGTTCATCCAGCCACCGGTCGTAGTGCGCGAGCTGGCGCCGTTGCTGGCGGTCTTCGGATTCGACCTTGCGCTGGATTTTGTGGAAAATTTCGGCAGTCGCGCCGGGCAGCTCGCCGTTTTCATCGGCCGACAGCGCGGCGATTTTCGGCGAATGCCGAACAATCAAATCGTCCTCCAGCGAGAGGAAAAACTGCGCGCTGCCGGGCTGGCCTTGCCGGGCCGAGCGGCCGATGAGCTGGCGGTCGATGCGCGCGGATTCGTGGCGCTCGAGGCCGATGACGTGCAGTCCGCCAGCGCGCACGCTTTCCCCAGGAACGGGAATGTGCGCGCCGCGCCCGGCCATGTTTGTGGCGATGGTCACGACTCCGGGTTCGCCCGCCTGCTCGACGATCGCGGCTTCCTCGGCATTTTGCTTCGCGTTGAGCAGCCGGAATGGATTGCCGAGCGCGGTGAGTTTTTCGGCAAGGGCTTCGCTGTTTTCGATGGTGCGCGTGCCAATGAGCACGGGCTGTCCGGCGGCCCGCCGTTTTGCGATTTCGCGGGCGACGGCATCGAGTTTTTGCGCGCGGTTGGTGAAGATGCGATCGGGCAGGATTTCGCGAAGCGAAGGGCGGCGGAGCGGGATGACGGTGCTCGTGAGCCGGTAGCATTCGCGGAGTTCGGCGGCGGCTTCGCGCGCGGTGCCGGTCATGCCGCAGATCTTATCGTAGAGCCGAAAATACGCGGGCCGCGTGATGGTGGCCTCGGAGGAATTTTCCTCGGTGACGGTGACACCCGCGCTGGCTTCGACGGCCTGGTGCATGCCATCGCGCCAGGTGCGGTCGGGGCAGGGGCGACCGGTGAATTCATCGACGATGACGACCTTGCCTTCGGCGATGACGTATTGCACATCGCGCCGCAAATTGTGCCGCGCGTGCAGAGCCTGCTCGACGTAGCCCTGCCACATCCGCTGGAGGTGCGGGAGCACGGCGTCGGTGAGTTGCGCGAGCGCGCGGCGAGTGCCCTCGTGCGTGAGCGTGAGGCGTTGGGAATGTGGGGCGCGCTCGAAGTCTTCGTCGGCGCGCAATCCCCTGGCGATGCGATCCGCGAGGTGAAAGACCTGGGGCGTTTCGTGCGGCTCGCGCGCGCCAGTGGCGACGATGAGCGGGCTGCGTGCCTCGTCGATGAGGACGCTGTCGGCCTCGTCGATGACGGCAAAGGCGTGGCCGCGCTGGACAGTGTCGGGCCTTGGCTGGGTGCGGCCGGCGAGGAGTTCGTGGAAGCGCGGGCGCACGTCGCCGAGTGCGCGGATCGCGAGTTGGTCGCGGAGGTAGTCGAATCCGAATTCTGTGCCGACGCCATAGGTCACGTGGGACGCATAGGACTTATTCTTTTCCGGCTTCGATGCTTTCTCGACCAGCATTCCCACCGTCATCCCGAGCCGCTCGAATGCCGGGCGCGCGAACTCGCAATCGCGTTCGGCGAGATAGCTGTTCACGGTCGCGACGTGGACGCCGCGGCCTTCGAGCGCGAAGCAAAACGCGGGCAGCAGCGCGACGAGCGTCTTGCCTTCTCCCGTGGCCATTTCCGCGAGATGACCCGCGGCGAGGACATGACCGGCATGGAGCTGCACATCGTACGGCACGAGGCCGTGGGTGCGGCGGACGGATTCGGAAATGAGCGCGATGGCTTCGGCATTCGACGGTCGCGCAGCGGTGAGTTCGCGCAGGCGCGCATCCGTCAGATCGCGCAGCCGCCCGAGGTGACGCTTGGTCGCATCGACCGGCGATTCGCGGAGAAAGCGGTGAAAGAAGCTCGGAGATGAATGCTCTCCCCGCAGGTCCGAAGCCGCGCTATTTGCCCGACACGTTGGATTTCCCATCGCGTCCGCCTTTCTCCAAGCGCAGCAACGGCAGGCCGCGGTCGTCCTTTGTGCGAACGACATCGACGGCGGAATAGTTCAGCAGGCTACCCTTGGCGCGTTCGAGATTCACGATCGCGATCTGGTAGTTCGCGGCGGCGCGGATGAATTCCTCTTCGGAGTTCGAGCGGCGATCCTGACTGTCGAGCAGCGTGTCGAGGTAGCTCGCGGTGAGCGAGGATTCATCGACCCCCGGCGCGGGCGACGCGGTCTGCACGGCGCGGCGGGCCTGGAGCGAGTCGATGTCTTCGGTGAAGGCTTTGACGGCGGCGAATTTCGCCTGCGTCTCGCGATACGCGGTCGAGACCTCGCGGGCGCTCACTTTCACTTCGAGTAGGACGGTGTCGATCGTGGTGCGGACCTGATCGACCTGCTGGCGGAGTTCGAGCTGGCGGCGCTCGTGGCGCGCGCGTCCGATGTTGTTTTCCAGCGGAAAGCTGAATACAAATCCTGCGCCCCAGCCCGGCGTGCCCTTGCCATACTGGCGCTCGTAAGCGCTGCCGTAGTCGCCGCTGTCGAGCCCGCCGAGCGAGCCTTGCAGCACGAGATTCAGCTCGGGCAGGAGTTCGTTGCGCTGCATGTTTTCGCGAATGGTGGCAGCCCGCAGTTGCAGGAATGCCTGGCTGATTTCGGGCCGGTTTTGCAGCGCGATTTGCGCGGCGGATTGGGTATCGACGGGCATGCTCGAAAGGATGAGCCGATCGCGTGGCACGAGCTCGGCACCGGCGGAGGCGAGCAGGCCGGGATCGTTTACGAGCGCCTTCAGCCGATCCTGCGCATTGCGGATCGCGGCTTCGGAGCGGACGAGATCGGCGCGACGCGAGGCGAGCGCGGATTGCGCGCGGAAGAGCTGCGATTGCTTGGCATCGACTTTCTGGCGGGCCTTGAGTTCATCGGCCACGCGCGCGGTTTCATCGATGAGTTTGGCCTTTTGCAAATAAGTGACGCGCGCCGCGTAAAGCGCCCAATAGGTGCGCGTGATTTCGAGCAGATGCGATTCGCTCTGGCGGATGAATTCGCTCATCGCGATTTCGGAGTCGATGCGCGCGATGCGCAGCGTACTGCGGTTGTAGGAAACGCCCGCGCCTTTGAGCAGTGGCTGCACGACATTCAGCGAGAGCGTCGCTTTCGACTGCGGATTTGGGACGAAATAGACCGAGTTGTTGTCCGTGCGGGAGAGTTCCTGCGAGAGCGTGACCTCGGTACCGGTCACGAATTTCTTTTTCGCGCCAGCCTCCATCGACCACTCATCCTGCCGGAAACGCGAGGCACCGCCCGTGGTGAGCGTGTTGCCGACGGGATCATTTTTGCGGTCGAACTTTCCCTGGAGAAAAGCGTTCGTGTCGAACTCGCCCCTGGCTTCCTGAATGCCAGTCTCACGGATCAGCGGCAGGTCGCTGAAGACTTTGATCTGATTGGAATGCTGAATCGCGCGGACATAGAGATCATCGACGCTGATGCCTTGCGAACGGGAATCGTCGCCAAGGGTGTTGCGCTGGCCGCGAATCCACCACGGTGAAAAATCGTTGGGGATCGTGGCCGCGGTCTTCTTCGCAAAAGTGCGATTACCGCGACCGATCTTTGCGATTTCGGAGTTGTATTGATCGAGCAACGAGGGCTCGTCCGGACTCGGATCGCTGGGCAGCGGAGGCGGTTCCACAGAAAGGGCAAGGCTGGTGCAGGCGAGATACGCGAGAAAGGTCGTGTAGCTGTTTGGGATGGGCATTGGTTGGATTGGTTGTGGGTCGCCGCTGCTAAAGCGGTTGGTATGCCAGATGCTTTCTCAAACGCGGAAATGCGGAAAAAATTGCCTACCACTCGCGCCAACCACACCGGGAAGCGCGGCCCGCAGACAGCCACCACCCATACACTTACTCCGGCCTAACTCCATGCCCACGTCCCGCCGTTCACTCCTTCTCGAGACGATCGAAGACCGGATCCTTTGCAGCGCGGTTCCCGCCGTTTCCATCTCCGCGCCGGCCAAGCCGCTCATCGGCGAAGTCGTCGCGCTCACCGCGACGTTCGACAACGCGGATCCGGCGGACACTGGCTTCGGGCCTTATATCGACGTGTATCTCCCGGCGACCGGCGCAGATGGCGCGGGGGCCGGGGTGGACGATGGGCTCACCTTCGTGCCGGGTAGCGCGACCTATCTTGGGACAGCAGTTACAACGACGGTGCTTACTTTCGATGCCGGAGGAAATGCGACCCACCCGTATGCGCGCACGAATACAGGCGCGCCGCTGGTGGTCACGGGAACGCCCGGCAATCAACTGGTCGTCTTCCAGCTACCCTTTGGAAGCTTCACGCCCAATCAGCCGCAGGCGGCAATCAATTTCTCCGCGCAACTGAGTAACCTGGCGGATGTCAGCACGCCGCTGAACGTCCAGGCGCGCGCGGGTTTTCAGTATGGCAATGACGCGCTGAATAATCCGACGACCGACCCAAGCCTGCTCGGCACGCTCAATAGCACAACAATCACGCCGAGCCTTTTCACTTTGACGAAAACCTATGTCGGTCCAGAGGACGAGACGGCGTCGGGACCGAACTTTACCAGGCAATATCTCATCACCGTGGACATCGCGGCGGGGCAGACGCTGACCAGCCTCCAGCTTAGCGATGCGCTGCCGAACAACCTGCAATTCGTCAGTGTGAACAGCACCACGATCCGCGGCACGGCGTCGGGCACGACTGCCATCGCGACGCCATCCACGCTCACACCCGGTGGCACGCTGACGCGGGAGTTTGCGAGCGTGACGGGGACGACGGCGACGAACGATGCGACGATGCTTTTCACGTTCTATGTGCCACGGGCGAATTCGCTCGGAAACCCTGTGATCAACGCTCTCTCGGGCAACGACGTGACTTCGGTGAATGACGCGAGCGCGCAGGGAACATGGGCGCCCATCGACAGTCGCGATGCCACCGGCCCGGTGGTGAGCAATGACACTGCGAACGATCACACGCTGACGGACAAAGCCATCGCGATTCAAAAGGGTGTGACAGTCGTGACGGACACGGGCGCGGTCGGCGCGAGTCCCGGCGATACGCTGGAATACACGATGACGTTCCAGATTTCGGACTACTTCGCGTTTCAAAATCTGATCGCGAGCGATGTCTTTTCGGATGGCCAGAAGTTCGTCGCGGGCTTTACGCCGACGCTGACCGTGAACGAACACGGCGCTTCTTCGAGCAGCACTTTTAACGCGGCAAACTTCACACTCGGCGCGCAAAGCGCGATCAATGGGACGACTCCGCTGACGTTTCGTATTTCCAATGAACTCGTAACGCGTGGCCTCGACGGAAAGCTGCTCGGCGGCAATGTGCCCAACGGCGGGACCGGCGGCCCGCTTCCGCAATCGGCCCCTGCATTGACTCCAGGGACGACAGCGACGATCACTTTCCGCACGACGATCCAGGATAACTTCGACTTCAACTTTCCCTCCGGCGATCCGTCCGTGGACCAGGGCGATACCCTTTCCAACAATGTTTCCATCGCGGGCGATCTACTTTCCGTCGTGGATGCGACGACGCCGACTGGCCAGTCCGAGGAAGACACGAGCGCGGCGGGCGTGGTGATTGTCAAAGGGACGCTGACGAAATCGATTTACGCGATCAATGGCAGCACGGCATTTGGCTCGCCGGTAAGTATCGCGCCGGGCGACACGGTGACTTATCGGCTGACTTACACGCTGCCGACGAGCGATGTGGAAGGTCTCGCGATCAGCGATTTCCTGCCACTGCCGATTTTTGACGCGACGACACTCACGATTTTCGACGACGTGAAGAGCATCGCTGCACCCATCGCCGGTCATGTGAAATTTGGGCCTTCGGATACCTTCCGCGCTTACTCCGGCCTGGTGCCGACGCTGAGCACCGACGGCGTTTCCAACAGCCTCTCGCTGAGCTATGCGAACTTCGACAGCGCGCTGAACCAGCCGACCACGGTGGACCTGCTGCTTACTGTCACCGCGTCCGCCGCTCCCTTTGCGGACGGGCTTTTCCTGACGAATCAGGCGCGGGTTGGCGAAGGAACGACGAATGCCGGCACCGCGACGGCGGACGCGATCATTCAGATTCAGCTCACCGAGCCGGTATTGAATGTGCGCAAGGGGGTGGTCGCGACGGACAAGGCGGGCGCCACGTTTACGCCAGGTGCCGTCGGACCGCTGGCCTTCAATGCGCCGGGCACGGCGGGCGCGCGCTTTGCGGGCACGATCCATTCGAACGGCCTCGCCGCGACGCCGATCAACAGCAATCTCTCCGGCATCGACGCGGGCGACATCGTGACCTTTGCGATCGTCGTGGAAAACACGGGCAGCGGTTTGAACGGCGCATTCGATGTGCGGCTGCGCGACACGCTGCCAGCGGGATTCGCGATCCCCGGCGGCGCGGGGTTGAATCTGCGCGTCGTCGATGGCACGGGTGCGGCGCTCGCGTTTTCCAATATCGGCGCGGGTCTCTTTGACGCCGCGGGTGGCATCGATCTGACTGATCCCGGTTCGACGAATCCCGATCCGGGTTCGCTCGACGCGTACGACGCGACCGATGGGCGCAACCTGCTCGTACTGACCTATGACCTAGTCGCGATCAATACCGTCCAGCCCGGCCAGACGCTAACAAATACTGCGACGGTGTTTAACTATGCGGGCGCGGAATCGGGACCGGATCATACCACGACAGACCTAACGGACGCGGCGACCGTCACCATCGCGACGCCGACACCGACGAAGTCGCTCGTGAGCACGTCGGAAGCATTCACCACGGTCGTCGCGGGCACCGAACGCGCGGCGATCGGTGAAGTGATTCGCTACCGGCTGGTGACGCGCTTGCCCGAGGGCGGCGCAACCAATTTCCGTCTCGTGGATTCGCTCCCGACCGGGCTGACCTACATCAACGATGGCACGACGACGCTGGCGTTTGTCACCACCTCCGGCAGCTCGCTCACGTCGTCCACGCTCACCGGCGCGGGCCTCGAGTTGGTCGGCGATGAGACGACGGTTTCCGGCATCTCACCCACCTTTGTGCTGCCCGGCGGCGCGATTCTCGGCGGTGCATTTTCGACGGGGACCGATCCGACTTTTGTCCTAGGAAACCTCACGAACTCGGAGAGCGATGCGAACGGTGAATTCGCCGTGCTGGAATTCAACGCGCTCGTCGATAACAGCGTGGCTGGCAGCAACGACGCGGGGGACACCAGGACCAACACCTATCAGGCATCGGTCAATGGCAGCCTGACCGGTCCGGTTTCCAACTCGACGAGCATCGTCATCGCGGAATCCGCGCTGACACTTTCCAAGGGTGTATCGCCATCCTCGGGCGATGCGGGCGACACGGTGAATTTCACCGTGACCCTCACCAACGGCACCGGCAATAACGTCACGCCCGCCTTCGAGTCGGTGCTTCAGGACGCGCTCCCGGCCTTTCTCACGCTGAATCTAGGCAGCGTCGCGGTCGCCAGCGCGGGCGGCGTGGCTGGCATCGTGAATAACTCCGCGGGTAACTCGGTGAGCTATGCGATCGATACGATCCTCGCCGGTGGGAGCGTTACCGTGACTTACTCGGCGACCGTCAACAACAGCGTGACGCCCGGACAAACGATCACCAACACTGCCGTCGCGACGACCACGAGCCTGCCTGGAACGAACGGCACGACCAGCAATCCGACCGGCTCCGCAAACACGGGCTTGCCCGGCGCGGATACCGGCGAACGCACTGGCTCGCTGGTGAACGCGAACGATCTGCGGACGACTGCGCAAGCCACCGTGACCATCCACCCGATCGTGCCGGTGAAATCCATCGTCGCGACTTCCGAAGCCTCGACCAGCGGCGCGAACGCGACGATCGGCGAAGTTGTGCGTTACCGCCTGCAAGTGCAGGTGCCGGAGAGCGACACCCTCACCAACTTCGCGCTCAACGACGCGCTCCCGACCGGCCTTACTTTCCTCAATGACGGGACGGCATACGTCGCGTTCGTGGGAAATCTCGGCGGCCTCACGTCCAGCACGCTCGCGGGAGCCGGGCTGTTTGTTTCGGGAAATCAGGCGAGCGTCGCCAGCATCACGCCAGCCTTCGTGCTGCCGGGCGGCGCGATTTCGGGCGGACCCTTCACGTCCGGGACCGATGTCGTCTTCAATCTCGGAACGATCGACAACGCCGATCGCGATGCCGATCAGGAGTTCGTCATCATTGAGTTTAACGCGATCGTCGATAACTCTGTCGCGGGCAATAATCAGGCGGGGAACGTGCGCGGGAATAGTTTTTTCGCGTCGCTCGGCGGGGTGCAATCCGGGCCATCGTCGAACACGAGCAATGTCACAATCGTCGAGCCGAGCATCACCAATCTCACCAAAGGCGTCTCCACCGCGACGGCTGATGCGGGCGACACCGTGACTTATACCGTGACCTATTCAAACACTGGCGCGACTGCCTACGAAGCGCGGCTCACGGATGCCATCCCGGCATTCATGACGCTGAATGTCGCGAGCGTCTCGGTCACGCTCGGCGGCGGCGCGGCGGGAGTCACCAATGCCACCGCGGGTAGCCTGCTGGATGTCACCATCGGCACGATCCCGACCGGCGGCACCGTCTCGATTACTTACACGGCGACACTGAATGCCAACGTCACTCCCGCGCAGGTGCTCACGAATGGCGCGCAGCTTGTCTATACCACCCTTCCCGGAGCAAACGGCACCTTGGGAAATCCGACTGGCTCGAACACTCCCGGCGTCGCGGGTGGAAACACGGGCGAACGCACCGGCGCTGGCGGTTTGAACGACTACGTTGCCACCACCTCGACCAACATCACCGTGCCGAACGGTTCGATTGCCAAAGCGATCGCCGCGACATCCGTCTCCGCGACGACGGGCGCGGATGTGAGCGTCGGTGAGACAATCACCTATACGCTCACGGTGACGCTGCCGGAGGGAAGTTCAGCGAACACGCTGCTAGTCGATACCCTGCCTGCGGGCCTTTCCTATGTCGCGGGTTCCGCGATCGTCGATACGACTGGCTTTGGCGGCACTGCGGCACTAGTCAGCGCCACGACTGGCGCAGGGAGTGTTACCTTCGACCTGGGCACGATCACGGTCACGAATGACAACAATGCAGCGAACAACAGCTTCACTGTTACTTTCACCGCACTCGTTCAGAATCTGGTCGGAAATGAAGGACTCCTGCCCGGCCAGACTTCGCTGCCAAACAGTGCGACGCTGCAAGTCAACAGCGGCGCGGTCCTGCCTTCCAATACGGTATTCGCGACGGTCGTCGAGCCGCAGTTACAGATCACCAAGACGCTGCTGAACCCGGATACCACGGTGGATGCTGGGACGGCGATGGACTATCAGGTGGTCATCCAGCACACGGGGAATTCGACCGGGCCAGCCTTCGATCTCGCGCTGGCAGACGCCCTCGCGGCGATTGGGCTGAACATCAACCTCGGCTCGCTTGCGATCACTCCGGCTTACAATGGCGCGGCGGTCGGATACCTGAATGTAACAAATAGCTCCGACGCCAGCGGATTGAGTCTCGCATTCGATCGTCTTGATCTCGGTGACACCATCACCATCACCTACTCCGCGACTGTGGGTGCGAGCCCGGCGGCGGGCTCGACAGTGACCAATACCGCAAGCCTCAGCGCTTACGATTCGCTTCCCGGCGTTGGCGGCAGGGCTGGAACTCCGGTCAACAGCGGGACGAGCTTTACGATCAACACCAACACGATCTCCGGCTATGTGTATCGCGATCTAGACAACAACGCGCTGTTTGACGAGTCTTCCGCAAATGGTCTCTCGGGTGTGCCTGTTCGGCTGTTGTTTGCCGGATCGAACGGATCCTTCGGTGATGGCGACGACGTGACTTTCAACACCACGACCGCGCTGGACGGCAGCTTCCAGTTCACCGGCCTTCGTCCGGGAAACTATCGACTGATCGAAGTGACACAGCCAGTTGGCCTGCTCGATGGGCAGGAGCAGCCGGGCGATGTGGGGAATCCGTTTGGCGGCAGCATCGGGGCGATCGGGACCGATCTCAGTTCGGGAATCGTGATTCCCGCTGACTCCAATGAAACCCAGCCGAACTACAATTTTGGCGAACTGCCTCCCGCGGCACTTGGAAATTTCATTTGGCAGGATGCCAATGGCAATGGCCGCCAAGACGGGGCCGAGCCCGGTGTGAACGGCGTGACGGTGACGCTGACTGGTGCGAACGATCTCGGAGCGATCGCGCCGATCGTGACGACCACCGCGGGCGGCGGACTCTACAACTTTGGAAACCTGCGGCCTGGCAGTTATCAGGTGGCGTTTACTGACCTTCCACCGGGCGCGGTCTTCACGATCGACAACTCGTCCGTGGCGACTGCTGCAACGGATAGCGATGCTGATCCCGGCACGGGTATCACCGGAAACATCACACTAGTCGCCGGCCAGTTGGATACGACCGTGGATGCCGGCATCTACGTTCCGGCAGTTGTCGGTGACCGCGTATGGCATGATATGAATGGCAACGGTTTGCAGGATGGCAGCGAACCGGGAATCGTTGGCGCAACGGTCACTGCGACTTGGGCTGGCGTGGATGGTGTTTTGGGGAACGGAGACGATGTGATTCTGCCTTCGACCCTGACTGGCGCGAATGGAATTTGGAATATCGGGAATCTCCCGCCTGGAAACTATTCGATCGACGTTAGCAACCTGCCCGATGGGCTGACTGCCGCGACTTACGACCTCGACGGAACGGGTACTCCGGACACTGTCACGCTCACTCTCGCGACCGGGGCCAATCGCAGCGACATCGACTTCGGCTATCGCGGCACTGGCACGCTCGGTGATTTTGTTTGGAATGATAACAACGGGGACGGCGTGCAGGACGCGAACGAACCGGGGATTCCCGATGCTGCGGTCACACTCACATGGTTCGGGCAGGATGCGACGCTCGGCGGTGGTGATGATGTGATCTACAACACCTTGACCGACGCTGCGGGTGGCTACCAATTCACGGGCCTGCCTGCTGGCGACTTCGCGGTTTCGGTGAACCCCGCAACCCTTCCCGGGAATCTCACTTCCACATTCGATCTCGATGGGATCGGCACACCGAATACGACGGCAGTGAGCCTTATTCCTGGCGAGACGCGCGATGACGCGGACTTTGGCTACCGGGGCGATGCCTCGGTGGGCGACACGGTTTGGTATGATCTCGATGCCGATGGTGTGGTCGATCTGGATGAACCCGGCATTGACGGTGTAACAGTCACGCTGCTTTTCGGCGGGCTCGACGGCAATCTGGCAACGGCTGGCGACAACATCACTTACACCACGACTACCGATGCCAGCGGAACCTACCTCTTTGAAGGTCTGCCAGTCGGTATCATCGGCGGGGGAAATAACTTCCGCGTCACAACGAGCGGAGTGCCTGCGGTGTATAACTCACCGACATTTGATCGCGATGGCATCGGCAGCGCGAACACCTCGGCGTTCCAGCTAAACGCCGCACAGAGCCGGACCGATCTCGACTTTGGCTACCGTGGCAACAGCACGCTGTCCGGCTTTGTGTATACCGACGCGAGCAACGACGGGGTTTTCCAGTCTGGCGGAAGTGTGCCTGAACTGGCAATCGCGGGCGTCACGGTGACGCTGACCGGCGAAGACTTCTTCGGCAATCCGATCATCCGCAGCACGATCACCGGGATCAATGGAGCGTATTCTTTCATTGGACTCATCGCGGGCGACTATGCCGTGACGCAGCAGCCGCAGACTTCCGCACCGCTCGATGTTTACCTGGATGGGAAGGAGACTGCGGGGACGGCGGGAGGCGATGCCTTTTCGGTGGATGACGTGATTTCCAGCATCACCCTCGGAAGTGGCGTGGCTTCGACCGGGAACAACTTTGGCGAACTCGTGCCATCGTCACTGGCTGGTTCGGTGTTCATCGACGCGAATGGCGACGGAGTGCGTGGTGTGGGTGAGAGCGGGATTGAGAACGTCACCATCGACTTGATGGGGACGGATGACTTGGGCACACCCGTTAGCTTGACGGTGGTGACCGACGTGAATGGCAATTACCTCTTCAGCAACCTGCGCCCCGGGACTTATACGATCACTGAGACGCAGCCCTTGGGATACTTCGATGCGGGCGATGCGGTCGGCACGGTGGGCGGGACGCTGGCCGATGACGAGGTGAGCGCGATCGCGCTTGCGCCGGGGCAGAACGGGACGGCTTACAACTTTGGCGAACGGCGGACATCGCTCAGTGGCACGGTCTTCATCGACAAGGGCGCGGATGGTTTTCTCGATCCAGAAGACAGTGGTCGTATCGTGGGTGTCACGCTCACGCTGCGCGACAGTCTCAACGCAATCGTGGCGACGGTGCAGACCGATGCTTCTGGCAACTATCTGTTCGGCGACTTAATCGCGGGGGATTACACCATTGAGCAGACCCAGCCGAATGGCTATGGATCGAGTTCGCCCAATTCGCTTCTTCTGACGATTCCGGTCGATGGGTTGACCGATGTGAACTTTGGCGAAACTACCGGCTCACTCAGCGGGCTGGTTTATCTTGATGCCGATCGCACGGGTGGCTTCACGGCGGGCGATACCGGGCTTGCCGGGGTCCAAGTGCGGCTGACCGGGACCGATGCCAACGGTGCGGCGGTCTCGCGCACCACGACGACGGCTGGCGATGGAACTTATCTCTTCAGCGATCTGGTCGCCGGGACTTACACACTGACCGAGACTCAGCCGCTGGCTTATCGCGACGGCGCGGAAACGCTTGGGTCGCTAGGTGGCACGTTGGTGCCGACGGATGCGATGAATGCGATCGTCCTTCCCGCGGCGACGGATGGGATCGACTACCAGTTCGGTGAGCTGGTGAATCTCCCTCCCGGCAGGGGCGCGATCACGGGGACGGTCTTCGCGGACTTGGACAAGGGTGGGACGCTGGATGCGGGTGAGAACGGGCTGGCGGGCGTCACGATTCGTTTGCGCAATGCGGCTGGCATCGTGGTCGCCACGACGGCCACCGATGCGGCGGGCGCGTATCGCTTTAGCAATCTGGCGCCGGGTGACTACACCGTGGTCGAGACCCAGCCCGCGGCCTATGGATCGAGCACGCCGGATGTGCTCAATCCCGTTACGGTAACTGCCGGGGTAATCACTGCGGATCAAAACTTTGGTGAGACTTACGGAAGCCTTGCGGGGTCGGTGTATGTCGATGCGAACAATGACGGCTCGATCGACATCGGGGAAACTCCCGTGGCGGGCGTGACGGTGACGCTCACGGGAACCGATGTGAATGGCGCGGCGGTGAGTCGGTCCACCATTACTGCCGTGGATGGGAGTTACTTCTTTGGCAACCTGCTCACGGGGACTTACCGGCTGGCGGAAGCGCAGCCTGCGAGCTACGCGGATGGGATTGATGCGATCGGCACTTCCGGTGGGGTGCTTGGCAGCGATGTCTTCTCGACGATCGGGCTTGGCGGAGGCATTGACGCGATCGAATACAACTTCGGTGAACGCGGGGTCACTTTGAGCGGCAAGGTCTTCGTCGATGCCAACCGGAACGCTGTGCTGAACCCAGGCGAAACCGGACTGGATGGCGTCACACTGCAGTTGCGCGACAGCTCGGGCAGCGTGGTTGCGACGACGACGACTGCGCCCGATGGCACCTACAGTTTCACCAACCTCGCCGCGGGAAACTATTCGGTGATCGAGGCGCAGCCGAACGGGTACGGATCGAGCACGCCGGATACCATCGCGGTGAACGTGCCAGTCACGGGTCGGACTGGAGTGAACTTTGGGGAGACGACTTCGAGCATCGCGGGCCTGGTCTATCTCGACAGCAATCTCGACGGCAGCTTTGCCACTGGCGAAAGCGGGATCGGTGGGACGACCGTGACGCTCACTGGCACCGATGCCAGCGGCGCGGCGATTTCGCTGACGACGACGACTGGTTCGGATGGACTTTATTCCTTCACTGGCCTGCTTTCGGGGAACTACACGCTCGATGAGACGCAACCGGCGCTTTACAACGATGGCTTTGAGTCAGTTGGCACGGCAGGGGTGCTGGTTTTGACGGACGATCAGTTCGCGGGGATCGGCCTTGGCGCGGCATTTGACGCGACGGGATACGACTTCGGCGAAACGCTCGCGACGCCTCCTGGCACCGGCACGATCATCGGCACGGTCTTCATCGACCGCGATCGGGATACGACGCTCGATAGCGGCGAGCGCGGGCTGTTCGGGATTGTGATCAACCTGCTCGATAACACCAACGCGGTGATCGCGACGACGACGACGAATCCAGATGGTAGTTACTCGTTCACTGGCATCGCGCCGGGCGCAGGCTATCAGGTCCGGCAGCCGGCCCAGCCGATTGCGTATGGGTCGAGCACGCCGAATAGCGTGCCCGGCATCAACGTCATCGCCGATGGCGTGAGCGTGATCGACTTTGGTGAGACTGCCGGTTCGTTGAGCGGGCTGGTCTATTTGGACCGGGATGGGAATGGCGTGTTTTCGGCAGGTGACAGCCCACTTGCGGGGGTGACGGTCGATCTTACCGGGACGGATGTGAATGGCGGTGTCGTTATTCTTAATGGGACGACTGGGACGGATGGGACTTATCTTTTTGCCGACCTGCCCGCGGGTGTTTACCAGATCACTGAGACGCAGCCCGCCGAGTATTTGGATGGAGCGGATACGATCGGCACAAGTGGCGGATCGCTGGTGAGCCCGGACACGATCGGAACGATCACGCTGCCAGCGGCGGCGAATGGGACGGACTACCATTTCGGTGAAAATGGCCTTTCGCTGGGTGGCACGGTCTTTGTCGATACGGATCGGAATGGGACGCTTGATGAAGTCGGGACTGGCATCGGCGGAGTGACGCTGCAATTGATCGACACCAATGGCCAGGTCGTCGCGACAACCACGACGGCAGGGAATGGGACTTACACCTTCACCAATCTGCTCGCCGGTGACTATACCGTCGTCGAGACGCAGCCGGGTGCTTATGGGTCGAGCACGGCGAATTCGGTGCCGGTGTCGCTGGCGATTGGCAGCATTGCTCCTCCGGTTGATTTCGGGGAGATCACGGGATCGCTGGCTGGCATCGTCTATCACGACATCAATAACGATGGGTTGTTTGATGGGTTGGAGCCTGTGATCGAGGGTGCGCAAATTACACTAACCGGCGTGAACGTGAATGGTGGCGCTGTCTCGCTCACGACCACAACGCTCGCGGACGGCAGCTATAGCTTCAGCGGTCTTCTTGCGGGAACTTACATCCTTACCGAAATACAGCCTTCTGGCTTCCGCGATGGGCGTGAGACGGTCGGGAGCGTGGGTGGAAATGCGAACGTGAATGATGTGACGTCCGGCATCGGCATTGGCGGTGGGAGCGATGCGACGGACTACCTTTTCGGGGAGCGCACGCCGAGCGATCTCGTGGTGACGAAGACCGACGGGCGCGCGCAGGTGCGACCCGGCCAGGCGCTCACTTACACCATCACGATCCGCAATCCCGCGCTCCAGGACGCGGACGGCGTGCTCGTCACGGATCGTTTCCCGACGGACGTGCTGGATTTCCTTGGCGCGTCGAATGGCGGCGTGTTCGACGCGGCGACTGGCACGATCCGATGGAGCCTTGGCGTCCTCGCCGGGTCGGATGCGCAGACGATCACACTGACCATCACGGCGCGGGTGAAGGCGCAGATTCCCGGCGGGTCCGAGTCGTTCACGAATATCGTGACGGTGGTGGATTCCGGACGCTCGGGACCCGATCCGACGCCCGGGAACAATACGGCGCGCGACACGGACGAGGTGATCGCCACGCCAGACCTATACATTTTCAAGACCGACAATCTCACGACCACGACGGTGGGCGATACCGTGACCTATTCGGTCAGCGGTGGAAACGCGGGCGATCAGGCGGCGGGGGGAGTGACCGTGCGCGATACCTTGCCGCCGGGAGTAAAATTTGTCTCGGCATCGCATGGCGGGAAACTGGTGAATGGCGAGGTGGTGTGGAATCTGGGGACGGTGCGGCCTGGCGAAACATTCCAGCTCTCGGTGAGTGTCATCGTCGAGCAGGTGCCGGACGGTGGACAGATTTTGAATCCCGTCACGATCGTGGATGAGTTCGGGAATTTTGAGGATCCGACGCCGGAGAACAATCGCGCGTTCGATCTCACGGGCGTGAAGCCGGGTGCGGCTGGCTTCGTGTTTGCGTTCGATTCCTTCAACGACTTCAGCGGCGGATCGCGCCCTGGCTTTTACGACTACGGCGGCGAGCCAGAAATTTATCGCCTGCCCCTGCTGCCGCTAGCGCCGATTTACAGCGGCGAGGCCGATCCGGGTGCGACGCTTTTCATCTCACTGGTGAATGCGCGTGGCGTGACCATCGGCGAGCAAACGGTGATGGTCGATGCGGGCGGAAACTGGCTGGCGACCTTCCCGAGTTCGACGATCCGCGATGTGCCGAGCAGCGTGCGCATCACCGAAATCCCCGCGCCTTACAGTATCGCCGACGGCACGGGCTACAATCTGCGCACTTACTTTTCGCCCGCGCTGAATCCCGGCCATTTCTTCACCGGGGCGCAAATGAACGCGCTGCTCGGGATGCGGCCCGCACCGTTGCTGCAAGGGCTCGGGCTCGAAAATCCGCTGCAACTCGGGAACGTGAAATACGGCGGGGAGATGCTCGGATTGCAGGGGACGGCGAGTGGATATTGACGCGCTGAAAGTAACAGGATCGGGGGCGGTGGAACGGCGGTTGCTTTCTCAAAAGCGATTGAAATCCCATCCCGCCGATTTCGCGCCCATCAAAACCAATGCCACGCCGACCGCTCCTGCTCGAAACTTTTGAGGAACGCATCCTCTCCAGCGTCACCGTCCCGATCCCGGATGCACCGGAGATGCGGAATGATTTCGCGACGACCGAGGCGCACACGGAAGTCAGCAGCGCCGCCGACGCGGCTGCCCACGAGATTGTGTTCGTGGATACGGGCGTGGAGGGTTTTCAAAAGCTGGTCGATGATCTGACTTCGCAGGATTCCGCGCAGCGGGAGTTCGAGGTGGTGATGCTGGATGCGAATCGCGATGGCATCGCGCAGGTCAGCGAGGCGCTCGCGGGACGGCGCGACATTGATGCAATTCATTTCGTGACTCACGGCACGGACCGGGCGGTGAAGCTGGGGGCGACCTGGATCGACGGCGCGGCGTTTGAGCAAAATCGCGATCGCATCGCGGCATGGGGCGATGCGCTGAGCGAAGATGCGGACCTGCTTTTCTACGGATGCGATCTCGCGGGCGGGGCGGCGGGGCGGCAGTTGCTGGATGCGTTTTCCGCGGTGACGCGGGCGGACATCGAGGCGAGCGCGAATGAAACCGGCGCGGCGGCGCTTGGTGGCGACTGGGTGCTCGACTATCGGATCGGCAAGACGACGACCGGAATTGCCTTCACCTCCGCGCTCCAGGAGAGCTGGTCCAGCGTGCTGGCAGCTTTCACGGTCACGAATACCGCCAACTCCGGCGCCGGTTCGCTGCGGCAGGCAATCCTCGATGCCAATGCGCTCGCGGGCACGGACACCATCACTTTCAACATCCCGCTCACCGACGCGAATCACTTTTACTACCGGGACAATGGCGGGGCGGGCTTCAGTGCAGCGGTGACCACGACGCTGGCGGATGCTGCGATCACGGACTTCGATGCGAACTACCCGGCGGGCACGGCGCGCTCGTGGTATCGGATCAATTTGAGCGGGGCAAACCTCGACGTGACGGAGGCGGTCATCATCGACGGCTCGACGCAGCCGGGATACGCGGCCAGCAAAGGTCCGATCATCGAGCTCAACGCCGCCGGCGTGAGCGCGGGCGACCTCAACGCGATCGCCCTGACGACGGGCGCCTCCACGGTCCGCGGCCTAGTCATCCGCGGCGCGGGCGACAATGGCATCGAGGTCGATGTCAACGCCGATGGCTCCACGATCGTCGGCAATTTCCTCGGCACCGATGTCTCCGGCACGGTGGCGCTCGGCAACGCCACCGGCGGACCCTACGGGGCGCTCGCTATCAAAGCGGATGGCGTGATCGTCGGTGGCACCGCGCCCGCGGATCGGAACCTGATTTCCGGCAATCTGGGGTATGGCATCGAGATCTACAGCTCCGCGAGTGGGAGCGTCATTCGCGGGAACTACATCGGCACCACCGTCACCGGCAGCGGGGCGCTCGGCAACGCCCTCGGCGGCATCTACATTTGGAACGGCTCCGCGAACCACACCATCGGCGGCACCGGCACGAGCGAGGGAAATGTGATCGCCCACAATGCGGGCGACGGCATCTGGGCGGACACCACCGCCGGCGTGGGCAATCGCTTCCTTGGCAATACGATCCACACGAATACCGGCCTCGGCATCGACCTCGGCGCAAACAACGTCACGGCCAACGACGCGAACGACACCGACGGCGGCGCGAACAATCTGCAAAACTTCCCCGTGCTCACCCGCGCGGTGACGAATGCGGCCAGCCGGCTCGCCGTGGGCGGCACGCTGAACTCGATCGCGAACACTTTCTATCGCATCGAGATCTTCTCGAACACCGCGGGCGATGGCTCGGGCAATGGCGAGGGGCAGACCTATCTCGGCTTTGTGAATGTGCGCACCGACGGCACGAACAACGCCACCTGGGGCACGGAGATCCTGGCAAATGTCGGGGTCGGTGCGGTCATCTCGGCCACGGCGACGCGGCTCGATGCGGCCGGGAATCCCGTCGAGACCTCGGAGTTCGCGGGGAATGTGACGACGGTCAATCAGACGCTCATCGTCACGAATACGACCGACACGATCAATGGCGACACGAGTTCGGTGGCGGCGCTCCTCGCCACGCCGGGCGGGGATGGCATCTCGCTGCGCGAGGCGATCACCGCGGCCAATGCGAGCAGCACCATCGACCTGATCCTGTTCAACATCGCCGGCGTCGGGCCGCACACGATCACGGCCGGCACGGCGCTGCCGACCATCAATGGCACGCTCGTCATCGACGGCAGCACCGAGCCGGATTTCACCACCACGCCGGTCATCCGCCTGGACGGGGCCAGTGGGGCATTCAGCGGGCTGAATGTCTCCGCGACAGGCGACGGTAGCACGATTCGCAGCCTGATGATCACCCGCTTTGGAACCGACGGGATCCGGGTGCAGAATCTGGCCGACAACGTCACGATCGCGGGCAACTGGATCGGCACCACCGGCACGAGTTCGACCGGCGTCGGAAATTTCTACGGGATCGAGTCCTTCGCGCTCAATACCCGGATCGGCGGAACCGGCACCTACGATGGCAACGTCGTCACCAACAGCGGCAACGACGGCATCAGCCTCTCGGCCAGCGGCGTGACGGGCCACGTCATCCAGGGGAATATCATCGGCCTCGACCCGGATGGTGCGACCGGCGGTGGAAATGTTGATGTCGGCCTCGCGATCCTCAGCGGCGACGGCAACACGATCGGCGGCACGACGGTGGCGGCGCGCAACATCATCTCGAGGAACAACGAAGGCATCGAGATCAACTCCTCGAACAACGTGATCCAGGGCAACTACATCGGCACCGATGTGACCGGCACCCAGCCTCGCGGCAACCTGGTCGGCGACGGGGTGCAGATCCAGAACAGTTCGACCAACAACCTCGTCGGCGGGACCGTGGCTGGTGCCGGCAACCTGATTGCCTTCAACACCAAAGCCGGCGTCGATATCGTCAACGGCACCGGCCATGCGGTGCTGGGCAATCTCATCTACTCGAACACCACGCTCGGCATCGACCTCGACACGATTGGCGTCACCGCCAACGACGCCAACGACGTGGACGGCGGCGCGAACAACCGGCAAAACTTCCCGGTGCTCAATGCGGCCTTGCGCGATGGCTCGTCTTTGACTGTCGCCGGGACGCTCAATAGCACCGCGAGCGGAACCTTCCGCCTCGAATTTTTCGCCAGCCCCACGGCGGATGGCACCGGCTACGGCGAGGGCCAGCGCTATCTCGGCTTCATGGATGTGACGACCGATGGGAGCGGCAACGCCAGCTTCTCCGCGTCGTTCACGGCTGCGGTGTCGCTCGGCGAATTCATCTCCGCCACCGCGACCAGCAGCTTGAACAACACTTCGGAGTTTTCCCTCAATGCCACGGTCGGGGAGAGCGTCGGGCTGTGGATTTCGAGTGTGGGCAACGCGACCGCCACGGCTGGCGGCCTCACGACTTGGATCGACAGCACCGCGATCCGCTTCACCGGTCCGAACCTTGCGCTCGGCCCGGGCACGACGGGCGGCACTTTCTCCGCCGCCTTCGATCTCGCTACCTTCGCGGCGGATGGCAATGCCGACATAAATGGCCTCCACGTCGTGCGCCGCTCGGTGACGGTCGGAACGACCAATGCCGTGACCTTGGAGGCGGGCGACATCCTCTTCTCGGTGGACGGCACCGAGACCCTCGGCGGCGTGGCGGTGACGCCCCGTCAGGTGGTGCTCTTCCGCCCAACCGTCGTGGGCGACTATTCGGCGGGCACCTTCTCCATCCTGCTCAACAATCCCGGAAACACCGGTAACGACGTCAACGACTTTGCCCTAGTCGAGTCAGCGGTGACGGTCGGTGGGACGACTCTCCAGGCGGGTGACTTCCTGCTCGCGCTCTCATCTGCCACCTACGAAAGGGACGTGTCGCGCTTTCAGCCGACGACGATGGCGACGAATCCGACCGGCGGCACGCTCACGGAGTTCATCGATGGCACGAGCGCGGGTATCGGCAATGGGCAGAAGATCCGCAGCCTTGCTCTCGTGGAAAGCGCGACGACGCTTGGCGGGCAGGCGTTCTCCGCCGGGCAGATTCTGCTATCGCTCGATGGCAGTGACACGATCGGGACGAACAATCTTTCCGTCACGACTTACGACAT
>JANNWY010000235.1:0-21872 GCA_031409335.1 Chthoniobacteraceae bacterium | reverse complement strand
TCCTCGGCGTGAAGGTCACGCCGGCCAGTGTCCAGGATCGCGCTGGGGCCTTCCTGCTCCTCGCGAGCCTTTACCTGCTCTTTTTGGCAGGCTGCAGATCATCTGGGCTGACGGAGGCTATGCAGGTGCCCTGGTCGCCTGGGTCAAAAGCTTGCGTCCCTTCGGAAAACTCCACCTCTCAATCGTCCGCCGCAGCGACGACGCCAAGGGCTTTCAACTCGTCAGAAAACGCTGGATTGATTCGCTGCGCTCACCCTTCGGGCTGGCCTTCGGCGCAGTCTGTCTCGCTGCGCTCGGCTGTCGAGCGCACCTTCAGCTGGCTCTACAAGTCCCGCCGCCTCTCTCGCGACTATGAGCAGCGACCCGATCACTCCGAGTCCCACATCTACCTTTGTATGTCCCGCCTTATGCTCAAACGACTGGCCAGAAATTAGCTCCGCCCACTTTCCGGATACGCTCTCACCGTCAAAGTTGCGTTCCGAGAGGGCGATATCGTCGAGCACATATGGTTATCGCATACGACGTATGAGAACGACCGATTCGCCGGTGTCCTCGATTGCGAGATTCAATCATTGAAGCAACTCCGCAAAGGAGATCGAGCCACCGCGAAACTGGAGGATGTCACCGACTGGAGCTACGTGCGCGATGGCAAGATGTTTGGCAATTATACGCTGCGCGTCCTGCTTCCTCATATGCAGCCTGAGATCGCGGAGAAATGGCGTTCCAAATTAGTGGATGAAGTTTGAACAGGGCTACGGGAAGGAGGAAAGGGCGCCAGCGCCCGCAGTGTACAGGGCGCATTCTGCCGCATGCCAACCTACCTTGTAACCTCCTCTTCGACTCAGCGACGCCATACACCCCGGTTAGTTCGCGAATTCGCGGTGCAGCGCGCGGAGGGAATCGGTGACGGTCGCGAGGTCGCCGACGAGGACGAACAGGCAAAAAGGGTAGTCGCCGGGCGTGATTCCGTCGGCGTCGCGGACGCGGAAGACGCAGTTCCATTTCACCATATTCCTCCGCCGAGCGCGGTTCGTTGACGGGTTGGGTTTTCGGCTGTTCCTTCCCGGCGTAGTCCCCCGACATGATTTACCTCCGCTCCTCCCGCTTTGGACCGCGATTGATCGCGCTCTTTCTCCTCCTCACCACCGAGCTCACCCGCGCCGATGTGGTGATCAATGAAGTGATGTCCGCTGGCTCCGAGGGCGCGCTGCAATGGTCGGCGGCAGGCGTGGCGAGTTTTGGCTTTGGGACGCGGTGGACGGAGACGGCTTTTAACGACGCGGGCTGGCAAACGGGGCCGGGACCGTTCGGTTTTGGGACGTTCACGAATGTCGCGCCGGCGCCCACTTTTGGGACAAACGTGGCGACGCAGATGCAAAATCTGACGCCAACGATTTATCTGCGGAAGACCTTCGTCGTGTCCGGGCCGGATGCGGTGCGGACGGATGCGCTCGTGCTGGATGCGCAGTTCAACGATGGATTTGTCTGCTACATCAACGGCGTCGAAGTCGCGCGGCAGAATGCGGGCGCGGTTAACGCGTTTCTTTACCACGACCAGTTTGCCGCATTTGGCACGCCCGCGAACGCGGAGGATAAATCCACGCCGTATGCGCGGACGCGCACGCTGCCGCTGGGTCCGGCGAATACGCGGCTCGTGGCCGGGACGAATGTGATCGCGATTCACGCGTTGAATTATTGGGAAGCCACGTCGGTGTACGAACCCGCGGGAAACAGCGGGAACGGCTCGTTCGTCGCGATCGACAATCGGAACAATTTTTTCCTCAAGGCGGACTTGCGAATCGCCGGCGCGTCGCCCGTCACCCTCGTCGCGAACAACACGGCGTGGCGGTATTTCCCCGGACTCGTGGAGCCATCGGGCGGCGTGTACGATCCGGCGTTGCTGCTCTCGGGAAAGCAGAACGTGCAGTGGGGCCGGGCGAGTTTTCAGGATACGGCGTGGAGTTCCGGCGCGGCACCGATCGGCGCAGGCACGCCGCCGGCGGGCGTGACGCTCGGGACGAATGTGACCGCGCAGGTCGTCGGCATCACGCCGTCGGTTTATTGCCGGATCGTTTTCAATGTGACCGCGGCGGACCTCGCGGACCCGGCGGCGCTGCAACTGCTGATGGATTATGACGACGGCTTCGTCGCCTACGTGAATGGCGTGGAAGTGGCGCGCGCGAATCTGGCCGAGGCAAATGCTTTCACCCCGCACGATGCCGTGACGACTGCCGCGCGCGCGGGCGGGACCTCGACGACTTACACGCTCGATCCACCCGCAAAGCTGCTGACGCTCGGCCAGAACGTGCTCGGCGTGCAGGTGCATAATCTGACCGTTGCCGACGCGGACCTTTTCCTGCGCGCCCGGCTCCAGCGCAGCGGCGGCGCGATCTTCGTGAATTTCACGGATACTTGGAGATACTTCGTCGGCGTGTCGGAGCCGGAGGTTTCGGAAGACGAGGCGATCGAAGACAACCCCGAGCCGCCGGACACGCAGCTCGACTGGGTGGAATTTCACAACGACGGAGCGGCGGCGGTTTTGCTCGATGGCTGGCAGTTGAGCGATGAACTCGGCGATCCGGCGAAGTGGATTTTTCCCGCGGGCACGCAGATTCCCGCGGGCGGGCATCTGCTGGTGGTTTGCGACGGGGCGGACATCACGGCACCGGCGAGCGGCGGCTATTTGCACGCGAATTTCAAACTGAACGCGGGCGGGGAAACGCTCACGCTGCGGAATCAATTTGGCGCGGTGCTCCAGCAAATCGCGGTGCCCGCGCTCCCGGCGACGCAGAGCTACGGGCGCGCTGGCGGCGGGCAATACGCGCTCTTCGGGACGCCGACGCCGCTCGCGCCGAATGCGGGCGCGACATTTTCCGGCATCGTGGAAATGCCGACGTTCGATCGCGCCGCGGGTTTTTACACGGGGACGCAGACGGTCGCGCTGGCGACGCTCACGCCGGGCGCGACGATCCGCTTCACGATCGACGGGACGGAGCCGACGGAGACGAATGGCACCGCGTATTCGGCGGCGATCTCGGTGAACTCGTCGCGATCGATCCGCGCGCGCGCTTTCAAAACGGGCGCGACGCCGTCCGCCACGGCGACGCGCTCCTACCTCATCAATGAACCCGCAAGCCGCAAGAGCGTGCCCGCGCTCTGCGTCACTGGCGATCAGCAGCGTTCGCTCTACCGGCCGTTCGGCGTCATGGCGATCGTCAGCGGCGCGTACACCGCGCTCACCGCGCCGCAGCCGACGAATTTCAACAGCGTGTGGACGCAGGCCGCGTCGAGCGCACCGTCCATTGCGGATCTTTCCGCGTATGACAATCCGCTGCACCGCGGGCGTTTCATCGAGCGGCCCGCGATCATGGAGCTGGTCTATCCCGACGGCCGGCCGTCGCTGAATACCGAATTCGGGATGCGCATCTCGGGCAGCGGCCACGCGCGGCCGCGTTACAAACTGACGAACCAAAACTCCGCGTCGCCAAATACTAGCGCGTGGAGCCAGACGGATTTTACGCAAAAGCCGTCGTTCAACTTTTACTTCCGTGACGATCTCGGCGGCGATCCGGTGAATTTCCCGCTCTTCCCCAATACCACCGTCACGCAGTTCCACGATCTGCGCCTGCGCGCGGGAAAAAACGATCCGAACAATCCCTTCATCGAGGACGAGCTGATGCGGCGCCTCTATGTCGATCTCGGCCAGATCGGCAGCGTCGGCATCATCAATACGCTCTACGTGAACGGCGTTTACAAAGGCTACTACAACCTTTGCGAGCACCTGCGCGAAGACTTCATGCAGCGCCATCACGGCAGCGATCTCGCGTGGGATGTGCGCCAGGTCACGACGATCGCGAGCGGCGACGGGCTCGCTTTCCAAGAGATGATCACCTTCCTCCGCAACAACCCGCAGACCACGCTCGTAAACCATCAGGCGATGAAGACACGGCTCGATATGGTCAATTTCGTGGACTACCTGATCATGAATGGCTTCGGCGTGACGGGCGACTGGCCGCACAACAACTACGTCTGCGCGCGCGAGCGCTCCGCGAGCGGCTTGCACCGTTATTATTTGTGGGATGCCGAGGGTGCGTTCGGCGATTTCAGCGGGAATGTGCGCACTAATACCTTCGTCGCGGGCACGACCGCGTCGTTCATCACGACTGCGCCCACCACCGTGGGATTGAACGAGGGAATCCGCATCCTCTACACGCTTTTGCGCGCGAGCCCTGAGTTCAAGCAGCTCTACGCGGACCGGCTGCAGAAGCATTTTTTCAACAACGGCGCACTCACCGAAGCGCGCATCCTCGCTCGGCTAAACAGCCTGCGGACGGAATTCACGCCGCTGCTCAATGGCACCGCTTTCAACGACCGCGTGACGCCGTGGACGAACGGCGTGGGCGACGCGACGCGCTACACGACCAGCGGCGCGACGAATACGCCGAGCCGGCGGAATGTGCTCTTCAATGGCTACACGGATGACGTGGCGGGCGGCGCGTTTGTGCAGGCGCATCTCGTGGCGGAGGGGCTGTGGCCCGCGGTGCTCGCGCCGACGTTCAGCACTTTTGGTGGAAATGTCGCGCCGGGTTTCGCGCTCACGATCACCAATCTGAATGGATCGGGGACCGTCTATTTCACCATCGACGGACGCGATCCGCGCGCGGAGGGCGGCGCGATCCAGGGCACGGCGGGGACGGCTGTGACGATCAATGCGCCAACCATCGTGAAGGCGCGCGTGCGCAGCACGGGCGGCGTGTGGAGCCCGCTGGTCGAGGCGCTTTTCGACACGGGCGTCGTGCCCTCGCTGCTCATCACCGAGGTGATGTACCACCCGCCAGACAATGGCGCGGTGAACGGCGATGAATACGAATTCATCGAGATCAAGAACGTCGGCGCGCAGGCGGTGAATCTGTTCGGGATGAAATTCACCTCCGGCATCGCGTATGAATTTCCCGCTGGCGCGAGCATTGGCGCGGGCGGGTTCAAAACGATCGCGCGGAACGCGGTGCAATTCGCCGCGAAGTATCCCGCCGTCACGCTGCTCGATGCGTGGGGCGCGGGCTCCAGCCTCGCGAATGGCGGCGACACGCTCACACTCACCGACGCCGCGAACCGCACTGTCTTCAGCGTGGCGTGGCTCGATGAATCGCCGTGGCCGATCGCGCCCGACGGCAGCGGCCCGTCGCTTGTCCCGGTGAATGCGAACGCCATCCCCGCGCCGAACAACGCCAGCAACTGGCGCGCGAGCACGAACCCCGGCGGCTCGCCCGGCGCGGACGATCCCGCGCCGCCGACGCTCCCAATCTTGATCAATGAAGTGCTGGCAAACTCCGCGCCATCGGTCGATCGCGTCGAGCTTTTCAATCCCAACGCCAGCGCCGTGGATGTGAGCGATTGGTGGCTGAGCGACGACGTGGCGCTGCCGCAGAAATACCGCTTTCCCGCGGGCAGCATCATCGCGGCGGGCGGATTTCTTGAACTGACGGAGAGCACTTTCAACTCCGGCGCGAACCCGTTTGCGTTCAGCGCGAATGGTGATGAAACCGTGCTTTCCAGCGGCGACGTGACGGGTGCGCTCACCGGCTATCAACACGTCGTGCAGTTCGGCGCATCCGAGGCCGGCGTCTCCTTCGGGCGGCATCTGAATTCGCAAAACACCGCGTTTTTCACCCTGCAACAGACGCCGACTTTCGGCTCCGCAAATGCCGGTCCGAAGATCGGCCCGATCGTCATCAGCGAACTCATGATCGATCCGCTCGCAGGCAATGATGAATACATCGAGCTGCGCAACGTGAGCGATCAGCCCGTGCCGCTTTTCGATCCGGCGAATCCCGGCAACACCTGGAAAGTCGATGGCATCGGCTACAATTTGCCCGCGGGACTCACCCTCCAACCACGCCAGGTCATCCTGCTCGCACCGATCGCGCCCGCCACTTTTTCCGCGAAATACAATGTGCCCGGCGCGGTGGCGATTCACGGCCCGTTCACCGGCGCGCTCAACAACGGCGGCGAGCGCGTGTCACTCGGAAAACCGGGCGTGCCGTATCTCAACGACCTCAGCCAAATCACCGTGCCCTACATCGACGTGGATGCGGTGACCTACGACAACATCGCGCCGTGGCCCGCAGTCGCCGCAAATGGCCGCGCACTCGAACGGGTCAACGCGCTCGCCTTTGCCGACGATCCACAAAACTGGCAGGCCAGCGCGATCGGCGGCTCGATCGGCACGCCGACGCTGCTCTCGTTCGGCGCATGGCTCGCGCAGCATTTCACGCCCACGCAGCTCACCGATCCGAATGTCGGCACGCCCGGCGCGGATGCGGATTCCGACGGCCTCACCAACTTCTGGGAATGGGCACTCGGCCTGAATCCCCTCGCCACCGACGCGATGGGCGCAATCGTCACCACCCTCGAAATGCACAGCGGCACCGGCCCTTATCTCACGCTGCGCCACCGCCGGAATCTCGCGGCGATCTCGCTGCAAAATTTCGCCGACACCGCCGCGATTCCCGGTACGTGGAATTTCGGCGCAGGCGTCGCAGTCGGCGTGCCCGTCAACAATGGCGACGGCAGCGAAACCATCACGCGCCGTGACACCGAAGCGAGCCCCGGCGGAATGCATCGCTTCATCCGCCTGCGCGTGATCGGAAATTAGCGGGCCGCTGAGGTTCCAGGTAGTCCGCTCGTCCCGAGCGTTGGTTTCGGCGTCCTCGCCGAAACGAACTTTCTCCTGCGTGAATTGCAGAGGAAATGATCTTGCCCGGGTTTGCTGGCACCGCAGGAAAATCCACGAAGGCGGGACGCCTTCGCCAACGCTCGGGACAAACGTGCTACCCGGAATTCCGCATCAGCCGCCTCACCGCGAGCCAAAGTACGACCGGCACCCGTCGCTCAAACTCAGGGCTCATGGCTTCTCCCAGCGCATGAAACGCCGCAGCCTCACCTTCCTCATCACCGACCTTTTCGACACGGCCGGCGACGAGGAAGCTCTCGCCCTCCTCCGCTACCACCAGTCCGAAGTCCACTTCATCCAAACTCGCGACCCCGCCGAATTGCGCGTGCGCGAAAGCGGCGATCTGCGGCCCGTCGAAGCGGAAACCGGCGAGGTCTTCGATGTCACCGCCAACGATGCGCTGCTGCGCCGATATGAACGCGAAATCGACGCCTTCGTCGCCGGAGCCGAAGCCTACTGCCTGCGCCGCGGAGTCGGCTACGCGCAGGTCACCACCGCGACGCCGTTCGAGGAACTCGTGCTGCGCGTGCTGCGGGATGGGGTGATTTTGAAGTGAGTAGTTTCACAAATCGACCCGGCTCCCGCGTTTCGCGCGGACGCAGCACGAGGGTTAAAGTTTGCTTGAACAGAACTCAACCAAAGCAAGGTTTCCTCAGCACTTAGCAATGCCTTTGCGACGCGCGGCACCAAGAAATGCCGCTGCAAAGCATAGTAACATCGGGACGGATGGCTCCGGCACGATTTCAACCCGGTAGTTTGTCGTCGCGATGTTCTGGGTCTGGAGGTCGTAAGGGTCGCCATTGGCATCGCGGCCTGTTACGCCTTTCAATGCGACTTGGATCGTGCAAAATCCCGCCTCCGGCCCACCTAAATCTTTAATCGTGAAGCACGCGACGAGCTGCTCAATGTTCGGTGGTGCAAAGAGCGGAAAAGAATTCGCACCGAGATCTCCACCCGCACCGGAGGGCGACCCGGTCCGCGGGTCCAACAAGGCATTGGTGGGTGCCAAGATTGAAGAATTCGAATTTGTGACATCGGTGTAAATCGAATTCGTTGTGTTTCGACCCTCGATTTGAAAGCGACCACTGCACCCCGGTTCGAGCGTTTCCAGGAAATAGGTCAAACCGAAAGTTTCTTGATCGGAGGTTAGAAAGACGCAGAGAGTAAAGGTTTCACCAGGGACGACTGTGCCCGAGCCGGGATCGCCGTTGGTATCTTTGAGACTGATGACGGCCGTTCCCACCTGCGCAACCGCAGATGTCGCGCAAACTGCCAGCAAGGCGCAAAGTCGGAGTGAATTGATGATGGGTTTGTGGACGGTTTTATTTGTTGGTTTCATGGGTATTGGGAGTCGATGTGGTTGGGAAATAGTTCGGTCAAAATCTGCTAAGGTGGCAAACTGGCCCCGGAGCGGGACTTGGTCAGGACAACGTCGGTAATGTTTACTCCGCCGCTCGCATTGACGTCACGCCGAAAGTTGTTCGCATCAGTTGTGGCTCCAGATTGCGCCTTTACCAGGACGATGTCAGTAGAATTCACCACACCATTCCCATTCGCGTCTCCCAACAAAAATCCCATCGTCACACTTGTGTTCGCCAAAGCCTGGCCCGCAATGTCCTTCATTCCGCTCAAGGTCACGGTAATCGCCTGCTGATTGTTGATTCCGGTCAGATTGACCGTCATTTCATTGGTAACGGAATTGAACGTCGGGGCTCCGCTGACCGATCCGGTGCCAGCCGTCACGCTGACGCTGCCGGTGAGGATCTCGTTATTAAAGGTCAGGATAAGGGTATGAGTGCCAGCGGGACCGCTCCCGCGGCACTCGATTCCGGGACTGCCAGTGAGTGGCAGTGAAATATCAAAGATGCCGGCCGCTCCGTGAGTCTTTCGGGAAACTGCGCTTTGCAGTTGCGGATTGGGAAGAACCAGGTTTTCGAGTCTGTAAGAGCCGAAAGGATGCATCACGCCGTTTCCTCCCATGTCGGCCAGCATCAATAGCGTGTAAGTGTGCAGCGGATCGTTCTGCATAAACATGGCGTTCACTGGAATGTCGGTCGATGCGCCCGCCGCCAGTGAGAGGGTGCCGGCCACCGAAGTTCCCGGAGCTTCGTTGTTGAGGGAAACCGCTTGCACATCCGCGGTGTTGTCTTCACGCAGCACAAGGAACTCATACTTCATTTGAGAAATCGCAGACCCAGTCGTGTTCGTGACCTTGAGCTGGACAGAAACTGCGCACCCAGCCATGAGGTCACAGGCCGAAAGGCCAATCAGTCCGCCTCCATTCAAATCTCCGCCCTTGAGCACAGCATTGCTGTCCACCAGCGTCCCACGGCATCGGGAGAATTCCACCGTCCCCGCCGCGTTGGACAGGACCATCTCGTAGCAGGCGGTCACTTTATAGAAGGGCAGTTGACTGGATCCGTTGAAATCCAAAGGACGGTTGATCGTTACGGGAAACGATTCGCACTTGCCAGCCAGCACCGTTATGGTGCCCGAGGGGGGGCTGAAGATCGTTGGACCATTTCGAGTGCAGCCCGGGCCTCTGCGCACTGGCCCGAACGAATATGTGAATGTCTGATCGACTCCCGAAGCGTTGCAGATTTGCGCAGTGGCGGTGATCGTGGACGGCGAGGCGCCGCCAAAGGTCAACACCGGCGAGACGCTACAGGAATACAGACACTTCCCGGCAATGCCGGCGTCGTAGATGGATTTTACCTCCCCAGGAGTGAGAGCACGGGAGAATACCTCCACTTCATCAATCTTCGCGCGAATGAACCCCGAGATCGAGGAGGACCGTGAACCGACGACAAAGGGCCGCGTGTTGGTCATGGAACCGTTGTAAGGGATGGTGTCAAAACGGCTGGCCGCTTGTTCCGCGCCGTTGACATAGAAACGCCCGCCTGCAACATCGTTGCGCTTCACGGTCACTGCGACATGCGTCCAAACCCCAAGGGGGATGGTGCCTGGGAGGTTGAAGTTGCCCGCCACGTTATTGCCCGCGATCCGGAACCCCAATCGGTTGTCAAATAGATACATGTGGTAGCCGCCTTCGGGAGGGGTTTGCTCCCGCTTGTCAATGATGGATTGCACTCCGTTCACGTTCGCATCCCGCATGATCCAGGCATCCACCGAAAAATCGGGAGCAGCCGATGTTGACGTTCCAAAGTTGATCGCCGGATAGTCCGGCACGCTCACATAGCGGGTGGCACCGTCGAATTGCAGGGCGTTGCTGACATAGCCGGCGATATGAGCCGGGCTGCCGATCAGCGTGCCATCGTACGCGGGCGACGCGGTGACGGCATTTTTAGTCTTTGAGCCAGATGACTCGTCGAACGGCAGCCACAAAACCATGTTTGAGGGTGGCTTCACACACCCCAGCGGTTGCGCGCTCGCCGTCGCCGCGACGCGAAATCCGATTGGGTACGGTTCGGGTCCCGAGGCGGGCAGATAGTTCGCCGGATCGAGAAAATAGACAGGACCTATGGACCGAATGCTCGGCGTGTCGTCAGTGCCTTGGCTACTGTAGCCGCCGCCACGCGCACCCCGTCGGGTAGGGGCGAAGATCGTATTTTCAATCCATTCGGCGGCATTGCCTCCCTGGTCATACGTCCCGTAATGGCTGGTGCCGTCCGTGTAGGACTTCACATCAATAGTGTTATAGATATTTTTGCTGTTCGACAGAAGCAGCATTTTCTGAAACGGCGGACCAAACACCGAATACGGGTTGTTATCTGCGAGGTATGGATAAACCCAGTAATTCCCCGGGTTGCTGCCCGTCCGTCCGGTGCTGTTCGTGGAAGGTTTGCGGGTCGGATCGTAGTAGGCCGCCTTGTACCATTCATCTCCATTGGGAATCCAGTATTTGGCTGGTGCATTGCGCGCGGCATTTCCGTCCGTGATGACATTCCCGGTCAAAGTGTAAGCCCCAGTATTCATCGCGCTGTTACCCAACTGGCCAAATGCCCCCGGTCCACCGTTGTGCAGCCAGTTTGCGAAACGCATCGCGGAGAGGAAGGTGAGATGGACAACGGGGCGGTTGGGATACGTCGCCGAAGGGCTAACCGACGAATCCGGCGCGATCGAGTAGTGTTTCCCGTTGGCAATACCGGAAGCTGTATCCCGTGCGATCCAACCGTCTGCGACGTTATTCGGACCGGTCCCGCCCATGTCGTCATTCCAGACGTCGAATGGGTTGTTCAAACCAGAGGGGTCCACATCATTCAGAAAGGCCGCGTAATCGTGATTCGTGACCTCCGTGGTAGCGATGAGAAACGGATAAGCCACGGCACCGTAGTTCTGCACGCCGGGTGTGGCCCCATCGCCATCCACAGTGTCGGCGGGATTGCCAGGATCGCCCACCGTGGTGAATTCAAGATTCAGTCCAGGGAAAGGCAAACCAGGCGCAGGCGGCGTTTGGATCACAGCAAGAGGTCCGGCGGGATCTCCGAGCAGATGCAGATTTGGGCCCGGGATTCCTTGACCCTTTACGGTGGAATTGGGAAGGCCCGGATAGTACCACACTTCAAAGGATTCGCCGCCGTCCTTGTCGAATCCGGTATATTCGACCGGGTAATCGCCTGCGACCGGAAAATTGAAGGAGGCATACGCGGAATCTTGTGGTCCTTGGACAAAGTTATCGAGGATCACATTCACCCCGTTGATCCGGAGCCGGGAACCATCGTCGCTGTTCGTAAAGAAGGTCCAGTTGCCCTCCTGGCCAGGAGCGACGTGAATCAGCCCCATGGCCAAAACGACGAAGTGATCGCTGGGGGTTCCCAGCGGCAAAGCACTGTCGCCGCCGACGCGCCCCCCGGAACCCAGATTGATTACCGGATACGAAGCGGAACCTCGATAGTCGCCAAAGGTCCGGTAAGCATCCGCTTCCGCGAGATTGTCCGGGCCGCTGGAGTTGGTGCCCGGGTTTCCGGTCGTTCTAGCTTTATAAACGGTCCCCGTAATGCCGGGCGGCTGAAGCGTCAGCCCGCTTGGAGTGCCCCAAAGGGCAGCAAACATATTGTGAGTCGAGGTGTACCAAGTCTCACCTGATGCACCGCCGTTGCGCTCGAACCATGTCCATTCTAGGGTAATGGTCTGGTTCGCTGACAAAAAAGTTTGCGGGACTATTTACTATGTGACCTCCGGAAACGACATCGTCAACTATAAGGGGGGCGAAATTGCCGCCGTTGATGCTGAAAAGGAGCCGCGACCCGTCATTGGTGTAGTTGGAAAACGTGTAAAAGTCGGCCGTGGTGACGGTGAAATTGGCTCTCGCTTGAAAGACGAAGTCATCGTTGTCAACCGCGGGCAAACCGAAAACTTGTGTGCCGAGACCGAACAACGGGAGTCCCAAGGTACCGTTATCCTGAGTATTGGAATTAGGGTAGTTCGCGGAGGAAAGGTAAGCCCGACCTTCGCCACTGATGACGCGATCGGCGTCGGCGAGATTGCTAATCAATGTGCCACCGGCGCTATAGGTGCTGACGCTCCATTGCGCCTGTGCCGCCACGGAAATGGTGATTCCGACGAGAATGGCGAACCGGAGGACGCGGAGATGGGAAAAGGTTTTCATGATAGCTTGCTGGATTGGTGAAGTTTGGTGGCTGACCGCTTTGATTTTGCGAACGGCTTCCACTGATTTCTTCGGGATTGCGCCGTCTGGGTTGCAAAAGTGTGCGGAGTTCCTCGTGTTTCTTTTGTCGGTGTGGACGCGACGCCGGGCCGCCGAAGGCAGATTTCCGAGGTGAGCTGCTTAGACGCATTTCCGGACCCGTGCTCGGGGTTGCCGGGGCGATCGTGATGTGGAGATGAGGCATTCATTCCACCCGATTACAGAAAGATTATCCCGGAATAGTTCTTCACTATTTTGGGAAATTTTTTTTGGGGAGGAGTTATGGAGTGCGGTGGCGTGGCGACACCGCTTTTGGAGGGCGTGGAGCGCCGCGGGGGGGACGCGCGCCCGAAGTCGGAGCGCGCTCGGAGTCGGCACGCGCTCGCCGCCGCGGCCTCCGGCCCATCCGCAAAGCGGTGTTGCGGCGCCACCGCACTCCATAGCGCGCCAGCCGCAATGGGAGCGTCTTTTCAAGGAGGGGAGGAAGAATCTCACGGCGGGAGATACACGGTTTACCGCTCCTGCCTCGGCGGCGCGGCGGCTGGATCGGCCAGCGTGGCGTCGATTTCGGCCAGCGTGGGGGGCGACCAGGTTTTCACCTCGCCGGGCGCATTGATCGTCACGAGCGCGCGGCCCTCGGCGATGAATCCGAGCGGAACATGGTCGGTGGGCAGGGCGGCGAGTTCGCGGAAGACGGTCGTGCTCCAGAATTTGAGCGAGCCACGATCATGAGTCACGAGAGTGCGACCGTCCGGCGACCAGACTGGAGTGTGAGCGGAGGAGCCATTGCATTGTCCCAGCAGGCGGCCCGTTTGCAGTTCCCAGATGCGGATGGAATTCTCGCCAGGCCCGCCCGTGGCGATCAGGCGGCTGGTGGGATCGATGGCGGCACCCATCACATCGTCACCGGCGCTGCGAAAATGCATGGCGCGGAAAAGCTGCCAATTGCTCGTATCGAAAACCGCGATTGTATTTTCACCCCTGGTATGCTCAGTGACGATCAGCCAGCGACCGTCCGGCGACACGCGCACGTCATGAAAGAAATGCCCGAGGGGTGTCTTCAGCCGCGTGATGAACCCTCCCGTGGCGACGCTGTACACATGGATATACGGTTGAGTATGGAAGGATAGCGGGATCGCGAACCATTGGCCATTCGGGGCCACTGCCAGGTGGGAACGGCCTGCGCCTGACATTGCTTTCGATTGAATCTCGCCCGGCGGCGGGAGCATTTCGCGCCGGGTTTGCACGGCACCGTCCGGCAGGCGGCGAATTTCAAACGCGGTTGGCGCGCCGTTTGTCGCCAACTCCACCGTCAGGAGGCCCGCACCGTGAGCCAGGAACCCCGCCGCGAGGTGATTCTCGGTGCCGGCCAGCGGATGCAGTGATGGTGGGCCGGGGTTGGGACTCCACAATGCGAGTGTCCGCCCTGCCCGACCGAAGAGGCAACCGGTGACGGAATCCAGCCCAATTTCGTGGACTGTGCCCTGTAAGATTGGACTATCGTTGTCGGTGGCGGCGATGGCATCGCGGACAGCCCAAAGACGAATCGAATCGTCTTTGGCGCCGGAAGCCAGCCACTGGCCATCGGGAGAAAATGCCAGCGCCGTCACGGTGGCTTCGTGGCCGTGCAGGACGATCTGTGGGGAAAGAAAGGGCGTATCTGCGGAGGACACGTCGTTCGTTTCAGCTGGCGGTATCCACCAGAGCTGAATGGTCTGATTCCTCCCTCCACCGGCAAAGTAGCCACCAACTGGCGACCACGCCACAGTCTCAATCTGAACGTGATCGCCTTGAAGATACGCTCTGATTCTCTTGGAAGCCACGTCCCAGAGCGTGAGCTTGGGCCCCGCAGAATCCGAAGCCGTGAACAATGTTTTTCCGTCCGGTGAGAACGCCAGATGCGCATTATACCACGGGCCTTTGCTGATCGTTTCGGTTTCCCCCGTGGCGGGGTGCCAAAGCACCAAACCTTTGGTCCGGCTGGCGGCGGCCACGAGCTGGCTATCGGGTGATACGGCCACTTGCCAGCCATAGCCAGGAAGTGTGGCCACCAAGCCGCGCTGAGTGAAGCTATACACGAGCGCACTCTGCGGGTGCGCCGACTCGCGTTCGTCACCGGGAGGCACGAGTTGATTGTTTCCCATGACGAACAGGTCGCCCGCGGCCGGCACGGCCACTGTGGCATGTGACTCGGGAATGGCGAAATCGAACGCGCGCGTCGCAAAGTTCCAACTGCGAACGAAGTCCACACTGCCGACGAGGAGATGGTTGCCATCTGGCGTCAACGCAAGGCTCGTGACGCCGCGCGTGCGGTGGGTATGGCCAAACGCATCGAGGTAGTCCAAGATTCCCGGTTTGACTTTGAGATACTCCACCACCGCGGGCGAGACGTCTAACAACGGGCGCAGTTTCTCAATGGTCAGAGCGGGGTCGTCCGGCGGCACCCCCGGATCGGGGCCGGGGAAAAGGCCCAGTGGCCGCCGCTCGACGATGTCCCAGAGGTAAATGCCATCGTCGCCTCCGGAAATCAGCGTTCGGCCATCGGGAGCGAACAACAGGCAATCGGCAGGTCGCGTGAGGTTGGTAAAGCTGTAATCTTCCTGGCCGCGTGAGCGTTCCCAAAGCAGCCGCCACTCGAAGCCGCGCAAGTCAGGAGAGAGTTGAGAGCTATCGGTGATTCTTTGAGGCCGGTGTTCATTCAGAAGCCGCCGGGCCAGCGCCAGGTTATCCACCGCCAGCGCCTGGAATGTCGCATAGATGTCCGCCGCATAAGCGCGCTCTCGGGCGGCGCGTTCGCCCGCCTCCGCGCGGGTCATCGCGGCGGTGGCCACGTTGCGCTCGCCGCGCACCTTGGCGCCGCTGACGATCAGCACCACGATGACGATGGCTGGTGCGAGCACTGCCAGGAGGATGACCCCGGCGCGGGCGGGATAGCGTTTGGCCCACTTGACGCCATGTTCCCAGATATTGCTGGGCCGCGCGCGGATCGGTTCGCGTCGGAGCCAGCGCTCCAAATCTTCCGCAAGCGCCTCGGCGGAGGCGTAGCGTTGCGCCGGACTTTTCTGCAAACATTTTAAGCAGATCGTTTCCAAGTCGCGGTCGATGCGCGCAGCAGGGGGAAGGCGAGGCTCCTGCTCGACTACTTGACGCATCGTTTCCAGCGGAGTTTCAGCATGGAACGGCGGGCAGCCGACGAGCAGTTCGTAGAAGATAGCTCCGAGGCTATAGACATCCGACGCCGTGGTAACTTGCTTATTTTTCCCCGCGGCTTGCTCCGGTGCCATATAGTTCGGCGTGCCGATCACCGCGCCGCTCAGGGTCAGATCGCTCGCGCTTTCAAGCTGCTTCGCCAACCCATAGTCCGTAATGTGCGGTTCGCCTTGCGCATCAATGAGGATGTTCGCCGGCTTGAGGTCGCGATGCAGGATGCCGCGCTGATGGGCATAGTGAACGGCCCGGGAGACTTTGATGAGAAGGCTCGCGATTTCCGAAGGCGCGAAGCGCGAGGGGTGGCGCGCGATTTCCTGGGCCAGGTTCGGGCCGTCGATGAACCGCATGGTGAAGTAAAGCAGGCCCTCGTGCTCGCCGACGCCGTAAATCGTGACAATGTTCGGGTGTTCCAAGTGTGCGGCAGCCTCGGCTTCCATGCGGAAACGTTTGACTTCGGCATCGGTCGCCAGCCGGCCCGCCTGAATCATCTTGAGCGCGACGATGCGGTTCAGGTTGGTCAGTCGGGCCTTATAGACTACGCCCATCCCACCGCGGGCGATCTCGGTGAGCAGCTCGTAGTCGCCGAACGAAGCGATGGGACTCGAAGAGATGTCTAACCCAGCCGCCGTCGGACGGTCCTCACCCATCAATCCGCGCAGGAGGCATTTGCGGCAAAGCCCCGCCACGGCGCTCCACGCCACCACCGCTCCGCAGTTTGGGCACTGGGAGTCTAACGCATCGGGTCTCACGGACTGCCTCTTAAATTCATCCCGCCAGCGCCTTCAAAAAATGTCGAACCTCTTCCTGCATTTCCCGCAGGCCATTCACGGTGTCGGCGATCTCGGCGCGGAACAATTCCCCATAACGCTGGCGCATTCGATAGATGGCTGTGCGCACCGCGCCATCCGAGATATTCAAGCGCCCGGCGGCGTCCGAGTAGGAGGTGGGCTCGTAGCTGCCGAGCAGGAATCCTTTTAACTCCTCGAAGCGCTTCACCATGCCCGCTGCCATGTATTCCTCCTCCAGCCGCCGAGTCACCGAGTCGATCACGGTCTCCGCCCAGCGACGCTCAAATACCTTCTCCGGCGTCAGCTCGTCTGCTGTCTCCAGTCGATAGCGTTCCTCCGCGGAGGCGGCATCAAGGGAGAAATGGAGCTGGCCACCCCCACGCCTTTGCGTCTGCAAGCGGTTCCATTCATTCGCCAGGAAATGCTTCAACGAGGCTAACAAGAATGAGCGAAACTTGCCCTTGCTGGGGTTCACGGTCTCGAGTCCATGTCCAGCCAGCAGCCTTGAGAAGAATTCCTGGGTCAAATCTTGTGCCGTGTGAGTATCGTGTCCCTGCCGCCGCACAAAGGAGTAAAGGGGATACCAATACGACCGGCAGAGGGTCTCCAACGCTTGCCCCGACCGGGATGAACGCTCGTCTCCAGCCAGGAGCACGATGCTCCAACGGGTGGTGGCGAAGTCGCGCACCTGTTGTGGAGCGCAGGATGACGGATCGGGCAGCGGCATTTCCGGGAGAATTGGCTGGAAAGTTGAGCCAAGCGTGCGGCGGAGGCGAGGCAAAACTCCCCGCACCCCGAATGCCGAGGTGGCAAAGGAGCGCCTTCAGGAGAAGGCGGAACCGGGCCCGGCCGTGAGCCTCGCCGCCGTAAAAGCCACTCACTTTCGCGTGGGATACCGGCGCGGACCGAATCGCGCAGACCGGCGTGACACGGAAGCGAGCACCAGCGGCAGGCATCGCTTCATCCGCCTGCGCGTGATCGGGAATTGACGCACGGAACGTGGACCAGTGCCGCCGAAGGCTCTGGGGCTGCTGTGATTCCTTCACAGCTTTTGGGAAACCGCGCCGTTGGGAAGAGCTGTGAAGGAATCGCAGCAGTCCCAGGGCCTTCGGCGTTACTCCTCGCCGCGTCTCCGCAACAGCGGCCGCACCACGAGCCACAGCACCACGGGCAGCGCGATGCTCAAACCCAGCGCCCAGGCCGGTTCCCGCGTGAACATCGCGCCGACTGCGGCGTAGCAGAATCCCATCGGCACCGTGCCGCAAAGCAGCGCGACGATGAACACGCGCTTGCGGATGTGCGTGAGCCCGGCGAGGCAGGCGATGACTTCCGGCAGGATCGGCAGCCAGCGCGAAAGTGCGATCAGCCACGGGCCGCTCCGCCGGAAAAGCGCTTCATTTTCCGCCAGCCCCTTTTCTCCCGCGACCCAGAGCGCAGCGCGATGCCCGAGCGTGCGGCACAGCGTGAACGCGAGCATTCCCGAGAGAAATGAGCCCGTCACCGAAATGACGCCGCCGATCCACGCCCCGTACACGTAGCCCGCGGCGGACATGATTCCCGTCGCGGGGAGCGGCAGAAAAAGATCGCCGATCAGCAGCCCGATGACCGCCGCCCAACCCCACGGCCCGCAATCCAGCACGAACTTCCGCGCGGCCTCGCCATCGAATAGCGCCATCAGTTTTCCGCCCCAAATCAGGAACGGAATGAGGACGAGCGCGGCGAGGACTAGGAAGATGCGGAGAACGCGCATGGGCGTTCACCCAAATGGATTTGCGGGGAGTTGGCGAGAATCGACGATGCGAGCGCTGTGTCTTCTAAAACCGGATGTGCGTCGAGATGACGAAGTTCGTGCCCGGCTCGGCGATGCCGGAGCCGTGGATGCGGTAGTCTTCGTCGGATACGTTTTCGAGAGCGGCGGTCAGCTTCGCGTTTGCGCAGATATTCCAGCCACCGCGCAGCGAGTACACCGAGTAGCCGCGCGTGCCGCCGGGCGGGATGCGCTGGGTGTCGGCGGTGTCGCCGACGGAGAGCCGGTCCTGATGCCGCGCGAGTTGCGCGGTTCCCTCCAGCCAGAAGCGCCCATCCGCGGATGCCCAGCGCAGGCCGACGAGCCCGCTGAGCGGCGCGATCCGCGATGCGGGTTTCGCGGTGATGCTGCCATTCACGAAAGTATCCACCTCGCCCTCCTGCCAGTTGAAATTTCCGAACAGCGTGAACGTCTTGTAAAACTGCCACTCCGCGCCGAACTCGACGCCGTGAATGAAACCGTCGCCGGCGTTGGTGCGGGAGACTTCGGGCTCGTTGCCATTGAGCACGCGGCCGGTGCGGAAGCCGATGATTTGGTTGTCGATCAGCGTGTAATAATACGCGGCGTAAAGCGACAGCTTGAGTTGGTCGATGCGCGCCTTCGAGCCGATCTCGAACGAGACGTATTTTTCGGGATCGAGACCCGTCGCGGGCACTTCGCGCTCACCGCTGCGGGCGAGGTCGAACGTGGTGACGTCCGACAAATTCGGCGCGCGAAAGCCTTGCGACACGCCGCCGAACAGATTCCACGACGGCATCAGATCGTAGCGGAAACGCAGGCTCGCGGTGAAGGCGTCGAAGCTTTCATTGATGTCGGGATAGTCCACCGCGTCGGACGGATCGGGATCGATCTTCTTCGCATCGACCTGCGCCCACGAGTAGCGCAGCCCCGCGGTGATCTCGAATTTCTCGGTGATCTTGAATTGATCCTGCACATACAGCCCGAGCAGATCGTAGCTGGAATCGTCCGCCACCGGCCCGCGCGACAGCACGCGATCGAAAGAACCATCCGCGCGGAATCGCCTGCCCCACGATTGCACCTCGTCGTGGTAATACTCGACGCCGTAAGTCAGCGTGCCGACGCGCGTCGTGCTCTGCATCCCGAGCAGCACGCCGTATTGATCGTCCTGAAAGCCGACGATCTCGCGCCGGCCATTGTCGCGGATGCGATCCTGCTCTTCGCCCTGGCGATGAAAACTCAGGCTCAGTTTCACCTTGTCGAGCCACGGCGCGGCGTCGCGGATTTCCGTCTGCAAATACGCCAGCTCGCGGAGTTGATCGAGTTCACGCCGCAGATCCGTGCCGAGCGTGGTGCCGTCGAAGCTTTTGCTGAAAACCGTCGAGTGCCAGCGCGGCACGTTGTTTTGCTCCACGCGCTGGAAGGCTGCGGTGATATCGACATCCTTGTTTGGACGAAAGAGCAGTTTGATATCGCCGTCGATGTCGGTGTAGCCAGATTGCTCTTGAAGGCCGATCACGTCGCCGCCGCGCAAGTCGTCAAAATCCTTCCACGTCACCCCGCCGATGATCCCGAAATGCGGCGTGATCCCGAGCGCGAATTCGCCGCGCACCGTGTGCGAATCCTCCGCCGTCGCGTAGCGATACCGCGCTCCGACGTGCGCGATAAAATCGTCCGCCGCCTGAATCGGCCCGCCTTTTTCCACGAGACCCTTCGCGCTTTTTCCCTCGTGGATTTCCGGCCACGGGATCATCTCCGGCGAAAGCGTCAGCGCATTGATCGTCCCGCCAATCGCATCGCTCCCGTAAAGCACCGAGCTTGGCCCTTTCACCACCTCGAGATGATCGACCGTGAAAAGATCGAGCGTCGCGGAATACTGATTCGGTCCTTCGCGATAGACCGCATTATTCAGCCGGATGCCGTCGATCAGCGTGAGCGTGCGAAAGCCCGTGAAGCCGCGGATGAACGGCGACGCCTGGCCGTAGCCCGAGCGCTGCACCATCACCCCGGGGGTTTCCAAAAGCGCATCGGGAAGCGTGCGCGCCGCGCGCTGATCGAGGAACCGCTCGCGGTCGATGACGTGCGCCGTGTACGGCGTGGAAAGGATGTCCTGATCGAGCCGCGTGGCCGTCACGACGACCGCATCGAGTGGACTGCTTTCGCGCGATGTGGTCGCGTCCGTTTGCGCGAAGGCGGCGGTGGCGATGGAAGCGAGGAGGATGAACGTCGGGGTGGGGTTTTTCATGGAGGCTGGGTTGGCCGCGCCGTTTAGCAAAGCCAGTGCCATCGTGGGTTTCACTTCGTTTTACTCTGGAGAATACTGCGTTGGGTCGAGACCGCGCCGCGAGCGGTGGATAGAATTTACCCTCGTCAAATCTAAGGACGCTCAAGTTTTATCCGTGCAACTCCCACATGCCGCGCTCCCAACTTCCCCGCCTCTGGCTCCGCCTCGCGCTGCCTTTCGCGCTCTTCGTCGCGATCGGTTCGAGCGCGCTCGTGTGGTGGATGAATGCGCAGGCGCGGCGCGAGAGCGAAGCCGTGTTTTCGGCGACGGCCCGCAGCAATGCGGATTTCATCCTCACCGCGCGGCTGCCGACCAGCGATCGCACGGCGCGAAACCTCGGCACCGTGCTCGGGATGCGGGTGTACTTTCGGCGCGGTGAAATCCTGAATCCCCCGCCAGACGCCGGGTTGGCGGGCTTCGCGAAAATTCCGCTGAATGCGCGCCCGATCCGCGTCGGCGGCGAAGAGGCGGTGGCAGTGGCGGTCAATGAAACGACCGCGCTGGTGCTCGCGCGGCCGGCGTGGCCCGGTCGCCCGCTCCTTTTGCGAAACGAAACGCTGTGGGTGCTCGCCGCGTTTTGGGCGCTGTCGTTCGCGCTCGCGTGGGCGCTCACGCGCAATCTCGTGCGGCCCGCCGCGCTGCTCGGGCGCATGACCACCGGCCTCGCGCATGAGATTCACAATCCGCTCGCCGCCATCCGGCTGCACGCGCAGCTCCTCGAAACCAGCGCGCCGGAAGCACGCGAATCGCTCGACATCATCCGCTCCGAAACGCAGCGCATCGAGAGCCTCGTCAACCAGTGGATGTTCCTCGCGCGCCCCGCGCCGCCGCAAACCGCGTCCACCGAACTCGCGCCGCTCATCGCCGGAATCGTGCGCACGCATTCCGCGCAAGCGGAGCACGCGGGCGTGAAAATCGAGACTGAAATCCCGGACACGCTCACCGCCAAAGTGGATGCGCGCCGAGTTTCGCAAGCCATCGGCAACGTCATCATCAACGCCATCCAAGCCATGCCGCGCGGCGGCACGCTCCGCATCACCGCGCCGCCCGAACAGCCTCCACGCTTGATCTTCGAGGACACCGGCCCCGGCTTTTCCCACGAAGCCCTCGCGCACGCGGCCGATCTTTTTTTCTCCGAAAAGGAAGGCGGTATGGGCATCGGGCTGAACGTCGCAGCGGAAATCGCGAAGGCGCATCAAGGAAATCTGCAAATCGCCAACCGTGAATCCGGCGGTGCTCGCGTCACGATCACTCTCCCGCCCGGAAACAAATCAGAAATTCTCCCATGATTCTCATCATCGAAGACGAGTCCGCCCTCGCCTCCGCGCTCGCCACCGTCTGCCGCCGCCTCGGTCACGAAGCTCGCACCGTTTCCAGCGGCACGCGCGGCCTGGAAGAAATCGCTGCCGCGGAGTGGGCCCTCGTCATCATCGACATTGGCCTGCCCGACATGAGCGGTCTGGACGTTCTGGCGAAAATCCGCC
>JANNWY010000234.1:0-11866 GCA_031409335.1 Chthoniobacteraceae bacterium | reverse complement strand
CCCCCCCCGGCTCCCCGCCGGGGGGGCCCCCGCCCCTCCAGGCGGCCGCCCCCCTTCTGCTGGGGGGGGGGGCCCCCCCACGGGCCACTCACAGGCGGGGCGCCTGCGCTACTTTCCGTCGCTCCACCATTTCATGAAACTGGACCTCGCCACTTTGAAGAAACGTTTCCAAGCGCGCGCGGTGCTCGCCGTGTCGCTGGAGTCGGGGCGCATCGCGGTCGATCTGGTGCGCCGCGATGAAGGTGGAAGCAGTGTCGCGCGCTCGTTCAGTTTGCCCATCGGCGCGGAGGCGGTGATCGCGGATGCGGAAAAAGCGGGGCAGCTTCTCGCGGAGGGGCTCGCGGCGGCGGGGATTCGCGAGCGGCGCTGCGTGGTGTGCGTACCAGCAGGTTGGGCACTCACGACTTCAACAGATGTGCCGGGCGTCGATGCCGCGGACTTGCGCGGCTATCTCGAATTGCGCGCCGAACGCGAATTCCCGATCCCGGTTTCCGACCTCCGCATCGCGCATTGCAGCTACCTGCTGCCGGATGGAAAGCCGCGCGCGACGCTCGCGGCGATCCCTTCCAAACGCGCCGAGGCCATCGAGCGAATGCTGGCGGTGGCGGGATGCCGCGCGGTCTCGCTTTCGCTGGGACTCGACGAATGTATGCCCGCGCCGGAGTCGCCCGCCGCGCTGCATTTCCTCGCGAATGGGAATCACGTCGATGTCGTGATCGCGGCGGGCGGCGGCATCGCGGCGCTGCGCTCGCTGCCGGGTGCGGCGGGGGAAAATGCGGCGGGCTTCGACGCGCTCGGATTTTCGCGCGAAGTCCGCATCACGCTCGGTCGGCTCCCGGAGATGATTCGCGGGCAGGTGACGGAGGCGCTGTTTGGCGGTGCGCCGGATTCTGCGGAAAATCTGTGCATCGAAATCCGGCAGCATTTGCACCGGATGGGGATCGCCAGCCGGCTGGAGCGACCGGCCTACAAAGCGGGCGAGGATCATCCGGCGGCGGGTCTGGCGGCGGCGCAGCTTCATCTCAAGCAGGCTCCCGTGGCCTTCGAGTTTTTGCCGCCGCAGGTCAATCGCTGGCAGGAAATGGCGACGCGTTTCGACAGTCGCGGACGGCGCTGGATGATCGGTGCCGCAGTCGCCGCGATCGTGCTGCCAGTGCTGATGTTTTTCAACCGCTCGCGAATCGAAAGCAGCCTGCAATCCGAGTGGGACGGGATGAAACGCAACGTCGCGGATCTCGAATCGCTCCAGCAAAACATCCGGCGGTTTCGACCTTGGTTCGAATCCGCGCCGCTGAATTTGCAGGTGCTCGAAAGCATCACCGAGGCGTTTCCCGAACAGGGCGAAGTGTGGGCGAAGAGCGTGCAGATCGGCGAGGATTTCAAAGTGACGTGCAGCGGCTCTGCGCAAAGTAATCCGGCGCTGCTGGCGATGCTCGGGCGGCTGCGCGCGCGGCCGGATGTGACGGCGGTGCAAGTGCAGTCGGTGCGCGGCGAGAAGCCGGTGCAGTTTTCCTTTACCTACAAATGGGTCCCACGAGATGCGAAATAATCGACGCGAAACACTTTTGAAAATCGGCGTCGGCGCGGTCGTCGGGCTGTTCCTGTTGGATCGCGTGATCATCACGCCGGCCTTCGCAAGCTGGAAGGCGCAGGGCGAGCGGCTCACGGAATTGCGCGAGCAGGTGCAGCGCGGGCGGCAACTGGTGGCGCGCGAGAAATCGCTGCGGACGCGCTGGGAGGAAATGCAGCGCACGGATATGCCCGAGGATATTTCGCTCGCGGAGAATGAAGTCTTCCAGGCGATCGGTCGCTGGACTTTGGACAGCCGGGTGAATTTCACCAGCCTCGTGCCGCAGTGGCGCGCGGGTGAGGAAAGGTGCGAGACTTTCGAGTGCCGCGCGTCGGCGACGGGCGATCAGGCAACGCTGGGAAAGTTGCTTTACGAGATCGAAACCGACCCGCTGCCCGCGCATGTCGAGGAGTGCGAAATCTCGGCGCGCGATGCGAAAGGGACGCAGCTCACGATGACGATGCGATTTAGTTTTGTGCGGCTCGTCGAGGGAGGGAAAAGGCGATGAAGACATTTACCAGTAGCCTCAAATGGGTCGCATGGGTCGCATGGATCGCATGTGACCCGTCGGCGAATGCGGCCGACGCCAAAGGCTACGATGCTTTCAAAGCCGTGCGCACGCGGAACATTTTCGATCCAAACCGGAAGGCTGTGCGGGTCGAGGCGCCGCGTCCGAGTGCGCCGTCGCGGCCGCGCTCGAGCACGTTCACGCTGACGGGGACGATGGTGCGCGAAGGGCGTTCGCTGGCGTTTTTCAGCGGGTCGCGCTCGGAGTTTAGCAAGGTGATCGGCGTCGGGGATTCGGTGGCGAACTACAAAGTCACCGGCATCGAGCCGTCGCAGGTGGAGCTGGAGCACGAGGGGAAAAAGCTGACGCTGGTGATCGGGACCCCGTTTCGGATCGAGGGCAAGCCGGGCGATCCGTTGGAGGCGGAGCCGGCGGAGGAAGCTGCGGCCACGCCGACTGCGACGACTGCGACTGATGGGGCCGCGCCGCCCGCGCCGCCCGCTGGCGGCGATGCAAAAAGCGAAATCCTGCGCAAGATGATGGAGCGGCGCGCGAAGGAGATGGGGAAATGAAACGTAAATCGATGCGCGGGGATTTCCGGGTAGCACGCTCGTCCCGAGCGTTGGTCGAGGCGTCCCGCCTCGATGAACTTCCTTGCGCTTCCTCATCACATTCTACGCGCCCGGTAATTCGCGTGTCTTTGAAAGTTCATTTCGGCGGGACGCCGAAACCAACGCTCGGGACGAGCGTGCTACCCGGATTTCGCCGCCATATCTTAACCACTGACTCACTATGAATCCCCTGCCCCGCCAAATCGCACTGCTCACCGCGCTGCTACTCCTGCCCTGCGCAGCGTTCGCGCAGCAGCCGAAATCCGAACCTGTCGCGCTGCCGAAGCCGGTCGCGCCTGCCGTCGCGGTACCCGCGCCGGATGCGACTGCGCCACTTCCAAAAACCGAGGCGACGCCGCCCGCGAAAGCCGCGGGCAAAGGCGGCATCATCCTCAATTTCCAAGGCACGCCGCTGACCGAAGTGCTGAACTATCTGAGCGAAGCGGCGGGCTTTGTCATCGTACAGGAGGCGCAGGTGAGCGGGACGGTGAATGTGACGAGCCGCCAGGAAATCTCCGCGGAGGAAGCGGTGGATTTGCTGAATGCGGTGCTGATCGAGAAGGGATTCATCGCGATTCGTAACGGGCGGATTTTGAAAATCGTGAACCGGAAGGATGCGCAGAAGCGCGATCTGCCGGTGCATCAGGGCAGCGATCCCGAGCAGATCCCGCGCAAAGATGAAATGGTGACGCAAATTCTGCCGCTGCGGTACGGCGAGGCGGCGAAGCTGGTCGAGAATTTGCAGTCGCTGCTTTCGGAAAACGCGACGATCACCGCAAACGAAAGCGCGAACACGATCCTGCTCACCGACACGCAGACGAATATCCGCCGCATCGCGACGATCATTCGCGCGATCGACACGTCGGTGGCGAGCATCTCGACGATTCAGGTTTATCCGCTGCGCTTCGCGGACGCGAAAGAACTCGCGACGATCGTGACTTCGCTCTTTCAAGTGACGACGAGCGGCGGCAGCAGCGGGAGAAATCGGGATCGTGGCGGCAGCAGCAGCGGCGGTGGATTTCCGGGGTTCGGCGGATTTGGAGGGACGCCCGGGGGTAGTTCGGGCACGGGGCAGAGCGAGGCGCGGCAGGCGGCGTCGCGGATCGTGGCGGTGGCGGATGCGCAGAGCAATTCGCTGATCGTGAGCGCGCCGGCGGAGTTGATCCCGGACATCACGGGCGTCGTCGAGAAGCTGGACACGAGCATCGACGCGACGACGGAGACGCGGATTTTCCGGCTGCTCCACGCGGACGCGACGGAACTCGCGGAGACGCTGACGAAACTTTACCCAGACACATCGAACAGTTCGCAGAATCGCAACGGTCGCAGCCAAAGTGGACGCGGTGGATTCGGCGGATTTTTTGGCGGCTTCGGCGGCCAGCAGCCGACGAGCGGCACCGGCCAGCCGAGCGAACGCGCGCTGCTTCAGGCGAAGGTGGTTGCGGTCGGCGATGCGCGCACCAATTCGCTCGTCGTCACCGCCTCGCGCGACACGATGATGCAGATCGCGGAAACCGTCGGGCGGCTCGACGCGACCGATGCGAAGAAGCAGCGCGTGTACACGTATCGTTTGGAAAACGCGGACCCGGACACGGTCGCGACCGTCCTGCGCGGCGTGCTCGGCGACCAGTCGGCGATTTCCAGCACGCAGCAAAACAACCGGCTCAACGACCGCAGCACGCAGGGCGCGACGATGGACACTTCGGATTTCTCGAACAACGGCGGCGGTGGCGGTGGCGGTGGCCGGAGCGGACGTTGAGATTTTCCACGACTCGCCACGCACTCACTTTTTTCCATGAAAAAAAATCTCATCCAAATCCTCGCGCTGCCCTTGGCGGCGCTCCTGCTCACCGCACCGCTGCACGCGCAGACGGCGCGGCCAGGCGGCGCCACTCGCGGCGGCACTGGTGCCACCAACCGCGGCACCGGCGGCGGCCTCAGCGCGGGCGGCAATCGCACCTCCGCGACCGGCACGCGCCAGTATCGCAGCAACACGGAACTCGGCGACGCGATCATCCAGGTCGATCCCGAGACGCGCTCGCTGATGATCGTGACCGATGAGGAGACGCATGCGGAATTGATGAAAGTCGTGAAGACGATCGACCAGCCGAAGCCGCAGGTGCTCATCAAAGTCGTCTTCGTGGAAGTGACCTACAACAAGGGCTCCGACATCGGCGTCGAGGCGAATTACACCTTTAACAATGGCACTGCGACCGGCGCGAAGACGGGCAATTCCACGGTCGCGACCAGTAGCGCGAGCACGACCAATGGCGTGACGACGACGAAAACCAGCAGCCTCGTGACCGACCTCGCGCAGGCCGCGGTGCTCGCGAATGGTGTCACTGGCGGCAGCCTGTTCGGCGGCGTGATCCCGAATCCGACGGATGGGACATTCGCCCGCATCCTCAACGACGACTGGAGCGCGACGATCCGCGCGCTTTCCACGAAAGGAAAAGTGGAGGTGCTCTCGCGGCCTTCGATCATGGCGCGCAACAATCAGGAAGCCGTGATCGTGGTCGGGCAGGAAGTGCCGTTCGTGACGAACAGCCGCACGGACAACAACGGAAACATCATCAACACGATCACCTACGACAACGTCGGCGTGATCCTGCGCGTGACGCCGTTCATCACTTCGGAAGGCATGGTCGAGATGATCGTCGCGCCGGAGATTTCGTCGCTCACGGATCAAAGCGTGCCGATTTCCAGCAATGCCAGCGCGCCCGTGATCGCGAAGCGTTCCGCGGAAACCGTGGTGGTGACGCCGAATGGAAAGACGGTCGTGATCGGCGGACTGATGCAGACGCAGAAGATCGAATCGGTGCGGAAAATCCCGCTGCTCGGCGACATCCCCGGCGTGATCGGGATGCCCTTTCGCCGCACCGTGAAAAGCGACGTGAAAAGCGAGCTGATGATTTTCCTCACGCCGACGATCGTGAACGGGCGCGCGGAAATCGAAAGCGTGACCGCCGCGGAAATCGGGCGGACGGAACTGGTGAACAAGACCTACACGCAAAAAGATTTCGACAAGTACCTCGATCTGCCATCGCTCGTGCCAGAGCCGAAAGTTCCCACGACGCGGCGGGCGACTGCGGTGAAAACTTCCGCAAAGGCCAGGCCCGCACCCGCGCCGACGCCCGCGGCCGCTGCCACGCGGTCGCGAGCGACGAGTTCAAAAGTGCCCGGACGCTAACCGCGCCGAAAACTTACGGCAAATCCGTGTGGCCCATGAGCCAGCGGTCGCACTCGCGCGCGGCACCGCGGCCTTCGTTGAAGGCCCAGACGACGAGGCTTTGACCGCGGCGGCAGTCCCCGGCGGCGAAGACGCTGGGGATGCTGGTGTGGTACTTTTCAAAATCCGCTTTCACGTTGCTGCGCGCGTCGCGCTCGACGCCGAGTGAGTCGAGCAACGGCTGCTCCGGTCCGAGGAAACCCATCGCGAGCAGGACGAGCTGCGCGGGCAGCACCTTTTCGGTGCCGGGGAGGTTTTTTGGAATGAACTGGCCTTTGTCGTTGCGCGCCCATTCCACCTGCACGGTGTGGATGGCTTTGACGTGGCCGCTTTCGTCGCCCTCGAACTTCGTCGCAGTCGTCGTGTAAACGCGCGGGTCGTCGCCAAATCTCGCGGCGGCTTCCTCCTGGCCGTAGTCGAGTTTGTAAACCTTCGGCCACTCGGGCCACGGGTTGTCTTTCGCGCGATCGAGTGGCGGTTTGGGGAGGATTTCGACCTGCACGAGACTGCGGCAGACGTGGCGCATGGATGTTCCCACGCAGTCGGTGCCGGTGTCGCCGCCGCCGATGATGACGACATCCTTGCCCTCCGCCGTGATGAAGTTGCCGTTCTTGTGCTGATCGAGGACAGAGCGCGTGTTCGCGGTGAGGAAATCCATCGCGAAATGGATGCCCTTCAGCTCGCGGCCTTCGATGGGAAGATCGCGCGGTTTTGTCGCGCCGGTGGCGATGATCGTGGCGTCGAAATCCTCACGGAGCTGTTCGGCAGTGATATCTTTCCCGACCTCGGTGTTGCAGCGAAAGGTGATGCCTTCCGCTTCCATCAGCCGGATGCGGCGCATGACGACCTCGTTCTTATCCAGCTTCATGTTCGGGATGCCATACATCAGCAGCCCGCCCGGACGATCCGCGCGCTCGAAAACCGTGACGATGTGTCCCGCGCGATTCAATTGCGCCGCCGCGCACAGCCCGGCGGGACCGGACCCGATCACGGCGATCTTTTTACCCGTGCGCACCTGCGGCGGTTGCGCGGTGACCCAGCCTTCATCCCAGCCTTTGTCGATGATCGAAACCTCGATGTTTTTGATCGTGACCGGCGGTTCATTGATGCCGAGCACGCACGAGCCTTCGCACGGCGCGGGGCAGATGCGCCCGGTGAACTCGGGAAAATTGTTCGTCTTATGCAGCCGCTCCAGCGCCTCTTTCCACAGCCCGCGATAGACGAGATCGTTCCACTCCGGGATCAGATTATTCACCGGACACCCGCTCGCCATCCCGCTGATGAGCGTGCCCGTGTGGCAAAACGGGATGCCGCAATCCATGCAGCGCGCGCCCTGCGTGCGGAGTTTTTCCTCCGGCATGTGAAGGTGAAATTCCCCCCAGTCGCGCGTGCGTTCGAGCGGAGCGCGGTCGGCGGGGATTTCGCGGAGATAGTCGATGAAGCCTGTTGGTTTTCCCATTTCGGTTTGCTACTTGGATTTAAGATTTTTTGAAGGTGGTCGATGCGGTGACAGCATGAGTAACTCAAAGAAAGAGTTCGATGACTAAGAGCCCAGACTATCCCAGGCGGCGGGGTCGATACGCGCCTTTTTCAGAATCCGTTTTGTAAGTGTCCAGTCAATATCTCCTCCGTGAGGATTCGGAACACTGATCCGACGACCTTCTTTCAACATGACCATGTGCGGACCTGCCGAGCGCGGACCTTCCCAGCCCATTGCACGCAAACGTCGAATCAATTCACGGCGACTAATTGGTTTCGGCATACTCTGGCGACGGAGACGCGGCAGTGTAGTTCAGATCCACGCCCGCAATGACCGGCAGTTCATGCCCAAGCCGGAGACCGATGATAACCCAGGCATCAAGTGCATTGCGCAAATTCTCGCGGCATTCTTCCAGCGTGGAACCGTCAGCCCAGCATCCATCGCACGATGGGATGTCACCAAAGAAACGAGCGTCTTCCATCAATTCGTAATGAGCTTCCCTCATCGCGGCGTCAGTATATTCGGTGAGCATGAGTTGAGGTTATTCGCTAAGCGCGCGTCTGAAAGGCTATTTCTAACTTCCCCCGATCCGCGCCACGTCGCGGGCGTTGGCTTCGAAGGCGGCGTTCAGGGCGTCGTCGCCGCTGAGGCCGTCTTGCTCGGCTTTCTTTAATGCTTGCAGGACGCGTTTGTAATCCTTCGGCATCACCTTCACGAATTTCGGCACCATCTCTTCCCAAAGCGCGAGGACCTTGAAGGCCTTCTGGCTTTTTGTGTAATCCGCGTGGTTTTTCACCAGGGCGTGGATGGCTTCGATTTCGTCGGGGTCTTCCACTTTTTCCAGCGCGACCATTTGTGTGTTGATGCGCGCCGCGGCGTCCCCGGTTTCGTCGAGGATGTAGGCAGTGCCGCCGCTCATGCCTGCGGCGAAATTGCGGCCGGTGGCGCCGAGGATGACGACTTTGCCGCCAGTCATGTATTCGCAGCCGTGGTCGCCGACGCCTTCGACAACCGCATTCACGCCCGAGTTGCGCACCGCGAAACGCTCGCCCGCCATGCCGCGCAGATACAGCTCGCCGCCCGTCGCACCGTAGAGTGCGACGTTGCCGGCGATGATGTTTTCCTCGGCGGCAAACGTGGAGCCGGCGGGCGGATAGACGATGATCTTGCCGCCGCTCATGCCTTTGCCGACGTAGTCGTTCGCGTCGCCTTCGAGTTCGAGCGTCACGCCTTTGGGAATGAACGCGCCGAAACTCTGCCCCGCGCTGCCATCGAAGTGCAGACGCACCGTGTCATCGGGCAGACCGTGCCAGTGGCGTTTTGTGATCTCGTTGCCGAGGATCGTGCCGACGACGCGGTTGACGTTGATGATGTCGAAGCGGCCCGTGACTTTTTCGCCGCGCTCGATCGCCGGTTTGCAGTGGTCGAGCAGCGTGGTGATGTCGAGCGACTTGTCGAGGCCGTGATCCTGCGCCTGCTGGCAGAAACGTCCGACTTCGGGACCGACGTTCGGCTGGTAGAGCAGGTTGGAAAGGTCGAGACCTTTCGCTTTCCAATGCTCGATGGCCTTCCGCGGCTCCAGCATGTCGGTGCGCCCGACCATTTCCTCGATCGTGCGGAAGCCGAGCTGCGCCATCAGCTCACGCACTTCCTGCGCGATGAATTTCATGAAATTGACAGCGTGCTCGGGATCGCCGGTAAAGTTTTTGCGCAGTTCCGGGTTCTGGGTGGCAACGCCGACGGGGCACGTATTGAGATGGCAGACGCGCATCATGACGCAGCCGAGCGTGACGAGCGGCGCGGTGGCGAAGCCGAATTCCTCGGCCCCGAGCAGCGCGGCGACCACCACGTCGCGCCCCGTCTTCATCTGGCCGTCGGCCTCGACGACGATGCGCGAGCGCAGATTGTTGAGCACGAGCGTCTGGTGCGTTTCTGCGAGGCCGAGTTCCCACGGCAGGCCAGCGTGTTTGATGGAAGTCTGCGGGCTCGCGCCGGTGCCGCCGTCGAAGCCGGAGATGAGCACGACATCCGAGTGCGCTTTCGCCACGCCCGCGGCGATCGTGCCGACGCCGACTTCCGAGACGAGTTTCACGCTGATGCGCGCTTCGCGGTTCGCGTTCTTCAAATCGTGGATCAACTCCGCGAGATCTTCGATCGAGTAAATGTCGTGATGCGGCGGCGGCGAAATGAGACCTACGCCCGGCGTCGAATTGCGCGTCTTGGCAATCTCTGGATTCACTTTGAGACCGGGAAGCTGTCCGCCTTCGCCGGGCTTTGCGCCTTGCGCCATCTTGATTTGCAGCTCCCGCGCCTGCGAAAGATACAGGCTCGTCACGCCGAAGCGGCCCGAGGCGACCTGCTTGATCGCGCTGTTCTTCGAGTCGCCGCGATCGTTCGTCCACGTGTATCGCGCGGGGTCTTCGCCACCTTCGCCGGTGTTCGATTTTCCACCGATGCGATTCATCGCGATGGCGAGCGCCTCGTGCGCCTCCTTCGAGATCGAGCCATAGCTCATCGCGCCCGTTTTGAAACGCGACACGATCTTTTCCACGCTATCCACTTCCTCGATCGGGATCGGCGTTTGCGCTTTGAAATCGAGCATCCCGCGCAATGTGAAATGCTGCGTCCCCTGCTCGTTCACCAGCGCGGAGTATTGCTGGAAAGTCGCGTAGTTCCCGGTGCGCACCGCTTTTTGCAAAGTGTGAATCGTCTGCGGGCTGAAGAGGTGCGCCTCGCCTTCCTTGCGCCACTGATATTCACCGCCGACTTCGAGCGTGTGCCCGTTCACCTGGCGGTCGGGGAAAGCGTGGGCGTGCCGCGCGATGGATTCCTGCGCGATCACCGCGAGGTCCGCGCCCTGGATGCGCGTCGCCGTCCACGAGAAGTATTCGTCCACCAACGCCTTGTTCAAACCAACCGCCTCGAAAATCTGCGCGCCGAGGTAGCTCTGCATTGTCGAGATGCCGATCTTCGACGCGACCTTGATCACGCCTTTCGTCGCCGACTTGATGTAATTTTTGCACGCGGTCTTGTGATCCACTTTCTCCAGCAGGCGCTGCCGGATCATGTCGTCGAGCGTCTCGAACGCGAGATACGGATTGATCGCCCCGCAGCCGTAACCGATCAGCACAGCGAAGTGATGCACCTCGCGCGGCTCGCCACTTTCCAGCACGAGCCCGACTCGCGTCCGCGTGCCCTGCCGGATGAGGTGGTGATGCAGCCCCGCGACCGCGAGCAGCGCGGGAATCGGCGCGCTGGTTTTGTTCACACCACGGTCGGAGAGAATGATGATGTTCACCCCGTTTGCGATGCACGTGTCCGCTTGCGCGAAGACTCCATCAAGCGCGGACTTGAGCCCCGTCACGCCGGACTTCGGATCGAACAGCGTCGGGATCGTCACCGACTTGAATTCGCCCTGCGCCACATGCCGCAGTTTGGAAAGCTCCTCGTTGCTGAGAATCGGCGATTTCAACTCGATGAGATGGCAGCTCTCCGGCTCCGGCTTCAAAAGATTCCGCTCCGGCCCGATGGTCGTCTCGGATGAAGTGATGATCTCCTCGCGGATGCAGTCGATCGGCGGATTCGTGACCTGCGCGAAAAGCTGCTGGAAGTAATCGTACAGCAGCTTCGATTTGTGCGAGAGCACCGCGAGCGGCGTGTCCGTGCCCATCGAGCCCACGGCCTCCACGCCATCGCGCGCCATCGGCACCATCAGCAGCCGCAAATCTTCAAACGTGTAGCCAAACGCCTGCTGGATTTTCAGCAGCTCATCGTGCGTCGGCGGGATCGCCTGCTCGGGATCTTTCACGTCCGCGAGCTCGACCATGTGTTTGTCGATCCACTCGCGATACGGCTGCTCCGCCGCGATCGAGTTCTTGATCTCGTCGTCCGGCACGATGCGGCCCTGCTCCATATCGACGATGAACATCCGCCCCGGCTGCAAGCGCCCCTTGTGCGCGATCCGCTCCGGCGCGATCGGCAGCACGCCCGCTTCGCTCGCCATGATGACGAGATCGTCCTTCGTCACGTAGTAGCGCGACGGCCGCAGCCCATTGCGATCCAGCGTCGCGCCAATCATCGTCCCATCGGTGAAAGCCACCGACGCCGGCCCATCCCACGGCTCCATCAGGCACGAGTGGTATTCGTAAAACGCCTTCTTCTCATCGCTCATCGACTCATGCCCCGTCCACGGCTCCGGGATCATCATCATCATCGCGTGCGGCAGCGAGCGCCCGCCCATCACCAGCAGTTCGAGAACGTTGTCGAACATCGCCGAGTCCGACCCATTCGGATTCACGATCGGCAAAACCTTCTTCATGTCCTCCCCGAAAAGCGGGCTCTCCAGCAGCGCCTCGCGCGCCTTCATCCAGTTGATGTTCCCGCGCAGCGTGTTGATCTCGCCGTTGTGCGCGATGTAGCGGTAAGGATGCGACCGCTCCCAGCTTGGAAACGTATTCGTCGAAAATCG
>JANNWY010000233.1:0-9488 GCA_031409335.1 Chthoniobacteraceae bacterium | reverse complement strand
GCGAGGCGCTCACCGAATGGCTCGCAGCGTTTTGGAGCGACGGCACCCGGGCGCTCTCCCTGATCGGTCACGGCTGGCTGCTGGCTTCAGTAAACGCTGGCGCCAAATGTTGATGGCATCTTCTCTATAGGGAACTGGTATGATCTATGCAACATCCGTCGGAGGATTCTGGCTCTACTATTGCATCGGCAAAACGGAGAAAGTGCATTTCACAGAGTTGCAGAGGAATGATTGAAACCGTGCTCAGCGTGGAGTCAGCTTCGGCCCGTCCTTCGTGTCCTTCACGTTCCAGCCGAGCTTCACGATTTCATCGCGGAAACGGTCACTCGCCGCCCAATCTTTCGTCGCCCGCGCCGCCTGCCGCTGATCGACGACCGCGAGGACATCAGCCGGAACTGAACGCGCTTCCAGTTCCAAGCCAAGAACGCCCGAAATCTTGACCCAAACGCCGAGCACTAGTTCCGCGGACTTCGGGTCGAGCGCGTTGTCATCCATGGCTCGATTGCTTTCGCGGATCAAATTGAACAGATGCCCCATCGCGCCAGAGATGTTTAGATCATCGTCGAGACATTCAAAAAACTGAGCGCCATACTGCGTCAGAAATGTTGCCCCAAACTCACCCGCTGAAATTGCCAAGGGAGTTAACCGCGCGACCCATTCATCAATCCGCCCCAGCGCCGCGCGCGCGCCTTCCAGCCCCGAGATCGTGAAATTCAGCGGCAGCCGGTAGTTCACCGTCAGCAGCGCGTAACGTATTTCGCGCCCCGTCCACCCTTTCGCCAGCAGATCGCGCAGCGTGTAAAAATTCCCGAGCGACTTCGACATCTTCTGGCCCTCGACCATCAGATGCGCGCAGTGCAGCCAGTAGCGCACGAATTTTTTCCCTGTGCAGCATTCGCTCTGCGCGATCTCCGCTTCGTGATGCGGGAAAATATTGTCCACGCCGCCGCAATGAATATCCAGCTCCGGCCCGAGCAGCGCCGTCGCCATCGCGCTGCACTCGATGTGCCAGCCCGGCCGCCCCGGCCCCCACGGCGAATCCCATTTCACATCGCCGTCATTTTCATCCCACGCTTTCCACAGCGCAAAATCGCCGACCGATTCCTTCTCATACTCGTCGCTGCTCACGCGCCCGCTCGGACGCAGCTCATCCAGGTTAAAATGCGCCAGCTTTCCGTAGTCGGGAAATTTCGAGAGCCGGAAATACACGCTCTTGTCATCTGCCTGATACGCGATCCCCTTTCCCACCAAATCGCCGATCATCGCAATCATCCGCTCGATATACTGCGGTTCCGTCGCCGCCGGGAAATGCTGCGCGCGCTTGATCCGCAGCGCGTCGATGTCCTGAAAAAACGCCTCTTTGTAGATCGCCGTGAAATCCGCGAGCGGCTTTCCGGCAGCACGGGAATTGCGGATCGTCTTGTCATCCACGTCCGTCAGATTCATCACCCGCAGCACGTCAAATCCACGCGCTTCCAAATGCCGCTGGAGCAAATCCTCGAAAACATACGCGCGGAAATTTCCGATGTGCGCGTGGTTGTAAACCGTCGGCCCGCACGTGTACATCCGCACCAACTTCCCCGCCGGATCGAGCGGAGCGAAATCTTCGAGTTGTCGCGAGTAGCTGTTTAGAAATCGAACGGGCATGGGGTGGCTATGCAATCTTGTGGATCGGATCGAACGCGAATCCTCAATCCGCAAGCGGGGCTGGCTCTGCGGCGATCACGAATTCGGGTCGATCGGCAACTCCGTGAATACCCGTTCGTAAATGGCCGCCAGCGGGAGCCGGCATTCGATTTCCGGCAAGTCCAGCACCGCATCCATCTTCCCGAGAAATTGGATACCCCAGTCCGGCCCCATGCGCCGATAGACCGTGACTGCTGCGCTGATTTGATCCACCTGCACATAGACTTGGAGGGACTGGATCGAGCGATAGTGATACAGCTTCTCGCCGTTATCGACGCGTTCAGTGGCGTGCGAGAGCACCTCGAAGATCACCGCAGGCTCATCGACTTCGTTTTCCTCCGAGCCGGAGCAGTCCACAGTCACGTCAGGATAGTAGTAAAAGCTCGCGGAATTCGTGCGAATGCGCAGCCGCATGTCCGACCCGAACGGCTGGCATTTTTTCCCGCGCAGTTGGTTGCTCAATTCGCGAAGGATGTTCACCCCAATGGCATTGTGCCGACGGCTCGCACCCGCCATCGCGAAAACCCGCCCCGCAATATACTCGTGCTTCACGTCGCTCAACCGCTCCGCAGCAAGATACTGCTCCGGCGTGATGTAATAATCGTCCTGACGCAATGCAGTGCTCATTACCTCGCGATTGTAGCGATGGGAATTGCGCCCGGCAATGTCCGGTTGATTCCCGGCATCATCCCGGAAGTTCCACACTTGCCACCGCCATCGCCGCGATCCCTTCCATTCGCCCGACGAAGCCCAGCCGCTCATTCGTCGTCGCCTTCACGCCGACCCGTTGCGCCGGGATGCCGAGCGCGGCGGCGAGGTTGGCTTTCATCGCGTCGAGATGCGGGGAAATCTTGGGCGCTTCGGCGATCAGCGATGCGTCGATGTTCAGCACGCGACCACTCTGCGCGGTAACGAGCTGCGCGGCCTTGCGCACGATTTCCAGGCTGCTGATGCCGCGGATCGATTCGTCGTCGTTTGGAAAGTGATGACCAATGTCGCGCTCGCCGATCGCGCCAAGGATCGCATCGGCGATCGCGTGGCAGAGCACGTCGGCGTCGCTGTGGCCATCGAGCCCGTGCGAGTGCGGAATCTCGACGCCGCCCAAGATCAGCGGACGATTCTCGGCAAAGCGATGCACGTCGTAGCCGATGCCGGAAAGCGTCATACGGTGAGATCGATTTTCCCGTTCGAGGCGACGACGGAGATTTTCTCCGGCGCATCTTCGCGCGGCGTCATCTTGAATTTCCCGCCCGCCGATTCCACGAGAATCATCCCCGCCGCGACATCCCAAAGTGAAACGCTCTGCTCGATGTAAGCGTCGAGCCGCCCGCACGCGACATACGCGAGATCAAGGGCGGCGCTGCCCATGAGCCGGCACTTCCGCGCGCGCATCACATATTTTTCCAGGAGCGGAATCCCCGCGGCGATCGTCGTCTTCGTTTTAGAAAACCCGACGGACAGCACGGCATCCGAAAGCTGCGTGCGCGCGCTGACTGCCATCGGCGCGCCATTGAGCGTCGGTTTTCCACCGCGCTCGACCGCCCACATTTCATCGCGCATCGGATCGTAAATCACGCCGACCTGGATTTCCTCGCCGCGGCGCAGCGCGATCGAGATGCAGAAGTGCGGGATCGCGTAGAAATAGTTCACCGTGCCGTCGATCGGATCGACGATCCACTGCCACTCACTCGCCTGATTTCCCGCGATGCCTTCTTCGCCAAAGATCGCATGATCGGGAAACGCGCCGAGCAGGATTTCCGTGATGAGCGCCTGCGCGCGCACGTCGAGTTCGAGCTTGATGTCGTGCGCCGCGAATTCATTCACGTCCAGCGGCTTGCCAAAATACGCGCGGAGCAATTCGCCGGCGGCGCGCGCGGCGGCGAGGGCAGTGTCGAGGTGGGATGTCATAGGATGAGCGCGGGACACTGGGGCAAAAGAAATGGGAGGAGAAATAAATTCTCCTCCCATTCTTTAAGCTGAAACGGGATCGCCGTTATTTCTTCTTCTTAGCTGCGGCCTTCTTCTTTGGTGCGGCTTTCTTCGCAGGTGCGGCTTTCTTCGCAGGTGCTTTCTTCGCAGCAAGTTTCTTGGCCGGGGCTTTTTTTACAATTTTCTTAATCGCCATCGACAATCCCCCCTTTCGGTCCGCAGTAGCGGGTCACTGAAATTTTTTTGTTAAGCAGATTTTTTGTCACGCTTGGAATGCATTTGAGGTAATGACTCGCAAAATATTCGTCAACGGTTTTTTCAATTTGCGGTGAGAAAGTTGCGCGCGAACTCGGTGTGAATCATGGCGTGTCGCAAGCAATGCAGTGTGCGTGCCGCGCGCGCGGAAAAAATGCGCCGCCCGCAAACGCTGTGTCCATCAGCCTTCGCGAGGCGATGCATTTGCGCGTGGGTTTCGCCGACATCCGCGCGCGACGCAATATTGCGACTCGCGCGCATTGCAAAATAATTTCACGACTTCTTCGCCGCGATGATCGCGAGCGCGCGCTCCACGATGTCATCCACATTCCACAAGCGTCCGATTCCCTCGTATCCGCACGCGAGCATTCCCGCTTCCGGCCCGATGAATTCAACATTCCGCGACTGCAACAACGCGACATTGTGCTGCGTCGCGGCGTGCTGCCACATCTTCCCGTTCATCGCAGGCGCGATCAAAACCGGCGCGAGCGTTGCGAGTGCGATCTCGGTGAGCGGACGATTTGCGAGGCCGTGCGCGAGTTCCGCGATCACGTTCGCGGTCGCGGGCGCGACGAGCAGCAAGTCCGCGCGATCCGCGAGATCGATGTGCCCCGGCTTCCAATCGCCCTGCGCATTCGCGGCGCTCGTCACGACGGGATTGCGCGAGAGCGTTTGAAACGTGAGCGCGCCGATGAACTCGCCCGCATCCTCCGTCATCACGACATGCACCTCGCAGCCGCGCTTCACCAGCTTGCTCACGAGATCGGCCGCTTTGTACGCCGCGATGCTTGCGGTCACGCCGACGACGATGAAGGGCGCGCGTGGTTCACTCATATCACCAGCGTCAGTCGGCGGCTGAGGTAACGCTCGGCGCGCATGATCGCGCGGAATTTCGTAATGTCCTCCTCCACCGAGCCCGTGATGATCGTGTATCGGTAGTCACGCCACGCCGCCATCTCCTGCGTCGCGTTTCCCAAACGAATCTCGATCTGCTCCGGCGTCTCGGTCGCGCGCTTGAGCAGGCGACGGCGCAGCTCGTCGATATTCGGCGGCATGATGAAAACATCGACGAGCGAATCCCGAATTAACTCGCCGCCATTCGCGCGAATGCTCGCCGCGCCCTGCGTGTCGATGTCGATCAGCACATCGGTCCCCGCCTCGAGCTGCGCGACCACGCCCGATCGCAGCGTGCCGTAGAAATTTCCATGCACCTCCGCGTGCTCGAGAAAATCGCCCGCCATGATCCGTTTCTGAAACGCGGTGCGCGTGATGAAGTGATAGTCCTCGCCATCCATCTCACCCATCCGCGGCGCGCGCGTGGTGCAGGAAACGGAATACACAAATCCCGCCGTCGGTCGCAGCGCATTGAGCAGCGTGCTTTTCCCCGCGCCACTCGGAGCGGAGACGACAAAAAGAATCCCCCGCCGGCTAAACTGCGGCTGGTCATCGGGAGAAAGGGGGCGGACGAGGCTACTCAATGTTTTGAATCTGTTCGCGAATCTTCTCCATCTCGGATTTGCAGGCGACGACGAGTTGCGAAATTTGCACGTCGTTCGCCTTCGCGCCGAGCGTGTTGAATTCGCGCCCGATCTCCTGGCTCATGAATTCCAGCGTGCGCCCGACCGCTTCATCCTTCCGCAGATGATGCGCGAACTGCGCAAAGTGGCTGTCGAGCCGGGTGATCTCTTCGGTGATGTCGGATTTGTCCGCAAAGAAGATGATCTCCTTCACCAGCCGGTCGTCATCCAGCGGCAGATCGACTCCGGCACGCTGCACGCGATCGTGCAATGTCTGCCGATAGCGCTGCACCACCAGCGGCTGAAGTTTCCGAATCTCCCGCACCGCCGCGCGCACAGTCTTCAGCCGCTTGATTAAATCGCGCGCGAGATTTTTCCCCTCCTTTTCGCGCATCTTCACGAGATCGCCGAGCGCCCCCTTCAGCGCCGACTCCACCTGCGGCCACGCATCCTCCGGCTCCGGCGCGGCATCTACGGAACGCATCACACCCGGCGCGCGCAAGATCGTCTCAATGCCAATCTCACCACGCGCCCCGAGCTCCTTCTGCAAATCTAGCATCGCGCTGTAATAGCTGCGGGCGAGCGCCGAATCGAGCGCCGGAGCGCCGCCCGCGTGCGCACTTTGATGGCACGCGATCACCACGTTCAGCCGGCCCCGCGTCACCTCGGCATTGATGACATCGCGCACCCGCGGCTCGAGTTCCGCCAGTTCACGCGGCAGCGTCACCACCACATCGCTCTGCTTCCGATTCACGGAATTCAGTTCGACGGTGAATTTCGATCCGTTGCGAACGCTCTGGCCGCGTCCATATCCTGTCATGCTGCGCATGGCGGCACATTAGCGGGAGCGAGGGGTGCGGCGACAATCAAAGAATTTCCCAGGCCGCGTTCCGCACATCCCACATGGCTCAACTCCGCGCCGGAGTCGGCGGCAGCGGGGCGAGTTCCACTCCGTCGAAGAAATCTGCCAGCGCGATTTCGCAGCCGAGCGATTCGAGGCGCACGCGAGCCTCGCGTCCGGTCATTACGTCGAAACGCCAGATCCCATCGGGCTGGCGCGTGTATTTGTCCACGCGCACCTGATCCTGGCTCACGAGCACGATTTCCACGATCGACGGGACGGCCATGTAAATCGCGAGCTTGCGACCGCGGTCGTAGCCTTCGGTGCTCGGCGAGAGGACTTCGACGACGAAGCTCGGATTGAGCAACACATCGCGCGTGTCATCGCGGAAGCGCGGTTCGATGCACAGGCCGGAGACATCGGGATAGACAAAGCTGCGCTCTCCCGGAATCGCGATGCGCAGGGCCGAACTATAAATATGACTGCCACTGCCTTTGCAAAAGGCAGCCAGTTCAGTGCAGAAATTGACCAAAAGTTCCGCGTGCGTGGCATTGCCGCCAGCCATCGGGAAAGGAAATCCGTCGTGGTATTCGCTCTTCGTTTCCGCCACCCGCTCGTCGGCGAGATACTCGTCGGCGGTCAAAAGAGATTGGGCTGCTTGCGACATGGCGGGGACGATACTGCGGCGCGGGTGCCATTCAAGTCCGCCGCTGGAGTGGCAGTGGGAGGCTACCCTTTCTGCAAATTCGCGATGAGCAGGATATACAGCGCGGCCAGCCCGAGCAGGATGTAAAAGCCAATCCGCAGACCTCTTTTCCAACTCGAACCGCGGCCGCGGCGGCGCTTGCGTTTCGAGCGGGAGGGCGATGGGGCGGTGGCGAATTCCGACACAGCGGCAGCGGTCGCCGCGGAGCTTGCCCGCCGCTCCGTCGGGGCGCTGTCCGATTCCACGGATGTGTCCTGAGAAAGCCCGGACTCAATCTCCGCGGTGGTCGTCGTCCCGGTGAGAAGCGCGGGCGCGGGTTCGGGCGGCAGTATGAAATCCGCCGGCGTCGTTTCCGCAGCGGGGACGCGGTCGCCATTCCGACTTCGATTCAAGTGCGTCGCCACTGCCGGCAGCAGATTTCCCGCGGCACGATTCCGGCGCGACATGATGACGCCGAGCGGGAGCACGACATGGAGAAAAGTGACGGGCCAGATCTCACGGATCTTGGTTTTGAATTGCTCGAATCGCTCCGGTTTCACGCCGTCCGCGAGCGTCCGCAGCGAGTAGTGCGCGATGATTTTTCCGAATTGCCGGTTGTAGTCGCAGGAAAAGCGGAACGCGGCGTCGCGGGCGGCGGAGTTCTGCCCGGGCCCGCCTTCGAGGGCGGGGGATTCCACTTCGATCCAGTGGTGAATCTGACACGGGTAACGCACGGCGAAGGGTTGTTTGCGCGCGCCGGTGTCGGAAAATCCCAGCACCGACTGGATGAGATGCGCGCGGTATTCAAAGACGCAGGATTGCGCCTCGCGCCCCGGTGCCGTCGCGGTGCGCATCTCGAACATTTCCGCCAGCACGACTTCGTTTTTCGCGCGGTCGTCGCGCCATTCCAGCACGTTGAGCCGGCGGAGATCGGGGAAAAACTGGCGGTAAAACTGTTCCCGTTTCAGCGCGAGAGCCTCCTCGCCTTCGTGTGAGAATTCGCGCCGCAGCGTGTCCGCTTCCGCCCCCAAAGCCTTCACCATCACTTTCAGCGCCGAAGGACGTCCGGCGGTATCGAGCATGAAGGATTCGCGCAGCTCATACACATCGCCGAGACTCGTGACCGATGCGATGCGCGCGAGATCGCTGACGCCGGAGCCGAGCGGCAGCCCCGTGCGAAAATCCGTCACCGCCCGCGTCACGGCGGTGCCGCCCTGCATCGACAGCGTCACGTCGGCCCACCGCCGCTTTCCCGCGATCTCGTATTCCACCACGGCGTGATCGAACGCATCCGGCATCGGCAACAGCCGATCGACCGTCTGACGCAGCGTGGAATTCACCAGCACCAGGCGCGCGGGGACGCCGAGCAGCCGGAGCAGGTGCGCCGCGAGGAAGGACTTGTCTTTGAAATCGCCAAATCGTCGCCGCAACACCACCCCGGGTGACGCGGGGAGCTGGCCGCTGAGCGCGGAGTTGAGGCTGAGAAAGCGGATTTCATCCTGCACGAAAGTGAGCGCACGGTTCGCCCGCTCGGCCAGCGTGGCAGCAGCGGACGCGATCTGCCCGGCGACTTCGCGAAGCTCTGCCTCCGAGAAATCTTCCACCCAGGCCGCACTCACGGCACTGGCGACATCGGCCCAGGACGCGCAGTCCGACACCTGAAACCACGGGTTGACAAGGTGCCACTCCGGCAGCCCCGGCTCGACCTCGCGCGGGCGGATTTCCTCCAGCTTCCACTGCCACTCGCTTTCGTCGTCGATCTTTTTGAATACCGGCGAGTATTCATCCTCGCTGTGTTTCCACCGGATCAGGCACTTGTCCGGGTAGCGCACGCTGAGGTGGAACGCGCGGAGATACACCTGCGCCGGGATGATGCAAAAGAGCCAGAAATTCTCCGGCATCAAACGCGCCGTGGTCTGGATCGTGTAACTCACGTCGATGATGTCGCCGACTCGCACGTCTTCGATCAACACCACGACCGTCACCCGCCGATCGACGGCAAAGCGGTCGAGATTTTCCTCGCGCTGAAGGAACCGCAGCCGCGCCGGCTCCGCCTGCTCGATCATCTGCCCGCCGCGCCGCACGGCGATCGAGTGGATGGTGACGCGCTGGGAAGCGGGATCGAAATCGAGCCGCCACTGCGCCGCCTCTTGCGCGGCCTGCACCGTCTTCACCCACCGCGCAGTCCGCTCGTAGCGTTCGCTGGTCGCGATGCGGTACTGCCGGTCCATCAGCAGCACCACCTGCGAACCGCCGATGGATGGGTCGAGCGTTTCACTCAGCGGACGCACCGTCACCCAGTCTCCAGACGGCCCGACGGTCACTCCCTGCTGCGCCGACGAGGGGATGAGATCGGTGGCGCCGGGTGCCGGGCTGGTCGTGGATATTGGGTTTTCGGTGGAAATCATCGGTCGTGCATTCCGCCACACCTCGCGCGCGAGATTTGGCCGGTGCTGGGGGATTTGCGGGCGGCGGATTCTTTTTGCAATGGAGAATCCGGCGCGTGCGCTCAATCTTTGTCGCCATGGCCGGAGCAATTGGCGATCATTTTTTTGAGCCAAGTCGCCGCTGAAGC
>JANNWY010000232.1:0-4774 GCA_031409335.1 Chthoniobacteraceae bacterium | reverse complement strand
CCCGCGCACGGCGCACAGCCGCCCGGGCGCCCAAACGTCCGGCGGCCGCCCCGCCCGCAGACCCTTCCGACGGCGGGCGCGGCGCCCGCGGGACGGATGACAGCCGGGGCGGCTGTCCTACTGTCGTCGCCTTTGCGTCGAACGTCTGCTTTGACGCCGCGACGTTTGAAATCTGGGGCGCGCTGCTCAATGGCGGCACGCTCGTCGTCACGCCGCGCGAGGTGCTGCTCTCGCCCGTCGCGCTCGCCGAGCATCTCGCGACGCACAAAATCAGCGTGCTGTTTCTCACGACCTCGCTTTTCAACCGCCTCGCGCACGAGTCCCCCGCGATGTTCCGCGGCCTGCGGCATCTCGTCTTCGGCGGCGAGGCCGCGGATGCGACGAGTGTGAGTCTGGTGCTGGACTACGGAAAACCGCACCGGCTCGTGAACGGCTACGGCCCGACCGAGACCACGACCTTTGCCGTCTGCCATCAGATCGAGCGCGTCACCGGTTCGAGCGTGCCGATCGGACGCCCGATCGCGAACACGACTGCCTACATTCTCGACCCCGCGCAACAACCCGTGCCGGTCGGAGTGACTGGCGAACTTTACATTGGCGGCCCCGGCGTGGCGCTCGGCTACCACGGCGCGCCGGAGCTGACGGCGCGGCGTTTCATCGAGACCACGTTTGGCCGGCTCTATCGCACCGGCGACCTCGCGCGCTGGCGTGCCGATGCCACGATCGACTACCGCGGACGCGCCGATGAGCAGATCAAACTCCGCGGCTTCCGCATCGAACCCGGCGAAATCGAAGCCGCGCTGCGGCAGGTGCCTGGCGTGGCCGACTGCCGCGTGGTCTGCCGCGCGGAGTCCGCCGGCACTGCCCGGCTCGTCGCGTATTTCATCCCCGGCATCGACGGCGCGCCGCCGGAGGAGCAGCTCCGCGCCGCTGCCGCGAACACGCTCCCCGCGCAGATGATCCCGTCCGCATTCATCTCCGTTCCCGCATTTCCACTCACGCCGAATGGCAAGCTCGATCACCGCGCGCTTCCCGCGCCCGCGGAAAATCCGTGCGCAATCACCACTCCCGCGCAAACGCCGCTGGAGCGCGATGTCGCCGAACTTTGGAGTGAAGTGCTCGGACGCGGCGGCATCGGAATGCACGACGACTTTTTCGCGCTCGGCGGGCACTCGCTGCTGGCGATCCAGTTGCTCGGCAGGGTGCGGGAAAAATTCGGTGTCGATCTTCCGGTGCGGCGTTTATTTGAAACGCCGACGGTGTCGGGCATCGCCGGATTCATCGCCACCGAGCGCGCGCCGGATGCCCGCGCGGGTGCGCTGCAAAGTCTCGTCACCATCCAGGCCGGCGACGCGCGGAAGCGCCCGTTTTTCCTCGTGCCCGGCGGCTGGGGTGGCGAGGTCGAGTTCCTCGTTTACGGAATGCTGAAGCGTCATCTCGGCGTGGATATTCCGATCTACGGACTGCGCGCGCGCGGCTCCGATGGCGCGGCGGCTCCGCATGAAAACGTGCCGGAAATGGTCGCCGATTACGTCGCGGAAATCCGCACGCGGCAACCGCGCGGGCCGTATCTGCTCGCCGGTGAATGCGTCGGCGGCGTCATCGCTTTCGAGATGGCGCGGCTGCTCGAATCGCAGGGCGAGAGAGTCGCGCTCCTCGCGCTGCTCGATACCGGCCGCCCGACGCGACGCGCGCTCAGAAGTTTCGTCGCCGCCGAGCGCCGCGAAGCGCGGAAGCGGCTCTGGCAGGCGCGCGTCCGCCAGCCATTGCGCGATCATCTCACGAAACTTTCCCGCCTCAGCGCCGGCGAAAAATTCAAATACATCTGGGAGCGCGCGAGCCGTTCGCGCTCATGGACGCAGCCCTCCGAATCCGCGGCGGATGCGGACGGCGAACGCAAGCTCGCCACCGACTATCCGAAGCTCCTGCTCGGCTACAAAATCGGCGCGTACGGCGGCAGGGTAACGCTGCTCATTCCCGAGGAATCGCATCGCCGATTTGGAAAACAGGGCTGGGACAAAGTCGCGACCGGCGGACTCGACGTGCATGTGCTCCCGGGCGATCACGTCACCTACATTCGCGATCACGCCGCCGCCACCGCCGCGCGCCTGCGGGAGATCATCGACCGCGCAAATCTGGAATCACTATGATCGTCGCCCTCGAAAACTGGCAGACCTCCCGCGAACCGACGCCGCTGCGCGCGGGCGAAGTCCATCTCTGGCGCGCGAAGCTCGCGCCCACGCCGGAAGTCCGCGCGGTGCTTTCCAAAAGCGAATGGATGAAGGCGGCGCGTTTTCATTTCGAGGTCGATCGCGAGCGCTTCATCGCCGCGCGCGGGCTGCTTCGCCTCATCCTCGCGCACTACGCGGGCGGCGAAGCGCGCGCGCTGCAATTCGCGCCGGGACCGTACGGCAAACCTGAACTCATCGCGCCGGCCACCGCGCTGCGTTTCAATCTCAGCCACTCCGACGATCTCCTGCTGCTCGCGATCACGCACGGGCGCGAGGTCGGCGTCGATCTCGAGTTCATGCGCGACAACGTGCCGTTCGAGACGCTCGCCGATCATTACTTCGATCCCGATGACGCGTGGGATTTGCGCCTGCTCCTGCCCGCGCAGCGCCCGTGGAAATTTTACGACATCTGGACCTCGACCGAAGCGCAGCTCAAGGCGAGCGGTGTCGGTATGGCCGAGGGCTGGAAAGTCCCCGATCCCGAACGCTGGTGCATGCACAAATTCACCCCCGAAAACGGATACACCGCCGCGCTCGCCGTCGGCGGTGGTGAGTTTCAACTCGGCTGCTGGTCATGGCTGCATTGAGTACCGGCGGCGAGCGCGAAATCATCATCGAGCCGACGCGCGGCTGGCTGCGCATCGACTGGCGCGCGCTGTGGGAATACCGCGATCTGTTCACGATGCTCGTCCAGCGCGACTGCACGACGCGCTACAAACAAACGCTGCTCGGCCCGCTCTGGTTCATCGTCCAGCCGGTGCTCACTACGCTCGTCTTCGCCATCGTCTTCGGACGTTTCGCCGGCATCCCGACCGATGGCATCCCCGGCCCGCTCTTCTATCTCTGCGGGCTGCTCGGCTGGAATTACTTCACGCAAAACCTCACGACCGGCGGCGCGACCTTCGTCAACAACGCGCACCTTTTCGGCAAAGTCTATTTCCCGCGCCTCATCGTCCCCGTGTCCGTGGTCGCGGCAAACGTGGTTGCCTTCGCGCTGCAACTCATCCCGTTCTTCGCATTCTTCGCGTGGTTCTTTTTCACCGGAAAACTCGGCGGAGTCGCGCTCACATGGAGCGCGCTGCTGCTCCCGCTGCCGCTGCTGCACGTCGCGCTGCTCAGCCTCGGCGTGGGCCTGTGGATGAGCGCCGCGACAGCGAAATACCGCGACCTCATTCACCTCACGCAATACCTCGTCCAAATCTGGATGTTCGCGACGCCGATCATTTATCCGATCTCGAAAGTGCCGGATCGCTGGCAGTGGCTCGTGTGGGCAAATCCGATGTCCGCGCCGACTGAAGCCTTCCGCATCTGCCTGCTCGGGCGCGGCACGCTCGGCGCGATGGAACTCGGCATTTCCGTCGCGGTTACGCTGCTGTTGCTTTGGACGGGGATCATGGCTTTTGGGAAAGTGGAGCGCACCGTGGTGGATTCGGTATGACGGCGATGAGGGCTTATTTGAAAATGGGGGCGCGGGTGGAATCGCTGGGGACCTGCGGGTGGCTGAACATCGAACATCGAACATCGAACATCGAACATCGAAGTCGGAACCGGCGCGCGAAGCGTGTTCCGAAAGTTCGATGTTCGATGTTCGATGTTCGATGTTCGAAGTTCAAAAAAGAGGCCCGCAAATGAAGCCGATCATCGAAGTCCAAAACCTCTCCAAGCTCTACCAGCTCGGCGTCGTCGGGCCGACGAGCCTGCGCGAAACCATGGGCCGTTTCTTCGGAAAACATCCTGCGGAAAAATCGAAGCCGCCCGCCGGTTCCGAGCATCGCGCCGGCCCTGATCCCGACACCTTTTGGGCGCTGAAGGACGTGTCGTTTGAAGTGAAGCCCGGCGAAGCCGTCGGCGTGATCGGGCGCAACGGCGCGGGAAAATCCACTCTGCTGAAAATCCTCTCACGCATCACCGAACCGACGCGCGGCCGCGCCGTGCTGCGCGGGCGCGTCGTGTCGCTGCTCGAAGTCGGCACCGGCTTTCACCCCGAACTCACCGGACGCGAAAACATTTTCCTCAACGGCGTGATCCTCGGCATGAAGCGCACGGAAATCGCGCGGCGTTTCGATGAAATCGTGGACTTCGCGGAGATCGGCAGCTTCATCGACACGCCGGTGAAACGCTACTCGAGCGGCATGTATGTCCGCCTCGCATTCGCCGTCGCCGCGCATCTCGAACCGGAGATCCTCATCGTCGATGAAGTGCTCGCGGTGGGTGACGCGATGTTCCAGCAAAAGTGCCTCGGCAAGATGGGCGAGGTCACGACGAAGCAAGGCCACACCGTCCTTTTCGTGAGCCACAACATGTCCGCTATCCGCGGCCTCTGCGAACGCGCGCTGCTCATCCACGACGGCCAGCTCGCGATGCAGGGCGCGCCCGGCGATGTCATCACCCACTACCTTTCGTCGGGAATGCCCAAGGACGAAAACAGTCGCGGCGAAATCTCGTGGAGCGGCGACGACGCGCCGGGAAATGACGAAGTGCGCCTGCGCCATCTCCGCCTGCTCGAACCTGGCGGCGAAGAATCGCAGTCCGTTTTTGAAGCG
>JANNWY010000231.1:0-3006 GCA_031409335.1 Chthoniobacteraceae bacterium | reverse complement strand
CAAGGCGACCGCTGTGCCGCCCGCGCCCATCGCCACGCCAACTGTGGCGGCTGCAAGTGCGGGGGCATCGTTCACGCCATCGCCGATCATCGCGATGACGCCATCGCCATGCTGGAGTTCGCGGATCAAAGTCAACTTATTACCCGGCAGCAACTCCGCGCGCACATCGGTGATGCCGACTTGTTCCGCGACCCGATGGGCCACAGAGGCGTTGTCGCCTGTGAGCATCACCAGTTTTTCAATGCCCTGCACCCGCAGCCGCTGCATCACTTCTTTGACCAAGGCCCGCGGCTCGTCGGCGAGGGCGATGACGCCGATGAACCTACCCGCACGGCGAATGATCACTGTGGTTTGCCCATTGCCTTCGAGCTTGGCGATGGTGTCAGCAAGTGGCTGGTCTTTCGCTGCCGCCGCATCGCCAGCAAAAGCGCGAATGGCTCCCACCAAAGCATCCGCGCCTTCGACCTGCGCCTGAACGCCCTTGCCCGCGAGGTTTTCAATCGCGGTGGCGGAGGGAAAGCTGATGTTCCGCTCTCGCGCTGTCTTCACGATGGCCGCAGCCAGTGGGTGACTCGATTGCTCTTCGACCGCAGCGGCGATGCGCAGCACTTCGTCTTCTGTTGTGCCTTCAAAACCGATGACCTGCGTGACCGCAAAACGTCCAGTAGTTAGGGTGCCGGTTTTGTCGAGTGCCACCGTGTTCAGCCGCCCGAGATTTTCCAAATGAACGCCGCCTTTAATCAGCACCCCGCGACGGGCCGCCTGCGCAATCCCCGCGAGCACGGCAGCGGGCGTGCCGATGGCCAGCGCACAGGGCGAAGCCGCCACGAGCAACAACATGCCCCGGTAAAAACTCGCGCTCCACGTCCAGCCAAACGCGAGTGGCAACACCACGATGACGAACAGCGTGCCCACGAGCACCGCAGGCACAAAGCGACGCGCAAATGTTTCCGTGAATTGCTGCGTCGGGCTTTTTTGTTCCTGCGCCTCGGCGACGAGTTGCATCACGCGGGCGAGCGTGTTGTCGCGGGCCAGCCGCGTCATGCGCACGTCCAGCGCGTTGTCCTGATTGATGGTGCCCGCAAAGACATCGTCGCCCGGCGTGCGCTCCACCGGCACGCTCTCGCCCGTGATCGCGCTTTGATCGATGCTGCTCTCGCCCGCTGTGATCACGCCATCCACCGGCACGCGCTCGCCGGGTTTCACCACCACGATTTCATCCACGGCGAGTTGTTCCACCGGGACTTCTTCCAGCCGGTCTCCACGCTTCGTGAAGGCCGTGCGGGGCATAAGTTTTCCGAGGACGCCGACGGCATTGCGCGCCCGATCCATCGCGTAATGCTCACCCGCATGCCCGAGCGAAAACAGAAAGAGCAGGAACGCGCCCTCTGCCCATTCGCCGAGCAAAGCCGCTCCCGCCGCCGCCGCGATCATCAAAAGATCGATGTCAAACTTCCCGCGGAAGAGGGCCGGCAAAGCCGCGCGCGCGACATCGTAGCCACCCGCCAGATAGGCAAGAAGGTAGAACCCGAGCGCGACGGACGGCGGCAGGCCAACGAACTTCTCCCCGAAAAAGCCAACGCCCAACGCCACCCCGGCGACGGCCACCGTCAGCACGGCCCAACGCTCCTGCATCCAGTGCGGCAGGAAGTGCGGCGCACCACCGTGGTCGTCGTCGTGGTGGCCCTGCTCTCCATCGCCGGATTCAGGCTTCTTCGGCGGAGCCTCAAGGCGCGGAGGTTCCGCGATCATGTCTGCGCCTCATCTTTGGTGTGTTCATGGTTGCGGGCTGGGTGAAATTCGGTCGCTTTCATGGTCTTCATAGCTCAGGTCGATTCCGAATCGTTCGCCGCGCCGGGCGATCTTCGTGAGATGATGGCGGCAATGAGGACGACGAGCACGGCCAGCGTCGCGAGGACGAAGGCGCCCGAGGAGGGCATGGCGAGCCACTTCAACGACTCTTTCGCGGCACCCGTGCTGCCGAGCGCAGGGGCGCGAAAACCGGCCCACATCCAAAAAACGGAATAGCCGAATCCACCAGCGCCGAGCGCGACGCCGATGGCCGCCGTCACCCGCCGGGAAGTGCCGATCAGGCACAGCACGACGATCAGACTCACAGCCGTGGTGCCCATGCCGCCCGCGTGCAGGTGGGCGCGCTGCATGTAGTTCCACGACTTATCGAGCACCGCTTTGATGGTGGCGTCGTTGCCCTTGAAAGCGGAGTCGCGCACCTCCGCGGCAGAAGCTTTCAAGCGGCTTTTGATAACATCTTCGTTGAGTCCGAACACGATGCCTATTCCCTGGCCGAAGAGGATGGTGAGAACGGCCAGCACCAGGCCGAGTGAGGCAGCGCGCAGGTTGGCGGTGAAGGAGTCGGACATGGAGTTAGTTATCGTCAGAGTTTCCAAAGGCCATCATGCCGCCGCGGCGTCGTTCATTATTTTCAGGAGTGTCTCCTCTACTTCCTGCGCGACTTGCTCCAGTTCGGGAACGTTGAACATCGCGAGTGCCGGTGATGGGCAGCGACTGCAAGGCCATCCACTCCGCATCGGAATACGTGTTCAAGCGTGTCGTGCCCATCCGCTCGAAATCCACGCCGACCATCGGGTCGTCCCACGCCTTCGCCTGCGGCACCCGCTCTTTCATCGCCGCCCATTTCGCCGCCGACGCCTTGAGCATCGGATTCGCCGCGAGCGCGCGGCTCACGACCTCCTCCACCGCGAGCTTTCCCTCACCCTCGCCGGCGTAGGACGAAATGAGCGGAAGACAACCGAGCCCAATCAGCAGGATGCGTTTCACAACTTTACCCTCCGCAGCCGCAGGGCGTTGGTGATGACGGAGACGGAACTCAGGCTCATCGCGGCACCGGCGATGATCGGGCTGAGCAGCAGGCCGAAGAATGGGTAGAGCACGCCCGCCGCGAGCGGGATGCCGAGCGCGTTGTAGCCGAAGGCGAAGACGAGGTTTTGCCGGATGTTCGACATCGTGGCACGGCTGAGGCGGATG
>JANNWY010000230.1:0-59183 GCA_031409335.1 Chthoniobacteraceae bacterium | reverse complement strand
AGTCGCTAAAAAAACGGCTGCCGAGGAGCCAGAACCAACGCCGGCGAGCCAAACCGAACCATCGAAGGCCCAATCGACGCCCCGCGCTCCCACCAACACCAACCGGCTTAACGAAATCGGTCACCGGTGGGACAGGCCCTAGCTATCCAAGTCACGCCGGAATCTGTCGAAGTGTAGATTTGGCCACCGTCCACTCCGGCGACCAGCTTGGTGCCGTCGGAGGAAGACCCGACGCTCACCCAAAAACGATTGCTCTCCCGAGCAGTCCAAGCCGCGCCGGAATCTGTCGAGGTGTAAAGCTGGCCGCTTTGCCCTGCGGCGGCCAGGAGCTTGACGCCATCGGAGGAGGAGGCGATGTCCACCCACGAGCGATTGCTCTCCCGCGGAGTCCATGTCACGCCGGAATCCGCCGAGGTGTAGAGTCGGCCGCCGGTCACACCCGCAACGAGCTTGGTGCCATCGGATGATGAGGCCACGCTCCACCAACCGCGCACGCTTTCCCGGGGAGTCCGAGTCACGCCGGAATCGCCCGAGGTGTAAATCTGGTCAATGTTCGCCACCGCCACCAGCTTGATGCCATCGGACGATGAGGCGACGTGGCGCCAATTCCGATTGCTTTCCCGTGCGGTCCAGGTGACGCCGGAATCCGTGGAGGTATAGAGCTGACCATTATCCGCAGCCGCCAACAGCTTGGTGCCATCCGCCGAAGATGCGATGCCCAACCAAGCGCGATTACTTTCGCGCGGCGTCCAAGTCACACCCGCCGCAACACCCATCGTTTCCAAACCGACGATGGACTGGCCGGAGTTCGGAGCGGCTTGCCAGCCACCAGCGCCGACGCCATTGATCCGCACTACATCGCCTACGGCTGGCGCGGACGGAAGGGTGACGGTGCTCAAGGCGGCGTTGGTCAGTAGGTAGTTGGAATTTGCCGTCGCGTTCTGCGAAGTCCCGGCGACGGTCTGGAAAGCGGTGGTGCCGCCGCCCGCAAACGTGCCCGTGGTGGTGCCGCCGAGCGTCAGATTGGGAGCTAACTGCACGCTGCCCACCGCGCAGCTGGCGATCTTCGCGCTGGTGATCGCACCGTCCTGGACGTTACCCGCCATCATGGCGTAACCTACCGCCGCGATGCGCTGGTCGGGTGTGAGAAGCTGGGAGCCGTTCATGCCATCGCTGAACCACACGCGCAGGCGCACGTCGGGATTCGTGAAGACCGCGGCGGGCACGACCGTCATGTTTGGCAGCGTGGCATCGCCGAGGAGGACGGAGTAGAGGCCCTTGGTGACGGAGAGCGTGACGGCATCCGCGGGCTGGCTCCCGGCGGCGCTGGTGCCGTCGTTGCTCCAGTAGGTCGCGGTGCCATCGGCATTTACGAGGGCGAATTTGAACTGGCCGGAGCCGTCGAAATTCACCGTGCCGACGGCGACGCGGCCCTGGTAGTTGATGAGTTGCGGCACCTGCGCGGGCAGAGTGCCGGTGAAGAGGAGCGCCGCCAGGGCGAACGCCATCGCTGAGAGTGTTTTCATTCGGGTAATTCCTTTCGAGGCTGCGGGAGTGACGCGGCAGCCTTCGATCCTCCTCCGTCTTTCACCGCAACTCATGGAGGGAAAGGAAACCCGGTGCGTCAATGCTTTTGACTGGTCGGGATGAGAAGGGAGACGGGAGCGGGGCGTCAATGCAAATAGCTCCTCGTTCCCAAACTTGGGAACGAGGGTGCTGGCGCGTATCGCTCTGCGTGCTACGATGCAAGGCATGACAACATTGACCATCGAACTGCCCGACGAAGCGGCACGCGTCGCCTCGGAGAAGGCGCGGCGGGCGCATATGAGTCTCGCAGAATGGATCGGCGTGCGTATCGCCGGGCGGCGGGGGGCGCATGGCGCGGGTGAGCGCGATGAGATGGGTTATCCGCGCGGCTGGTTCGAGCGCACGCGTGGCGCGCTGGCGGATGTGGAGGATTTTCGCGAGCCGGCGGACCCGCTGCCAGGAGTGATCGCGCCGCTGGATTTGTAGGGTGCGGGCATGGCTTGGTTCCTCGACACGAATGCATGCATCATGCACCTGCGTGGGCGGCATCCGCAGTTGACCCAGCGCTGGGGGCAGCATCGCGCGGAGGATCTCGCAATCCCGCTGACGGTGTATGCGGAGTTGCTCGTCGGTGCGGAGAAATCCGGCCAGCCCGAGCGAGTGTTGCGAGAAATCGAAAGGCTGCTCGAAGCACACGAGATCGTGGAACTCACCGAGGAAGTGGCCGAACACTACGCGCGCATTCGCGCCGACCTCGAAGCGCGGGGCGCAGTGATTGGAGGGAACGATCTTTGGATCGCCGCGACCGCGCTCGCGCACGGGGCAACCCTGGTGACGAATAACACAGGGGAATTCTCCCGCGTCACCGGCCTGACAATCGAGGACTGGACGCAACCGTAACCGGATTCGGGAACGCGACGCCCGCGCGGGCGCAGGCATAAGGCAGGCAGCAGGCACCGGCCATCAGCCGCGTTGTGCGCGCGGTACGAAGGCGCGGGGTTCCGGGCCGGTGTATTCGGCGGTGGGGCGGATCAGGCGGCGGTTTTCGCGTTGTTCGAGGATGTGCGCGGCCCAGCCGGCGATGCGCGCGAAGACGAAGATCGGCGTGAACATCGAGGTCGGGACGCCGAGGAAATGGAAGGCGCTGGCGCTGAAGAAATCGAGATTCGGGAAGAGGTTTTTCTCGCGTTTCATCACCGCCTCTATGCGTTCGGAGACGCTGTAAAGATGAGCTTCGGCGTGGTGCTCGGCGAGTTTTCGCGACCACGATTTGACGATGTCCGAGCGCGGATCGCTGCTGCGATAGACGGGGTGGCCGAAGCCCATGACGACTTGTTTTTTCGCAAGCGCCTCCAGCACTCCCGCCTCGGCGGCATCAGCGTTGGGATACGTTTCGATCACGGCCATCGCGGCTTCATTCGCGCCGCCGTGCAGCGGGCCGCGCAGTGCGCCGATGCCCGCGCAGACGCAGGAGTAAAAGTCGGAGCCGGTGCCGGCGACGACGCGGCAGGCGAAGGTCGAGGCGTTGAACTCGTGTTCCGTATAAAGGATGAGCGACACGTCCATCGCGCGCGCGAGTTCGGGCGAGGGCGATCTGCCGTGGAGCAGGTGGAGAAAATGCGCGGCGACGCCGGGTTCGTTTGTGGCGGTTTCGATGCGCCGCCTGCCGTGTGTGAAGTGGTGCCAGTAGAGGAGTATCCCGGGAAAGGCGGCGAGCAGGCGGAGCGCGACGGCGAGGCCGTCGCGTGCGGGCGGGGCGCCCGCGGGACTTTTCACAGCCGGGGCGGCTGCGCTACTTTCTTCGGGCTCGATCGTGCCGAGGATGGAACAGCCGGTGCGGAGGACGTCCATCGGGTGCGCGTCGGCGGGGATTGGCTCCAGCGCCTGCTTTAGCGTCGGCGGGAGTGCGCGGAGTGCGATGAGCTGTTCGCGGAAGGCGTCGAGCTGCACGCGGGTGGGAAGCTCGCCGTGGAGGACGAGCCATGCGGTTTCCTCATAGGTGGCGTGGGCGGCGAGGTCTTCGATGGTGTAGCCGCGGTAGGTGAGGCCGACGCCTTCCTTGCCGACGGTGCAGATGGCGGTTTCCCCGGCGACGACGCCGGAGAGGGCGATTTTCTTTTTGGCTTCGCTCATGGTTTGGAGTCGCGGTCGAGTTGCTGCTCGGCCGCGTGGTAGTTGAGGACTTCGTAAAGCTCGTCGCGCGTCTGCATCCGGTCGATGACGGCGCGCTGGGTGCCGTCGGTGCGGATCGCGCTATAGGTGGCGAGCGCGGCGGCGTTCATCGCGCGGAATGCGGAGAGCGGGTAGAGCACCATCGCGATTCCGGCATCACGCAATTCGTCCGTCGTGAAAAGCGGGGTCTTGCCGAACTCGGTGATGTTTGCGAGCACGGGCACGCCGAGCGCGCGGGTGAAGGCGGCGAACTGCGCGAGGTCGGTGCAGGCTTCCGCGAAGATCATGTCGGCTCCGGCGTCGCGGTAGCGAACGGCCCGGGCGAGCGCGGCGTCCAGTCCCTCGACGGCGAGCGCATCCGTGCGCGCCATCACGATGAAATCCGCGTCCGTCTTTCCCGCCACCGCCGCCTCGATCCGCGCGGCCATTTCCTCCGACGACACGAGCTGCTTGCCGGGTCGGTGACCGCAGCGTTTTGCCTCGACCTGATCTTCGATGTGAATGCCCGCCACGCCCGCGTCGATCATTGCGCGCACGGTTTGCGCCGGGTCATCCCAGCCGGTATCCGCGTCCACGAGCAGCGGCAAATTCGTCGCCGCGACAATCCGGCGGACATCGGTGAGCACATCATCGAGCGTGGTGAAACCGAGATCGGGAATGCCGCGCGAGGCATTTGCCACGCCCGCGCCGGAGAGATACAGCGAACGAAAACCCGCGCGCTCCGCGAGCATCGCGCTGTAGGCATGGATCGCGCCGGGGATTTGCAATGGCCGCTCCGCAGCGATCGCCGCGCGGAAGCGGGCACCGGGGGAAGAGGCATCCGGCAGAGTCATGCGCGAGCGTTTTCCGACGGCAACGTTTCGTCAAGGCTGCGGGGACATGGAGGAATTTGGATTTTGCAAGCGAGGCGGGCGCTTCTAACGTCGCCGCTTCATGAATCTTGAAAAAGTCGTCGTCGTCGGTGCCAGCGGTTATTCGGGCGAGGAACTCGTGCGGCTGCTGATCCGGCATCCGGGCGTGGATCTGGTCGCGCTGACTTCGCGCCAGCTCGCCGGGCAGACGATCGCGCAGGTGTTTCCGAAATTCGCGGGGCTGCGATTCGCGGACGTGGCGTTCATCGAGTCGGACGTGGAAAAGATCATCGCAACTGGAGCGCGCTTCGTTTTCCTCGCGCTGCCACACGGCGTGGCGACGGAATTTGCGCGGCCACTCGTCGCCGCGGGCTTGCGGGTGATCGATCTGAGCGCGGATTTTCGGATCAAGGATGTCGCGGTTTACGAAGAGTTTTACGGCGAGGCCCATCACGCGCCGGAGCTGGCGGCGATGAGCGTTTACGGGTTGCCGGAGATTTATCGGGAGAAGATCAAAGCGGCGCAGTTGGTCGCGTCGCCGGGGTGTTATCCGACGAGCATCATCCTGCCGCTGCATCCGCTACTGCAACGGCGGCTCATCAAACCGCAGAGCATCGTCGTCTGCTCGATGAGCGGCGTGAGCGGAGCGGGGCGGAATGCGAAAACGGATATTCTTTTCGCCGAGTGCAACGAAAGCCTGCGCGCCTACAGCATTCCCAAACACCGCCATCTCGCGGAGATCGAGCAGGAGCTTTCGCTCGCGGCGGGTGAGCGCGTCACGATCGACTTTGCGCCGCACCTCGTCCCGGTGAATCGCGGCATTCATACGACGATCCATTGCGCGCCCGCGGATGGCACGGAACCGTGGCACATCGCGAATGCCTTCAGCGAAACGTATGGGCGCGAGCCGTTCATCCGGCTGCTGACCGGAAATGCGCTGCCGGATACGAAGCACGTGACGTTCACGAACTTCGTCGATATCGCGTGGCGGCACGATCCGCGCACTGGCCGTTTCGTGCTGTTGAGCGCGGAGGATAATCTGACGAAGGGCGCGGCGGGGCAGGCCGTGCAATCGCTCAATGCGATGTGCGGCTGGGCGGAGACGACGGGGCTGGTGTGACGCTCACTCGATCTCGACTGAATACTCGCGCGCACCGAGCCGCAGCGTTTGGCCGGCAGTCAGCGGAGCCGCCTCGCCGACGCCGAGGCTCGCCGTCTCGCCGCCCAGATTCGCATTCACGAGCCAGAAGCATCCGCCGATGCGGAGGAACGCCGCGTGATTCCCTTTGCCCGGCGGCAGCCAGATCACGCGGTCGTCTTGGCCGAGGGTAAAATCGACGCGGGTGAACAGCCACACCGATTCGCGCAGGAGCGGCTCGCCATCGCACCGTGCGAAGATGATGGCACCGCGAAGTTCCGGCGCGCGGCCGCCGGCGATTGTGGGGAGTGTTTCGATCGCGAAATCATCCATCGGCGCGAGGTGCGGCACGACCGCCAATGCGAAATGACCGGCGAGCGTCAGCACCCCGCTTTGCAGAATCGGCGTCGCCCGATCGTGCGCGAGCGGCCACTCGTCGAGCGTCGAGCCGTTCTCGCTCGCCGCCGTGCCATTGCCATCCCGCAGCGTCGGCTGGCCGTCGATGATTTCGCCGCACACATGGACCCGTCCGATTTGATGCGTGCGCGTTTCGTTGTCCGGCGTCTTCGGGTGAAAGCGGGTCGGTAAATCCGCCTCCGCGAGCGAGCGCCCGATGCAGAATCGCGCGCGCGCGCAGAGGCGAATCGGCATCGAAGCATCGCGCGGAATCAGCCGCAGCACCTGGCCCGGCGTGCCACTGCCCGGCAGCCGCGACGCGATGCACATCCCCCGTTGCGGGCTCCCGGATTCGCGCAGGAATTCCCGCCAAAACTCCGCGCAACTCCCAAAACCGCCGCCAGCCAGCGCCCGCTGCAACGTGCGATTTGCCGCCTCGTCGAGCGCCGCCAGCGGAGGCCGCGCGCCGTCGGCGCGATGCGGGCCGCCGAGCATTTCGTGAAGCAGCGCCGCGAATCGCGCCGGCGGATTTGCCCTGGGCGAATCAGGCATCCCCGTCCTCTTGCCCTGCGCCGCATCCGCGATCAAATCCAGATGAAACGGCGGCCACTCGCTGACCGAGCGACTCGCGCAATCTTTCTGCGCGTCGTTTTCAAAAACCACCCGCACCGTGAGCAGCAACTGCGCAGCCGGCGAGTCGCCCTGCCGCTCCGCTTCATCCAGCAACGCCGGCAAACCATCGAGCAACCGCCAGATCTCTTCGACCGGCAGCGCACTCCTGCGGCGGAGCACTTCGATAAGCGTCAGGGAATTCAAAACCGCGGGAAGTCATGGCCCTCGCGCGGTGCCGATTCAATCCCGCTCTCACGCAATCGCATCGCCTGCCGATGCCGCGGCGGTTTACGCGAGCGCGATCGAATACTCGCGCGCGCCAAGCCGCAGCGTGCGCGCGGTCGTGAGCGGGACGGCGTCGCCATCGCTCAAATCGTGGCTGTCCACGATGAGTTCGCCGTTGGGGAGGTTGGCGTTCACGAGCCAGAATTCACCGTTACAGCGCAGAAACGTCGCGACATTTTCCGGATCAGGCGGCAGCCACGCGGGACCGCCGGTGGGGCGCAGGGCGAAGTCGAGCCGCGTGAAAATCCACACGGCATCGCGCAGCGTCGCCTCGAAAAGGCGGGGCGCGAAAACGATCGCGCCATGAAGAGCCGATGGCTGATTGTGCCACTCGGGAAGTCCGGCGACCAAAAAATCATCGGGCACGGAAAAGAGCGGGACGAGGTCGATGGCGTACAATTCGCCGAGCGTGAGAATGCCGCGCCGCCGCACCGGCACGCCGGCAGTTGCCGTGAGCGGCTGGCCGTTGAAAGTGGAGCCGTTGATGCTCGGCTCGGTGCCGTTGCCATCGCGCAACGCGGGGCGTCCCTGGACGATTTCGCCGACGATGTGGACGCGCCCGATTTCATTCGTGAAGACATCGTTCTCCGGCGTCTCGGGCTGAAAACGCGCGACCCAATCGGCGTCATCCGGCGAGCGTCCGATGCGGAATTGCGAACGCGCAATGAGATGCACCGGCGGCGACTCGTCGTGCGGCGTGAGGCGGAGGGAATCGGTCGGTTCGGACATGCGCATGGGCGTTCTACACAAAGGGCGGCGAGGAAGAAGTAAGAAGTAGGCAGCAGCAGGAGTGCCCGGCGCGCTCTTCCCATTGAATGCCGCCATCCGCATGTTTTCGCCTCCCCGTGCGGCGGCAGACGTGCATCATGCGCGCCATGCGGATTCTTCCGATCCTATTTCTTTTCATCACGACGCTCGCGTTTGGCCAGGGCCGGAAAGCCGACTACGAACGCGCGGACCGATTGCGTGATGAGTCGCGCGGGAAGGTGCTGAATCTCAAGATCGAGCCGCACTGGTCGCCGGATGGAAATCAGTTTTGGTATCGACGCCAGCTCGCGAATGGCGGGGAGGAATTTGTGACCGTGGCGGCGGCGAGCGGCTCCCGCACTACATCCGCAGCCGCTCCGTGGCCGGTGCCAAAGCAGGACGCGGTGGAAAAACGGGACAGGCGGAAAGAAGACGAAACGCGCGCCACTTCGCCCGATGGGAAATGGAAGGCGTTCGTGCGCGAGGCGAATCTTTGGGTGCGGGCGGTGCCGGGCAACGAGGAGATTCATCTCTCGACCGGGGGCACCGCGGCGGATGGTTACAAAGTGGATTTTGCGTGGTCGCCCGATTCGCGCCGGCTGGTGGCGATGCGCGAATTGAAGGGGGACGAGCGGAAGGTCTATCTGATCGAGTCGTCGCCGAAAGATCAGCTCCAGCCCAAGCTCCAGAGCTACGACTATCTCAAGCCGGGCGACCGCATCCCGCAGGAAAAACCGCACCTTTTCGACATCGCGACGCGCGCGGAGCTTCCCCTCGCGGATGCGCTTCTTCCGAATCCGTGGAGTATCGAAAATGTGCGCTGGGAGCCGGATTCGCGGCGCTTCACGTTTGTCTATAATCAGCGCGGGCATCAGGTGCTGCGCATCGTCGCGGTCGAGGCGGAGACGGGTGCGACGCGCGCGATCGTGGATGAGCATAGCGCGACGTTCGTGTGTTATTCGGGGAAGCAGTTCGCGCACTACGCGGACGCGGCGCATGAAGTGGTGTGGATGTCGGAGCGCGATGGGTGGAATCATTTGTGGCTCTTTGATGCGGCGAATGGGCAGGTGAAAAATCAGATCACGCGTGGCGAGTGGGTCGTGCGTGCAGTCGATCGCGTGGACGATGAGAAGCGGCAGATTTGGTTTCGCGCGGGTGGGATTCGTCCGGGGCACGATCCGTATTTCATCCACTACTGCAGCGTGAATTTCGACGGCACGGGGCTCGTGATTTTGACGGAAGGCGACGGCTCGCATCGCATCGACTGGTCGCCGGATCGCCGCTTCTTCATCGATGCGTGGTCGCGCGTGGATCTCGCGAATGTAACTGAACTGCGCGATGCGGATGGCAAACTCATCTGCGAACTCGAACGCGCGCAGCCCCCCGCTGGCTGGCAACTGCCGGAGCGTTTCACCGCGAAGGGGCGCGATGGCACGACGGATATTTGCGGCGCGATTTTTCGCCCGGCAAATTTCGATCCGGCGAAAAAATATCCGGTGATCGAGCAAATCTACGCCGGGCCGCACGACTCGTTTGTGCCAGTCGCCTTTCGCGAGTGGCACGGCCCGCAGAGCATGGCGGAGATTGGCTTAATCGTGGTGCAGATCGACGGGATGGGAACGTCGAACCGCTCGAAGAAATTCCACGACGTGTGCTGGAAAAATCTCGGCGACTCCGGCTTTCCCGATCGCATCCTGTGGTTGAAAGCGGCGGCAGCGAAGCATCCCGAGATGGACCTCGCGCGGGTTGGAATTTACGGTGGAAGCGCGGGCGGGCAGAGCGCGCTGCGGGCGCTGCAGGCGCATGGCGATTTCTACAAAGTGGCCGTTGCCGACTGCGGCTGCCACGACAACCGCATGGATAAAATCTGGTGGAACGAGCAGTGGATGGGCTGGCCGATCGGGCCGCATTACGCGGAGCAATCGAACATGACGAACGCCGCGAAGACGCAGGGCAAGCTGCTGCTTTTCGTCGGCGAGCTGGATCGCAACGTCGATCCCGCCTCGACGATGCAAGTCGTGAACGCGCTCGAAAAAGCGGACAAGGATTTCGATCTCATCGTGATGACCGGCACCGGCCACGGCTCCGCCGAAAATCCATACGGCATCCGGCGGCGGCGGGATTTTTTCGTGCGCCACCTGCTCGGCGTCGAACCGCGGCAGGAGTAGCACAAACAGTTTCCGCTGCGTCCGGTATTCGCTAAAGTCCGCCGCCTTTCACCATGACCACCGACCCGCCGCGCATCCTCTACTGCCACTGCCAATATGCGCAGGTCGTGCCGAAAGACGTGAAGGATGCGGTGCTGAAACGGCTGTGCGAATCCGGCGTGGCGTTCGAGGCCGTGGCCGATTTGTGCGAGATGGCCGCCCGCCGCGACCCATCGTTGAAGCGGCTCGCGAGCGGCGGCGCGGTGAAGATCGCCGCATGTTTTCCGCGCGCGGTGAAAGGGCTTTTCCACCAGGCGGGCGCGGATTTGGCGGCGGACTCCGCGGAGATTCTCAACATGCGCACGCTCGCGGCGGACGCAGTGTGCGAGCGGGTTTTCGCGGAGGAGATTCAGCCAAACGTGCCCTGATTTTCCAGGCGGCTGACGCGCAGGAAACGATACGCGCCCGAACCTCCAAGATTCCGTTCGGTAATTTTCCCGTGCGTTTGTAAGCTCAGCGCGTGTCATCTGCATCGAATTCCAGTTTTTCCGAACGCATTCTCCGCGCTGCCGGCACGTCGCTGACACGGTTGATTTACCGGGTCTCGCCGCATTTCGCGGAGCGGCTGCCAGCGGGCGGCTTTCTGCTGCTGCCGAATCACCTGACCTGGGTGGACGCGGTCGTGCTCCAGCTCGCGTGTCCGCGCGCGATCCGCTTCATCGTTTTCGAGGACATCTACAAGCAGGCTTTGCTCAATCCGATCTTTCGCGCGATCGGGGCACTTTCCATTTCACCGAAGCGCGCGAAGGACACGATGAAGGAGGCGGCATCGCTGATCGCGAAAGGGGAAATCGTCTGCATTTTCCCGGAGGGCGAACTTTCGCGCACGGGGATGTTGCTGCGGCTGAAGCGCGGCTACGAATTGATCGCGCGTTCCGCGACATGCCCGGTGGTGCCGGTGTGGATGGATCAACTGTGGGGCTCCATTTTTTCGTTTGAAGGCGGAAAGTATTTCGTGAAATGGCCGCGCCAGATTCCGTATCCGGTGACGATCGCATTCGGCGACGCGATCCCGCACGACAAGGCGGACATCGCGACGGTGCGCGAGCGGTTTTTGATGCTCGGGGAATTCTGCTACCAGCAGCGCGCGATGCTGCGCGGGCATTTGGGCGAGGCGTGTTTGCGCGGGCTGAAAAAAGCCGCGCGCCGCGTGGCGGTGGTGGATGGGATGGATCACCGCACGATGACGGGCGGGACGCTGCTCGCGGCGGGGATCGCGCTGAGCCGCCATGTGAAACGCGAGTGCCCGCGGCATCGCGTGGCGATCGTGATGCCGCCGGGGATCGGCGGGATGATCGCAAATCTCGCAGTGCTGCTCGCGGACAAGGTGCCCGCGAATTTGAACTTCACCGCGGGCCGCGCGGCGATCGAAGCGTCGTGCGAAAATGCGGAGCTGCGCCACTGCCTCACCGCGCGGCTCGTCGAGAAGAAGCTCGACGATTTCCCGTGGCCGAAAGACGTGACGTATCTCGACGAAGTGCTGCCGAGGCTGAAGCGCGAGATCATCGCGTGGCGCATCGTGGTGGCGCTCGTGCCGGCATTTCTCCTCGCGCGCGTGCTCGGCATCCCGCGCGTTGGCGATCGCGCGGAAGCGTTTCTCCTTTTCACCAGCGGCAGCTCCGGCGCGCCGAAAGGCGTCGCGCTCACGCACCGCAATCTGCTCGGCAATGTTCATCAATTCGCCGAGATGCTGAACCTCGATCGCAGCGACGCCGTACTCGGTTCGCTCCCGTTTTTCCACAGCTTCGGCGCGACGGTGACGATTCTTTTCCCGATGATCCACGGCGTGCGGCTGGTCACGTATCCGAATCCGCTCGATGTCGTGAAACAAGCCGCGCTGATCGCGCGCTACGCGATCACGCTGGTCGTCACGACGCCGACTTTCCTGCGGACGTATCTGCGCCGCGTGGAGCCGCAGCAACTCGCGAGCATCAAGCTGCTCGTCACCGGCGCGGAGAAATTGCCCGGCGATTTGGCCAGGGCATTTCAGGAAAAATTCGGCATCCGCGTGCTGCAAGGATACGGACTCACCGAGACTTCGCCGGTCGCGTGCGTGAATCTGCCCGAGCCGCTTCCGAGCCGGCCCGGCGACGCGGTGCAGCCTTCTTCCCGTGAAGGTTCGTGCGGAAAACTCGCGCCCGGAATCGCCGCGCAAATCCGCAACCCCGACACCGGCGAAGCACTCTCGCTGCATGAGACCGGAATGCTGTGGCTGCGCGGGCCAAACATTTTCGAGGGATACCTGAACGATCCGCAGCGCTCGGGCGAAGTGATCCAGGAAGGCTGGTTCAAGACCGGCGACCTCGCCCGTTTCGACGAAGACGGATTCCTTTTCATCGAAGGCCGCCTCTCGCGCTTCTCCAAAATCGGCGGCGAAATGGTCCCGCACGAAACCGTCGAAAGCCGCGTCGTGGAAGCCCTCGACCTCGCCAACGAAGGCGAACGCACGTGCGCGATCATGGGTGTTCCCGACGAAGCGAAAGGCGAAGCGCTGGTGCTGCTGACCACGCGCGAAATCGACAGCAGCGACCTCCGCAAAAAGCTGAACGAAGCCGGCGTGCCAAATCTGTGGGTGCCGAAAACGATCCGAAAAATCGACGCGATCCCAGTGCTGGCGTCGGGCAAGCTGGATTTGCAGAAGTGCAAAGAGATGGCCGCTCAAGCGTAGCGGATGACGCGCGATGTGGATATGGTGATCGAGCTTGGACCGGCGGATATCGAGCGCGTGATCTCCGTCCTTTCGCCCGACTACGACATTGAGCGGGAAGCGGTGCGCGCGCCGTGCGCCACGCGATTTTGTTCAACGTGATGAAATGGGCAGCGGAACTCGGCGTTCTCGATTTTCTAGCCGACATCGAAAGATGACCGACACCGATCCGCAAACCGCCGCACTTTATCCTAGAAGCGGCGATGGAAGTTACCGCGGAGGATGCGGAGGACGCGGAAAACGCGGAGGAGGGACTTCGATGGCAGGTGGTGGCCTTGGTCGCATTCACCCATTCGGTGAGATGGGATATGTTTCAGGTTGCGGTCCAAACCGCTGCTTATCGGCGTTTTCCGCGTCCTCCGCGTCCTCCGCGGCTTCCGCGGTAATTCCATCACCGGATTTAGGTTTATCGAAGCCTGCTGATGGCCCGTTCGCCAGAGGAGCGCTTTTTATGGGATTCGTCTTTGCGAAATGGCGCGGGCGACGGTGCTCGCTTCCCTGCCGCGGGATCTTTCAGCCGTTGAGCGGAAGATTGCCATTTTGCGCCGCTATTATTCAGCGGATTTTCCCGGGGAAACGCTGGAAAAGATCGCAGCGTCTGTTCGCGCTTTGGCTAAAGATCCAGCAGCAGCCGCGCGGGATTTTCCAGGCAGTCCTTGATGCGGACGAGGAAGGTGACGGCTTCTTTTCCATCGACGACGCGGTGGTCGTAGCTGAGCGCGAGATACATCATCGGGCGGATGACGACTTGGCCTTTTTCGGCGATGGGGCGTTCCTGGATTTTGTGCATTCCGAGGATTCCGCTTTGCGGGGGATTCAGGATCGGGGTGGAAAGGAGGGAGCCGTAGATGCCGCCGTTGCTGATGGTGAAGACGCCGCCGCTGAGGTCTTCGATTTTGATTTTTCCCTCGCGCGCTTTGACGGCGTAGTCGGCGAGATCGCGCTCGATTTGCGCGAAGGATTTTTGGTCGGCATCGCGGATGACGGGGACGATGAGGCCGCGCTCGGTGCCGACGGCGACGCCGATGTCGTAGTAGTTGTTTTGGATGAAGTCGTCGCCTTCCATGCGGCCATTGACCGCGGGGACGGATTTGAGCGCGCTGACGGTGGCTTTGATGAAGAAGGACATGAAGCCGAGCTTCACGCCGTGCTCTTTGGTGAACGCTTCCTGCATTCCACTGCGGAGCTGCATCACGGCGCTCATGTCGGCTTCGTTGAAAGTCGTGAGGATCGCGGCGGTTTGCTGCGCCATCACGAGTTGGGCGGCGATCTTGCGGCGGAGCGGGGAAAGTTTTTTGCGCGTGCCGCGGCCTTCCTGGATTGCGGATTGCGGATTGCGGATTGCGGATTGATCTCCGTCAGCGGGAACGGGCGCGGGCGGTTCGGGGGCCACCGTTTCCGGTTTCTGTTTTGACGCAGGTTTTTTCTTTTCCGCGGGCTTCGGTGTTTCCTCGGTCGGTGCCGGTGCAGCAGCGCCAGCATCTTCGATCGTCGCGACGACTTGGTCGATTTTCACCTCGGAACCCGCCGCCACTTTGATCCGCAGAGTGCCCGCTTTCTCCGCCTGAATCTCCGTCGAAACCTTGTCCGTTTCGAGCGTCAGCAGCGCATCGCCGACGGCCACGGTGTCGCCGTCGTTTTTGTGCCAGGTGGAAAGGAGTCCGCTGGTGATGGATTCGCCGACCGACGGAATTTTGACATCGAGACTCATGGAAAAAATGAATGCGCAGGTGGCGCGTGGACCGATGCGGATCAACCGCGCCGCTTGCGCGGGGGTGCCGCTATTTTTTGTAAGCCGCGATGCTCACGATTTCCGTGAGTCGCTCACCGTGCTCGGTGGGCACTGGAAGCTGTTCGCCAACTTTGTGGCCGATGAGCGCTTGTGAGACGGCGGCGAGGTAACTGACGACGCCTTTTTCCGGTTCGCTGTCCCACGCGCCAAGGATCGTGTAAACGTCCGCCTTGCCGCTCTCGACTTCCTTCACCGCGACGATCGTGCCGATGGAAACGGTGCTGAGATCGGCCACGGTGAAATCGGTCCCGCGTGCCCGTGCGAGTTCGCCCTGCGTCTCGGCCTGGCGGCGCATGAGGACGCGCTGCATTTCTTTCGCGGCCTTGTATTCAAAGTTTTCCCGCAAGTCGCCGTAGCTGCGGGCGATGGCGATTTCCTTGGTGTTTTCGGGGATTTTTTTCGTGACGAGTTCCTCGTATTCGGACTTGCGCCGTTCGAGGCTTTCCCAGGAAACGACGAGCGCCGCCTGCTGCTCGGCGCTGTCGCCGGAGATCATGGATTGCAGCTCGGGGCAAATCTTGATGATGCGGCCGAGGAGCGAGCGTTTGTTGAGTTCGTCGAAGACGGGAGTGAGCAGCAGCTTGCGCATGGTCTCGCGCAATTCTTCCAGCGACGCGCCGTCAACGAGATCGGTGAAGAGTTCTTTGTCGTTGAGCAGGAGATCGTGAAGTTTCTTGTCGCGGCTCTCGCTCATCATCTCGCGTTCGAGCGCGGCGATGATGGCGTGGAGCAGCTTCACGTTTGCGAGCGATGCGAACTCGCCGGCGCGATCCTTGCAAATCCAGACGAGCGTCTCGGGCGTCGTCGAATGCTCGCTGATCGAGCGCTCCAGCGCGGTGCGGAGTTCGGTGTTCGCGCCTTTTTCCTGAAGCAGCCGCGCGGCGTCCGTGGCGACGCGGGTGTTGCCCTGGAAAACGAGCGTGATGGCCTTGGCGATCCACTGCTCCCCGAATGCGGTCGGCACTTCGGTCAGCGCGCGCTTCATTTTTGCCGCGGGCACTTCCGCGAGCAGCGTGGCAAGGCGGCGCTCTTCCTGCATGAGGAGTCCGGCAACGGTTGGCGCGCCCTGGCCGACGCTGAGGCCGGGCACTTTCTCGACGAGTTCATCGCGCGACAGCAAGAGGCTCATTGCCTCGGCGGTGTGCAGCCGCGCGCTTTTCTTCGCAGTGTTATCCATCGCGACGATGACCGGCTGTAGTTGCCGGATCGGATCACTGAATTCCGCGACGTTTTTCACGATCAAATCAAGCGCGGTGATCTGATGCTTGAGCTGCCGGGCGTTGTTGAGCGCGGCGATGTATTCGTCGGCGTGCGAGACGGGGCCTTCGCGCAATTCGAAGGGCAGGCCTTTCTTCGTGGGAATGGCGAAGTGCCCGTCGTTCTTCAGCGCCTTCTTGGACGCTTCGAGCCACTTCTTGAAATCCGTTTCCGAGAAGACTTCAGGCACGAGCGTGCTGGCGATTTGATCGTGCGTCGCCTTGCCACCAAAACCGTTGAGGATCGTCCGCAAAAGCCCGGCGGGATCGGACTTCGCACGCGATTTCACCCCGGCGAGATCGGCGGCTTTCTGGGCAAGGATGTGTTCGGACGGGATGACGGTGAGCGACTCCGCGGCGTACTGGAGCTGCATCGTGTGCCCCTTCTTCGCCTTGAAATTGATGGTGACTTGATTGAGCAGAAAATCGAATCCATCGATCTGCCCGAAGCCCCAGCTCTTGTGCATGACGAAAGCTCCGGGCCCGAGGTTTTCGAGGGCGCCGCCAGCGGCGGTGGTGAGCGTTCCCGATTCGACTGCCTTTTGAATTTCTGAAATCATGAGGGTCGAGAGCGTAATGGGACGAACGGGGGTGAGCAAGGGAAAGAGCCGGATTTTCCCACAGCCGCGGCGCTACCCGCCGATCGTGATGCTTCTGTTGCGCTGCAAACGAAACGCTTCTTCCGCGGCTTCGTAGATCTTGTTGAGGTCGGCTTTTTCGACGAGACGATATTCAACGGTCCGCGCATGCGTCGTCGTGGGGTAATTTTTGACGACCTTTTTCCAAACGTCCTGCCCGGTTTTCTCGGCGGCTTGTTTCAAAATCTCCTGCGCCTTGTCGATCGTGGCCTGGCCGAGTCCGAGCGGTGAATTTGGCTGGACGGGTTCGAGATAGTAGAACCGCGCGAGCAGCGATCCGGTGGTGTCGATGTTCACCTCGGTGACGCGCGCGATGCCATCGACGAGATACTCATGGCTCGTGACAGCGACGATCGAGCGGACGGCGACTTCGTACGTGCCGCCGGGCAGCTTTGCGCGGAAGAGCATGATGTTCGACGTCGTCTCCGTCGTGGTCGGCGGCTGATTGGGTGTCTGGGCGAGGAGCGGGAGCGGGAGGAGCGCGAGGAGGAGGATGAGCGATTTCATGGGCGGAGCATGAACATCCAACGTGCAACTTCCAACTTTCAACTTCCAATCTCCCGCCGGGGCTGGAGCGAGATGAGGATATTCGCCGCGGTGATGAGGCCGCCGCCGATGAGCAGGTGCGTGGTGAATTTTTCGTTGGCGTATCCGACCCCGAGCCAGGGGCCGAGCACGGCGGGTAGGAACAGCGCGAGCACCGTCGCGAAGACCGGTTCGGCGCAGTAGATGATGCCCGCGCTGGTCGCATCGACGTGCGGCTGCCAGTGATTCATCAGCAGAAAAGCGCCGATCGAACAGACGAGCATGACGCTCACGAACATCGCCCCGATCGTGGGTGTCGCGAAGATCACTGCCGCGTCTGAGAGCGAATGCGAATGCGCGATCCACACCGGCGCGAGCACGAGCGCCACCGCGCCGAACATCGCGATCGACATGCGCCCGCTGTCGTTCCCGCGGAAGCCGGGATGGTCGAGCCACAAAATCTGCGCCGTGAAAAATCCCGTGCCGATCAGAGTTTCCAATTCGCCGCGCCCGAAACGCATCGACTGCCAATCGAACTGGCCGAGCACACCCACGCCCGCGAGCACCATCGCCACGCACAAAATCGTCCGTGCCGAAGGTGGCTTCCGATCGCGCCAGATGCAGTAAAGCGGCACGAGCACGGCGGAAAATTGCGTGAGAAAAGCCACCGAACTCGCGGAGGTGTATTGCAAGCCATCGGCTTGAAACAGCATCCCGAGCCCCGCGAAAATCCCGAGGCCGATGCCCTGCCGCCATTCGCCCGCGCGCATTTCCGCAAGCGCCCGCGGCCGCACCGCGAGCAACAGCAATCCCGCCAGCGCAAAGCGCGCGCTGATCAGCAGCGCGGAGAAAAACCACTCGCTGCGCCCCGGCAGCGCCGCATCCAGCGCCGCGAGCAGCACCTTCATGCCGGGAAAGCTGTAACCCCACGCCAGCGTGGCGAGGAACAGCATGAGGACGGCGCGGGAGCGGGGCGGGGCGGGATTCAAAACGAATCGAAAAATTTCGCGAGTGCTGCGGCTAAAACATCATGGTGCCGCTGACTACCAATTGCGGCTGCGCGACCTCGGTCAGTTCCCAATCCCACGGTTTCCAACTCCGGCGCACCCATTTGAACGTGAACGGCTCCGTCAGCGAATTCACCGTCTGCTTTGCGTACTCCGCGACGGCGCTCCCCGATCCGCCGAGGGCGATGCGCGCGGTGAGCGTCGCGGAGTCGTCGGCGAGGACGAGCGAGCGTTCTTCCGACTGGATTTCGCAGAACAAAAAATGCCCGAACACCTGCGTGCATTGCGCGATCACATTCTCTTTGTCATGCTCCCAGCGATCATGATAATCCGCGCCGATGAACCGCCCGACGGCCTGCCAGTTGCGTTTTCCGACCGCCTTCAAAAAATGCTCGTGATGGAGCCGCACCTGCCGCGCCGGCTGCCAGAGCAGCGCGAGGAAAATGACGAGCGCGACCGCGGCGAGGGCAAGCGCGAGGCGCAGAGTTTTTGCATCCATTGCGCATGAGTGAATTCGACTACCGGTCAAATGTCGCGGGCATTTTGAGAAATGCGCTGGGCCAGATTCTCGTTTGTGAAAGAGCGCAGGTGGAAGGCGCGTGGCAATTTCCCCAGGGCGGCGTGGACGAGGGCGAGACGCTGGACGAGGCGCTGCGGCGCGAACTTTGGGAGGAAATCGGCGTGGTGCCCGAGGATTATCGGGTCGTGGAAACGCGCGGGCCTTACCGCTATCTTTTCGGCGGCGGACGCACCAAAAAGGGCTATCACGGCAAGGAGCAGCACTACTTTCTCTGCGAATTCCTCGCGCCGGATTCGCGCATCAACGTGGCGACGGAGCACCCGGAATTTCGCGCGTGGCAATGGATCGTTCCTTCGGAATTTCAGATCGCGTGGCTGCCGGAGATGAAGGTCGAAGTCTATCGCGCGGTGTTTCGAGATTTTTTCGAGATAACGCTCTAAACGGGCATGAAAACTGTTGACCTTCGTTCCCATTATGAGGCAACACTCGCGCCAATATGCTGACTTTAGGGATGTTTACTTTCGTCGTCGCAGCCTTCCTCGGCTGTGTGTGGTGGGCTTGCCGGGACGAAGGAGCGTAAAACACGAAACGAACACTTGCCATGCTGGATACTGAAGAGATCCGGTGGGTGAAATCGACGGCCAACGAGCTGAATAACCTCCTGCAGGTGATTTCGGAATCGAGCCAGTTTCTGGAGATGATCCAGGTCAGCAGTTCCGACAGCGAAAAATATTTCGGAATCCTGCGCGACGGCATCGACCGCGCGACCAGAGTCGGACGCATGATGGTCGATCGCGTCGGCGGCTACAGCGTCGAGGAGCCGGAGCCAGCCGCGCCGGCGACCGCGAAAACGCCAGTCTTCTCCACCGTGACGAACGGCGCGACAGACGTGAAAATCGCAAACCCCGTCGGCGAACGCGAACTCGTGATGATCGTGGACGACGAAGACCTCGTGACGATGCTCGCGCAGCGTGTCCTGGCCGATGAAGGCTACCGCGTCGTGACGGCTCGCGATGGTTTCCAAGCGATCGAAATCTACCGCAAACTGCGCGACCAAATCTCGCTGGTCATCCTCGATTTCACCATGCCCGTGATGGATGGATCGGACGTTTTCCACGAACTGCTGGAGATCAATCCCAAGGTGCCCGTCGTCCTCAGCAGCGGCTTCGCCGAGCAGGATCGCCTCCGCGCCATGCTCGCGAAAGGCCTGCGCGGCTTCATCCCAAAGCCCTACACGCAGCAAAAACTGCTCGCGCAAATCCGCGCCACCCTCGACGCCATCAATACCGAACGCACCAACCGCCGCGTGGCGTAAGTGCTTAAATTTCCGATCTCCAAGGGCCAAATCCCAGATTCCAGTGCGCGCCTGCGAGCGGCTCTGGGATTCGGAATTTGGCCCTTCGAGTTTTTAATCCGGCTCTTGGAAGCTGAAATTTTTCCCGACCCTCCCGTGGCATCGCACTAGCTATGTCAGCTCCGCGATATGGCCCGTATTGATTCATTCTTCAAGTTCATGAAGGAGCAGAGCGCCTCTGACCTTCACCTTTCCACCGGCAATCCACCGATGCTCCGCATCCACGGCGAACTCGTCCGCGTGGATATGCCGCCGCTCGAAAACGATGACCTCAAGGCGCTCGTCTATGAGATCGCGCCGGAGGTGAAAATCAAAGTGTTCGAGGAAACTGGCGACGTGGATTTCGGCTACGAATATCCCGGCTTCGCCCGCTTCCGCGCGAACTTCTTCAACCAGCGCACGGGCATCGCCGCCGTGTTCCGACTCATCCCGAGCAAAGTGCTGACGGCGGATGAACTCGGCCTGCCACCGGTGCTGAAAAAATTCTCGATGTTGAAAAAGGGGCTCGTACTCGTGACGGGGCCAACGGGCTCCGGCAAATCGACCACGCTCGCCGCGATGGTCGATTGGGCGAATTTGCATCGGAAGGATCACATCATCACCGTCGAGGACCCGATCGAGTTCGTGCATCGCAGCCAGCAATCGCTCGTGAATCATCGCGAAGTCGGCGTGCATACGAAATCGTTCGCCTCAGCTCTGCGCGGTGCCTTGCGTGAAGACCCGGACATCGTGCTCGTTGGTGAAATGCGCGACTTGGAAACCATCGAACTCGCGCTCACCGCCGCCGCGACGGGCCATCTCGTCTTCGGAACGCTGCACACGCCGAGCGCGCCGAAAACCATCGACCGCGTCATCGACGTCTTTCCCGCGAACCAGCAAAATCAGGTGCGCGCCGGCCTTTCCGAATCACTCAAAGGCGTCGTCGCGCAGAATCTCTTCCGACGCATCGACAAGCCCGGCCGTGTCGCCGCGCTCGAAGTGCTGGTCGTCGATACACCCATCGCGAACCTCATTCGCGAAGCCAAGACCCACCAGATTCCCGGCATGATGCAGGTCGGTAAAAAGAAGGGTAACCAACCGCTCGACGACGCCATCATGGAGCATCTGCGCAAGGCGACGATCTCGCCCGAGGAGGCTTACGAGAAAGCCATCGACAAGAAGAAATTCCGCGTCTTCCTCAAGAGCCCGCCGGATGACTTTGAAGACTAGATAAGTCCTATATGACCTATGTGACCCATGTGACCCATGTGACTTATGCGCCGCACTGAACTAGACTGCATCCTCGCCGACATGCTCGAAACGCATGATGGCATCTCAGACCTCAATTTCACCGTAGGCCGACCCTTTCAGGTCGAAACCTTCGGCCAGCTCGTTCCCGCCAGCATCCAGCCGCGCCTTTCCCAACTCTCGCCGTATCAAACCGAGCAGATCGCGATGCAATTGATCGGCGGTGACACACGGCTGTTTCGCGAACTCTTGCAGCGCGGGGCGTGCGATTGCAGTTACGCGCTGGATGATCGCGCGCGGTTTCGCGTCAACATTTTCAAACAGCGCGGCAATTTCGCCATCGTGATGCGCAAGATGCAGAAGGAAATGCCGTCGATCGAATCGCTCGGGCTTCAGCCGATCTTCCACGAAATGTGCCGCGAGAAAAACGGGCTCATCCTCGTGACCGGCGCGACTGGCAGCGGCAAGACGACGACGCTTTCCGCGATGCTCGACGAGATTAACGCCCAGCAGGCCGTGCATGTCGTGACGCTGGAAGACCCGATCGAATTCGTCCACGAGCACAAGAAGGCGACCTTCAACCAACGCGAACTGGGCACCGACTTTCACTCCTTCCCGAGTGGGCTGCGATCTGCGCTGCGACAGGCGCCTAAGGTGATTCTCGTCGGCGAAATGCGTGATCGCGAGACGGTCGAGATCGCGCTGACCGCGGCAGAGACCGGCCATCTCGTGCTCAGCACGATTCACACGATCAACGCCGGCCAGGCGATCAACCGCATCCTCGGGATGTTTGCGCGTGAAGAGGAAGGCCAGCTCCGCACGCGGCTCGCGGACACGCTGCGCTGGGTGGTGAGCCAGCGGCTTGTGCCGAAAGTGAGCGGCGGACGCGCGCTCGTGAATGAAATCATCGGCTCGAATCTCCGGGTTCGCGAGACGATCAATCTCGGCGAAGGCGAGGCGCGCAGCTTTTACGACATCGTCGAGGCAAACGCGACGTTCGGATGGACGACCTTCGATCAATCACTCGGACGCAGCTACGCCGACGGAAGCATCAACGCCGAAGTCGCCGATCTCTACGCGACCAACAAGGCGCGCATGACGCGCTACATCGACGACATCAACAAGGCGCGCGGCCTCGTGGATGAAAAGCCGCTCGGCCTGCGCCTCGATCTCGACGCCTCCGCGACGAAGTCGGAATCAAACTCGAACCTTCGCATCAACGCCAAATGATCACGACGATGGAAAGCGGCAACCGGCTGGACCTGTTTGAACCCGGCGATCTTACCCTGCTCGTCTGCCACGACGTGCCCGAAGTTCGCGACCTCATCGTTGCGCAATTCAGCGAGCTGAATTACAAAATCCACACCGGCCTTTACCCCGATGACATCCTGCTGAAGATGCGCACGCATCACTACGACGTCATCGTGCTTTCGGCGAATTTCAACGCCGTCCACTACGAGACCTGCCCGATTTACCTCACCGCCACCGGCGTTCCACCGGCGCAGCGCCGCCGACAGTTCATCGTCCTGATCGGCTCGCAATTCGCGACTGGCGACGCGATGCAGTCCTTCGCGGCAAGCGTCGATCTCGTCATCGGCCTGCCCGATGTCATGACGCTCCGCCCCGTTTTCCGTCGAACGTTGCAGCGCCATCGCGAGCTTTACGCGCCATTTTTCGACGCGGAAAAGGCAGCGGCGATCGTGTAGCCGCGCCTTCGGAAAGCAGCTTGACCACCATCGCAGGCCAGTGCGATTGCTGCCTGTGGGCCAACTTTCCTCCATATCGGCAGTCCGCTTCCGCGTCGCCAGCAGATGGGTCGCCATCCTAGGCGCGATCCTTTTCAGCACCAGCGCTGGGGCGATTGAGCCATTGGACTACGCGGTGCCCGTCACCGCGCGGGTTTCGAGAACCGGCACGTATATCCTGTTAAGCTGGCCGCTCGATCCCAATGCGATCGAGTATATCGTGTCGCGGCGGCTGGCGCGCCAGCAAGCGTGGACAGCCATGCCTGCCCTGAGCGGCACGGCGACGAGTTATCTCGATCGAAATGTGGTAAGAGGCATTGCCTACGAATACCGCATTCAAAAGAGCGCCCGTGAAGTTACGACTTCCTATACGGGTTATGGCTTCATTCAGGCGGGGATGGCAGTGCGTCCAGTTGGCGATCGCGGAAAGCTCGTGCTGCTGGTGGATGAGACGATTGCGCCCGGTCTCGAAGATGAGTTGGCGCGTCTCGTGCAGGATCTAGTGGGCGATGGCTGGGAAGTGTTGCGCCACGATGTGAGCCGCACCGCGCCGGTTCCGGAGATCAAGGCGCTGATCAAGGCCGACTACGACGCCGACCCTTCGCGGGTTACGGCAGTCTTTCTTTTCGGCCATGTCCCCGTCCCATACTCCGGCGATCTTAATCCCGACGGTCATCGCGATCACCTGGGTGCCTGGCCCGCGGATGCTTTTTATGGAGATATGGACGGCACATATACGGATGAAACTGTAAATCGCACGATCGCCACGCGACCCGAAAACCACAACGTTCCCGGCGACGGAAAATATGACGCCACGCTGATCCCATCGGTCAATGGCTTGGCAAATGTGGAGCTGCAGGTCGGCCGCGTGGATTTGTCGAATCTGCCGGCTTTCCCGGAATCCGAGACGGAGCTGCTGCGCCGCTATCTCGACAAGAACCACGCCTATCGCCACAAGCTGGTTTCCATCCCGCCGCGCGGACTCATCGACGACCGCTTCGGCGCGTTTGTGAACGAAGCATTTGCCGTGGATGGCTGGCGCAATTTCACCCCGCTCATCTCCCTGCAAAACACCTTCACCGGCACCTGGCTCAGCGCGTTGCAATCGCAAAACTGGCTGTGGGCCTACGGATGTGGGACCGCCGACTACTCTTCGATCCACGGCCTCGTTTCGACCGGCGATTTCGCCACCCAAGATTTGAATGCTGTCTTCGTCCTCCTTTTCGGCAGCTATTTCGGAGACTGGGATACCACCGACAATTTGCTTCGCGCGCCGCTTGCCGGACGGGGCACCAGCCTCGCAGCCGTGTGGGCGGGCCGCCCGCACTGGCACCTTTACCCGATGGGTCTCGGAGAAACCATTGGCTATTGCACGCGACTAACACAAAACAGCAACATGTTGGGAACTTTCAATATCGGCGTCAACGAAATGCACGTTTCGCTGATGGGTGATCCTACGTTGAGGCTGCACCCAATCGCGCCACCGCGGAGTCTTCACACTCTGAAGGATAGTCCGACGACCAGCCTGCTACGTTGGGACCCATCGCCTGATACAATCGCTGGCTATCACATCTATGTATCGCTTGCGCCGGGCGGCCCATTTCGCAGACTCACCACGGTGCCGGTTGTCGCAAGGCGTTTCAGCGTATTAAAATCGACACGCACGAGGACATTCATGGTTCGCGCGGTGAAGCTGGAATGGACGGCGAGCGGCTCCTACCTGAATCAGAGCCAGGGTGCGATAGTGACGGTTCCAAGCTGAACCTGCAGACCTGGGCTTTTGCCCGTGAGACGAATCCACCCCGCGTGGTAATTCGTTTATCAGAATTCGGTGCGAAACTGATTGACGAACAGGTGCTCGCCCGCATTCACTGTCTTCAGTTCCCCACCGCAGACACTTGCTGGGTAAGTGGGTGGTTTGGATCAATATCGGTTGGGATTCAGGAATGTTAAAACAACAGGAGTCGATTATGAACATAAGCAAACTTGGCAAACGGCAGAGTATCTCAATGTTGGCGGCATTCATCTCGCTCTGTGCCTGCTCCGATGCGGGCTCCGTGCGGGTCACGCGGCAGGCAGAAAACCCAGGCAGCGGGCGGCTCAACAGTGGCGCGATAGCGGAGAGTGCGCTGCCTGACAATGTGGATCGATCCGCTGCGAATTGCTGCAATTCACCGCAACTCGTCCAGCGAACGCACAAAATCGGGGACACTTCTGCGCCCTTTGGCGGCGAGGCACCGTTCCGTCTATTTTCCACTCTCGATGATGCGGCGGATGTCATTTCACTCGGCGAATCAGAACTGTTGTCGCTCAAACTTGAGGTTTCCTCCTTCAATCACGCATCGGTAACGGTCGCTCCGATCCGTCGAAAGAATTTCGCGGCAAACGCGCGCCGCATCGATACGAGCGCCGTGTTTCCCGCGGTGTGTTTTGCGCCCGGAACTCCGAAAGCCACCATGGCGGCGTTCTATGCGGCGCATCAGCGGCCCGACCTTGATCTCTACCGTCTGGGCACGCGTTGGGGAGCAACGGCGACGAGCGGAGGCGGATTGCAGCAGGGCGATCCAACCGTGATCACGTGGAGCTTCATTCCCGACGGGACGATCATCCCCGGCGGTGCGAATGGCGCGGGCGAACCGTCCGCTCCCAGCAATCTCATCGCGTTTCTCAATGGCATCTACGGCAGTCAGGCCGTCTGGCAGGCGTTGTATCAGCAGATGTTCGATCGCTGGAGCGATCTGACCGGGCTCACCTACGTCTATCAACCCACCGACGACGGCGCAGCCTTTCCGGGAAGCGGGGGTGCGCTGGGAGTTCGCGGAGATGTTCGCATTGGCGGGCATTTCATCGACGGGAACAGCGGCATCCTTGCGTATAATTTTTTCCCGAATACGGGCGACATGGTCATCGACACGGCCGACAATTTTTATAGCGATACCTCCAATAGCTCGCTCAGGTTGCGCAATGTGCTCTCGCACGAACATGGGCATGGGATCGGCCTGTTTCACACCTGTCCCACCAACAATACCAAACTGATGGAACCATTCATCAACCTTAATTTCGATGGACCCCAGCATGATGACCGACTCGGCGGTATGCGAGGCTATGGCGACAGCGCCGAGAACAACAATACCGCGCCAACCGCCACCAGCCTGGGACTCACGCTGGCGAATGGCACCTATTCAGTCCAGGATGTCAGCATTGATGACAACCTCGACGTTGACTTCTTCTCGTTCACCGTGGCTCCGGGAAACAAGAGCGCCGCGGTCACCATCACACCAGTCGGATTCACTTACCTCGAAGGACCCCAAAACAACGACGGGAGTTGCTCGGCGGGGACGCTGTTCAATTCACTAATCATCACAAACCTTGGCGTCCAATTGCTCGATACCAATGGAGTCACCGTTTTGGGAACCGCGAACCTCAATGCAGCCGGCGTGGCCGAAGTAATTCCCACCACCCCTCTACCGAGCGGATCGGGTCCATATTATGTCCGAGTATTTGGAAACGGCGTTGATAACGCACAACTTTATTCCGTGGGCCTGACGCTTTCCAACACGCCGAACACCACGGTCATTCAGGCATTCAGTTCCACGCTGCTCGCGGAGAACTGCCCGCCAGCGAACAGCGCTGTCGATCCGGGCGAAACCGTGACATTTAACTTTGCACTGAGAAATATCGGCGCGCTTCCCTCGACCAATCTAGTCGCAACTTTGCAGGTTTCAGGTGGGGTTGCAGCACCGAGTTCCCCAAAGAACTATGGTGCGCTGGTCGGCGGTGCCTCAGCTACCCGTGCGTTCACATTCACAGCCACCGGGATCTGTGGTGCCACTTTGACTGCCACTCTGCAACTGCAGGATGGTGCGAGTAATTTGGGGACTGTCAGCTTCCCATTCGTCTTGGGCACCACATCCGCCACAACTACCTCATTTACCAATGCCGGCGCAATCAGCATCCCCGACTCTGGCACGGCGTCCCCGTATCCCTCTCCACGAGTCGTATCCGGCGTAACCGGCACAGTCACCAAGGTCACAGCGCGACTTAATAGCCTGACTCACACCTTCCCAGCGGATTTCGATGTCCTGCTGACCGGACCTGCTGGGCAGAAAGTGATGCTGATGTCAGCCGCTGGCGGTGGATTCCCTGTGAGCAATGTCACCCTCACTTTCGATGACTCAGCCGGCTCAGGGCTGCCTTCGGGTTCGACGATCACGACTGGAACCTACACACCCAGCAGCTTTTCCAGCAACACGCTCCCTGCGCCCGCGCCCATCGGCCCGTATGGTTCATTGCTATCCGCTTACAATGGTCTGAATCCGAACGGCACTTGGTCACTATTTATCAACGACACCGCCGCCGGTGATCTCGGCACGGTCGCCGGCGGATTCACGCTGGGCATTACGACAGCGTTGCCCGCGTGCTGCACCGCTCCTTTGCTGCAAGTAACTGGTGTCGTTTCCAGGAAACCCCACGGCGGAGCCGGCACATTCGATATTGCGCTGCCGCTCGCTGGCGGAGGCATCGAATGCCGCACTGGCCCCGCCTACAGCCTTGTGTTTGCGTTCAGCAGTAATATCGCAAGCGCAAGTGGAGTGACTGTTACTGGTGCATCCGGGGTCCCGACAGCAAACATCTCAAGTATCAGCGGCAACGAAATCGCAGTCAGCCTCGCAGGCGTGAATGACGTGCAACCACTCGAAGTCACGCTGAATGGAGTGACGGACGTGAATGGTGCGACGTTGATTCCCGTGCTCCGCTTCAAGGTCCTTCACGGTGATGTCAACGCGGGCAGCAGCGTCAACGTTTCCGACATCAACCTCGTCAAGGCGGGCGCATCGCCCGGCACGGTGGATGGGACGAATTTCCGGCGGGATTTGAACGCCTCTGGCACGATCAATATCTCCGATGTGAACATAGCCAAATCTAAATCCGGCAATTCCCTTCCCTAGTTTCAGACTCAGAACTCATCCGCAACTCCACCCAAAACATATGAACAACACAAACACCTACCAAGCCGGACACACCAAACGGATACTAACTCTAACTGGCAGCATTGCCGCGCTGCTCCTTGCGGCAGGCATCGGCCATTCAGCAGTCATGGTCACACTCACGGACAATGATGGAACCCCGAGCGTCGGTTCTGGAGATGCCGGGCAGCCGTTTTCGATCAATGTGACGCTTATATCCGGTGGTGATCAAACCACGGGTTTGACCTATTTTCTAACCGATCCCACCGCGAGTATTGGCAATGAACATTTCCGGCTCATCGGTCGCGATATCACGGGCTCTCCTTTCAGCGACTTAATCACAACCAATGGCGTGGCGCTCGGCGCGGCGAGTGCAACGCTCGATCCCGATAATAATCACGACTTAGGCGGCAGCCTTGCGGACATCAACGTTCCACTGGGCGCAGGGACTTTTCATATTGCCAATCTCATGCTGCTGGTGCTGCCAACGACGCCAAATGGCATCTACACCATCGAGCTGACGCCGAACACTGTTGCCGCAGGCGCGGGCCCGGGCTTCCCCGATACTCAGGTCCAGCGGTTTTCCTACACCGTCTCGACTCCCTCCGTTCCAGAACCGGCCACCGCTGGCCTGCTGATGCTCGGCGGACTCTGCTTCGGCACCAGGACACGCTTTCGTAAAACGCCGTCGGCATGACAAGGGTCCACAAATTGTTCATCCCAGCCCGTCCCAGCGAAACCCCCGCGTTTTGTCTAGCAAAAGCTCTTACCCCTCATCCTCAATGATGTCTGTCTCGAAAAAAAGAACCATGGCTCTGCGGAGTGGCGCAGCCCGTCCGTCGCTAATCCGCAGCCGCGCATTCCGCGCGCCCCATTTTACCCCACCAGCTCCGGCATCGGGCGGAACTGCTCGTCCACGAGATAGCGCGGGCGACCGCTGAGGTCATCGACGCTGGCGGTGCGGGCGTCGAGGCCCATGTGCTGGTAAAGCGTCGCGAAGACTTCCTGGAAATCCACTGGTCGCGCGGACGGCTCGCCGCCCGTGCGATCGGTCGCGCCGATGACCTGCCCGTGGCGCAGCCCGCCACACGCGAGCGCGGCGCAGGAGACGCGCGGCCAGTGATCGCGCCCCGCGTCTTTGTTGATGTTCGGCGTGCGTCCAAATTCTCCCCACACGACGACCGCGACATCCTTGTCGAGCCCGCGATCGTGCAGGTCGGCGACGAGCGAGGTGAGGCCGCCATCGAGCTGTGGGAAAACGGCGCGGCCCGCGTTGAAAGTCGCACCGTGCCAGTCCCAGCGATTGAAGCCGACGGTGACGCAGCGCACGCCCGCCTCGACGAGGCGGCGCGCGAGCAGGAATTGCTCGGGGCATTCCGGCCCGCCGTCATCGCGGCATTTCATCGTCCCGCGGCCATAACGATCGCGCGTAGTGGCGTCTTCTTTTTCAATATTCAGCGCCTCGGTCAGCCGACTCGAAGTCAGCACGCCATACGCTTGCTGGGTAAAGGCGTCCATCGCATCCATCGCCCCGCTGGCATCGCAATCGCGCCGGAATTTATCGAAAGAGGCGAGCAACGCGCGGCGATCCTGCAACCGCTCCAGCGAGATGTCCTTCAGCACCATGTCGCTCGCGCCGCCGCCATTCGGATTGAAGCAACTGTGCGCAGGCCCGAGAAAACCCGGATGCCCCGGATCTGCCCACGGCATGTGCCCCATTTTCGGCGAAAGCCCGACGAACGTCGGCACCCCCTCCGCGCCCGGCCCTTGCAGCTTCGAAACCACCGCGCCCATGCTCGGCCAGCCGCCAGGTGGCGAATTCGGACGCGGCTTGCCGGTGAAACATTGATAAGCCGCGTGCTGCCCGTCGCTCCCAACGATCGAGCGGATGATCGAAAAGCGATCCATCATCGCCGCCATTTTCGGGAACAACTCACAAATCTGAATCCCCGGAACGCTCGTCTTAATCGGATTAAATTCCCCGCGAATCTCCGAAGGCGCGTCCATTTTCAAATCCCACATATCCTGATGCGGCGGCCCGCCGGGCAGGAAGATATTGATCACGCTCTTCTGGATTTTCCCCGGCGATACCGCGTCCGCCGCAAACAAATCGCTCAAATTAAAACCACCCATCGCACCCAGCGCCAGCGAGCCAATGCGCAGGAAACCACGACGCGAAAGTCCATCGCAGAAGCGGGATTCGTTGGTACCTCGGATGGTAAGCATGGTCGGTTCTAGGCTGCGCTGCCGAGTCAACCGGCGGCACTGTGGTTTCTTAATTGGAAAGTCGTGGACGCACAACGCGTTCCACCTCCAGGCCCGCACTTGGGACTCCGCCAAAAGCGAGTTACTTGCGAACGGGCGACTTTCACAAGTATCCTTCCACACGAACGCGGTCAGAGCCTCACCATTGGGGCGCTCGCCACTGCCGCCGTGAAATGCCTCCAAACGCACATGCCAAAACCACCGGCGGAAAGCCCCGCCTCACTGCCACCGATCCCGTCCCGCCGAAAATGGACCATCGCCCACACCGCGTATGTGCCGTTCTTCGCCGCCATTTTCGAGCTACCGTGGACATTCATGTTCATTGTCGTCGTGATGGCGAACCAAACCTCAGCAGCAGGCCTCTCGCGCACCGCCGTCCACATCCTCAATGTCCTGGGCATGGCCCCCGCGCTCATCGGTCTGCTCATCGGCCTCATCGCCGTCTGCAACTGGCGCACGCTCAATCTCCCAAAGATCATCTGCCTCATCCTCGGCAGCGCGGGCTGCCTCGGGTTTGTGTGGATGTTTGGGTCTGAATTGATGCATTGAACGGGAAAGGCCGATCCGGGCGTGACAAATCGCGAAGTTCACGTGCGCGTGGAAATACTCGATCCGTGTTTCCCGCTCTTCTTGCATGGGCCGCGACATTGTCTTGGAAAGAAGTGCCTGCCGTGGTTTGCCCCGCGCGATCCTTTGGCAGCAGTGCCAGGCGCGTTTGTCGCTAACGCTGCCGCTCTAAAATCATCAGGAATTGATCACGCTCAGGTCGGTGGACGAGGTCTACGGGGCGCTTTTTTCCACGGCTCGTAGAAACCCATTTCAGGGTTTTGCCTTCCAACGAGTAGAGGCCCCAATACTTCACTCCACGTTGACCTTTTTTGCTGCGGAGAGCATCAATGGTCTTCCTGGCGGAATCCAATTCATAGCTGCCCTCGCCGAGACTTTCGCCAGTGCGCGAATTGCGCCCGGTGATCTTGGTGGGAGTGATCGTCAACTCGATGCTTCCCGGAGGCTCACCGGGCATCCCGCCTTTCCAAATCCCAATGAGGGCTTTTTCGTCGTCGGCACGCAGCGCGATTTGTCCGAATGCAAGAAGGGTCGCGGCGAACTGAGTCAAAATTTTCATGCGTTGCTCGTGCGCGCAAGAATGCCAGCGGCGGACGCGCGGGTCAAATCCTCGGAATGACAAGGATGGTGCGCGCTACAGGGTTCGAACCTGTGACTTCTTGCGTGTGAAGCAAGCGCTCTACCACTGAGCTAAGCGCGCGTTTTCCGAAATCGGGACGCGAGAATATGCGGGGGGCGGGAACTTGCCAGTGGAATTTCAGGCGCGCGCTCTGCCAGAGTCGTGGCCATGCCAGACGCGATTTTCCCCGATGACGATGCCATTTTCAAAATTACGACGCGCCAGCCAGGGCCGGCGGGCGCGCTTCCGCTGACGGATGAGTTGCTGCGCGGCAGTCCGAGCGGCGATCTGTTTGGGCTGACGCAAAATGTCGGGATGGGCTGGGAAGCGGCTCTGGCAAATGGACGGCAGTTTCTCATCCTTTCCACGCAGGGCGGATTGCGCGCGCCGGATGGTGCGCCGATCGCGCTGGGTTATCACACGGGGCATTGGGAAATCGGGCTGCTGGTCGAGGCAGCGGCGCGGGAATTCCGACGGCTGGGCACGGTGCCTTTCGCGGCGATGTGCAGCGATCCGTGCGATGGGCGGACGCAGGGCACGACCGGGATGTTTGACTCGCTGCCGTATCGCAACGACGCCGCGGTCGTCTTCCGCCGCCTCATCCGCTCGCTGCCGCGCCGCGCCGGGGTGCTCGGCGTGGCGACGTGCGACAAGGGTCTGCCCGCGATGATGATGGCGCTCGCGGCGATGCGTGATTTACCGAGCGTGCTCGTGCCGGGCGGCGTGACGCTGCCGCCCACGAATGGCGAGGACGCGGGCGCGGTGCAGACGATCGGCGCGCGGTATTCGCGCGGGCTGATTTCGTTGAAAGAAGCGTCGGAACTCGGTTGCCGCGCGTGCGCTTCGGCGGGCGGCGGCTGTCAGTTCCTCGGCACTGCGGCGACGGCGCAAGTGGTCGCCGAAGCACTCGGGATGGCGCTTCCGCACAGCGCGCTCGCGCCGAGCGGGCAGCCGGTTTGGACGGAACTCGCGACGCGCAGCGCGCGGGCGCTCGTGGCTTTGGAAGAGCGAAAAATCGCGAGTCGCGACTTGCTCACGCCCGCGAGTATTCGCAATGCGATGGTCGTCCACGCGGCGTTCGGCGGCTCGACGAATCTGCTGCTGCACATCCCCGCGATCGCCCACGCCGCGGGGCTTCCACGGCCGCGCGTGGAGGATTGGATCGAAGTAAATCGCAGCACGCCGCGGCTCGTCGATGTGCTGCCAAACGGTCCGCAATATCACCCGACCGTGCGCGTCTTTCTCGCGGGCGGCGTGCCGGAAGTGATGCTGCATCTGCGCGCGCTCGGCCTGCTCGATCTCGGCGTCCTCACTGCCACGGGCGCGACGCTCGGCGAAAATCTCGACGCCTGGGAATGCAGCCCGCGCCGAGAAAAATTCCGCGCATTGCTTTTGGAAAAGGACGGCGTCGATCCCGACGAAGTCATCATGTCGCCGGATCGCGCGAAGGAGCGCGGGCTCACGGGCACGCTCGTTTTCCCCGTCGGAAATCTCGCGCCCGAGGGCAGCGTCATCAAAGCGACGGCGATCGACGCGAGCGTGGTCGATGCCGATGGCGTCTATCGCCACACCGGCCCCGCGCGCGTTTTCACCAGCGAAGCTGCCGCCATCGCCGCGCTCCGCGAAGGCCGCGTGCAGGCGGGCGACACGCTCGTGCTCGCGGGCATCGGGCCGCTCGGCACGGGCATGGAGGAGACTTACCAAATCACTTCCGCGCTCAAGGCGCTGCCACTCGGCAAACACGTCGCGCTGCTCACCGACGCGCGGTTTTCCGGCGTCAGTACGGGCGCGTGCATCGGCCACATCGGGCCGGAAGCGCTGGCTGGCGGTCCGCTCGGAAAGCTGCTCGATGGCGACCTCATCCGCATCGAAATCGACCGCGTGCAGATGGCCGGCAGCGTGAATTTCATCGCAGAAAATGCCGCGCAAATCCTGGCCGAACGCGCGTCGCGCGAAGACCTCGCGCCGCATCCCGCGCTGCCCGCCGACACGCGCCTCTGGGCCGCGATGCAAAACGCGAGCGGCGGAACGTGGGGCGGCTGCGTCTATGATGTCGAGGCGATCCTCGCGCGACTCGCGTGAACGCTGCGCTACTTTTACTCCAGCCGCACGCGCACTTTTAGGAACGCGGGTGAGCCGGTCGCATTCGAGCGCCATGTCGCGCGCAGCCAGCCAGGCGAGGCCACGGTTTCGCTTTCAAAAACCGCGTCGGACCACGCGCTGAGATTTGTGCTTTCGATGCCTTCGAGCACCACGTCGTCCGCAGCCTCGGGATGATCGAACGTGATGACAAGATGGCCGGCGAGGTCGCGGCTCATCGCGAATTGCGGGCATGAGGCGGGATTTGCGTCGCTGGTTCCGAACGCGTATTCCGCCAGCGCGGTGTGGCCGTCCTTGTCGAGGTCGGCGGTCGCGGTGCCGGTGAAGACGGTGGAATCGACCGTGCCGGGCTTGCCGCCCGCGGTCGTGCTCGCGCGCCAGTTTGCGGCGAGCATTGGGTTGGTGTTGGTGTGAAAGGGACGGCGCAACACGAGCGTCGAACCGTCGCCATCGGCGGCGATCGGCCAGCCGGGGATGTTGCTGTCGCCGTACGTCACGTTGAAAATAATCTGCTCGGCGATATCGCGGAAGGTGATCGTTTCGCCGTTGTTATCCAACGCGCCGGTGAAGACGCCGCCGATCGTCACGGCGGGATACGCGGCGGCGAAAGCGACCGCGTCTTTCACGAGCACGAAAGTCTGGCCGGGCGCGAGCGTCACGTTTCCGAAGGTGTAGTCGATACCCGAGGTGAAATGCGCGCCGTTCAATTGCGCCGGAGTGGTGCCAGCGTTGAGCAGCTCGACGAACTCGGTCGCGTCAGTGGAGCCGGGCGGGTTGTAGTGCATTTCGCTGATGATCACGCGCGGGATTTGCGATGGCGCGAAGTCCGCCTCGACGAGCGGCGACCACTCGCCGCCCACGCTGCGCACGCGCGCTTTCACGGTAAAGGGGCCGGTCACCGGAATCGCAGCGGTGTAGCTCGTGCCCTGGATCGCACCGCCGACCGCGCGCGGGTCCGCGCCGTTTGTAGTGAAATAAATCACGCCGCCCGCGTTCGGGTTCACCAGCGTCGCCGCGGCCACCGCGCCACCGAAGGGCGTCAGCGTCGGAGCCTGCGTGACGGGCCACAGGCCAATGGCGCGCGCCTGCGCGAGGAAGGTCGCGTCGCGGCCCAGCCAGTTGTCCCAATGCCCGTTGTAAAAGCCGCCGCCGAAGACCGCATTCACGAGCGGCTCGACTTTCGCGCGCAGCGCATTCCAGCGCGCATCGCGGTTCGCGGGCGTCATGCAGCCGCCGTTGAAAAAGTGTTTTTGCAGCCGGTCGGCGAAGAGCATTTTGAACTCCGCGTTTTGATGCGCACGGCGAAAGACGAGCGCCGCCGTGGTGCCCTCCGAGTTGATGGCGCTCGCGCTGGAAACGTGCAGCTCGCTCTCGAAAGAGTTGTGCGTATTCGCCTGCCCGAACATCCCGAGCGCGCCCTCCGCGTCCCACATCGACCAGCGCCATTTCGCGCCCGGTGCGCGTTCGCGGCAGAAGGTGAAATTATTGTGCGGCCAGTCCTGCGTCGCGCCCCAGCCGTTGATGATCACGTAGTCGGCGACGTTCGCCATGTCCCAATGCGTCGCGCCAGTTTGGTAGTTCGCGAGCGTCGCGAAATCATTGTTGCGGAAGAACGTGTCCATCACCGCGTAGGCCGTGCCGTCGCCGTTTTCCCACTCCCAAATGTAGTTCACGTCCCACGCGTTTCCGCTGCCGTAGAAGCTCTGGAAAAACGATTCGCGCGGGCGCTCGCACGGATTGAAGTAACTCTTGAACTGCCCGTTGATGAACAGCGTCGCGATCGTGCCCTGCGGCGACGGCGCGCCCATTCCGGCGAAACTTTCGCGCATCCACTCATCGACATTGAATGGGTTGTAGGGATCGTTTTTTCCCGCGCGCAGCCGGATCGTGTCCCACTCGTCGAGCGTGCTCGTCGGGAAAAAATTGTTGATCTTCAAAGTGGAAACTCCGAAGTCGCCGCGGAAGCAGAGGTTCACCTGCGGCTTGTTGTGCGCGCCGGAATTCCACTGGCTCGTCGCCACATTTTGGAGCTGATACTGCGGGCGCGACCACGGCGATCCGGCGAAGCGCATCCCGACCGTCGTCCGTTCGAGGATGACGTTGCCGGGATTCACGATTTCGAGCGACGCGGGCCGCTCGAAAGCATCGCCGTTCGCGAGGCAGAAATTGTAGTCGAAGCGCGCGTCGCCCGGCACCCACGAGCCCGACGGCCAGCTCCCGCCGGACTGCGCGAAGATGCCGTTGCCATTGTAAAAAGTCTCCGCTGCCGGGCCGCTGAAAAAGAACGCGGGCACGGTCGCCAGCCGCGCGTCCATGCCGGTGACATAATTGCGCGTCCGCACTTCACTCGGCAGCCGATCTGCCGCGAATGCGCGCGCGCGCACGGTGCCCTGCGATGGCGGCGAGGTGGTGCCCGGCGGCAGCGTCGAGGGCGGGGAAAGGTAGCGGCCTTCGATGACATTGATGCCCGCGGGCAGACCGGGGCCGCTCCAGCCGACGGCGAGATTGTCGCCGCCCGAGCCCTCGCTCTGGAGCGCCTCAATGTAATACGATTGCCCCGCCGTCAGTGCCACCGGCACGGACTGCTGCGTGGGATGCTTCGTCCACTCGCGCGGCGATGCCCAGTTGCCGGTGATGTGGGCGATGCGGGCTTTGTTGACGGGAAGATTCGTCGTGCTCAGCCACAGCTCGCCATCGTCGTCCGTCGCGAGCCAAAACTGATAGCTGCCAGTCGCTGGCGGATGCAGGAAACCGCGCACGCGATGGGTGTAATAGTCGCTGGTGTTGCTCGGTGTTTCGAGTTGCGTGAGCAGTTGCGAAACCGTCGGCACCGCGCCCGGCGGCAGGCTCGCGGGCGGCACGAAAGTGCCCGAGTTCCACTGGAACATCTCGCGCAAAATCGTGCCCGCGCCGGGGCCGACGGCGGGTTGCACGGTGGGATCGAACGGCGCGGAGTAGAGCGTGCTCGTGCTCACCGGATCGCTGCCATCGAGCGTGTAGCGGATGCTCGCGCCGGGCGTGAGCGTCGAGAGCGCGACGGTCAGCGGCGTGGTGTGAAAGCCGGTCGGCTTGTCAAAATTAACCTCGCTCGTGATGTCGGTGAGTGTGCCCGCGACGTTCGCCGCGCCCGGCGTCGCGGCGTCGAGATAGCGGTATTGACCGCTGCCCGCATCGACGCCCCACGAATGAAACGCATCCTGATCCGGCACTTCCGGGAGCACGCTCTGGATCACGTTCGCGGCATCGCGCAGCGCGAGATATTCGCCTTTCGCGCCGAGCGAAAAACTGGTGTGCAACATCCCGCCCGGCGCGGGCGCGACCACATTTCGCCCGCTGCACGCGACGACCAAAAAACCGCCCGCCGGAATCGTCGTCCCCGCCGGGAACGCCCATTTCGCCGGTGTGTCCAGCTCATCGGTGAGCAGCCACCCGCTGATGTCCGCATCGGTGACGCCGTTGTTTTTCAGCTCGATCCAATCCAAAAACTCCGGCGCGATGAGCCCCGCGGCCGGCACCGCGGGCGTGGCGAATTCGCTCGTCGCGATCCGGTAGCGCCACGGCGAACTGAGCGTCACCCACGTCAGTGTATTGCCACTGCTGACGCCGCTGAAACGCACGTCGAGCAGCAGGTCCGAGCTGCCGATTGTCTCGTTGTGCAACTGCGCGGAAATCACGTTGCGCCCGACGCGCAGCAGATTTTTTGCGACCGGGATGGACGCGACGAGCGCGGGATTGTTCGCCCCGCCGTCGAACTGCGCGCCGTGGCCGGTCGCCGCCTGATTAAACGCGACGAAACTCCCCGAAGCGCCGGGGAGACTGCTCCGCGAAAGCTCATAGCCATTGAGATAGAGCACGTAACCATCGTCCCAATCGACCGTGAGCGTCGTCGCGGAAAGCTGGTCGAACTGCGACTGCGTGAGCGTGAATTCGCGCCGCATGTAAACGCTCATCGCGATGTTGCGCATGAGCGCGGTGAGATTCGTGCCGAGCTGCGGCACGTAGTCGGCGGCGGCGTCGTAGCCGAGCGCGCCGTTGGCGAGCGTCCACGTCGCATCGGCATAGTTGTTTTGCGTCCAGTCCGGGCCGGGCGCGAGGGCAGCGGTGAAATCCGTGCCGTCGTAAAGTCCGCCCGCCGGCTCGTGCGTGCCCACGAAGTAACTCCACGAATCCGCCGCGGCCACGAGCGTGGCTCCACCGCTGAACGCGAGCGTCGCGGCGCAGCGCAGTTGCGTGTTCGCGCGGTCGCTGTTGTGGACCTGGATCGCGAGCACGTTCAGTCCCTCGCGCAGCCGCGTGCTCCCCGCGCCGAGCGCGATCGTCTCCGTGCCAGCCGCCGTCTTCACATTAAAAGCCTCCTGATAGTGCCACGCGAAAGTCCCCGCCGCGCCCGTGTTCCGTCGCGCGATTTCCTGCCCATTTAGGAACGCGACGAAGCCATCGTCGTAATCGATCAGCAATTGCAGCGGCAGCGCGCTCGCCGCCGTGGCGGCGGAAAGCGTGAACTCTTTCCGCAAATACACGGCTGGCGTTTTCCCGACCATCGGCGTCTGCAAATTCGCCGTCTGAGTGTAGCCAAATCCAAACGGCCCCGCGCCGCTCTGCCACCACGAGGGCAGCGTGAAATCGAGTTCGTGCCAGCGCGGCAGCGCCCCCAGTTTCGGCAGCGCGCCGGGCGGAAATTGCAGCCGCCGGTCGCTCTGCACGGAGCTAACTTCGTGGATGACGACGTTTTGAGCCGAGGCAGATGAGAGGGTGAGCGCGAGGCACAAAGCCACAAGGGGAAGGGTTTTGCGGAGCATAGACGGGGACTTCTGCAATGTGCCCGCATCGGCGCGTTGCGCAACTGGCGATCCACGCCGTTCCCGGCTTGTCGCGTTCGCGCGAGACCGATAAGCACCCGCTCCGTGCATGATCCCGCCGCCAACTCTCCCGCTGCCGGTCGCTTGCTTTCGCTGGATCAATTCCGCGGCTACACGGTCGCCGGGATGCTGCTGGTAAATTTCGCGGGCAGCTTTGCGGCGATTCCCCCAATCTTCAAACATCACAACACCTGGTGCAGCTACGCGGACACGATCATGCCGCAGTTCTTTTTCGCGGTCGGGTTTGCGCTGCGTCTGGTGATGCTGCGGAATCGGGAAAAGTGGGGGACGAGCGCGGCATTTCACCGCGTGCTGCGGCGCATCGTGCTGCTGATCGGGATCGGGCTGCTGGTTTACGATCTCGATCTGGTCACGCTGACATGGGATGATCTCGCCGGGCCGAGACTGCTCGCGCTCCTCGAAAAAAGCTTCTGGCGGGATTCATTTCAAACCCTCGTCCACATCGGCGTCACGAGTCTGTGGGTGCTGCCGGTGATCCTCTGTCGCGTCCGGACGCGCGTGTTTTTCGCCGCCGGATCGGGGCTGCTTCATCTCGGGCTCTCAGCGTGGTTCTGGTACGGTCTCCTGCACGAAAAGCGCGTCATCGACGGCGGTCTGCTCGGTTTTCTCACATGGACGCTGCCGCTGATCGCGGGTTCGATCGCGCATGATTGGGTGCGGGAAAAAACGACCGCGCGATCGGTGGAGACGCCGTTGCTCGCGTGGGGCGCGGTGCTGATGATCGGAGGTTACGCGCTCTCGTGTTTGGGCGCGGGCGGGCATTGGGCCGCGCCACCGTTTTTTCCGCCGCGCGGATCGGTCGATCTGTGGACGATGAGCCAGCGCGCCGGCAGCCTGTCGTACCTGACGTTTGCGACTGGCTTCTCGCTGGCCGCGTACGCGCTGTTCGTCTGGCTGTGCGACCGGCGGCGCTGGCAGTGGTCGCTGTTCAGCGTGTTCGGCGCGAACGCCCTCGCTGCCTACCTGCTCCATTCGTTGCTCGACGCGCCATTTTCGCTCCTGCTCCCGCGCGCTGCGCCGCTGTGGCAGGCAGCGCTCATCACGCTCGCCTTCATCGCCGCAAATGCGCTCGTCGTCTGGCGGCTGAATCGTCGCGGCTGGTACCTCAGGTTGTAGCGGTGCGGACGCGCAAACTCCGCTGGCACGGCCGGGGGTTTCCGTGTAAATCGTCATCACGCAGCGATTTTCCCCGCCGCGCCTTTCCTCCCATGCGCTCCCTCATTCTCACCGTCTGCGCTACTTTGTGCGTCCAATCCGCGTTCGCCGCACCTGGCGATCTCGATCCCACCTTTGCGATCCCGACTCCGCCATCGCAGAGCTTCGCGGTCGTCATTCAGCCCGATGGAAAAATCATCGCGTCTGGATTCAACATCATCCGCTACCTGCCCGGCGGCGCGATCGACACGGTGTTCGGCGGCGCCACTCCGGCGGACGGTTTCTTCTCCGCGCTCGCGCTTCAGCCGGATGGAAAAGTGGTCGTCGCTGGCGGTGCGAATGTCGGCGAAGGCTACGTGCTGCGCTTCCTGCCGGACGGCTCGCCCGATCCCACTTTCACGCCGAGCTATCCGGGCGGCAACGTCACCTGCGTCACCATCCTCCCCGACGGACGCATCCTCGCTGGCGGATTCTTTTACGCGAATGGCCGCGCGAATCTCACGATGCTGCTGCCGGATGGGCAGGTCGATGCGGGCTTCTCGGGCGAGGTGACCGCCAGCAGCGTCGTCCATTCCGTCGCCGCGCAGCCCGACGGGCGCGTGATCGTCGGGTGGAGCCACGGGATCACTCGGTTTTTGGGAAATGGAGTTGTCGATCCGAGCTTCGCAGTTCTTTCCGTGGACTTCGGGGCGAGAGAGATCGTCCTGCTTCCCGACGGTCGCATCCTCGTCGGCGCCGGAGTGGTCAGCGACGCCCAGAGCAATAGCCGCAGCGGCCTCGTCCGCCTGCTCGCCGATGGCCAGCTCGATCTCACCTTTACCACCGAAATCGCCAGCGGCGGCGCGGTCTGCCTTGCCGTCCAGCCGTGGGACGGGCGCATCCTCGCGGGCGGGATTTTCGACGGGGATTACGTCGCGCGTTTTCTCCCGGATGGCGCGCGCGACACCACTTTCGATGTCCCCATCAACGGCCCCGAGGACAACGTGAACGGCATCGCCGTGCAATACGACGGCAAGGCCATCGTCGCCGGTTACCTCGAGCTGCCCACGCCGCATCTCGTCCGGCTCCAAAACGGCGCAGTGCCAGCGACTCTCGTCTTCCAGACGCCGTCCTATCGCGTCTTGGAAAATGCCGGCTCGGCCAGCATCGGCGTGGTGCGCTACGGCGATGCATCCGCCGCCTCGTCGGTCTCCTACATCACGTGGCGCGGCACCGCGCAGCCGTTTCACGATTACCTCCCGGCGTTCGGCACGCTCCAGTTCGCCCCCGGCCAGCGCGTCAAGACGTTCAACGTCCGCATCCTCGACGACCGCCGCCTGAACGAGCCGGATGAAACGGTGAATCTGTTCCTCTATCGCGCGCGCGGCGGAGCCACTCTCGGCCCGCTCGATCAGGCGCTGCTCCGCATCATCGACAACGACATCGACTGATCCCGCCGAACAGGCGGGAGGAATTGTCGGCACCACGGAACCACGCGTTCATCATGACGAGGCGGCTGCGTTTCGTCTAATAAACGGCCGGTCAGAACGTCTGGATTTGACGTGAACATGGACATTTACCTCCTGCGAGATGGAAAAGAGTTTGGCCCCTTTAACGAGGAGATGACTCAGGGATTTCTAAAACAAGGCACGATCGAGATCAATGATCTCGCGTGGACTCCGGGCCTGATCTCGTGGAGTCCGCTGGTCCAGGTGCTTTACCCCGCAAGCGCGCCGGTCGAGGAGGCGCTCGTCGAGGAGACTCAGATTGAGGAGACTCAGATTGAAGAGTTGCGCAGTGAGACGGTGCCAGTCGGAGAGCCGCAATTCGAGGAGGTCGAGGAAGTGACGATCGAACAGTTACTCGTGGAAGAAATCGTTCCCACTGAGATCCTGGCGGGTGGCACAGCGACCGCGAAGCAGAAGGCGTTTCTGACTTACCTCGGCATCGCATTTTCCAGCGACACGACCAAGGAACGCGCCGCAGTGCTCGTGAACGAAGCGATGGAGGATCCAAAGCTGAGCCCGCGCGTGGTCCAGTGGAATACCGACCGGCTCCGGCTGCACCCGGATATTTTTGCCGCCGAGGTGCAGGCGAGAAAAGAGGACCGCGCGAACCGCTTTTTCGACGCGTGCCAGCGCGAGGGCGCGGAGTGTTTGGATGGCGTGACGAAGGCGCACTGCCAGGTGCTCATCGGATTTCTCGATGTGAATCATCCGAACTGGGACGCGAATGAAACCACCGCGGGGCGAAGCTATTTCTTTCCCGCGGTCGCGGAAAAATTCCCGGAACTCGTGCGCAAGGAATGGCGCGGCAAGCTGACCTATCCGCGCGGACCGAAGATCGCCACGGAGAAGTTGCAGAGCGGCGCGGCCGCGCGGCCTTACACCGGGCCGTCCCCGCTGGCCGCGTTGATTCGCGGAGCGGTTTTTGGGCTCGCCCTGTTGCTCGCGTTGTACGTCGGCGTGCAGTTTTTCACCACCGAGCCAGTGCAGGAGGCGCCGGATTTCACCGGTAGCGGCGCGCAAACGCCGCCCGCGCCGGAGCCGCCGAAAAAACCCGAGGCACCCGCCCGCGCACCCGAGAATCCGCCCGCTGAACCGCCACGCGCGGAAGTGCCCCAGCCCGGCGCGGCGAGCGGCATTCCGATCCAAACGGCCACCGCCGAGCCTGCGGCAATGGATTCCCCGCCAACCGCGCCCACGATCGCCACGCCAAAGACACACGTGATCATCACAAAGCCCTTCGACGTGAAGCTGCGCTTTGGCAGCGCAAAAATCGCGGCGGGCACACAATTCAAAATCATCTCGCAGGACGGCGCCCACGTGACGGTGATCTACGCCGCCGAGACGATCACGATCCCAGCCGAAAACACCGACCTCGCCGAGCCGCTCCCGCCCGAGTAATCCCGCCCGCGAGAGCGCGTGCGCGGCCACATCTGGCGCGAGCCAGCCGCGGCCCGCGAGTTCATCCACGAGGCAGAGATACGGATCGAGATCGTCAAAAAGTTCGTGCCGCACTTCCCTCGCGGCGACTGCGTCGCAGTTTTTGCATTGCACATCGTGCAGCGCGCAGTAGCCGGCGAGGAGCGCATCCGCATCGACTTTGCGCGCCAACACACCGTCCGAAATCGACCGCGAAGGAAAACTGCGCTCCCTCGATGCCCTCGAAAACACCGGCAGCCAGGTGCGAAAAATCCTCGACGCGAAATAAAGGCCGGCAACTAGGGATGCAGTTCCGACGGCGTGCAGACGCGCACTTCAAGCGAGCCAAATCGCTTCGCGTAACCCGGCGTGGCAGACGGAGTGACCAAGTAGTTTCGGCCTTTAGGATAGTAGCCGCGGAAGACCTCGATGGTGGAACTGTCGAATGCGGCGCTGTTCCATTTGCATTCGATCACATCCACTTCATCGCGGCCACGGGTCAGGATGAAATCCACTTCGCGCCCCTGCTTGTCGCGCCAGTACCGCGCCGGAGTATTCGGAAAATGCGCCTGCAAATGTTCCAAAACGAGATGCTCCCACAACACGCCGAGATCCTCCTGCCGCAGCGGATCCCATCCGCGCGCAAAACTCACAAAACCCGTGTCAAAAGCATATACCTTCGGCTGCTTCACCAGTTCATTCTGGCCACCGCCGTGAAAAGGCCGCACCAGCGTCACCGCGTGCGTGATTTCGAGCGCGCCCACATGACTCTCGACCGTGGGCCGCGTGATGCCGAGCGCCGTGGCAGTCTTCGTCACCTCGAACTGTCCGCCGCTTTGGCGCAGCAGGTATTCGAACAGCGCGTTGAACCGATTCATATCCCGGAAACCGAAAAGCCGCTGAATGTCGCGTGCGAAAAATGAATCCATCCACTCGCGGTAAAACGCCGGCTTTTTGGACTCCGCCATCAGCGCGGGCGGAAGACCGCCGTGCGACAAACGCTGCGGCAGAGTCACTCCAAAAGCCGTCAATTCATCCCACAACACCGGCGGCAGATGCACCACGCGCTTTCGCCCCGTCAGGGTGTCGCGGAATTTCTTGCTCGCCGCCAGCGTGGACGAGCCCGTGGCGAGAATTTTCAAGTTCGGAAACCCGTCCGCGCCGATCTTCAAAACGCGGGCCGGATCGCGAAGCTGGTGAATCTCATCGAACACCACCACGGGCTTTGAGCATCCCCGAAAGAAGAGCTGCGGATCGAAGACCATGTCCTCGACCGTCGGCAGATCGCAATTCAGGTAAAGGACGCGCTCCGCGCCGAGGCTCTCCGCCAGAGTGGTCTTCCCGCTGCGTCGCACGCCGCAAAGCCACACGATGGGAGCCTCGCGCCAAGCATCGTCAATTCGCTGCCGCCAAAAGGGCCTGAAAATCATGTCGGCATACTATGCAAATGGTTATGCCAAATGTAAAGTATGATGGCGCTCAACAGGCGTGAAAATCCGTGACCCCGCGCCAACTGTGGGCATCGTTGGCTTGATGAAACGTTCATGGCTGCTTTCAGTTTTCGTCTGCGTTTCAATCGCTTTTGCGGAAAAGCAAAGCCCGTCCGAACCCGCGCCGGACTTCCACAAACTCGCGAGTCTCTACCGTGAATTTAGCCTCCCGCTGCCACCACCGGATGCGCCCCTCGCGCGGATTCCGGCGGGATGGCAAGAAGTCCAGGGCATCGGCAAAGACAAGCCCCTCTACGCGCTTGGCTTCGTCCTGAACCCTGCGACGCCGAACGCGCCAGCCGAGATTTTGGTCGGCCCCTGTCGCGGCAAATTCGAGCCATCAAAAAGCGATGGCCCGTTGAAAATCGTCCCGGCGGAAAAAGTGAAAGTCTAAGACCTGACTTTTGAATGGAACACCACATTCCCGCTGAATCCCGGCCCCGCCCTGGCGGTGCAATGTTTCCTGCGAGGACACGCGGACCTCGCCGCAAAACTTCTCGCTGCATCGAAGAAAATTCTCCGCGGCAGCGGACCCATCGCAGTGAGCAGCGGCGGAGCGTGGATGAAACATCGCGAAACGGTTTCGTATATCGGTCGTCCCGGCGACCACGCCGGAGTGCTGCTCGGCGGGGTCGCGTGGTCTTACTGGCCCAATGAGCCGGAGAACTCGCCAGCGACCTATTGGCCAATCTCATCGCCGACGCCGAAAACGATGACTGGCTGGAGCGCCAGCTCGGCCGGACGCCCGAAAAGGAACGCGTCCAAAAGTGGTGGAAAACAGCGCGAGAAATCGGGGAGGAAAAATACCTCCGCATTCATGTGCTTCCACGCTCACGCGACGCGGAATTGCCACACGAGCCCCATCTCAAAATCATCGCGCAACGCTATTCGCAGCAATTGCCGGATATTTATCGGGAAATCCTGGACAAACGACCGGCGATCTAGAGTTGGTCAGTCACGAAAGCGATTGGACACGGCGCACTGCCCCGCGAGGAAAAGTTGCGCCTCTTCCGCGACGGCGCGGCCCGGCGGAAGCTCGCCCTGCGCAAACCGGCACTTCACCAGCGCCGCCCGCGATTTCCCGCGCCCACGGGAAGCGGTCGCACTTTCCACGCGGCGACTTTGTCGCAGGCTTCAGCGACGACTGCCGCCATCGTGCGCCAGGTACTTCCGCACGGTGCGGCGATCGAGACCGGTGCGACGGGCGACTTCCTCGTAGTTTTTGCACTGCGCATAGTGCAGCGCGCAGTAGCCGGCGAGGAGCGCATCCGCATCGAGCGAGCGCGCTTCCACTGCCGCCAAAAACGCAGCGCCGCGGTTCGACGCGGTCGCGCGCACACCGACTTCATAGCGGCGTTTTAGCAGGACGCGGCGGACGGCTTGCTCGAGTTCGCGCACATTTCCCGGCCACGGAAAATCGCGCCCGACGGACTCCGCGAGCGAAGTGCGCACGATCGCGACCAGCTCGGGCTGCGGCGTGCCGATCATCCGCGTGATGAGCGATCCGAGCAGGTCGTCGAGTTCGCGCGGGTCTTCGCGCAGACGCTCGCGCAGCGACGGCATCGTGATCGTGTCCGAGCAGAGCCGGTAGTAGAAGTCGTCGCGAAAGAGCCCGCGCTGGCGCAATTCCTCCAGTGGGCGATTCGTCGCGGCGATCACGCGTCCGCGAAAGCGCACCCGCTCGCGACTTCCCACCGGCGAGAAAACGCGCTCCTGCAAAACTTGCAGCAGCTTGATCTGCACGGGTACGCCGACATCGCCGATCTCATCGAGAAAAATGGCGCCGTGCGGGCTGCATCGCGCGAACACGCCTTCGTGCGCCTCGACCGCGCCGGTGAATGCGCCCTTCCGATGGCCGAACAACTCGGCCTCGATGAGCGTCTCGGGAAACTGCGAAAGATTCAGCGACACAAAACCGCGCGTGAAACTTTCGGCGAACGCGCCTTTGCGCTCATCGAACGGAATGAACCCGGAGCGGCCGATCGCCGCCGCGGCGGCCCCTTTCCCCGTGCCAGTTTCGCCGAGGAGCATCGTGGAAAAATCCTCCATGCGATTCCACAAATGGCGTTCATACGCGCGCATGTCGTGCGTGAAAACGTTCTGCCATAAATGCCGGCGCAACTCCTTCATCGAAGCGCTCCGTCCGATCAGTCCTTGCCCGATGAAATGCGCGGCGCGGCGAATCTGGAAGAAGATCGCAAAGAACCTGTGCGCTTCCTCCGCGGAGAAATCGCGGCTGCGAAGCAGCACGATCGCCTCGCTCGCGAACGGCACGGGCACCGGTTCATCGCCCGCCGCGATTTGCGCGGCGACGAGCGATTCGAGCGGTTCGTAGTAGCGCTGGTAAACGTCGAACAGGAAAACCACGCCGACCATTTCCCGCTCTGCTCCATTCAACACATCGAGCCGCGTGAGCGCCGCCTTTTCCAGTCGCGCACTCACCGCCGCGCGCACTTTCAAGCGCGCATCGCGTTCCGTCGCGGAGCCGCCGATCTTTCGGTAAAGCTCGGGGAACTCGTCGCCAAACGGATTGGTGAACGCGGTGCGCGCGACGAGCGCGCAGAAATCACGATCCGCGGCGGAGAGTCGTTTCGGTTTCGTCATGCAGAAAACGTCTAGCCACCTGGCATTTTATGTCGAGTGCTACGATTCGGATCAATCCGGGCGGAGGGCCAGTTTGCGACACAAACAATACTTAGCCTGCGGTTTAGCTTCACGCCAGGAAACGGTGGCACGGCCCATGTTAATGCCCTCTCCCGTCCGGCAAAATGCTGGTCATTCACACCACTACGAAACATGAAACTCACCACACTCACCCATCGCCTTGCCCGCACTTGCCTCACCGGCCTCGCCATCATCAGCCCGCCCACCGTCCACGCCGCCGGCCTGCTCATCGCCGATGGTGGGCTCGGCGGAATCCTCGAAATCAAGGAGCACGATGTGAAAGTCGCGCTGAATAACGGCATCGCCGTCACCACCGTCACGCAGGTTTTTCACAATACCGAGCGGCGGCCCGTCGAGGCGCTCTACACGTTTCCCGTGCCGAAAGGCGCGTCGGTATCGAACTTCAGCATGTGGATCGGCGGCAGGGAAATGGTCGGCGAAGTCGTCGAGAAAGCCCGCGCCCGCGAAATCTACAGCAGCTACAAACAGAAGCAGCGCGATCCGGGGCTGCTGGAGCAGACGGACTACCGGACTTTTGAAATGCGCGTCTTCCCGATCGCGGCGGGCGCGGATCAAAAGGTGCAGGTCACCTACTACCAGGAACTCGAGTTCGATCACGATTGGGCGACCTACGTTTATCCGCTTGCGACGACCACGCGCGGCCGCCCGGACAGTCGTGTGAGCGGACGTTTCGCGATCAGCGTGGATGCGAAATCCGCCGTGCCGATCACCACGCTGGAAAGCCCGAGCCACCGCACAGGGTTCGTCGTGGCAAAGCACTCGGAGAATTACGCGCAGGCGAGCTTCGAGGCGAAGGACGGCTCGCTCGCGCAGGATGTCGTCATCGCGCAGCAGTTCTCGCGTCCGAAAACGGGCGTGGATATTCTGACGTCGGCGCGGGCGGGCGAGGATGGCTTTTTCACGCTGACCCTGACTGGGGGCGAAGATCTGAAACAGCAAAACACCGGCGCGGACTATGTTTTCGTCCTCGATGTCTCTGGCTCGATGCGCGACGACGGCAAGCTGCTCCTGTCGAAGGATTGCCTCGGCGCATTCATCGCCGAACTCGGCGCGCACGATCGCTTTGAAGTGATGGCGTTCAACATCGCGCCCGCGCTCGCGTTCAACGAAAAGCGCCCCGCCGATGACACGAACAAAACCGCCGCGCTTGGCTTCCTCGCTTCCGTGCAGGCGCAGGGCGGCACGGTGCTGAATCCGGCGATCACCACGGCCTACAAATACGCGGACGCCGATCGCCCGCTGAACGTCGTGATCCTCAGCGACGGCCTCACCGAGCAGAGCGAGCGCCACGCGATCCTCCAGCTCATCCAGCAGCGCCCGCGCAACGCGAAGGTCTTCTGCATCGGCGTCGGCAACGACGTGAACCGTCCCCTGCTCGAACAACTCGCCAACGATTCCGGCGGACTGGCCGCGTTCCTTTCGCGTGGCGATGACTTCAGCCGCCAGGCGAAAGCGTTTCATCGCAAGCTGCTGAATCCGGTCGCGACCGATTTGAAGCTCGACGTGCGTGGCATCGAAATCACCGCGCTCGAACCGCAGCAACTTCCCAATCTCTACCACGGCGCGCCGGTCCGCGTGTACGGTCGCTACCGCGGCGCGGGAAAAGGAACGATCGCCCTGCGCGCGAGCCTGAATGGAAAGGCGTGGGAGCAAAGTGCGGAACTGGATTTTCCACAGGACGACGCGACCAATCCCGAGATCGAGCGCATGTGGGCGTGGAAGCGGATGGATGGCCTGCTCAAAACGGCGGATCGCAACGGTTCGCGCGCACCGGTCATCCCGGATGTCGTGAGGCTCGGCGAGGAATTTTCGATCGTGAGCGAATACACGTCCTTTCTCGTGCTGGAAAATGACGGCGAATATCAGCGGTGGAAAATCTCGCGCCGGAATGCCGATCGGACGAGTCGCGACCGCACCTCGCAGGCCGAGCGGGAGAAGCAACTGTCGCTGATCCGCGACCGCGCGATCCAGGAACTCGGCCCGCAACCCGCCCTCGCCGCCGCCGCGACTCCCACTTTGCCGACGACGACTGTCGCCGCAAATCACCCACCGATTTCCCAGCCCGCGCCGAGCCGCAGCCAAAGCCGCGACTTTCAAGTGCCCGCACCCAGCAGCAGTGGTGGTGGAGGCTCGGGACCGGTCGGACCCCTTTTCGTCGCGCTCACGGCCTGGCTCGCGCGGCGCAGGCAGAAGGCGTCCGCCAACGCGTAACTCAACGTGAAAAAAACGCCACATGCTCTGGGCGGCGGCACCACGCACTCTTTCTGCCGGGCCACCCGGCGAACGATATGAACCACACGCTCCTCGCGATCATTTTCATCCTCAACGCCATCGGCATCGCCTCGGCCATCGGACTGTTTTGCCCAGCGGGCTCGGCGACTCGGAAACTGGGCAGCGCGATCTTTTGCCTGTGGCTGCTCGCCTTCGCCGCGTTCTGCGCCTTCGGTTTTGCGGCCAGCTTTGAGCCGCCCGTCGTACAACGCAGACCGTGGCGCATCGGCTATGCGATCGCCGGATTCCTCGCGCTCGGCGGAGCCGCCCTGGCAGGTCGGCACGGATTCAAACAAGCGTAACCATGCGCGACCAAAATCAGCTCCGCGACGAACTGCGCGTCTTTGCCATCCTGCTGCTCGTTTGCAATGCACCGCTGCTGCCTGGCCACTCCACGGGCACCTTCGCGTTTCTCCCGCGCGCCGTCGCCGCGGGCGCATGGTGGCGTGTCTTCACGCACCCACTCGCGCACGTCTCGTGGTATCATCTGCTGCTCGATGGCGTGTCATTTCTAATCCTGTATCGCTCATTCGAAAACAGAACGCGCTCCTTTCGGATTGGCGCCGTCGCCGCGTGCGCGCTCGGGAGCGTCGGCATGGCGTGGCTCGCGTGCCCGCTCGTCGCCGACATCGGCCTTTGCGGGCTGTCAGGAATCGCCCATGGGTTGCTCGCGATCACCGCCATCGAGCTGATCGCCAGCAAACGCGACCGCGTTTACGGAGCGCTCAGTCTCGGATTGGTGCTCTGCAAATCCTGCCTCGAAGCGCTGACCGGAAACGCCATGCTCGCCGCGTTCCATTTCGGATTGCTCGGCACGCCCATCGCAGTCTGCCACGCGGGCGGAGTGCTCGGCGGATTGCTCTTTCTCGCGCTGGCCTACCCGCCGACTTCCGCGCGCGCTTCGGCGGCGAGGGCGGTCGAGAGGTAACGCTCGCCGGTCGAGCAGGCGATGGTGACGATCAGCTTGCCTTTGTTCTCGGGCCGCTTGGCGACCTCGATGGCGGCGACCACGTTCGCACCCGTGCTGATGCCTGCGAGGATGCCTTCCTCTTTGGCAAGGCGTCGCGCCATCGCGAAGGCGTCGTCGTTTGAAACTTTGATGCACTCGACGATTTGCGGATTTCCGGCGGCGTCTTTGAGGTGAAGATTATTCGGGACGAATCCGGCGCCGGTGCCCTGGATTTTGTGCGGGCCGGGTTTCACGGGCTGGCCGGCGAGGGTTTGATTGATGACGGGCGAATCCGCCGGTTCCACCGCGATGGCTTGGAAGCCGGCTTTGCGCGGTTTGAGGACTTCGACCACGCCGGAAATCGTCCCGCCCGTGCCGACGGCGGAGATGAATATGTCCACTTTCCCGTCGGTGTCGTTCCAGATTTCTTCCGCGGTGGTCTTGCGATGGATTTCGGGATTCGCGGGATTGTTAAACTGCTGCGGCATCCACGCGCCAGGCGTATTTTTCACGAGCTCCTCGGCTTTCGCGATGGCGCCTTTCATTCCCTCCGCGCCGGGCGTGAGCACGAGTTTCGCACCGAGCATCGCGAGCAAAGTGCGGCGCTCGAGCGACATCGTCTCGGGCATGGTGAGGATGAGTTTGTAGCCTTTCGCGGCGGCGACGAAGGCAAGCGCGATGCCCGTGTTCCCACTCGTCGGCTCGACGATGGTGGTGTCTTTTTTCAAAGTCCCGTCGCGCTCCGCCGCCTCGATCATGGCCATGCCGATGCGGTCTTTCACGGAGCCGAGCGGATTAAAAAACTCGAGCTTCAAAGCAATCGTGGCATCGAGCCCGGCAGTGACGCGGTTGAGTTTCACGAGCGGCGTTTTGCCGACGGTTTCGACGATGTTGTTGTAAAGATTGCCCATGGGATTTTGATGATTTGGTTTTGTGGAAAGTCCTGCATTCGTAGTCAGCCGCACGCCGCCTCGCAAGGTCGATGTTTCCGTGCTGGACACCGCGCGCGCCGCGTGCGACTTCCGCGCCGACTTTACGTTTGAAACTCGAATCGCGAGTGCTACGTCTGCAACACCCAACCAATAAAATTCACCACTGCCATGGCCGATCTACTGAAATCCGAAGACATCAAAGACTGGATGAAAAAGCTCCCCGAATGGGATCTCGAAAAGAAACACATCGAACGCACTTACGAGTTCGATGATTTCTCGCAGTCGATCGAGTTTGTGAACGGCGTGGCCGAGATCGCCGAGGAGGACGAGCATCATCCCGAGATCGACATCCGCGACAGCAAGGTGCGCCTGCGCCTTTCCACCCACAGCGAGGGCGGGCTGACGGATCTCGATTTCGAGCTGGCGGAAAAGATCGACACGCTCGTGGACGAGTAGCCGCCGATGGCCGCGCCCGCACCGACGCTCGCGCGAAAAATCGTCGCGGCGCTCGCGACGGCGCTGATCGTCCTGGCGGTCTGGTGGTTCATTCAATGGCGGTCCGCGCCGCCCATCCCCGGCGTATAAGCGGCGATGGTGGAAGCGTCGCGATTTCAAAAATCCGTCGTCGAATTCGCCCGCACGGATTTTCCGCTGCTGCGTGATGACATGGCCGCGGCGGATGCGCTGGCCTTGATCCGCGAACACGGCATCGGCGAGCGCGTCATTTATTTTTACGTCGTCGATGGCGACGCGCGACTTGTCGGCGTGCTGCCAACGCGGCGGCTGCTGACCGCCCCACTCGATGCGCGGCTCTGCGAAATCATGGTGCGCCGCGTCGTGGCGATCCCGAAGACAGCGACGCTGCTCGATGCCTGCGATCTTTTCGTGATGCACAAATTTCTCTCGCTGCCCGTCATCGACGAAAAGCGCTGCGTCGTGGGCACGGTGGACCTCAGCGTTTTCACGCAGGAAATGCTCGATCTCGGCGAACCGGAAAAACCGGACGACGTCTTCGAAGCGCTCGGCTTCCGCCTCTCCGAACTCCGCGACGCCTCACCCTTTCGCGCCTTCCGCGTCCGCTTCCCGTGGCTCCTCGCCACGATCGCGAGCGGCACCGCGGGCGCGCTGCTCGCCGGATTTTTCGAGGCCACGCTCGCCCGCGCGATCATCGTTTCGTTCTTCCTCGCGCTCGTCCTGGCGATGGCGGAATCCGTCAGCGTTCAGTCGATGACGCTCACGCTCCAGGCGCTGCGGACCACGCAGCCGTCGTTCGCGTGGTTTTGGAAAACCGCGTGGCGCGAACTGCGTTCCGGCGCGCTCATCGGCATCGGCTGCGCCTGCGTCGTCGCGGCGATCGTGTGGCTCTGGCGCGGAAATCCCATCGCCGCGGCCGCGATCGGCGCAGCGATCCTCGGCGCCGTCATCATCTCGAATTTCGCCGGCGTCCTCGTCCCCACCGCACTCCACGCGCTAAATCTCGACCCGAAAATCGCCGCCGGTCCACTCACCCTCGCCATCGCCGATGTCCTCACCCTCTTGCTCTACTTCTCGCTGGCGACCTGGTTACTCTGATTCATATCGACCGCCTGCCCTCAGCAAACGCGCCACCCAACCACCACCACTCAAATCCCGTGCATCCCATCTTCATCACCCCATCCATCCTCGCCTGCGATTTCGGACGCCTTCACGAAGAAGTCCGCCGCTCGGAAAACGCCGGCGCCGACTGGCACCACCTCGATGTCATGGACGGCCATTTCGTGGACAACATTTCCTTCGGTCCCGCATTCGTGGATGCAGTCGCCAAAGTCGCCACCAAACCGCTCGACGTGCATCTGATGATCGACCGCCCCGATCACTACCTCCCGCGTTTCCTCGGCAGCGCCGCGAACATCACCGTCCACGTCGAATCAAAACATCACACCGCAAAAACGCTCGCCGCCATCCGCGCCGCCGGGCGCACCTGCGGCATCACGCTCAAACCCGGCACGCCCTTTTCCGAAATCGAACCCTTCCTCGCGCACGTCGATCTCTTCCTCGTCATGACGGTCGAGCCCGGTTTCGGCGGCCAGGCATTCATGGAACCGATGCTCGAAAAAGTCCGCGCCGCCGCCGCATTTCGCACCGCGCACAATCTGAAATTTCGCATCCAAGTCGATGGCGGCATCAACCTCAAGACCGCCGCGTTATCCACCGAAGCCGGAGCCGACACCCTCGTCGCCGGCACATCCGCGTTTCACGCCGCGGACATGGCGGCGGCGATTCAAGCGATGCGCGGGTGATTCTACTGCGCGCTCACTTCGCCCGGTTTTTCGTCGTGTAGAAACGCGAGCATCGCTCCCACGAGGAAGAGCGAGCCTGCGACGAGGATCGGTTCGGAATACGTGTTCGCGCTGGCGAGGGCTCCGCACAGCGAGGCAGCGGGGAGGCAGGGGAAATTCGAGTCGATGCTGCGCGCCGTTTCGCAGAGTTTTTCCGCCGAGGCGCTTCGCGGATTTTGCACGGTGACGGCGATGATGCGGGCGGCGATGGGCATGAGCGTCTCGCAGATGCCGCGCAGATTTTTGTCCTGCAAGATGCCAAGCACGAGAGTCGCCTTTTCGTCGCCGAAAACTTCGCGCCACGTTTCCACGAGGCACCGGGCAGCGGCGGGATTGTGCGCGCCGTCGAGGATCATGCGGTCGCCGATCTTTTGGAAACGGCCGGGCCAGGTGACTTCGGCGAGGCCGCGGGTGATGGCATCGAGCGGAATATCGAGCCGCGCATGATCGAGCGCGTGGACGGCAAGCGCGGCGTTCCAGCGCTGGTAGCGACCGGCGAGGCCGATCGGCACATTTTCCATTGGCTCGCGAACCTCGTGCAGCAGCGATCTCCGCTCCGAGGCGGTATGCTTGATGACGGCGGCGACTTCCTCCGGCTGCGGCGCGGAGACGACGGGGATGAACGCCTTGATGATCCCCGCTTTCTCCGCGGCGATCTCGGCAAGCGTCGCGCCGAGCCAGCGCTCGTGATCGAACTCGATCGGCGTGAGCACCGATACGAGCGGCGTCACGATATTCGTCGAATCGAGCCGCCCGCCCATGCCGGTTTCGAGCACGACGATTTGCGCTCCCGCATTTTGAAAATGCGCCAGCGCCAGTGCCGTGGTGATTTCAAAAAAGGTCGGCGCGGGATTCCACCCGGCGGAGAGTTTGTGAATCGCGGTCAGGCGCGCGGCGACTTCGGCTTCGCCGATCATCTCGCCATCGACGCGGATGCGCTCGCGAAACGTGACGAGGTGCGGCGACGTAAAAAGGCCCGTCTTCAAACCAGCCACGCGGCAAATCGCATCGAGCATCGCGCACACCGAGCCCTTGCCGTTCGTGCCCGCGACGTGGATGAATTTCATCCGCGCCGGATCGACGCCGAGCGCGCCCACGAGCCGCCATGTGGTATCGAGACCCGGCCGGATTCCGTGGACCTGTGTGCCGTAGAGCCACTCGACCGCTTCAGCAAAATTCATCGCAAAGCCAAAGTAGGCGGGGTTTCCAACCCCGCGCGGTCGGTCCGCCCCGGCGCAGAGCAGCAGCCGCAATTCAAAATGTTTGGCGCAAAAAAAAATAGCGCTGCAAGGCGCTGAAAAAGCAGTTTCAAGAATTCACTTCGATCGGATTGATTTCGGATTTCGACAGTCGAGTTTTGGATTTGCCTCGGGACCAACCACGCTTCCGCGCGGTGTTGCCTTTTGCCTGGCAGGCTGCACGGGGTTGAAAACCCCGCCTACTTTGGCGCGAGATACTGGATGAGCTGGCTCAACGTCTCGCGCATTTTTTTCCGATGCACGATGATGTCGATGAGACCGTGCTCCTCGAGAAATTCTGCGGTCTGAAAATTCGGCGGCAAATCCTGATGCGTCGTCTCCTTGATCACGCGCGGTCCGGCGAAACCGATCATCGCCTTTGGCTCCGCCATGTTCACATCGCCGATCGTCGCGAAGCTCGCGCTGACGCCGCCCGTCGTCGGATGCGTCATCACGGAAATATAAGGCAGCTTTGCCTGCGCATGGAGCGCGAGCGCGCCGCATGTTTTCGCCATCTGCATCAGCGAAAGCACGCCCTCGTACATCCGCGCGCCGCCCGATGCGGAGACGATGACGACCGGCAGCTTGTCCTTCGTCCCGCGCTCGATGATGCGCGTGAGTTTTTCCCCAACCACCGAGCCCATCGTGGCCGCGATGAAATTGAAATCCATCACTGCGAGCGCGAGCGGCTGACCGTCAATTTTGCCGAGTCCCGTGATCACGGCATCCTTCAGCCCGGTCTTCTTTTGGTAACTCTTCAGCCGGTCCGTGTAGCTCGCCATCCCGGTGAATTTGAGCGTATCGACCGACGCCATATTTTTGTCGTGCTCGGTGAAGCTATCGTCGTCGCACAGCATGTCGATCCGCTCGAGCGCGCTCTGCGTGAAGTGGTGATCGCACTTTGGACACACACGAAAATTCTGCTGCAATTCCAGATTGTGAATGATCTCCCCGCAGCTCGGGCACTTCTGCCAGAGCCCCTCGGGGAGATTGCGTTTGCCACCATCGCCGGAGAAAGGAGGTTTGTTGAAGATACCCATGAGGTGATTTTTAAAATGCGGTCAGCCGCGCAAGACTGTGCCGCACGCGGAAGGCATCGCGCAAGTTCTGCCTGCATCTCAGAGGAACTCGCTGCGCGTTGATGTCTATGCCCGGATTGAAGTTCTCAATCGGCGCGCGATCTGACACGATTCCGACATGGCCCCCACGCAACGTATCTCACGTGCTCTACTTGGTGTTTTGCTCCCTGTTGTCGCAAGCGCGATGGATTTTCAGTCGGGCAGTTCGGGAACTTGGAGCAGCTCCGGCAATTGGAGTCCGTCAGGAGTGCCGGACCCCTTCGGTGCAAATAATGTTACCGTCGCGAATCACGTGATCGACTACGACGGGGGCAGCTCTTCCGGCTATCTCGCCGCGGCGAACAAGCACTCGATCACCATCGGCCCCGGCAGCCTCACTCAGTCCGGCCTTTCCACGCCAATCATCATCGGCGACGGCGCGGGAGCGATGCCGTCCGGAACTTTGCGCATTCAAGATGGCGGGCTCTTCGATACCGGCGCAGCGTTTGGCCTCATCATTGGGGGCTCGGTGAACGGAAGTACGTCTGGAGATGGAATGGCCGTCATCGCCGATGGGACTCTGCGGATTGGCCCTGGTGCAACCATCCTGGGCGGCGGCATCGGCGTTGGTTTGGACGGAAACATGGGCGTGCTCCACCTCGGCGACAACCTCGGGCCCGCCGCCAGCGCGCTGCTGGATCTCACTGCCGGTGGGCAAGCCACGGGCGCGCGGCTCGGGATCGGCACGAGCGCGCTCAGCAGCGCCGGTGGAAACGGCACGCTCGTCATCCATTCAGACGGCAAACTGATTCAGGGAACAGGCACAATCTTTGTCGGTGAAGCAGGCGGCACCGGAGTGCTGACGATCGCAGCGGGCGGCCAGCTCGTGAGTGCAGGCGGCCACGTTCACATCGGTGATTTTCTCGGAGCCACGGGCAATCTCGTCTCCCGTGGAACGGTGAGCGGAGTCGGCGAGTTCGTGTTGGGTGTCGCGAATGCGACTGGCACCGCCACGATCGCGGCGGGCTCATTCCAGGCCGCCAGCGTCTATGTTGGCCGGAATGGCGGAAGCGCGACGCTCCATGTCGAGACGGCTAGTCTAGTCAGTAACGAACGGGTAGTCATCGGCGAAGGTGGCGGCACCGGCGTAGTCAATTTGCGCAGTGGCATCATTCAGACCGCGTATCTCGAAGCGAGCAGTGGCTCCGCCGCCTTCAGCATCACCACCGGCACGTTGCGCGCCAATCGTTCCGAACCGCAATTCCTGCGCGGATTCACCGGAGTGGGCTCGCATTCCGCGATTGATTTTAGCGCAAGCAGCCTGGCTATCGATACGAACGGATTCGACATCGGCATCGGTCCGGAAAATGTCCTCACCGGAACAACCCTCACAAAGATCGGGACCGGAATCCTGACCATCGCCGCCACGCAGGATTATGAAAACTTGGTAGCAGATGCCGGCACCGTGATCCTCAGTTCACCCTTCGACGCCGGGACCGTGAACATCCACGCCAGCGCCCAAGTCGTCTTCACCGTCAACCAAGCCCTCGCCGCCCTCGACATCGGCGCCAATGCGACCGCCATTCTTTCATCTGCCACTCCAAATCTCCCGGCGCCCATACAGCCCGTGCCGGAGCCAGGCAGCGTCGCAATGATCTTACTTGGCGCTGCGATCATCACGGTCAAACGCACCTTATCCCATCGCAAAGACCGCGTTGCACAACGCCGTCTTATTTCGTAGCCTCCGCCCATGAGCATCACGATTGATCTGCCACCGGACATTGAAGATCGCGTCCGCTCTATTCCCGACCTCGGCCAGCGCGTGGCGGAGTTCCTTCGCAACCAGGCTGCCCTCGAAGAATGGCGTGGCCGGCGCTACAGCCCCGAGGCGCAGACCATCCTGGCCGGAGCCTCGGCCGAGGCCGCGCGGCTGCGCGTAGAGGGCCTCTCCCGCGAGCAGACCTTTCGGGAATTACGCGAGGCGCGCGAGGAAATCGGCAAACACCTCTGAAGCATGGCCGTCCGCGCGGTGCTGGATACGAACGTCATCCTCGCCGCACACCATGCCCTCCAGCCCGGCAGCCCGAACGCCGAGATCGTGGATCGTTGGGAAGCCGGCCAGTTCACCCTCCTGCACACGCCCGATGTCCTGCTCGAATACGCGGAAAAGCTCATCGAAACCGGCGTGCCCGCGGCGGTGATGACGCGCTTCCTCGCCCGCGTGATCCAGCTCGGCGAAGTCGTGCGCATCGAGTTCTTCCATCTGCGCCACTATCCCGCGGATGCAGACGACATCGCCTTCCTCCTTTGCGCGCTCAACGGCGACGCCACCCATCTCGTTAGCTACGATCCACACCTCATCTCGCTCCGACCCTACTACGCCGAAGAGGTCACCATTTGCGAGCCGTTGGAGTTTTTAAGCGAGTGCCGGAAAGCGATCCCGGTCGGCCCCTGAGCGAGCACCTATTCTGGCCGCCCCAAGACCGAAGCAATTGCCGATGTCGAAGCGCAGGCTCATTGCCGGAAGACCACCACCGGATCGAGGTTGAAAATCATCCGCACCGAGATGAAAGCCGCCACCACGCAAGTCAGAAGCGACAACGCCACCGTTGCCATCACCGCCGGTGCCTCATATCCTGAACGCATGTCGAAAGTCGAGGAAATCAAAACTCAGATTGACGCGCTCACCTGGCAGGAACGCTGCGAACTCAACGCCATGCTGCAAAGCTGGCCCGACGACGAATGGGACCGGCAAATGGCCACCGAGGGAAAGTTCGACTGCAAGATGGAGGAAGCTGGGCGTGAATCCAGCGCCGGGCAGTGTCGCGACTGGCCGAATGCTTAAATCGCACACGACTTCCGGCCCTGGAAGCGTTGCCGCGTGGGGCCCGATACGGCGCGACCGATTGCCCATCATTGCCTGGCTCTTGCCTCATTCCACCGACTGCGTTAATTCGGAGGGACTGCATTACTTTCAAAATCATCCGAACATGAGCCTCCAACAATTGAAATCCGAAGCCTCCGTCCTTTCCGATTTAGAGCGCCGTGAATTGATCAGCCATCTGGTGGCGCTTGGCCGGGAGCGCGAGGCGGGCTATTGGGACAAACTTGCCGCCAAGTTGGAAGACCGGGATCCCGCTCATTGGGTGCGCGACGAGCAACTCGACCGCGCGAGGGGTGAAGTTTGCGTTGATGGCGAAGCCTGCCACGAAGGCGAAGCAGGCTGCGGTTTACGGGGCCGGTTACTTTCAGCCCGCTTGCCGGAGGGCGCGTGTCAAAAGGAACTCTGCCCGCTGCCGTATCTTTTTTCCCTGGATGTTGATGGCCGACTGGATGCGCCGGTCGTAGTAGCTCTCGACATCGGTCACGTGTTTCACCGCGTTGGTGAGGATGATGCGGAACTGTGGTCAGTAGATCTCCACCGGCGAGCGTTTGCCGTCTTCGGGGCTGCGCTGGGCGGCGAGTTCGGGGCCGAGCGTGGCGACTCGCAGGTCGTACACTTTCGCATCGCGGCGGCGGAATTCCGCCTCCGAAAACGCATCGGGCGGCGCGAGTTTCTTTTTGAAGGCGGCAACGCTGGCGAGCGCGCGATCAAGGTCAGCCCGCGGGACTTTTTCCAAATGGCCGAGCGCTTCTTCGACGACGTTCACGCGGTGGCAGATCATCGCGATGTCATTCCCGGCGGTGATCGCGAGGCGGATGGTTTCTTCGAGGCCGTAGTGATTCAGGATCGCGCCCATGTCGAGGTCGTCGGTCATGATGAGGCCGCGAAAGCCGAGTTCGCCGCGGAGCAGATCGGTGATGACGCGGTGCGAGAGCGAAGACGGCGTCTGCGTTTCCTCCAGCGCGGGATAAAAGGCGTGGCCGATCATCATGGAATCGACCGCACCGGGGCCGGTCGCGAAGTGGCGGAAGACGGCGAGTTCGTGCGCGTCGAGTTCGGCGCGGCTGAGGGCGATGGTGGGGAGTTCGTGATGGGCGTCGAGCGGCGCGCGGGAGTAGCCGGGGAAATGTTTTCCGCACGAGAGGATGCCGCCCGCGCGCAGCCAGTGGTTGAAGGCTCCGGCGTTCCACTTCACC
>JANNWY010000229.1:0-57068 GCA_031409335.1 Chthoniobacteraceae bacterium | reverse complement strand
CTGCAGCTTCCACGGAGTGCGTTCTATCCGCTCTTGTTCAAGGACTTGCTCGGCTTGGTGGTGGACGTCGATCGGCTGGCGCGGTCTTGACACCGCTCGACCTTAGACTTCATTCTTCCAGTGTCTATAACGAAGTGGTATGAGGCGCGATACACCACGGAATTGCTGAGCCTCAGTAGGATCCTTGCGGTAAAGCCGAACGTCCAAATCTTCGCGTCGCTCAAGCTACAGGGCGCGACGACTTTTCCTGCGTGGGTGCAGTCCACGGAGGACGGAAGCATTTTTTCCAGCACCGCGAAGAAACCTCTCGTTGTCGAATATGCGCAATTGCTCGCAGACTTTGTCAGCTTCATGGCGGGCAAGGGCTATACTATTCACTACATAGGCCCTGGAAATGAAACCGGCCAGTGCCTGACGCCGGATCGCTTTGGCCCTATCGCGACAAATCTCAAGAGCGCACTCACCACTCGCGGATTGCCAATCCCGCAAATCGTCGGCCCTTGCACGTTCAGTCTCTCCAGCAGCGGCGGCTGGGACAATGCGGTTTCGTTTCTCTCCACGCCAGGCGCGCGCGACCAGATAGACATCGTGAGTTCGCACTTTTACTCCCAATACAACAGCGGCTCTTCGAGTGACTGGCAAACGCTCGCGACGCTCTCCGGCGGCAAGCCGATGTGGCATACGGAAATCCACACCGCCACGGGCACGAGCACCGACCTTCAGCAGGTGTATCGCGATTCGCTGGCGGTGCTCTTCACGTCGAATCTGAACGGCGTGAATTCCTTCGTCCATTGGTCCACGGGCAGCGACGATAATTCCATCGCCGCGCTGATTAAACGTCATGAAATGCGCACCATGGTGGGCTCCACGCCTTGTGCCATATCTGCGCCGGCTTTCGCCAAGGGCGATCCGGTCGGCACGCCACTGTATCAGGCCTATTACCATGCGACGGATGGCAGGCTTTACCTCTGGGTCGCCAATCCCGGCGCATCGCTGCTCAATGTGGACATTTCGCTCAACACCGGCATCGTGATCGGCTCGATCATGTCGATCTGGTGGCAGGGAAATGACGCAAACTTGAATGGCGCAAACAGTGGCACCCAGCCCGCGACCGTGGCTGGCGACCGCCGCTCGTTCACGGCGACTTTCAAGGATCACGCCGTCACCGTGGTCTCCATCCCTTTCGCCACAGGGCCCACGCCGGCTGTTGCCTTCGACGATGCCGCCACAACCGCTCAGGCGACAGCAGTGGATATCGCTGTTCTCGACAATGATACGGACGACGGCACGCCGACACCGCTCTTTGTGCAAAGCATCGGCACGCCCCAGCACGGCACCGTGACGCTGGTCGGCAATGTGATCCATTACACACCGCATGCGACCTTTCTCGGAACTGATGCCTTGACTTAGACCGTGAGCGACGGCGCGGAGACCTCGACGGCGACAGTGCGTGTCACCGTGACTTACAGCGGTGGCGACTATTGGTTTCCGTTCAATCAGACGAGCGGTCTCGTGACCTATGAAGCCGGCGGACCGCCCGCGACTCTTACGGGTTTTACCAATGATCCGGCGCAGTGGGTCGCGGGAAGAAGTAACCGCGGGTTGCAGTTCGATGGCGTGGATGACTTTGTGAGCGTGGATAATTTCACCGGCGTCCTCGGCACTGGTGCACGCACTTGCGCGGCGTGGGTGAAGACCACTTCGACCGGCATCAATCTCCCCATCATAGCTTGGGGGCCGAACAACAACGGGAGCAAGTGGATCTTCCTGATGACCACCGCCGGCCAGATTCGCACGGAAATCACCTCGGGCATCGTCGTCGGCACCCGCGCGATCAATGACGGTCAGTGGCATCACGTTGCCTGCACTTTTGAAAACGACGGCACACCCAATTCGACTGACATCAAGCTCTATGTGGACGGCACGCTGGAGACGATCTCCAACAGCACGTCATTCGCCCTGAACACTACCGCGAGCGGCAACGTGAGGATCGGTGCCGACATTCAAGGTCGCTTCTGGAGCGGTACTATCGAAGACGCACGCATCTACCCTCGTGCGCTCAGTGCCGCCGAGATCGCCACGCTGGCTGCCACGCCCGAGACATCATCCCTCGCCTGGCACCGCCGGTATCTTGGAAATGCCGCCATTAACTGGCTCGCAGACGACGACGGTGACACTTTTCCCCGTGTGCTCGAATACGCGCTGGGCGGCGAGCCGAATTTACGCGAGGACGCGCTCAACGCCGGTCCGGCGATCAACGCCGACCACCTGCGCTGGAGCATTCCACGCCGCAAAGCCGGCACGCACAATCTCACTTACATCGTGGAAGCTTCGCGCGACCTGACGACCTGGACGATCCCCGTGACGCTGATCGGCACCACGCCCCTCGACGCCGAATTCGACACCGCCACCTACGAGGCTGTGCCGGCTGTCAGCACCGAGAGGCGACTCTTCTTCCGTTTGCGCGCCTTGCTGCCATTTTAGCTCGCCGGGGCGTCTCCCTTTCACATCTCACCCAACTTTAATGTCTATGCTCCGAAAACTCCTCTCCTCCCTATTCGCAGGCATTGCCTGCGCTCACGCCGCCACGGAAAACATTGCTCCCATGCTGGAGGAAATTCGGGCGAAGCACCAACTGCCCGCACTCGCCGCAGCGGCGGTGATCGACGGGCAAGTGGTCGTGCTCGGGACGACCGGAACGCGGAAAGTGGGCGGGCGTGAGAAGGTCACGGATGCTGACCTTTGGCACATCGGCTCGGACACGAAATCGATGACGGCCTCGCTCGCGGCGGTGCTCGTCGAGGAAGGGAAGATCAAGTGGGAGACCACGGTCGCGGACGTTTTCCCGGCTTATCGCAGCCGGATGAATGACGCTTGGAAGGCAGTGACTTTGGAGCAGTTGCTGACCAATCGTTCCGGCGCTCCGGGTGAGCCGCCGGCGGATCTGTGGCAGACGGCCTGGAAAAAAACCGGTAGCCCGATCAACCAGCGGTTGGACTTTGTCCGTGGCCTGGTCGAGCGCCCGACGGAGGCTCCGCCGGGGACGAAATACATTTACTCCAACCAAGGCTTCTCGATCGCCGGGGCGATGCTCGAGAAGGTCGCAGGGAAGCCGTTTGAGAAACTGATGGCGGAACGGCTTTTCACGCCGCTCGGACTGAAGACAGCGGGATTTGGTGCGCCAGGCGACGCACGTCGGGTCGATCAACCGTGGGGCCACACTGGCACTGGCGCGAATTTCAAACCAGTTCCACCCGGCCCCGCCGCCGACAATCCGCCGACAATCCGCCGACAATCCGCCGGCTATCGCTCCGGCGGGCCGCGTCCATCTCTCCATCGCGGACTTCGCCAGTTACGCCGGCTGGCATGCGCGCCGTGCTACGAAAGGCAAGGCACTGCTCAGCGACGCGAGCTTTGCCAAGCTGCACACGGCTCCGACTGGACAGGATTGCGCGATGGGATGGATCGTCAGCGAGCAGCCGTGGGCTGGCGGAAAAGCATTCAGCCACTCCGGTTCAAATACGATGTGGCTTGCCGTGATGTGGGTGGCGCCCGCCAGGAATGCTGCCTTCGTCGTGGCGACGAACTTCGCTGGAAACGAAGCGAAGCAGGGCTGCGATGATGTCATCTCCGCTTTGATCAAGAAGCTGCTTCCTTAAAATCAAGGTGCGAAGCGTCGGCCCCGCCGAACGATACTGAAATACTCTCCCGCCAGTAAGATGGACCGGCTAGCAGCAATCGACATCAACGGCTCGCAGCAATGGTTACTGACCAGGGCTCACGATTCCACGGCTCCGGTGGTCCTGTTCGTGCATGGCGGCCCTGGATTTCCAGCCATGCCCTTTTCGCGGGCGTTCGATGAGGCGTATGTGCAACACTTTGTCCTCGTGCACTGGGATCAACGCAGCGCTGGGAAGTCCTATGTCCCCGACGCTCCCATCGCCTCTTACGCCGTTAATCAGATCGTTGATGACGGCATCGCCGTGGTTCAGCATTTGCGCCAGGCGTTCAAGAGAGATCAAGTGATCCTCGTCGGACATTCGTGGGGCACGATCATCGCATCGGCGATGGTAACGCGCCATCCAGAATACTTTAAGAGCTATGTGTCGGTGGGAACATCGGTCGATTGGTTCACCGGGGAAACCCGCAAGTTTGATGCATTGCAGCGCTTGGCGGAAAAGTGCGAGAATGCCGAGCTGAAGCACCAATTGAGTACTCTCGGACGCCCACCCTATGTGACTCATGACGCCTTCCAGGAGCTTGGGTGCCTTTGGGGCGAGCAGATGGGATTTGCAGGAACCAGCTACAAACTCAGCGAACAAGACCTGGGTGAAGCCATGCTGAAGAATCAAGAATACACGCCAGCAGAACTGGAGCGAATGACCGACGCCGTGCGTGTTGCGATGGATGTGGCGGCCAAGGAGTTGCGTGACTACAGCGCCTTCAAGGCAACCCCCACACTTCCGATTCCCGTCTATTTTGTGCAAGGCCAGCACGACACGAATAGCCCCACGGATCTGGTGAAGCAGTATGTCGATCACTTGGAGGCGCCTACCGGGAAGAAGCTCATCGTATTTCCCGACTCCGCCCATCTTCCCATGTATGAGCAACCCGATCTGTTTCTTGAAGTGCTGCGGGACGCGTCTCGGTGAGTGACCAAGATTGCTCATCGCAACAAAAATCGCAGCGGATCCAACCTCGCTGTCACAGATCGCCAGTCTGCTGGGATACCACTCATGACCATGCAGCCCAGCCACCGCCACCAGCCATGAACAAGCCCCTCCCATTAAAGAATTTAGTCGAGCACCCATTCTTCGGGCTCGCGTGTTTTGTCGCCATCCTGTTCGTCCTGCCACGATACGGGGCAGCGGCGATGATGATCGGCTGCACTTTGGTGCTGGCCGCCTACGCCGCAGCGATTCCAGACCGCTTCCGCAGTCGAAGCGGCTCGCTGACGGCAGCGGTCTGTTTGCTGACAGTCATGTGGATGGCGGCAGTGGTCCTGGTCTGGCTGTCGGTGACGGGAAGGCTCCACCAATGGGAACTCGGCTCACGCCTTTGACCATGCACACCAGCCCACCCACCGATGCGGACCTTCTCTCCCGCTACATGCAGGCCGGGGATGAGGCTGCATTTGCGGCGCTGGTGCGGGCGCATGAACGGCTAGTCATTGGAACCGCATCACGGATCACGGGAAATGCTGAACTCGCACGCGATGTGGCGCAGCAGGTATTTGCCACCTTGGCCCAAAAAGCGTGGATGCTCACGGACCGCACGAGCCTCACGGGCTGGCTGCACCATGCCGCGCGTCACTTTGCCCTTCGCATGGTTCGCAGTGAGACAGGGAGGAACCGCAGGCACGAACAACTCCCCTTGGATAGCCCTGCCGCACTGGAGAGCGATGTCTGGCCCATGCTGGAAGAGGTGCTTGCCACACTGCCGGATTCCGAACGTGAGGCTGTTGTGATGCATCATCTGAAAGATCGCTCTTATGCGGAGATGTCCACAGCTTTGGGTCTCACGGAAGCCGCCGTGAGAAAGCGCATCTCACGCGGAATCCAAAGCCTCGGCGCACAGTTGCGGAAGCGCGGGTTTGGAGGTTCCGCTGCGTCATTGCTCGCAGGTGCCACTGCTCTGCAAATGGGCACATCATCCGTCGCAGTGGCTACAACATTAACCGCCGCAACTCCACTATCACTCACCCTCACTACGGTCATGGCCCGCACCGCTGTCAAAATCGCCGCCGTCATCACCCTCGCCGCCGCCGTCCCCATCGCTTGGCAGTCCCACGCGAACTCCGAATTGCGCCACGAGCTCGCCGCACTCCAGCAGCAGCCGCGGCCTGCCGCAGTCGCACCGCCCGTCCTGCGCGATCACTCCGCCCTTCAGGCCGAGGCCGCTGCTTTGCATGCGCGCCTCGCCGTAGCGCGCCGGGCGCAAGAGGATGCGCAGACCGCGCTGGCCGAGACCCAGGCGAAGGTGAAGCGACTGGAAGAGGAGGTCGTCGTTTCCCACGGCAAGATCGAAGACCTCGCCCGCTCAATGATGAAGAAGTTGATTCCGATGATGGAGGCGGCGGCCGCCTTGGAGGAACTGGATGCCAGCGCGCGAACGGCCAAAGAGGCGGAGTTATCGGCGACAATGGCGGCTGACCTCATGAGTCTCATGCCCTTGCAGAAGCTCGTCCTCAAGCTTGAGGATCGCCCGGCAGATGTGGCGCATTATTTCGCCATCGCTTTGGAGGAAGCCATCAAGCTGCCCGCCGCTCTTCGTCCGCGTATTGAGAGCACTCTTCTGGCTGACTTCGACCGGCTCAAGAACGACAGCCTCATCTACTCGCTGCGTCCCAAGGAAAACGCCGAGTCGTGGATCGCACGACGCGCGGCCGCCAGCGCAGAGATGGAGACACATGTGAAGGCGCTGCTCCCGCCGGAAGCTCGCAACCATCCCATTTTCGAAAACTCCGAGGGATTACTGAATGGTCTTTCCATCGAAGAGTTCAGCTCCCTCGGCGGTGATGCAAAAGCCACGCCGCAGCCACGCGCGAGCAAGCCATGAAAAAATACATGCTCTACTCTCCGGTGCTGCTGCTCGTGATCGTTGCCGCGCTGTGGCTGCGCCACGGTAGCGGCGAAAACACCGCCCTCCAGACCGCCATTGCCACGCAGCGTGCCGAGCTTGCTCCACCACCACCGCCCGATGATCGCGCTGCCGAGGTTGCAGAAAACGAAGCGAGAACCCTGATGGAAAACAACACCGCCTTGCGTGCCGAGCTGCATAGTATCGAGGAAGCGACCGTCAGCATCCAAACGGAAACTGCGGCATTACAGAAGACTATCCCGCCATCGCTCGACACTGAGATCACGGAGTCCTTCGGGCGGATCACGGACATGGGTGCCGAATTCGGCCAGTATGCCAAGCTGATCTCGTCGGACCCCGAGGAAATGCAGCAGGAACTGAAACGAAGAGGCCTCAACGCGGACGATCTGAGCGACTGCGTCGTGAAGGCTTTCATGAAGTTTGCCACCTGGGCACCGGAAATCTCCGCTTTTGAGGATAATCCCGCTGAGATCGCCTCGCTGCAATCCACCGCGCTGCGCGAAACCTTCGCTCTCAGCGACACGCAAACCCAGCAAGCCGAGGCGATCATCAAGGCGCACTTCGCCACGATGAAAACCGCCGGGCTCACCTACCCCAGCCACGAAGCACCCGGATGGCGCGAGCGCCGCAGCGCATCCCTGACCCAACTCCTCTGGCAACTCCGCCCTCTCATCCCAGCCAATTCCAAACTAACCCCCAACCTCACGCAGATCGTCAACCTCGGTGCCGGAATTGAAACCAGAACCATCGCCCCGGCACCCGGCACGTCGGAGCCACAAATGGTGCAGAACTTCCCGAGATGGCCCGCAGTCCCATGGCTGCCCGCCAAGCCCGGTAAATAGTTTTGATTCGGGGGATAAGAAACGCGCTCGCGCACCTCGTCCGCGCGCACCGGAAGGACTCGTGAAACATTCTCGCTTCTCCGGCGGATGAAGAGTAGAGGCAGAGCATATTCCCAATCATCTTAATCGCTGGAATGTGACCTATGACTAAATCCGAAAGGAAGAAAATGCTCACCGCAAATGCCTGCCTGTGGGTCGCCGCGATCGTCCTTCCGCTGATCCTCCATTTCGGCCTGGCATCCACGAAGTTTCCGTGGCCGATACTCATTCCGCTTCTGCTGGTTTGGCCCGCGTTGCACTCAAATCAACTGCTCTCCAAGGCCATCGGCGAGCCCACGGACGATCCGGAGAGCCCGGCAAAAAAGTAGGCGACCCAACACAGCCGGAGCGCTGGGAATCGCTGCCGAAGAAAAATACTGCGTGGGTTTCCGGCACCGCTGTCGTGATACGGGATGAAGTCCAACTCATCATTTATCATGAAACTACATTCACTCATCTCGGCGGTCGTGCTCGGCATGGCGGCTCACGTTCAGGCACAGGCAGATCCCATTCTGCCACCGAATGAACCCGAACCATTGGCTAGTGGCGGTGCGCCGCAGACCAAGCCTGTTCCCAAAGTGACGACCGACGGTGCTCCAAAAAAACTCGATGTGGACTTGGGAGTTCCGATTCCAAAAGAGGCCAGCCCAATTCCCCAGCCAACCGTCAAACCGCCGCGCCCGACCGCAGAAATGAGCGTGATGCTGTCCGCGGGGAAATTGAGCGGCGTTGTCGCTGAAATTGAGGAGGTCATTCGGGATTGGGCGCTCAACGGCGGTGCAGAGCCCGAGCCCGTGATGCCAAACATCATCTTTAGTGCCGACAGTCGGGATGCCGCAGTGCCGGGCAGCCTCCGCCTGCGGGGAGTGTCGCCCGTGCAGGCGCTGGCGCTGGCGTGTGCAGCGGCGGGTTGCGCGATGGAGCCGATTTTTGCTCCCGCTGGGGAGTCGGCTTCGCCCGGAAAACCGCAGCAAATCATCGGCTATCGCATTGTCCGGGAGCCGGCGAAAGCGCGCGACCCGATGACAACGGCCAAGCAATATGTGGATATCGGATCAGGCAGTGCGAAAATTGGATCGGATCTCGCAGCGGCGCGTGCAAAACTTCAATCGTTGAGGGAGGCGTATGGCCGGAATCATCCGGGCGTGATCGCATCTGACAATGACCTCCTGCAAGTGCAGAGGTCGCTGGAGGCTGCTGTGCGCGAAACAGCTGCAACGATTCCCGCCATCGTGCGAGGACGCCTGCTCGACAAGGACGGCAAGCCCCTTGGCAAAAGGCCGCTCGCGTTTTATGTGAAGGACGGCACGAACCCTACAGGCCTCATTGCAGACGGGCCAACCAACGACGACGGGACTTTCCAATTTGAACTGCCGGTGGACAAGCAGTGGCAGGCGGTTTTCCGGGAGAATGACAAATCGCCCGGCCTGCGCTCCGAAGCGATGCAGACACCCGTCGCGGACCGCTCGAGTGCGGAGCCGAATTACGATCTGGAGCTTCGTGTGGATGGGGCACGACTCGAGGCGAGCCTCAAGCCGCTGACGCCCAAGTTCACGTTCAACAATGAGATCGTGGGAGGCATCGGCATCACGCTTTCGAAAAAGGACGACGGCGGCGTCGTGGAAACGATCTTTCCCGGCTCGCCGGTCTCCACCTATCCAGAAATCAAGCCGGGCCAGCGAATCCTCGGCGTGGCGGAACTCGGCAGGCCGACGATTGATACGACCAGCATCTCGGTCGAGAATCTCGTAGCCTTGCTCCGTGGTACGCCGGGGACATCGGTGAATGTCACTTTTGGCATCGGCTCGGACAAAGGAGTGAAGAAGCACACCGTCCAATTGGTCCGCGCAGGTCTGCCAATCCCTTCGCCAAAAGTGACGGCGCTCGGTGGTGGCATTGGAATGGAATCCAGCCTCGGCGGAGACATCGGCTTCACCGCTCCGCAAACGGCGTCGAACAACCCGACGAGCGGGCTCCCGCTGCTGATGGACAACGAGCGACAGACCGTCCACGTCCATGCTCTTGGGAACGTCTTGGGCGGAAGCAACGAAGAGTCCGCGAGGAAGCAGGCTCTATGTCAGGAGCTGATTGCGGCGACCTTGCATCAAGCCGAGCTCAACTCCAAGACGTCGCCGAGCCTTTCCTTTCACAGGGATTCACGTGTGCTCGTGGTAAAGGCGACCGCCGCGCAGCACGAGATGATCGGGCAGGTGATCAAAGCCCTGAAGGAAAACGAAATCCAACCCGTGCAAAAAGCCGGCGACTTGAAGAACAAACCCATCGAACCCATGCCCGAGGTAATCAAGCCGCCCGGCATATAGCATCGTGCCAAACCAGCCACCAGACTCGATTCCAGCGACAGCGTTCCGATTTCTCGTGGAACAGGCCGAGCCACTCACGCCTGCGGCGCTTCCGGTCTCGGAGGCGTTTGCATTTACCGACGTACCGCGGCTGACGGCGGCGTTGAAACGTGGCGAGGAGTCGGCGTTTGCATGGCTGCACGGCAAGTGGAGCGGGCGCATCAACCGCTACTGCTTCGCGCTGGCTGCGGGCGATGAGACTTTCGCCAATGAGATCGCGCAGGCCGCGTGGCTGCGGCTGGCACGGCATGTCCGCGTGATGCAGGACGAAGCGGCGTTGTGGAGCTGGATCGCGTGTGCCGCGCGTCACGCCGCATCGGACTCGCGGCGCAAAGGCGGGCGCTATCTGCGGGCGCTCGGGCGCTTCGCCGAATGGTGGCAACCTTCGGCCAGCGCCGTTGTCGAAGCCAACGACCATCTGCCCGCTGCATTGGAATCCGCGCTCGGCAAGCTGGAAACCGATGAGCGCGCGCTCATCGAAGGCCGCTACTTTACCAGCGAATCACTCGAAGCCATCGCAGCGCGTCATGCGCTCACCGTTCGCGCCGTGGAAGGCAGGCTGGCGCGACTGCGCGCCCGGCTGCGCGAACTCATCGCCAAAGAACTTCACTCCACACAACCATGAATCCCGATCCCGAAAAACTCCGCACACTGCTCGAAGATGTGCTGCCATCGTCAGGCGAACACTGCGGCCCATCGAGCGATGAAGTGCTCTCGATCCTGCGCCACGAACGCCGCCGCCGCCGGATGCAAAACAGCGTCGTGCTGTTGGCAGTCGCCGCCATCGTCGCTGGCGCGCTGCATTGGAACAGCGAGCCGGCAGTCGAGCCTCCGGCCATCGTCCACGCGAGGTCGAAACCCGCGCCTATTGTGATCCACCGAGTGAACGATGAAGAACTCCTCGCCCTGTTGAAAGGAACGCCGGTCGCCCTGATGGAACGGCCAGATGGAGGGCGCACGCTGCTCGTCATCGAACAGCCAGTGTCTCAGTGAAATGGATCGCGAACCACTGCGGACACGCGCTATCATTCAGCTATGAAACACCTCCTCGCGATGACAACAGCCGCACTCGCAATCACCGTCTCCTCCCAAGCTCGCGTCGGCGAGACTGCCAAGGAAATTGCTGCCCGCTACGGAGAGGGCAAGAAGGCGCAAACGCAGCGTCTCGCGGGGGCGGAAACCTTCGAATACGAGAAGAACGAGATCTACGTGGAAGTGGTTATCCTCGACGGCAAGTCCGTCATGGAAATCTACGCCCATCGAAAGGGAACGACCGACGACGTGATCAAGGAACTGCTCAAGGTCAACAGCAGCCCCCAGGCTGCCTGGCACTTTGATCGCAAAGAAAACCGCTGGGAGCGCGGAGGGACGCCGAAGCTCGTCGCCCACCGCTGGCCCGGCCATCCAGATTTTTTCTGCATCAAGGATGTCAAGGCATGCGAGGCTGCGGAGAAGAAGAACAAGCCGACCGCGAGTGGACTCTGAGATGCATTCATGGATCAAAGGCCAGCGATGAACTAACCCGTAAGCTCACTGCACGATTCGACCCATCGAAAATATGAAAACCAAACAAAAGGCGCTCATTGCGGCGCTTTGCTTCGGTGGTGCGCTCCACCCTGAGGCCAATCAAGCCGCGGTCATCTTCGGTCCCGTGACCAACCCCGACAATGGCCACAACTACTACCTCTTGAGTTCAAGCAGTTGGCCGACCTCGGAGGCGGAGGCAATTGGTCTTGGCGGTCATTTAGCCACTATCAACGACGCGATCGAACAATCCTGGGCCTTCTCCACGTTTGGGACTTTTGCGGGCGTCGATCGGAGTCTGTGGATCGGTTTGAGCGATTCCGTAATCGAAGGAACGTTTTCGTGGGCCGACGGAGCCCCAGTAACCTACACGAACTGGCTCCCTGGCGATCCTGACGGCGGCCCCGAGGAGCCCAGCGAGGACTTCGTCCTTATGAATCGGCCGGGATTTCCAGGGATCAACGGCGGCACTTGGAGGGATGTGGATCCAGACAATAACTCTCTCCCACTTTTTAACCCGGTAAACGGAGTTGTAGAGGTCGTTCCAGAACCTTCGACAGTTGCGCTAATGCTGACCGCACCACTCCTGCTTGCGACTTTTCGGAGACGCGGAACGAAGACAGCGAACAGCTAGCAAAACGCGGTGCTTTCGACCTTCCCGCGCCTGACCCATAACTCCGAAGTGAACAAACCACTCGCATTCCTGCTCCGCGGTCTCGGATTCAATCGCCCTGCGCCGAAGACCCGCCTGAGTCGCATCCTGCGCCGTGGGGAGCGAATGCTGACGGTGCTGTTGCTGCTCTACGCCGGCCTGCATGTCTTCCCGCAAGTGTTGTTCGCTCACAGCGTCTCGGCGGACGGCATCACCCTTTACTCACGCATGCCGCTGCCTCCCGAGGCGGCCGTGTGTGCGAAGCGCGCTGCGGTTTTGATTCAGCAATCCGAACTCGCGGTGCCGGGCCGTCGCGAGCGCGTGTTCGTCTGCAATTCGCCGTGGCTGTTCCGGCTGTTCAAACCCACGGCGGGCGGCTTCGCCTTTTCGGTTCCACTGACGGACCATGTGTTCATCGCAGATGGCGATTTCGCCGCCGACGTTGCCCGATGGCCGGCACCGAAATACAACACGCGCTCGCTCTCGTCCGTGATGGCCCATGAGATCACTCATGGTTTGATCCGCCACCGGCTCGGACTCGTGCGCGGCGTCCTGCTTACCGATTGGGTGAACGAGGGCTACTGCGACTATGTGGCAAAGGAGAGCAGCTTTCCCGAGGTGAAAGGGCGCAGCCGTTTTGTATCCGGCGAGGAGCATCCCTCTCCGTCCAACCGCTACTTCAAGTATCGCCAGATGGTGCGCCATCTCGCGGAAAGCCAGCGCCTCTCGTTCGCGCAAATCGTGGCGCGCGCCGGTGACTCCGCGAGCGTGGCGGCAGAGGCGCGGCAAGCAGTTCAAACCCACAAGCTCCAATGAGCATTCGACTCATCACACTGCTCGCGCTCGTCGCAACCATCAGTGGCCATGCCGCGCCCCCCGTGCGAATTACCGTGCATCCCGGCAAGGTACGTCAGGAGTTTCAGGGTCTCGGCTGCGGGACGATGTTTTACGAAGGGCACATCACCAGCCTCGCGGCACGGCAAAAGAATGACCGTCAGCGCGAACTGTATGACGACATGTTTGCGAAGGTGAGCACGCGTTATCTGCACCTTATGATCCGCGCGACGCACGAACCTGCGAACGACAACGCCGATCCGTGGACGCCCGCGTTTGATCCCGCGAATTTCAAATACTGCGAGCACCCCATCGCGATCGCCAAAGCCGCACGCGAACGGCGGCCGGGGATCGAACTCCTCGCCACGATCCTCACGCCGCCACCGTGGATGAAGACGAACAACGAGGAGAGCGGGAAAGGAAAGGCGACGCTGAAACCGAAGCTCGAACTCGAATACTCCGAATGCCTGTGGGCCTTCCTCGCGCACATGGCGCGCAACGGCGGCCCGGTGTAGTATCTCGCGATTTCGAACGAATGCGATTGGGACCACACCCAGGCGGGTTGCTTCTTCACGCCGGACGATCACGCAAAGCTCTTCGATGTCGTAGGCGATTACCTCGACAAGATGGCCGTGAAATTTCCCGATGTGCCGCGCGCGCTGCTCGTCGGCCCCAACACGCTTAGCGCGCCGGGCGCGGTGAAAGATTATATCCCGACTCTCCAGCGCAAGGCGGCCAAGCATCTCGCCGTCCTCGGCGCGCACGATTACGACATGCGCGGCGACCGCTGGGGCGACATGCAAAAACTCGCGCGCGGCCGTCCCGTGTGGATGACGGAATGGAGTTCGCGCGATGAGGACGAATCCCCGGGCCAGATCAAATCCGGCCTCAACTACGCCGCCGCCATGAGCGACGGCTTCAACGGCGGCGTCAACGCATGGATGGCGTACGACTGGGTCTATCCACCGCGCAAAGGCGGCGAGGCGCTCATCCACATGGACTTGGGCAACGACTACACTTTGAAAAAGCCTTACTGGGTCTTCCGTCAATGGTCCACGCCGCTCGAAGGCGGCATGCGCGTCGTCGAGAGTGCTTCCTCGAGCGATGGGATCAAAGTCGCCTCTTTCTACTCCGCAAAGCGCACGCTCGTCGTCCACGTCACCAACAACACAGACGCCGCAACCCCCGTGCAACTCAACGTCGCCGGAGCCACCGTTGCCCCGCCAAGTCGCCAGCGCACGAGCGCGACCGAAGAAGCAGCCACGCTTGCGCCGCTGAGCGCTTCGCCCACCGGATACGCGGATACTTTGCCACCTCGCTCGTTCACGACGTTTCAATTTGCAGTGAAGTAGCGGGCGCTTTCGCGAAAGTTTCGCGTAACCTTTTCCAAGAAATTCCTCAGTAACGGGAAGAATCATCAGCATGAACACCCAACGCATCTTCATCGGCACTGCATGGATCGCGAGCATCGCGGTCGCTTACGTCGTCGGCGGCAGTGGCGGGCAGCCGCCTGCTCAAACAGTCGCAAATTCCGCGACATCGTCCGCAGCAGTCGTGGCGGCGACTCCGGTTCCCGTCGCCAGCCCGCGCGGTGACGACGGGCGCGGCGAGACGAACAAGGCCTCGCGGGACATCCCGCAAATCATCGCGCAGGCGCGTTTGCAAATGGGCAGCGGCATGGGTGGGATGATGAATATTCGCGCGATGCTGCGCGCCATCGCACCGATTGCGGAGCTGGATGATTCACAGATTCAGGAGGCGCTGGCGGAGGTGGAAAAATCAGTCCGCGAACCACAGCAGCGGATGATGTTTTACGGGCTGCTGCTCGGTCAGTGGGCCGAAACGGACGGCCCCGCCGCGATGGCCTACTCACAGGAGAAACTGGGAAAGGGCTCCATGTTCGACATGGGCGTCACCTCATCCGTTCTCAGCACATGGGCGCGCCGCGAACCGGATGCCGTCTGGAAGTGGCTGGAAACGGAGCAAAAGGACGACGGTAGCGATCGCAGCCGCATGATGGCCGTAAGCGCGGTCTTCGCCGGCATCGCCTCGAACAACCTCGAATCCGCGATTTCCCGCCTTGGCGCGCTGGATGATCAATCGCGCGCCACGGCAATAAACGGAATTGCCATGAGCGCGCAGGACGACGCCTCGCGCCGCCGACTGATCGAGCGGTCAGCTTCCCTCCCGGCCGACCAGCGCAACCAAATCCGGCAAAACGCCGTGGGCCAATGGGCGATGAGCAATCCCGACGAAGCCGTCGCATGGATCCGTTCGCTGCCTGCTGACGAGCAAAAGCCCGTTCGCGAATCCGCCGCCCAAATGATGCTCATGTCGAAGCCTGCGGTCGCCGCGGATTTCATGCTCGAAAGCGCGGAGGAAAAGGACAAACCGCGGCTCTACGATCGCGTCGTGATGCAGTGGGCGGGACAGGACGCGCGAGCCGCGGGCGATTGGCTCACCAGACAACCGCAAGGTCCCGAACTCGACGGCGCTCGGCGGACTTTCGCCACCGTGGTGGCGCAGCGCGATCCAGCCGCCGCGATGGATTGGGCCCGCAGCGTGCAGGATGAAAAGCAACGCTCCCAATCCGTGGGGCAGGTTTACCAAATGTGGCGCGGCAAAGACGCCACGGCCGCCGACACTGCGCTCGCGGGCTCCGGTCTGCCGGCGGAAAAGATCAAAGAAATTCAGCAAATGAAGCCGCCGAAGTCCACCGGCGGACCGGGGGCTGATTTCACCATAAGCAGGTAATCCAAGACGCATTCGCGATGAACGCGGTCATCGTCGCATCGCATCCTCGTTGATCCAGTGACTGTGGACACCATGCGGCGATCAATCATCACGCGGATGTGTCATCGGAGAAAGGCATCGCCATTCCCGAAAACGCGCGTGCGGATGGCGTGATTGATTCCGATGACGTTGTCGGAAACGATGCCGGGCGTGCTGCACCGCGCGCTACTTCCGCTTTTGCGCGAAGAGCCAGGTGTGGACTTCGGGGTCGGCGAATATCTTTCCTCCAATGCCGTGTCCCTCGCCGGGGAACTCCGTATATTTCACCGGTGCCTTCATCTTCTCCAGCGCCTTCGCGATGGCTCGGCTGTCGTCCGGTTTCACGACGTCGTCATTTCCTCCGTGGAAAATCCACAGCGGCGTCTTCTTCAAATTGCGCGCGATACTCACGTTCGCACCACCCGCGATGGGGATGCCGGCGGCGAACATCCGCGGGTCATCGTTGAGGAATGCAAATGTCCCGTAGCCGCCCATCGAGTAGCCGGTGAGATAGATGCGGTCGGCATCAATCGGCAGGTGGCGCATCATGTCTTTGAGCGTCTTCATCACCGCATCGCCCGTCGCACCGCCCCAGCCGTTTTCATCCGGGCACTGTGGCGCGAAGACGATGCACGGACGCTGCCCGAAATTCTCCGGCTTCACGACCGCTTCGGCGAAACCGAGATGCTCTTTCGTGAGCACCCTGTTTCCCTTGCCGTGCAGGTAAATGACGAGCGGCACCTTTTTCGTCGCATCCACCACTGGAGCGCCGAACAGCATGCATTTGAGGTTCCCCTTTCCGTCAAACTGCTTCCACTCATTGGCGAGGTAATCCGCGTATGGACTCTTGTTCGCAGCACCGAGTGTGGACGCGCCGAACGGCTTCGGCGTTGCAGGCGGCGTTGCGGGTGGCGCGGCAGGCGGTGTCGCAGCGCCCGCCGGTTTCGCAGCGATCTGCTGCGCGACGAATTCGCGGTCTGCCGCCGAGAGGCGCACCAGTTCGACAGGGACGACGCGCCCGTCGCGCACCCGCACACTCACATGCGTGGCGGTCGCGCTGACGTAGTCGGCCTCGAAGGGTTTATTGTCAGCCGACATCCACATTCGAGCGTGAAGCGGTGTTGCGGCGACGATGATTGCGAAGGCGAGAGCAGGTAGTTTCATGGCGAGAACAATGGTGGGCTGAAGTTTGCTGACAACGGGATGGACGCTCACACAGTCTGGTATCTTAGGACAAAGTCCCCGTCCCTCACGGATAAACGAACGTCACGTCGCGGCTCGCGCCGGGGGCGAGGGTGATGATCTGCTCCGGCACATAGGTGCGGTCGGACTTGCCGGGATTGGGCTGGCTGCGCAGGCGGTATTCGCCATCCGGCATGCCGGTGAAATCGATCGTGCCATCGGGCTTGATGTTGCCGCTGCCGCTCCATTTGCCGACGCCGGCACCGTCCTTCGGTTCGATCGAAACGTTGATGGTGCCGTCCTCGAATTTCGCGAGCGGCTTGCCCGCTTTGTCGGTGACGATGACGTGGACCTTGCACGCGCGCACGATGCGCAGCCGGACCTCCGCGTCGGCGGGCACTTCGTGAATCGTGAACAGGTCGCCAAAGTAGTAGCCTTCGGCGCGCGCGCTCAGCGTCGTGAAGCCCACGGGCAACTCCACGAGCGTGAAGTGGCCCGTGTCATCGGTGACGACGCTGGCACGGTTTGGCGAATCCGGCGACGGGTAGCCGCGTCCGTCGAGCGCGAGGCTCGAACCGGCGCGCACTTTGACGCCCGCGACCGGCTTCTCGTCCGAATCGACCACGATGCCGCGCAGCGATGCGACTTTTGCCAGCGAGACTTGGAACGCGCGAAAGCTGATGTTCTCGAGCCTATCGTAAGCGAGCATGCGCGGAGCGTATCCCGGCGCAGCCACGGAGATGCGCACACTCCCGGCGGGGATCTTCTCGGCCTGCGCGCGTCCTTCCGCATCGCTCGCGGCGTCCGCGACCTTCTTGTATTCCTCCGCTTTATTGGCAGCGCCATCCGGCAGTCGCATGACGAGCAGATGCGCGCCGGCGACAGGCTTGCCATTTGCCATATCGAAAAAGTCCGCACGCACGACTGCGCCGCCCACCGGTGTCACGCCCGCCGCCGCCGCACGCAGATCTCTCACGCGGATGTTTGCCGGGACTTTCACTTTGGAAAAATCCACAACGCTCCTTCCGAGATACAGATCGAGCCGGGGCGGGGCGACGGGCTGGCGGAACTGCGGCTGGTCAGCGCTGAAGACACTCTTCGGGTTGTTGTAGAGTCGATGCCAGCTTGAGGGCACCCAGACGGAGAAATTCCAATCGAAGCGCGTATCTGCCGCGGGCTTTCCCTCCTCCTTCAGGAACGGGCTGTCGCCCGCTTCATCGTGAATCGCGAGTTCCAGTTCCGGCGCGCGGATCGCGGCAAATGTCGCGAGTGCTTCCACAAACGCCGCGGTGTCGCCGCGATACTGAAAATTCCAATTTCCGCCACCAAACGGCGGCCCCTCCCACCAGCCGACGCGCGTCTTGAGATTCGCCACTGCCAGCGCTCCCGCCGGCCAGCCGGGATCGTGCACCGGCTCGTCGCCCTTTCCCGTCATGATGAGCGCCCGCGCAGGTGAGGCCAGCAGCGAGATGCCGGCGAAGATCTGAAGAAGTTTGAAAACGCGTTTCATAGACAGGATGGACGAATGATCACGCCGGTTTGTTAGCAAGCAAACTGCGCTCGATCTCCATCGCGTCACCGGCCCACTGGTTGCGATTAGGTGCGATGCGGACGGGTCGCTCGCAGCCAGTCCCGGAGGGACGCTGGAGATTAGCCGGTGGCGTAAGCCACCGGATTGCGGAGATAATGCGTGCGCCCCGGCAGGGGCGCTGGAAAAAAACGGCCATGCCATCCACACACCTCTCGCTTCACTATCACATCGTATTCAGCACGAAGGAACGTCGGCCATTCATCGTTCCCGCATGGCGCGAACGGCTCCACGCGTATCTCGGCGGAATCGTGCGCAACCTCGGCGGAGTCGCGGAGACTGTCGGCGGAGTTGACGACCACGTTCATTTACTCATTGGCCTGCGGGCGACGCATTGCCTCGCCGATGTCGTCGGCTCGGTGAAATCTGTGTCGTCGGGCTGGGTGCATGACGAAATCGGCGACCGAGGCTTTTCGTGGCAGGAGGGATACGGCGGTTTCACGGTGAGTCCGCCACAGTGCGTGCATGTTTGCAGCTACATCGGACGGCAGGAGGAACATCATCGGAAACAGACGTATCAGGATGAGTATCTCGAATTCCTGCGACTCGGTGGCGTGGAATACGACGATCGATATTTGTGGTAAGCGCTGTTCCGCCGCCCCTGCCGGGGCGGATGCGTGTGAGGACGTGTCCCGGTGGCTTACGCCACCGGCTAATCTCTGTTGTCCCGCTGGGACGACGGACGTCGCCGTTCCGCATTCAATCGCACACCGGCGCATCGAGAGTCGGAGAATGGCATTGCTCCGAGTAGTGAAACGGGAATAGCGTCTGCGCCACTTCGCTTATGCTCTCCCGAGTCCTAGTGGTCGCCGCGTTCGGCGCTGCCGGTTACTTCGCCGCCAGCGCGTTCAACACCCCATCCGTAGCCGTGTACGCACCGCGCACGGCGGATGCGCCCTCGCCCGCGGTGGAGTTGAAATTGCCAACCGCGACGGAGAGCGCGTTCATCGACGAATGGGAACAGCTTCGCGCGACGCATGGCGACGACAACGCGGCGCTTTACGCGGCGATCAAGGACACCAAGGATGCATTCCGGCGGCGCGCGTTTCGCTCGGCGTTCATCGCGGAGTGGTCGATGACCAATCCGCAGGCGGCGCTGGCGTATCTTTTGGAAAAGGACCCCGGCAACTTCGGGCAACTCGCGCGCGAATGGCTGCGACGCGATCCGCAGGGGGCGGTCACCGGCCTGCTCGCGGGCGGGGACAAGGCGCGCGAGAGGTTGCGGGGCTTGCTGAAAGACATCGCAAAGGTCGCGCCGTCGCGGCTCGTCGAAGTGCTCGGGCTGATCAAGCCGCCGGGCAATCGCTGGGACCGTTCGGCGGATAATGCGTTCGCCATTTTCGCTGCGAAAGATCCCGCCGCCGCGCGCGCCGCCGCCGAGTCGATCACCGGCGAACAACGCGGCCAGGCGCTCGCGGGTGTCGCGAGAGCGTGGGCGGAAAAGGATGGTGTCGCCGCGCTCGCGTGGGCGCAGGCGATGCCGGCGGGCGAAGCGCGGGACGAGGCGCTGAGGGCCGTGCTCGCCGGTTGGGCGAAGACCGATCCCAGCGCCGCGCTCGGCAAACTGGATCTCGCCCCGCCCGGCGGCGACGACATGCAACACGCGAGCGATGCCGGCGCGCAGGTGCTCCGCGAGGCGGCGAAGAAGGATTGGGATGGGACGATCGCGTGGCTGCGCGATCATCCCGGCAAGCTCGGGCGCGCGAGCCTCGATGGGCTGCAAAGCGAAATGTCGCGCCGGCTCGGCGTGGACACACCGGGCACGATGCGCCTGTTCACGACGGGCGTGCTGCCAGGGCTTGAGCAAGTTTTCGGTAATGCCGTCCTCAACGAAGGCTACCTGCACCGCGACGCGATCCTGAACTGGCTCGACGGCCAACCGCCGGGCGACCTCACGAGCAGCCTGCGCGGTTCGCTCGTCAGCGCCATGGCGTGGAAAGAGCCGGAAGTAGCGCTCGCATTCCTCGACAAACTTCCCGACACGCCGGAAAACGCCGCGCTGATCGAGCGCGGCGTGATGAGCCTGATCAATGGTGGCAGCCGGATGGATCAGTTCGAGGATCTGCTCGAGAAAGCGCCCTCAAAGCTCCGCCTGCGCCTGCTCGAAACGGGCTTCTCGTATGGCGCAAGGAACGTGACTGGCGACCCGTCGCGCTGGATCGCGCGGCTCAACGAAATCCCCGTCGAGCGCCGCGCCGGCGCGACTTCGCAGTTCGCGAGCGGCTGGGCGGGGACCGATCCGGAGGCCGCGGTGCAGTGGGCCTCATCCCTTTCGGATGCCGCCGGACGCGATCGTGCGCTCAGTTCCATTGCCGGGACATGGGCGATCAACGATCCGCGCGAAGCCGCGCGCTGGGTGGACACGCTCCCCGCCGGCGCAGGCCGCGACGACGCCTCACAAAGCCTCGTCAATGCGCTCGCGAAATCCGAGCCGGAGGCGTCGTGGACGTGGGCAATGAGCGTCCAGTCTCCCGAGACCCGCCGCGCCTCGTTGCACATGGCCTACCTCGGTTTGCGGAGAAAAGATCCGGCCATCGCCGAGCAGATGCTCCAGAGCGCGAATCTCCCCGCGGACGAACTGAAAACGCTTCGCGAAAACTACAAGCCGGGGATGGAAAACGAATTGTTCCCGCGATGAACCGCGCCGCCCTCAACACCATCGCCGCCAGTGCGCTCGCCCTCGTCGCAGGCGTCGCCGCCGGGAGCCTGCGGTCAATTTCTCCCGACAGGAAACGCGCGTCGTCTTCCGGCAAAGACGCGCCCGAAACGCCGCAAACGAACGAGCCGATGGCGCGCGCCATGAAAACCGAGATGGGCGCGAAACGCTGGCTGCTCCTTGTTTCCGCGGCGGAGAAGGCGACGGCGCGGGACATGCCGGGCCTCATCCGCGCGGCGGGCAACGACTCCGCCGCGGTGCGGATGCTCGCCGGGCATTGGGCCGTGCTGGACCCGAAGGACATGTTCGCCTCGCTCTACGCGGAACTGCTCGTGCCCGAAGACTCGCCCGGCGCGCTCCCGCAGCGGTGGACGCTCTGCGACACGCTTTTCGAGGAGTGGGCGAAGTCCGATCCCGCCGGTGTCGTAGAGGCGCTCACCGACATCCAGAATTTCTCCGCGCGCGAAACCATGCGCCACTCCGTCGTCCGCGAACTGATGAAAGGCGATGTCGAAACCGGGATTCGCGCGATGAGCGACTGGACCATCACGAACTACCTTCCCGACATGAAGAATGTCGCCGCGTGGGCTGCGCGCGACCCGCGTCACGCGGCGGAGGTCGCCGCGAAATACAGCCGCGGCTACGCTGCTCAGGAGGCCCTCAAGCACATCGGCAAAGCGTGGGCTGCTTCCGATCCAGAGGGCGGGCTGCGGTTTGCCTCCACGCTCCCTGGGCCCTCGCGCTCGGCGCTCGCGCCCGAGATTTTGCGCGGCTGGGCGGAGAGGGATCTCGCCTCGGCCGCGCGCTTCACCGCCGCGCAGACCGACACCACTTTTCGCAACGCGCTCGCGCAGGGTCTCGTCGGCGCGTGGGGAAAAAAAGATCCCGCAGGCGCGCTCGCTTGGAGCCAGGAAAATCTCAGCGGCACCGCGCGCAACGACGCCGTCGGTGGGATCGTGCAAGCTGTCGCGGAGAAAAACCTCGTGACCGCGGGGGAACTCATCGCCGGCATGGATGCGGGCCCCACGCAGGACCGCGCCGCCGCTTCGCTCTTCGAGGTGTGGTTTAAGAAAGGCGCTGATCAGCGCGACGCTGCGCTCGAGTGGCTCGCCGCGCTGCCGGACAAGGAAGCGCGCCGAGCCGCGCTCGAGCGCGTGCAATGGGATTGGGTGTGGAGTGACCCGGCGGGCGTCCGCGATTTCGTCACCGGCCCGCATCGCGATCTCGCATCGAGCGGCATGATCCAACAGGTCGCCCGTCAGCAGGCGGGAAAGAATCCCGAAGCCGCGATGGAGTGGGCCGGGAAACTTCCCGCCGAACGCGTGAGCGAGGCGCGTGAACAGATCCTGCAAACCTGGCTGCAAGTCCGCCCCGAAGGCGCCACAAACTACGCGCGCAACCTACCCGCCGGAGACGATCGCGACCGCGCCGTCCGCACCATCGCGACGCATCTCGGCTGGGGATCACCCGAGCAAGCCGGAGCCTTTTTGAAAACCCTCCCCGACGCCGAGCAAAAAGCCGTTATGGAATCCTTCGCCAACATGGATCCCAAACATCGCAGCAAGATCGAAGCGGCGATGAAGCAGCCGCCCGCGAAGTGACCGCCACGGCGGGGTTACTTGCCCCGGATGCGAAACAGCGTCCCGGTGCGCCGCTTCATATTCCCGTCATGCAGCGTCGCGGCGCGGGCGAGGACGAGTAGCGAGCCATCGGGAGCAAAGGCGACGTCGGTCGGGTTCGGGATGCGCGTGGCGAAGGGCGCGCTCTTTTCGGGATTTGCCGGATCAAGCACGCGGAGCCAGCCGGCGCTGTAGTCGGCGAAGATGAAATTCCCCGCGAACTCCGGCGGAAACTGCGCGCCTTTCTCCGGCACGAACGCCCCGCCCGCGATGCACGCGCCGAGCGCGCGATTGTAAGTGTGCAGCGGCTTCTCGAACTCCGGCAGGTGCCCCACCAGCCCCTCCGCTTTCGGCCAGCCGTAGTTCGCGCCGCGCTTCAATTCATCAATCTCCTCGAACAGCTCCTGGCCCGGATCGTTGACGAAGATGCGCCCCGTGCCCGGCTGCACCGCGAGGCCGAACGGATTGCGCAGGCCGGTCGCCCAGATCGCCCGATGCTCGCCCTTCGCTTCCGCGAAAAATGGATTGTCACTTGGAATGCTCCCGTCGGGGTTGAAGCGGAGGACTTTCCCAAAGAGCGAATCCAGCGCCTGCGAAGGCTCGCGCGTCGTGTGTTCGCCGATCGTCACATACAGCTTCCCATCCGCGCCGAAACGCATCGCACCGCCCTGATGCGCCCCGCGCGCCTTCGCGGGTCTTTTGTCCTGATTTTCGCCCTCCGACATCACCAGTTCACTGCCCGCCTGCGCCGTGTTGAAAGTGGGCCCGGCGGCGGTGAAGCGGCTGATGATGTGCGCCGGATGCGGCTGCTTGCGCACGTAGTGGACATACAGGAACGGCTCCGCGGGAAAGTTCGGATGCAGTGCGACACCCTCGACGCCCCGCTCGAAATAGTCATCCGCCTCGACGCGGACGAACGGCTCGTCGAGCAGCTTCCCCTTTTCGATCACCCGCACCGCCCCGAGCTGCTCGGTGAAAAAAACGCGTCCGTCGCGCGCGACATCCATCGTGACCGCCGCATCGAGTCCCTCGCAGATCGTTTCGATGACAAAGCCCTCCGGCACCTCCGGCGGCTCAGCGGCAAAAGTGACGGCGGTGGTGAGTGCGAGGGTGAGAAAGAGGCGCGACATGGGACGGATGTAGTTTGCCCGGCAGCAGCGGCGCAAGCGCGGAGGTGGGCAACGCCATTTGCCCGTCCCGTTATCTCCGCGACGTGGCGAAGCTCTTCGCACATTTCCGCGATGTGACGGCTGGACGCTGAAGGGCGAATTTCGCACACTGCCGACCACGCCAGCCCGCGTATTCCCTTGAGCAAAGTCATCTACATCGAGACCACCATTCCGAGCTTCTATCACGAAACACGGCCCAGGCCCGAACTCGTCGCCATGCGCAACTGGACGCGGGATTGGTCGCAGCAGGCCGGGGCACGGAATCAATTCGTCACCTCCGATGCCGTCCTCGCGGAGATCGATCTGACCCCGGAACCCAAGCGCACGGAATGCATTGCTCTCACAGCCGCGCTTCCCATCCTGGAAGATACTCCCGAGATCGACGAGACCGTGGAGTTTTACATCCGCCACAAACTCATGCCCGCCAGCCTCGAAGGCGACGCGCGCCACCTCGCCCTCGCCGCGTGGCACGGCTGCGACATACTCGCCACGTGGAACTGCCGCCACATTGCGAACCCAAACAAACTGGAGCACGTTCATCACATTCACGACATCCTGGGTTTGCACACGCCGATCCTCGCCACACCTTTTCAACTCCTGGAGGCCGAAAAATGAACACGCCGATCACCACACCTGACACCACCGACGATCCCATCGCCGAAATCCACGAGATTCGCCGACGCCTCGCCGCCGAGCACGGCAACGACCCCCGCCGCCACGGGGAATCCCTCCGCAAGCGGCAGAAGCAACACGCCGAAAGGACCGTGCGGGTGCAAAAGCAACTGGTGACACCTTCGGCGTAATCCTCTGAACGCACTCCACAGCGAAATTCTGAACCGATCCCTTTCTCCGATGAATCTCGTTGTGCCAAAATGAGCGAAATTCCAAAGACCCCGTCTTACTCTTGTCGTTCATCGCCGGATTTGGGTTCATCCACTTTTCGCTTCAGCAGGCTGCCCGATCAATTTCGGTTGTGCCACAAAGCTGACCCCGTCCTTCCGCGCTCAGTGCCACGCGCGAGCGTCCGTGGCGCGCCACTCTTTGAAATCGGGACGAGGCACGAGCCACGAATCTAAAAAGCACATCCTTCCCACACCTTTTAACTCCCCGCACTCGAGGTGGCGCACAACATAGGTTAACGGTCGCTCTCGATGAGATTCTGGCTCAATCTTTGGGGCTCGCAACCAAGCTCTGATTTCCTCTCGAAAAGCTGGCTTCTCCGCTTCGATTGCTCCCACCACGAGTCGGTATTTGCGCGTCGGATCCTCCGAAACTGAAACAGGATGGACCGACTGCAGGCGCTTCGCGCCATTCACACAATTCCCGTAAACAGACCATTCGTGAAATGTTTCGGCCTTCACCTCGTCCAGAAAAACGTTCCCGAAACACGCCCCCACTCGGAAAGCGATTCCAGGAGCGCGCTGCTGGATACGCGCAACCGCGTCGGCTAGAAACCACATTACCTCATCAAAGGGATCTCTGGTGGCTTCAAACACTGGCATCACGACCATCACTTCGTCTCCCATCGTCTTATCGACAAAGCACATGTTGCTCGTCGCCGCATCGACTACGGCATGGAGAAAGGGCGAAGCTAGCTCGGCAACCTCCTTCGGTGCTCGGCCGAGCGCCTGCCCCGTAAAATTTACCATATCGATAAAGTAAACTGCCGCGGCGAACTCCTTTTTTGCGAACGAGTCGCTCATTTGTCGGGTTGTCTGCTTTGCCGGAGACATCTCGAAACTGCAAAATTGAGGAAACCAATGGGCGCGACCGAAAAGGCGTAGGGGACGTCGCCGCATGCGCTCCTCTAGGCTTGACCGGTGGCGGGCTGTCTGCGCAGAAAATGAAATGATTCGGACGTGTCGGGAACTAGCATTGGGGAGGCTGCATGCCAGCGTCCGTCAACGTTTTGTGGAATGCATCGTCGGTCGTGGAATGCCGAAGCCGCTCTGGACTTCCCTCGCGCCCGCCCAGGAGAGATGGGTGGCTTTCTTGTGGGGCGGGATTTGCAGCCTGCTCGTCCTCGCGTTGATCACTGGTACGAGGCGGCAGGAAATCTGGTGGATGGCTGCGTGGGTTGCCGCCACCACATCACTGGGGTGGGGCATTTTCGGACGCTCGCGCGCGCAAAAGATGAAAAGCGCACTGCCATTTCCGGACGGCATTTACGTTTTCGCCACGGATGTGATCATCGCCGAAGACGGGCGGTGTTTGCTGCATCCCTTCGATACGCTAACGCACGCAAAAATGGGATCCGTGACTGGTGCATCCGGGATTCAACAAGCACAGATCAAGTGGCAGTTTCCGGGCGAGACCGTTTCACTTATCGTGGCCTCGCAGCAAATCGCGCAACGGCTCTTGGGGCAAATCCAGATCGCGCACGATCGTCTTGCCGAGGCAATGTCAGTCGGAGACTCGGAAACCGTGCTGGCGCTCGATCCACTGTACGGAGCGCGCCATGGCGGGGCGTGGGAGCAAGTGTGTCCTCCCGTCGTGGTATCGGGGGCGCGTGGAGCAAGCGGCTGGTTCGGCTTGCCCGTGCCTGTCGTCCGTTCAGGGTTGATTGCAGGGGTGGTCGCGGGCGTGGCAATTTGGTTTGGCTCGAATCAGGTGCGCGACGGCATCGCATTTCGCTTGGCCCTATCGACGAATACTCCGGGGGCATGGCGGCAGTTTCTGAAGCGACCCGATTCGACCTATCACACGGACGTGAAGCGACGCCGGTTGCCTGCGGCAGCGTTGCGCGCAGCGCAGAAAGACGGCGGTGCCGAGGCGCTGCGGCAAGTCGCAAATGAGTTCGGAAATTCGCAAGCGGGAGCGGAGGCTGCTGCTGCTTTGGAGCGCATCTACGACGACAGTGAAACCAATTCTCTCGCCGAAATGGACCCGCAGGCGCACCCTGCGGTGAAAGGATTTTTCCGCTGGCTGCGGGAGCACCGCACAGCGGATCTGGAGGTGCGCTTTGGGGAAAGCTCGCAGGCGCTGCTGACAACGATCGACGAGTATCTGAAAGATCGCCTGCGCCTCGATCGACTGCCGATCGAGATCGCACAAAGCGCGGCCAGCTTTTCGCCAGCGGTGGTGAATCGGCGCGAAGACGCGGTGGTTTCCGTTTTGCGCGAGGGCCTGCGGAATGTCGTCTCGTCCGAAGTCGTGAGCCTTGCGAAAGGCCGCGCATTTTCCGGGAGCCCCCGCGGATTCGATAAACCCGCGCTCACCATTCAGGCGACGGTTGAACCTGTAAACGGCGTGATCGCGGACACCGCGCGCGAGCGCGCTTACCTCATGCTCGGCTTCAACTTCCACGTTGAGATCACGACTCCCGGCGGCCCGGCGTGGAGCTTCGATCTTCCTGTCAATCCAGCGGAGTTCCTCGACGCCTCACAGGGCGGTTCGCTCTACGATCGTATGGCCGACATCGCCTACCAGGAGTTGCACCAGAAAATTGCTGAAACCTTTTTCCGCCACCACGTGCCGCAGCGCACGATCAAGCTCACCCGTACACGCCCAGCCTCGGCACCAGCCAGCCCGCGCACGCCCCGATTCTCCCTCAGCGCCACCGGGTTTTTCATTTCATCGCAGGGTTATCTGGTGACCGCAGCTCACTTCACAAATCGCGCGCGAAACATTCAGGTCACCACAGAGTTCGGGCGGCTTGCAGCCCGCCTTGTGCGGGAAGATCGCGCAAACGACCTTGCCCTTTTGAAAGTGGAAGGCTCGTTCAAGGCGCTGCCAATCCGACCCAGCGAAACCGCAAAACTTTTGGACAAAGTCGCAACCTATGGTTTCCCGCAGATCGATATTCAGGGCAGGGAGCTGAAGGCAAACGAAGGCACCATCAGTGGACTCAAGGGCGCGAAAGACGACGCAAGTATGTTTCAATTCAGCTCTCCCGTTCAGCATGGAAATTCTGGCGGTCCACTATTGGATGAAAGCGGCAACGTGATCGGTGTCGTCGTCGGAATGCTCGATCCATCCGCTGCCCAGAACGTCAACTATGCCGTGAAGAGCACTGAGTTGTTGAAGTTCCTCGCTACCATTCCCGAGCTGACAACCCTGCCGCCCGTCCTCACCGGCTCATCACCCGAAATGCGGGAAATCATTCCCAAAGCCACCGTGCTTCTCGAAGCCGAAGAAAACTGAAACCTTTCTCCGTCGCAGATTCATGGCTCCATCACTCCCGTAAAGGCGGAAAACTTCGCGCGTCCGACGTCCCGCTCACAACCCCGTCGGATGGTCGATGAATTCCCACGGCACGCGGAACTTCTTCGCCACATGCGCGGCGAGCGCCTTCACGCCGAAGGTCTCCGTCGCGTAGTGTCCGCCGTAGAAGATGTTCACGCCAAGTTCCTCCGCGAGCGTGTAGCTGTGGTGCGGGCCTTCTCCGGTGATGAAGGTGTCCACGCCTTCCGCCGCCGCCTGCGCGACTTCGCCGCCCGCACCGCCCGTCACGATGCCGATGCGCGCGGTTTTCGACGGGCCACCGGGGGCGAGGTGCGGGGCGCTGCCGAGCGCGCGTTCGAGGCGGCGGGAGAGTTCTTCGAGGGAAAGCGCGGCCTTCGTCTGCACGCCGATGGCCTGGCCTTTCATTTCGAGGAAGGGCTCGCAACGCTTGAAGCCAAGCGCCTTCGCGAGCAGCGCGTTGTTTCCGAGCGTGGGGTGGAGATCGAGGGGAAGGTGCGAGCTGTAGATCGCGAGGTCGCCGTCGAGCGCGGATTTCACTTTGCGTCGCACCACGCCAACGAGTGGCTGCACTCCGCTCCAAAACAATCCGTGATGCACGAGCAGCAGCGAGACGCCGCGCGCGACGGCTTCCGCGATCACTGGCTCACAGGCATCGACGGCGGCGGCGACTTTTTTCACCGCGCCGGAGTTTTCGATTTGGAGGCCGTTCCACGCGCCGGGGTAGTCGGCGATCTCGGCAGTGCGCAGCGTGCGGTCGAGATGCCCGACGATGGATTCGAGCGTGCTCACTTCGCGTCCGGCAGTTCCTCGATCGTGATGGCGCGGAAGGCGATCTCGGCTTTGCAATTGCCGTGGATTTGCAACGCGATGAAGCCGTCCATCGCGATGCCTGGCTCGGATTCGGTGAAGTCCGCGGTCTGCGTGCCATTCACGGTGAGCGTGATGCGCGGGCCTTCGCAGCGGATTTCGTAGAGGTTCCACTCGCCGGGTTTTTCCGCCTTCGCGATCAGCGCCTTGTCCGCTTGCACGAGCACTTTGTTGCGCCGCGATTCATCGTAGAGGCAGCCGGAGTAGCCCGCGCCAATGTCCGCCTGGTAGCCGCTCATTTCATTCGGCGGATTCGCGATGCGCTTGCTGCGGATTTGCACGCCGCCATTCACGAAGCCCTCCGTGCCGGTGAGCTTGTATTCGAGCCGCAGCACGAAGTTTCGGTGGCTCTTTTTCAGCGCGAGAAACTCGTTCCGCGGATTTCCCTCGAGCGAGCCGCCGACGATCGCGCCGTCGCGCACGCGCCAGACTTTCGTCGTCTCGCCTTCCCAGCCGTCGAGCGTTTTTCCATCAAACAGGGGAACCGGCGCGCAGCGTGCGGCGGCGAGTGAAAACAGAAACGTGGCGGCGAACAGAAGCGGAGTTTTCATGGCGGAGCTTGACTCGGTATGGCGGATTCGGCCTCACGACGCCACTCGAACTTCGCCGCCTTCGCGGAGCCGAGCACGGGCAGGCCGCCGACGTTGATCTGCGTTTGGTAGAAGTCGGCGAGGTCGAGCGAGCTGGAAAAATAAAAGCCGAAGGCCCTGGACTGCGGTGATTCCTTCACCGCTTTTTGAAACAGGCGCGGTTTCTGCGATGGCGCGGAACTTCGTCAAAGCGGTGAAGGAATCACCGCAGTCCAGAGCCTTCGGCGTTCATTGGTGGACGGTTGGAATCTGATCGTTTGAGCGATGAAACGAATGCGAGCAGGTCGGCGGCTTCCTGCGCGGTGAGGCTTTGCAGCAGGCCCTCGGGCATCATGGAAATTGCGGCGGTCGTCGCCTCCTTGATTTCGTTGGCGGAAATTTTTCGCGATTCGCCGTCGGCCATTTTCAGCGTGATCTCGGCGGCGGTTCGCGCGGCGATGAAGCCGGTGAGCGGATCGCCATGCTTCATGGTCACGGTTGCGAGATGCCATTGCGGCTCGATGATTTTTGCGGGCTGGAGGATTTGTTCGAGCAGCGCGGCGCGCTCGTATTTTGCGCCGATGTGCGAAAGGTCGGGGCCGAAGTCGATGCCGGCATCGCCCGCGCGATGGCACGCACCGCAGATCGCGGAGAAGAGCGTTTTTCCGCGCGCGGCATCGCCGGTGAGCGCGAGCAGTGCATCGGCGCGGAGGTCGGGGCCGAGCACTTTGCGGCGCTGCGATTCGGGGAGGAAACGCTCGAAGAGATCGCGCTGCATCGGATCGGTGAGCGCCGCTCCTTTGGCGATGGCTTGATCGCGCGCGTCACCTTTGAGCGTGCCGTCGATGACAGCGAAAGCATCGGCGAGCGGTGAAGAATCGGCGGTGGAGTTGCCGTCGCGTTTCATCCCGGCGATCCAATCGCGCACGACCAGCAGGCCGCGATCGTCGATGAGTCTGCCGCCGAGATACGGCATGTGGCCGCGGCCTGCGGTGGCCATGCGGTAAAGCAGCACACTGCGAAATGGATCGCCGGATGCAACGATGCGCGCGTCGGGAAGGCCGAGATCGCCTTGCACGGGCTTCACACCGATGAGCCGCGCGTCGGCGAGTTTGGTTTCGATGTTCAGCATCGTCGGCACCGAACCGCCGCCGCCGTAGCGATGGCAGGTCGCGCAATTCGCATGAAGGTACGAACGCGCGCGCAACTCAATGCTGCCAGTCGCGCCGTGCGGATTTGCGAGAGTCGGCTGCTCGGGCGGCAGTTTGAGGCGAGTCAGCAAAGCAAGCGGATCGCCCGCTTCGGCGATGGCTTTGCGGTCGAGTTGCGCGGGGGAAAAACCGGGCGCGAAATTTGTCCACAGGTTGTGGCAGCGCAGACATTCGGCGCGCGAAAAATAGCGCCACGGCTGGCGGAGTGCGCCGCCGGGTGCGGCGGAGTCTTTCACATCAAAGGTAACGTCGGCACCATCCGCGGGCACCAGTTCCGCGTCGGTCTGCGCATCGTTCCAGCGGTAGCTGTAAGCGGCCCACTGGATGCCGTCGTAGTGCATGATTTGCGTTTCGATGCGGCGCGCGGTCGCGGGATTTCCGCGCTCCATTTCGAGCGAATACGTTTTCGCGAGCACGCCGTCCGCCGGGAAAACCCAGCGCCCCGGACCCATCACGCCGAGTTCCTTTTTTGCGATCGTGATGTTCTCCTCGCCGGGCAGCGCGAGCCATCGCTCCGAGGTCGCATGATCCGCCCAGCGCTCCGCGTGGATTTTGTAAGGCACGACGCCAGCCGACGGCGTTTGCATTTTCAAATCCGCAAAAAGTCCGCTCTCGCTCAGTCGTCGCGGGAACCGCGAAAACTTGCCGGCATCAGGGTTTCGCGCCAGCCGCCACAGCCCGCCGCCGATCTGATCGCAGATGAAAAGTTCGCCATCGTGCGCCACGCCGAAGCCGACGGGCAGCAGCGTGCTGCGGCAGAGTTCCGTGCTTTTTCCATCGCGCAGCGACCAGAAAGTGCCGAGCTGCCAGTCGCCGTAAATGTAGGTGCCATCGAGTTCCGGCAGCTTTTTTCCGTAATACACTTCGCCGCCCGTGATGCTCGCGGCCTCCTTGTGCGAATGCGCGATGACCGGCGGCAAAATCGGCGTCGGCCCGCGCGCGCGATCGGGCCGCACGTCCTGCTTCCCACCTTCGGTGATGCTCCATCCGTAGTTCCCGCCGCGCTCAACGCGGTAGATCATTTCCCAAAGTTCCCACCCGACATCGCCGACCCACAGCGCACCGGATTTCCTGTCGAAAGTCATCCGCCACGGATTGCGAAATCCGTACGCCCACACCTCGCCGCGCGCGCCGGGCGTGGCGACGAATGGGTTGTCCTTCGGAATGCCGTACGCGCGGCCTGCATCGGGGCGATCCACGTCGATGCGCTGGATGCTCGCCAGCACGTCGCCGATATTTTGCCCGCTCGCGCGCGGATCGGGCGGATCGGGATCGGCGGCGTCGCCCGCGGCGATGTAGAGCATTCCATCCGGGCCAAAGCGCAAGCCGCCGCCGTTGTGGCCGCCGCTCATCGTGGTGAAAATCGTGGTGCCGCTCGCGAGATCGAGGCGCGGCGGATTTCCCTCGGTGACGCGAAAGCGGACGATGTGGGTGCCGTCCTCGCGGTTCTTTTTTCCGCGTCCGTCGAGGTTCATCCAGATGAATGCAAAACGGTTTTCGGTAAAGCGCGGGTGAAAAGTGAAGGCGTAACATTCCACCGCGTCGGGATGGAATTGCTTCAAGTCGGCGAAGTCGTCCGCCTTTTCACACGCCTCGTCATTCGGCACGGAAACCAGCCGCCCGCGCTGTTGCGCGACGACGAAACGATCGGTGCCGGGGATCGTCGCGGCATCGAGCGGATTGTCGAAAGTGATCTTTGGAAACGCGCGCTCGACGCGATATGGCAGCGGCGGCTCGGGCGATCCGCGGAGGCGGGAAGTCGTCCACGGCACACGGTCGGCAGCGTGGAGCAGCGGGGCGAAAATCACGAGCAAAAGAGATGGCGTGAGGGATTTCATCGCGCCCCGACGAATAGGTGAGCGCCCGCACCGCGCCAGAAGATTCGCGAGCGGCACGGCGGAATGGGCCTGAAACTGATCGTGAAGAATTGCCGCGGATTATGCGGAATACGCGGATTACACGGAGGAGGGGAAATTTTTCCGAAGCACGCTCCAAACATCCGCGTCATCCGTGTTTTTCGCGGTGACTTCGATCTACGCTTTGAGGATAATTTCGCCGCCTTCTGAACGGATTCGCGAATCTTGCCACTAATGACGCCAATCCCTAAATCACGCCCATGGAAAATCCCGCGCAGTCCGCTCCCCTCCCGAAAGATGACGTCGCCGCGATCGACGAACTGCGCCTGGTTTATGGGCGGCTCAGCGCGGAGTTGGGGAAGATCATCGTCGGCCAGCAAAACGTGATCGAACAACTGGCGATCTGCCTTTTCGCGCGCGGCCATGCGCTGCTCATGGGCGTGCCGGGGCTGGCGAAAACGCTGCTCATCAGCCGGCTCGCGGAGACGATGTCGCTGAGTTTCAGCCGCATTCAATTCACGCCCGATCTCATGCCGATGGACATCACGGGCACGGACATTTTGCAGGAACTGCCGGGCGGAAAACGCGCGTTCGAATTCGCGAAAGGGCCGGTCTTCGCGAACATCGTGCTCGCCGACGAAATCAACCGCGCGCCCGCCAAGACGCAGGCCGCGATGCTGGAAGCCATGCAGGAACATCGCGTGACCGTCGCGGGCCGCACCTACACGCTCGACTCGCCGTTCTTCGTGCTGGCGACGCAAAATCCGATCGAGCAGGAAGGCACGTATCCGCTGCCCGAGGCGCAGCTCGATCGTTTTATGTTTATGATCGGCGTGGATTACCCATCGCGAACCGAGGAAATCGCGATCGCGCGCAGCACGACGGGGATGGCGCTGCCGCAGCTCGAACATGTGCTCGACGGCCCAAAAGTGCTCGCGTTTCAAGACCTCGTCCGCCGCGTGCCGGTGCCGGATCATCTCTACGAATTCGCCGTCGATCTCGCCCGCCGCACGCGCCCCGGCAGCAGCGAATCGCCCGCGTGGCTGAAGCCCCTGGTGAGCTGGGGAGCCGGTCCGCGCGCGGTGCAATATCTCATCCTCGGCGCGAAAGCGCGGGCGGCGCTGAATGGCAGTTACATGGTGCGCATGGAGGATGTCGTCGCCGTGGCCGATCCAGTCTTGCGGCATCGTGTGATGACGACCTTCACCGCCGAAAGCGATGGTGTGACGAGCCGCGATGTCGCGAAGCGGCTGGTGGAGGAACTAAGCAAGGCGGCGTGAGCGGAAGATCGTCCTCGTCCTCGTCCTCGTCCTCCTACTCCTACTCGTCCTCGATCCCATGCCCGCGCAGCAATTCGATCACGAAAAACTCGACGTTTACCAACTGCAACTCCGGTTCATCACATGGCTGGCGAATTTGTTTGATGAGCTGCACGTCGCGAAGCCAAGGCGCGTCGCGGAAACGCTCGACCAACTCGACCGGGCCAGCCTTTCCGTCCTTCTAAACATCGCGGAGGGAAATGGCCGGCGCGCCTCACAACAACGCGTGCGGTTCTTCGATGATGCGCGCGGTTCTGCGACGGAATGCGCGGCGTGTCTGGATGCGCTGGTTGCAAAGTGTGCTGTGGAAAGCGGACGTGTCGCGGAGGGAAAGGCGCTGTTGATTCGCGTGGTTTCGGTTCTTTCGCGGTTGGTCGAGCGGTTTGAGGAGAAGGTTGAGGCCGATGCGACGGGGGAACTTTCGAGGACGAGTAGGAGTAGGAGGACGAGGACGAATTAGTGCCGTGGCCGCTTCTTCAAACAATCGCAGCTTTCTCGAACCAGCCGTGCTTGGCCGTCTGATGGCGCTCCCACTGCACGCGCGCCACGCGATGCTCGGCAGCGTTTCGGGGAAACATCGCAGTCCAGTGCGCGGGTCGTCGCTGGAATTCGCGCAGTATCGAAAATACGTCCCCGGCGATGACACGCGGCGGCTGGACTGGCGGACGTGGGGACGCAGCGACCGGTTTTACATCAAGGAATTTGAGGCCGACACCAACCTCCGGCTCTGTCTGTTGATCGACGCCAGCGGGTCGATGGGTTTTGGCCCGAATGGCGCGACGCGGCTCGACTACGCGCGCAAGCTCGGCGGCACGCTCGCGTATCTCGCCGCGCAGCAGGGCGACGCGGCGGGCGTGTGGAGTCTGGCGCAAAAGCCGGTGGAGATTCCGCCCAAGCGCGGGGCTTCGCATGTCGGGCTGGTGCTCGATCAAATGGCGGGCATCCAGCCCGTCGGCGGCACCACGCTGCTCACGGCGCTGCACGATGCCGCGGAAAAAATCCGGCAGCGCGCGCTGGTCGTGATTCTCTCGGACTTTTTCGTGCCGCCTGCCGAGTTGAAAACCGCGATCCAGCATCTGCGTTTTCGCAAACACGATGTCGCCGCGTTTCATCTGCTCGACCAAAAGGAACTCGATTTCGACTTCGACCGGCCCGCGCGCTTCATCGACATGGAAGGTGGCGAAGCCGTGCTCGCCGATCCCTCGCTGATCGCGCGGAATTACCGCGAAGCCGTGCGCCTTTACCTCACCGAAATGGACGAACTCGTGCGCACCACGGGCGTGGATTATCACCGCGTGAAAATGCACGAGCGCTACGACGACGCGCTCATCCGCTTCCTGCTCGGCCGCACTCCGAAACGCGGCGCGCGATGATGAGCGACGAAACGCCAGCTTACGCCGCGACGAGTTCGACCTTCACCCGTCGCACCAGCGCATTGAGCACCAAAGGTGCGGCCCCAAACCAGCCCAGGGCAACGCCCTGGGTTCCCACGGCACACGATCACAGCCCTGTAGGGGCGGTGCAAATCGCGGCGGGGATTTTGTCGCGCCCCTTCAGGGCTTCATCCCATTTCGATCGTAAACCCAGGGCGTTGCCCTGGGCTGGTTTGTTGCCGGGCCGTTGGCCCTCACCGTCCCGTCGTGGAGGCATCTGCCACGCATGACCTTCCTCGCACCAGCGTTGCTCGTCGCCCTGCCGCTCGCCGCGCTGCCGGTCATCATTCATCTCATCCATCTCTACCGTCGGCGGCAGGTGAAGTGGGCGGCGATGATGTTCCTGCTGGCCGCGCAGCGGATGAACAAGGGGCTCTCGCGGTTGAAGCAAGTGCTCATCCTCGCGCTGCGCGTGCTGGCGATCGCCGCGTTACTCTTTGTCATCACCAGACCGCTCGCCGGCGGCTGGCTCGGGCTCACGGGCGGCGCGCCGGACACGGTGATGATCCTGCTCGATCGCTCCGCGAGCATGGAGCAGCAGAACACCGCGACCGGCGTGAGCAAACGCATCGCGGGTCTGCGCAATGTCGCGAAGGCGATCACGGATGCCGTCGGCACGCGCTCGCATCTCGTGCTGCTCGACAGCGCGCTCGGCACGCCGCAGGCGCTCGCGAAAGCGGATGCGCTTCTCGATTTACCGCAGACCGAGGCGACCGAAACGGCGGCGGACATCCCCGCGCTGCTGCAAGGCGCGCTCGATTTCATCACCACGAATAAAACGGAGCGCACCGATGTGTGGCTCGTGAGCGATCTTCAGCAGAGCGATTGGGATTCGGCGGGCGGGCGCTGGGAGACGCTGCGCGGCGCGTTCGGCAGTTTGAAAGGCGTGCGATTTCATCTGCTCTGCTATCCGCAAGCCGCGCCGGATGATCTCGCGGTGAGCGTCGAGCGCGTGGTGCGTCGCGAGACGAGTGAAAAGGCGGAGCTGCTGCTCGATCTGCGCGTCGCGCGAAACGGGGACGCGCCGCCGCCAGTGGAAGTGCCGCTGCGCTTCGTCATCAATGGCGTGACCACGATGCTGAAAGTCGCGGTGAAAGAAAATCAGCTCGTGATGCAGGCACACGCGATCCCGATCGACAAGACCGTGAAGCGCGGCTGGGGCCGCGTGGAATTGCCCGCCGACTCGTGCCCCGCGAACAACGTTTTCCATTTCGTCTTCGACGAAGCTCCGCCCATGCGCTCGGTGATTGTCTCCGATGATGAAGCGGAGTCCGGCCCGCTGAACGCCGCGCTTTCCGCCGCCGCCGATCCCGCGCGGAAATACCTCGCCACGACGCTGAACGTGCGTCGCGCGGCGGAGATTCCCTGGGAAGACGCGGCGCTCATCGTGTGGCACGCGCCGATTCCAAAAGCGGACGACGTGCTCGCGCGGCAGTTGCAAAATCACGCCGCCGCTGGGCGGACGATTATCTTTCTCCCGCCGGAAACGCCGGATGTGTCGGAGATTCTCGGCCTTCGCTGGGACCGCTGGGAATCCGCCGCGACCGACAAACCACTCACGCTGGAATGGTGGCGCAACGATGCCGATCTGCTCGCCAACACGCGGGACGGCGCGGCGCTGCCGGTGGGTTCCCTGGAAGTCTCGCGCCGCTGCGGCATCGCGGGCGAAGGCGTGCCGCTCGCGCGCGTCAGCGGACGTGCGCCGCTACTGATGCGCTCCGCGCAGGAGCAAAATGGAAGCGTCTACTTTCTCGGAACGCTGCCAGGATCGGGCGCATCCAGTCTGGCGCGCGATGGTGTCGTGATGTTTGCGATGCTTCATCGCGCGCTGAACGAAGGGGCGCGCACGCTCGGGAAGGCGCAGCAGCGCGTGGCGTCAGCGACGGCTCTCGGTGCCGATCCGTCGGCGTGGAAGCGCGTGGAGGAAAAAGCGGACGCGGTGATTTCGGCGAGTCTTCCGCTGCGCGCTGGCGTCGTCGCCGCGGGCGAAAAAATCACCGCACTGAACCGCCCACCCGGCGAAGATCTGCCCACCGCACTTTCCACTCCCGCGCTGAACGACCTGTTCGCCGGCCTCGATTTCCGCGTTCTCACGGACAACCTCGAAGATGGACGCAGCCTCACGAACGAAGTCTGGCGCACGTTCTTAATGGCCATGGCGCTCGCGCTGCTCGGCGAGGCGTTGCTCTGCATGCCGCCGCGCAGGGAGACGAATTCGTCCTCGTCCTCCTACTCCTACTCGTCCTCGAAGGAAGCGGTCCCAGCGGAGGTGCAACGACTTTGAGCGCGAATATGCCGGCAACGATGTTTCGAGGACGAGTAGGAGGACGAGGACGATGAAACCCGCGAGCCAATCCCTCGTTTTCACGCAAACGCCGACCTCACTCACGGTCGGCATTGTGTTCGTGCTGGTGATCGCCGGGCTCGCATTCATGGCGTGGCGACGCAGCGGTTTTCGCACTTCCACGGGCGTGCTGGAGGCGCTGCGCGTGCTGATCGCGGCAGCCATCGCGGTGACCCTGAACCAGCCGGAGTGGCGCGAAGTTTTCAAGCCGGAGAGCAAACCGACGCTGCTGATCCTGAACGACACGTCGCACTCGATGGAGACCCGCGACGTGATTGATTCCGCAAATCCTTCCGCCGAACCAAAGTCACGCGCGGACCTCGCCAAACCGCTGAGCGACATCGCGGCGTGGCGCGAAATCTCCGAGCGCATGGAAATCGCGGTGGAATCTTTTTCCTCCAGCCAGGAACCTCCCGAGGAAGGCACGGACATCAATGGCGCGCTGCTCGCGGCGGCGGAAAAACATCCGCGACTCCACGCAGTGGTGCTGCTCAGCGACGGCGACTGGAACAGCGGCGAAGCACCCGCGCAGGCGGCGACGCGATTGCGGATGCGCGAGGTGCCGGTCTTCGCCGTGCCGCTCGGGGCCGAGACGCGCCTGCCGGATGTGGAGCTGACGAGTTTCGACGTGCCGACTTTCGCCATCGCGGGCAAGCCGCTGCGGATGCCGTTCAGCATCGAGAGTTCGCTGCCGCGCGATGAGGCGGCGACGATCGAGATGAAATCCTCGACCGGCGAAGTCGTGACGAAATCCGTCGTCATCCCGGCGATGAGCCGTTTGCAGGATGCGATCACCTGGAAGCCGGACAAGCCCGGCGACGTGAAAGTGACGCTGACGGTGCCCAAGACGGGCGCGGAGCGTTTCATGGAAAACAACGCGATCGAAGCGCCGCTCGCGATTCGCAAAGAGCAACTGCGCGTGCTGATCGTCGAGTCCTATCCGCGCTGGGAATATCGCTACCTGCGCAACGCGCTGGAGCGCGATCCGGGCGTGTCCCTGAACTGCCTCCTTTTCCAACCCGACCTCGAAAAACCCGGCGCAGGTCGCGGCTATCTCCCGGCGATGCCGAAGGACGAGGAGCTGACGAAATACGACGTGGTTTTCCTCGGCGACGTGGGCACGGCGAAAGGCCAGCTCACGATGGAGCAGTGCGCCGCTTTGCAAAAACTCGTGCGCGATCAAGCGGGCGGGCTCGTCTTCATGCCCGGCCTGCGCGGCAACGAAGCGACGCTGCAAGGCACCGCGCTCGCGGAACTCATCCCGATCGTGTGGGACGAAACGCAGCCGCGCGGCTGGGGCACATCCTCGCCGGGCAGATTTGCGCTCACGGAATCCGGCGCGCGCAGCCTGCTCACGAAGCTGGAAGACACCGACGAAGCCAGCGCGCGGGTGTGGCAAACGCTTCCCGGTTTCCAATGGTATGCGCCCGCCATCCGCGCGAAAGCCGGCTCGGAAATCCTCGCGACGCACGCGACGGAGACGAACCGTTTCGGACGCGTGCCGCTCATCGTCACGAAGACTTACGGCTCGGGGAAAATCCTGTTCATGGGCACCGACGGCGCATGGCGCTGGCGCAAGGGGGTGGAGGACAAATATCACTACCGCTTCTGGGGCCAGGTCGTGCGCTGGATGGCTTATCAGCGGAACATGTCGCAGGGCGAAAAGATGCGCCTCTTCTACTCGCCCGACCGCCCCCTCGCCGGCAGCGCGCTCACGCTGAATGCCAATGTGACCAGCCTCACCGGCGAACCCTTGCGCGACGGCGCGGTCATCGCGCAGATCACGGGACCATCCGGGAAAACATCGAGCGTGCGCATGAATCCGCCGGGCGAGGAAGCGTGGGGGCTTTTCACCGCCGTCTTCACGCCGACCGAACCCGGCGAACACACCGTCCGCCTTTCCTGCGCCGACGCCGGCTCCGCGCTCGATGCCACGATCTCCGTGCAAGGCACGAGCCGCGAAAAACGCGGCCAGCCCGCCAAGCTCGACGTGCTCCGCGAAATCTCCCAACTCACCCGCGGCCGCATGATGGAAAGCGCCAATCCGGCGGACGTCATCGCCGCCATCGCTGCGCTGCCGCAGCCGGAGTTACAAGAGCGCCGCGTGCAACTCTGGGCGCATCCGGCTTGGGCGGGATTGATCGTGTTGCTGCTCGGCGTGTTTTGGGTGGGGAGAAAAGCGGCTGGAACGTTCTAGTTCCGATTCGCTTTCGAGGTGGAAAAAATTCCGCTGCCCGAAGGGCTGAAATTCGACTGGCCAGGGCAACGCTCTGGGATTGCAATCCGCCGCGCATCGGCGCTGAAAGCGCGTAACAATTTTCGGGGTGCCCGTTCCGCGAAGCTCGCCTGGCAGACTACGGAACCGTGAGGCATGGCGAGAGGAAAGTGACCGGAGTCAGTCGGTGAAGATGCGGCTCGAAACGCTGCGGAAGTTGGCCCAGAAGAAGGCCGCACCTTTCTCTATGAAAACACTCGCGCGCTTTTTCACCACGCTCCTCCTCTCGCTCTGCGCCGCCCATTGCGCTGAGCCGAAACCGAACTTCATCATCATCCTCGCCGACGATCTCGGCTACGCCGACCTTGGCTGCTACGGGCATCCCAGCGTGCGCACGCCGAATCTCGATCGCATGGCGGCGGAAGGGATGCGGTTCACAGATTTTTACTCCGCGGCGGAAGTCTGCACGCCGAGTCGCGCGGCGTTGCTCACCGGGCGATATGCGGTGCGGAGCGGGATGTGCCACGACCGCTTCCGCGTGCTGCGGCGGGAGTCGATGGGGCATTTGCCGGACGAGGAAATCACGCTCGCGGAGCAGTTGAAGGGGCAGGGCTACGCGACTGCGCTCATCGGCAAATGGCATCTCGGAAACTGGATGAACAACCCGGCGGGGCATCCGCGGAAACACGGCTTCGAGATCCACTTCGGCCTGCCGCACTCGAACGACATGAACCCCGTCGCCGCCAAGCCGAAAGACGAGGACAACAGCACGAACCCGGATCCGCAGTGGTGGAGTGCGCCGCTTTTTGAAGGGGAGAAACTCGTCGAGCAGCCCGCCGATCAGACCACGCTCACGCGCCGCTACACCGAGCGCGCGGTGAAATTCATCCGCGAGAAAAAGGCCGGGCCGTTCTTCCTCTATTTGCCGCACACCTTTCCGCACACGCCGCTGTTCGCGTCGGATCAGTTCCGCGACAAAAGCCCGCGCGGACGCTACGGCGATGTGGTCGAGGAACTCGACTGGAGCGTCGGCCAGATCCTCGACACGCTGCGCAGCGAGGGGCTCGACAAAAACACACTCGTCTTCTTCAGCAGCGACAATGGCCCGTGGCTGGTCCGCGGCCTCGCGGGCGGCAGCGCCGGGCTGCTGCGCAATGGCAAAGGCTCGACCTGGGAAGGCGGGATGCGCGTGCCGGGCATCGCGTGGTGGCCGGGAAAAGTGCCCGCCGGCAGCGTCTGCCGTGAGGTCGCGACGATGATGGATTTCTTTCCCACGTGCAGCGCGCTCGCCGGGGCAAAGCTCCCCACCGACCGCGCGCTCGACGGACTCGACATCCTGCCGCTGCTCACCGGCGCTAGTCCGGTGAAACGCGACGCGTTTTTCTTCTACCGCGGCGCGCAGCTTTTCGCGGTGCGTCTCGGGAAATGGAAGGCGCACCTTTTCACCCAGCCCGGCTACGGCACGCCGAAGCCCGAGGCGCATGACCCGCCGCTGCTCTTCGATGTGCAAGCCGACCCCGGCGAGAGTTTCAATGTCGCCGCGCAGCATCCCGATGTGCTCGCGGAATTGGCTGCCGCCATCGAAAAACACCGCGCCACTCTCCAGCCTTTGCCCACGCAACTCGAAGCGGTCGTGACCGCGCCGCAACCGCCGGCGCCATGAACGACGCGCGAAAATTCAGACGAGGATCTGCGTGATCGCACTGCCTTCCACGTCCGTGAGCCGGAAGTCGCGCCCTGCGTGGCGATAGGTGAGTTGCTCGTGATCAAAGCCGAGGCAGTGCAGCATCGTCGCGTGCAGATCGTGGACCGTCGCGCGATTCTCGACCGCGCGAAATCCGAACTCATCCGTCGCGCCATAGACGGTGCCGCCGCGAATCCCACCACCCGCCATCCACACGCTGAATCCATAGTGATTGTGATCGCGCCCGAGCTTGGATTTCCCAGTGTCGTTCAGCTCGACCGTCGGCGTTCTCCCAAACTCGCCGCCCCACAAAACGAGCGTGTCTTCGAGCATCCCGCGCTGTTTCAAATCCGCGAGCAACGCCGCGATCGGCCCGTCGATCTGGCCGCAATGCGTGCGCAGATTCGCCTCGATATTTTCGTGATGATCCCAAGGCTGCCCCGCGCCGTGCCAGAGCTGCACGAAGCGGACGCCGCGCTCGAGTAAGCGCCGCGCGATCAGCGTCTGGCGGCCATGCACATGCTCGCCGTAGGCCGCGCGCACCTGCGCGGGTTCGCGTGAAACGTCGAAGGCATCGGTCGCCTCCATCTGCATCCGGAACGCCAGCTCGAACGATTGGATGCGCGCGTCCAGCCGCGGATCGTCCGCGCGCGATTCGCGGTGCGCGGCATTCATCTCGCGCAACAGATCGAGCTGCCGGCGCTGGATCGCCGTCGTCGCGTGCGGGCTCCGAATGTTTTCGATGAGCTTGCCGACATCGGTGTGTTGCGGGTCGATGAACGTCCCCTGATACACGCCCGGCAGAAAGCCCGACTGCCAGTTTTCCGCATCCTTGATCGGGTAGCCGCCGGGACACATCGAAACGAAGCCGGGCAGATTCTGGTTCTCCGTGCCGAGCCCGTAAAGCACCCACGCCCCGACACTCGGGCGCGCCTGCACGGAGTCGCCGCAATTCATCAGCATCAGCGAAGGCTCATGATTCGGCACCTGCGCGACCATCGAGCGAATGACCGCGATGTCGTCCGCGTGCGCCGCCGTCTTCGCAAACAGCTCGCTAATTTCGAGACCGCTCTGCCCGTATCGCTGAAACTGGAACGGCGAAGGAAACGCCGCGCCCGTCTTCCGCTCCGTCCGCAAATTTTCACTCGGCAGCGGCTGCCCCGCGTATTTCGCGAGCGCCGGCTTCGGATCGAACGTATCGACATGCGAAGGCCCACCGTTCAGGAAAAAGTGGATCACCCGTTTCGCCCGCGGCGCGAAATGCGGCGCATGCGCGGCGAGCGGATTCCGCCCCGCATTGACCTCCGCCGCCCCAAGCGTCTGGGCAAAACCCAGCGCCCCCATGCCCATCCCGCACCGGCGCAGAAAGTCGCGGCGGGTAAGGGGCAAGGGATGCGGGTGAGGAAAACGCATGGTCAACATTTACGACCCGCGAGTCCGCGAATCCACCAAGGAAAAGTTGCGCGAATTGCGGCTCACCGCTCGATTGGCGAGCGGGAAAAGTGCATAGCCATCCGCGCTGGCCCGCTTGCCGCAGGATGAAGCTGTCCAAATCTTCAATCCTCCCGAAGCCATCACCAACGCGGTCGAGGCAAAGTCCGGCCCCGCTCACGCCCAACTTGGTGACGAGGAAATTGCCTCCCGCGAATTTGGATTACAGCCCCAGTTCCTTCGCAGCCTGACGCAGGGATGTGCCGGGTTTGCCGCCGTTGCGCTTGCGGGCGGCGGCCAGTTCGCGGCGGTCTTCAAGGTCTTCCAGCGTGGTCTTCAGTTCGCGTAGCACCGCTTTCCCCCGGCGGATTTGTTTGTCGATGTCCGCCACGACGGGTTTGGATTTAGGAAGCGTAGAATTCATCGGTAAATATCCTTTCGGGTGCCTACAGCATAGATCGTCACGGTCTTGCCTTCGAGGGTAAAAAGCGCGCGATAGTCGCCCACTCGCAAACGGTATTCGTTACTGGAGCCCTTGAGCTTTTTCACGTTGCCGGACAGGTCTTCCTCCAGAAGGAAGAGCTTGTGCCCGATCTCCCGGCGCAGCGCGAGCGGCAAGGCGTGCAGCTTTCCTTTGACTTCATCGGTGAGAATGACGGTGTAGCGCACGGGAAGTCGTCTAGCCGGAGCCGTCTTCGGCAGCAAGTTCTCAACTTGCCGGTCACTTCGGCGGGCAGGATTGGCGTTCAGTCCACGAATGAAAACTCATTCGAGAGCAGCAGCACTTGCGCGTATTGCTCCCACGGTTTCAGGGGCTGCGCGGTGATCGGCGGCGGGCCGTTGAATTCCTTTTTTGCATCCCACTTTATGTCCACGGCGGAAATCGCGGGCGACCAGAGGAATTGGTCGCTGTTTAAGCCCTCGCGGATATCGACGATGAAATCGAGCGTGTCGCCCTGCTTCATCTCGATGCCACTCGCAGTCATCGGCTCGCGCGAGTGATGCACCGTCGCGGCGCGCAATTCGCCGTGCCGACTGGAGACGACGAAGGCGCGGATGCCGTCTCCGGCGTCTGGCTCATGCACGAGTTCGCCGGAGATCGAAATGACGGTGTCCTGTGGAGCAGTCCATCGGCGGATGCAGGCGTGTTGGCGGTCATCTCCCGGGTGGCCGCCCTCGGCGGTGAGTTGCGCCCAGCCAAGCGTTCCGTCGGGAAAATTCGCGCCGCCCTGCCAGGCTTTGCCGGTGAAATGCGGGAGCGGGTTGAAGGTCTTTATGCGCTTCGCGGCCTCGTCGTATTCGCCCCAGCCATAAGACCACGCCGACTGCACGGGCGGCGGTTCGGCTGTCGCGGCTTCATTTTCCGCAGCGGCGAGAAAGCGAAACGCATTCGCCATCTCGTGGTTTGTCGGGCTGCGTTGAAAGACTGCGTGGAAGAGGCGGTCCACGCGGGAAACACTCGATGTCGCCCTCGCAACTTCAGCTCGCGAGACGAGCGCGCGGGCGCGACTTGCGACGAAGGTGTGATTGAGAAAAAAGAGCGCCTGCTGCGGGACGGTGGTCGCGTGGCGTTGCGCGATGTGGATATCGGGATTCGCAAAATCGAAGACGCGGAAAGTTCCGGCGAGAAACTGGCGATCGACGAGTCCGTAGAGCGTGCGGCGTTTGTTTGCGGACGCGAGCAGTTCCGCCGGCTTGCCGCCGATCGTTGTGTCGAGTTCGCCGGTCGCTGCGAGCATGGCATCGCGCATTTGCTCGAAGTCGAGGCGCTGCCGGGGAAAGGAGGAGAGCAGCCGATTGTCCGCATCGCTGGACGGAACGGCAGCGGAGCCCTGCTGATAAACTGCGCTCGACATGATGAGCCGGTGCAGCGCCTTCACGCTCCAGCCCGCACGCACAAATTCCAGCGCGAGCCAGTCGAGCAATTCCGGATGACTCGGCGCATCCGCCCGCACGCCGAAATCGCTCGGCGTGCGAACCAGCCCGGCCCCGAAGTGATGCTGCCAGATGCGATTCACCAGCACGCGCGCGGTGAGCGGATTTTCGGGATGCACGATTGCGCGGGCGAGTTCGAGCCGTCCGCTTCCCATTTGAAAAGTCTGGCGCTCCGGACCGGCGACCACTTTCAGAAACTGCCGCGGCACTTCATCGCCCTGTCTCGCGGGGTTGCCTCGGATAAAGACGCGCGGGTTTCGCTCCGGTTCGCGATCCGCGAGGATGAGCGCGTGCGGCGGCGATGCGGGCGTCTTGATGAGCCAGCGGTCCACTTCACCCTGCAACTTCCACAGTTCCTCACAGGCGTTGGTTGGGAAGAAAAGTTCGTTGTCGATGATGCCCGAGTCCGCCACCGAAGTCGGCGAACGCGGATCACTCAAAAAGCTCACAAGCGCCGCGTCCGAACTCTCCGCGAACATTTTCCCATATCGCTCCGCGGCTTCGCGCAGGGTTCTCGGCGGAGTCGTGAATGCGGTTGCCACGACTGGATTCAGCGTCGCGCGATGGTCGGTGAAAAGCTGCGCGAGCGCCGGACCCGCCTGCGTTTGAAATGATTCCGCGGGCAGCTTTGCGAGCACATGCCAGGGCGCGAAGATCGGATGGGTCGTGGTCCGCGTGCGATGCAGAAAATCGCGCCAGCGCCGGACCGAAGCGGGGATGAGATCGTCTGGCGTGAGGATTTGGTCGAAGCCTTCCTCGGGATATTTCTGAAGTTCCGATTGCGCCGCGAGATAATCGCCCACGCGGGCGCGCAGCCGGGCCGCCGCTTCGTCGCGCCGCTGCTTCATCGTGTCCGCGAGTTTATTCGCGTGCTTCACAAATTCGGCATCCGTCGATTCCGCGCCGAGGCTCACGAGCCGCTCCTCGCACGTCGCGAAGACGCCGTAGAGCGAGTAATAATCGCGCGTCGGGATGGGATCGAATTTGTGATCGTGACAGCGCGCACACGCCGCCGTGAGCGCCATCGTGCCGCGCGTCACCACGTCGATCCGATCGTCAATGATGTCGCGCGTGACGCCGATGAAGCGGCGGCCGCCGGTGATGAAACCCATCGCGGCGAGATCGGGTGAGCCGGCGGGCACGAGCTGATCCGCGGCGATCTGGAGCAGGAGAAAACGGTCGTAAGGCAGATCATCGTTCAGCGCGCGCACGACCCAGTCGCGATACGCCCATGCGTGGACGAAGAACCGTTCTTCGCGCCCGTACACGTAACCTTTCGTGTCCGCATATCGCGCCACGTCGAGCCAGTGGCGAGCCCACCGTTCGCCGTAATGTGGCGACGCGAGCAGGCGCTCGACGACTTTGCCAAAAGCATCTGGCGATCTGTCCGCGAGGAATTCCGCCATCTCGTGATCTGTCGGCGGCAGGCCCGTGAGATCGAACGCCGCGCGGCGAATGAGGGTGCGTCGATCCGCGTCCGGCGCGGGCGCGAGCCCCGCGGTTTCGAGCTTCGCGAGGATGAAACGATCGACGCCAGTTTTCACCCACGCCTCGCCTTTCACCGCTGGAAATGCGACGGCTTTTGGCGGTTGAAAAGCCCAGTGCGCGGCAGCGGCATCCGCCTTTGGAAGATTCGCGCTGGCGGGCATTGGCAAGCCGATCTTCACCCACTCGATCAGATCCGCGATTCGTTGGCCGCTGAGTTTCCGCGGGACGTCGTCCTTGGGCGGCGGCATTTGCAGATCTTTGTCGTGATATTGGACCGCGCCGATCAGCAGACTTTCGTCCGGCTTGCCCGCGATCGCTGCCGGCCCCGTCTCGCCGCCGCGCAAAATGCCCTCGCGCGAGTCGAGCCGCAAATTGCCTTTCAGCTTCTTCGCATCGGCGCTGTGGCATTCGTAGCAATGCTCGACAAGCATGGGGCGGACGCGCGTTTCAAAAAACTCGATGCCGGCGGAATCGTCGGCGCGCAATCCCGCCCGGAGGACGGATGTGAAAACGAGGATGAGCAGTGGGGTACGCATCGGGCGGACAAGTGTCCTGCGAACTCCGCAAAGGTGCCACAAACTTAGCAACTGAATGTGCCGGGCGAGGCGATCACGGCGGGTGACATCGCCCGCGCGGCGCGGTATCACACCGCGCTCCGACATGAAACTGATCCTCCCACTGCTCGCGTTCGTCCTCGCACTTTCCGGCATGGCCCGGGGCGCGGAAAAGCCCAACGTCCTCTTCATCCTCTGCGACGATCTGCGACCCGATGCGCTCGGGTGCTACGGATCGGCGCATGTGAAGACGCCGCACATCGACGCGCTCGCGGGCAGCGGCGTGCGATTCGCGAACGCTTTTTGCACCACGTCGCTCTGCTCGCCGAGCCGCGCGAGCATCCTCACCGGGCTGTATGCGCATCGTCACGGCGTGCGGGATAATTTCACCGAACTGCCCGCCGCGCTCCCGCACTGGCCGGGGCGGCTGCGCGAGACGGGCTACGCGACGGCATACATCGGCAAATGGCACATGGGCGAAACCAATGATGCGCCGCGACCGGGCTTCGATTGGTTCGCGACGCACAAGGGACAGGGGAAGTATTTCGACACTGAGTGGAGCTTGAACGGCGCGGGCGCGAAAGTGATCCCCGGCTACTACACCACGACCGTCACCGATCTCGCGCTCGACTGGCTGAAGCAGCGCGACGCCGCGAAGCCGTGGGCGCTGTGCATCGGGCAAAAGGCACCGCACAGTTTTTACACGCCGGAGGAAAAATACGCGCACACGTTTGATGCGGTGCGCGTGCCGTATCCGGCGAGCGCTTTTGCCCTCGATGCCAAGCCAGCGTGGATCAAGCAACGGCTCACGACGTGGCATGGCATTTACGGCCCGCTCTTTGAGTGGCGCAAAAATTTTCCCGATGAGCGGCCCGAGGCGGTGAAGGATTTCGAAAACATGGTGCATGGCTACTGGGGCACCGTGCTTTCGGTCGATGACAGCGTCGGGCGGCTGGTGGCGTTTTTGAAAGAGCGCGGGCAATTGGAAAACACGCTGATCGTTTTCATGGGCGACAACGGCCTGCTCGAAGGCGAGCACGGCATGGTGGACAAACGCACGATGCACGAGCCGAGCATTCGCATCCCGATCATCGCGCGCGGGCCGGGGCTGCCGCCGGGAAAAGTCGTGCGCCAGCAAGTGCTCACGCTCGATGTCGCGCCAAGTGTGCTCGACCTGTGCGGCGCGTCAGCGCTGGAGAAAATCCAGGGCCGCTCGTGGCGCAAGCTCGCGAACGACGGCGACCCGGCGTGGCGCACCGCGTGGTTTTACGAATACAACTACGAGAAACAATTTCCCTACACGCCGAACGTGCGCGGCATCCGCGGGGACGAGTGGAAATTCATCCGCTACCCGCACGGCGACGGCTCGCCCGACAAGCACATGGCCGAACTTTACCACCTCACCGCCGATCCTGCGGAGCTGCGTAATCTCGCCAACGATCCCGCGCATGCGGCGACGCGCGGCGGCTTGGAAAAGCAGCTCGCCGCGCTGCTCAGCGCCGAGGATCTGACGCCCGACAAAGACAAGATGCCGCTCGACGAAGGCATCAAGTCGCAACTTCCCGACGCAAAAATCCGCTGACGAAAATATGCTCCAGAAAACCCCGGCACCATGATTTCGCGCATCCTTTTCACGCTCGCATTTTTGATCTCCGCCAGCGCCCTGTACGCGGCGGAGACGCTCGTTTTCAAAAAAGCCGGCGACCGCGAGTTGCGGCTGCACATTGATAAACCCGTGGACTGGAAGGCGGCGGACAAGCGGCCGGCCATCGTGTTTTTCTTCGGTGGCGCGTGGGTGTCCGGGACGCCGGAGCAGTTTCGCGGGCAGAGCGAATACTTCGCGACGCGCGGCCTGGTGGGGATTCGCGTGGAGTATCGCGTCCTCGCAAAGGATGACAAAGGTCCACCGATCGTCTGCTGCGCGGATGCGAAGTCGGCGGTGCGGTATGTGCGCGCGCATGCGGCGGAGCTGGGAATCGATCCGACGCGCATCGCCGCCGCGGGCGGCTCGGCGGGTGGACATCTCGCGGCCTTCACGGCGCTGGTGGATGGGCTTGATGACGCGGCGGACGATCTCAAAATTTCCTGCAAGCCGGATGCGCTGCTGCTCTTCAATCCGGTCTTCAACAATGGCCCGGGCCAGTGGGGACACGGGCGCGTTGGCGAACGTTTCAAAGAGTTTTCACCCGCGCACCACATCACGAAAACCGCGCCGCCGACCATCGTGTTTCTCGGCGATGCCGACAAATTGATCCCGGTGGCGGTGCTCCGCGAGTTCGAGGCGGCGATGAAGCAGGCGGGTGCGCGCTGCGACGCGCAGGTGTATCCCGGCGGCATTCACGGTTTTTTTAACAAGGAGCCGCACAAGTCGCAGACGCTCGCCGAGGCCGATAAATTCCTCGTCTCGCTCGGCTGGATCGCTGGCCCGCCGACGCTCGATCCAGACATTGCCAAATGAAACTACCCCGCGATTTCCTCGCTCCACTCTGCGCCCTGTTTTTCGCCGAAGGCGCCCTCGCCGCTGCCGAACGGCCGAACGTGATCGTCGTCCTCGCGGACGACATGGGCTTCTCCGACATCGGCTGCTACGGCGGTGAAATCGAGACGCCAAATCTCGATGCGCTCGCCGCAGGCGGCGTGCGATTCACACAGTTTTACAACACCGCGCGCTGCTGCCCGACGCGCGCTTCCCTGCTCACGGGGCTGCACCCGCACCAGGCGGGCGTGGGGCACATGATGGAGGACAAGGGGCTCGGCGGCTATCGCGGCAATCTGAACCGCCACTGCGTGACGCTGGCCGAGGCGCTGAAGCCAGCGGGCTATCGCAGCTACGCGGTCGGGAAGTGGCACGTCACGCCGGGGCAGAGCGCCAAGGAGCTGGGCATCTCGTCGAACTGGCCGCTCCAGCGCGGGTTCGCGCGTTTCTACGGCACGATCCACGGCGCAGGCAGCTACTGGGATCCGAGCGCGCTCGTGCGCGACGACGCGCAGATCACCGCGGTGAATGACGCGGAGTATCGTCCGGCGGAATTTTACTACACCGACGCGATCAGCGATCACGCCGTGCGTTTCATCGGCGACCACGCGCGCGACCACGCGAAGGAACCGTTTTTTCTCTACGTCGCCTACACGGCAGCGCACTGGCCGATGCACGCGAAGGCGGCGGACATCGCGAAGTATCGCGGACGCTACGACGCGGGCTACGCGGCGATCCGCGAGGCGCGCTGGGCAAAGCAGAAACAGCTCGGCGTGGTGGATGAAAAGTGGACGCCGTCGCCGCTCGTCGGCGACTGGAGCGAGGTGAAAAATCGCGAGTTCGAGACACGCTGCATGGAAGTCTATGCGGCGATGGTGGACAGCATGGATCAGGGCATCGGGCGCGTGATCGCGGAGTTGAAAGAGCGCGGGCAGTTTGAGAACACGCTGATCTTTTACCTTCAGGACAATGGCGGGTGCGCCGAAACCATCGGCCGCGGCCCTAAGACTGAACCCCGCGGTGAAAAACCGACGCTGCCGCTGATGGCGACGGGGGATTTTCAATACAACAGCACGCCCAAACAAACCCGCGATGGCTGGCCGGTTCGCATGGGTTACGGCACGATGCCAGGCGGGGCCGACACTTACATTTCCTATGGGCGCGAGTGGGCGAATGTGAGCAACACGCCCTTTCGCGAATACAAGCACTGGGTCCACGAAGGCGGCATCGCCACGCCGCTGGTGGCGCACTGGCCGGCGGGCATCGCGGCCAGCGGAAGCGGGCAGCTCGCGCATCAGCCCGGGCAACTCGTGGACATCATGGCGACCGTGCTCGACGTGACCGGCGCGCAATACCCCGCCGAGCGCGATGGCCAAAAAATCACGCCGCTCGAAGGCGTGAGCCTGCGCCCGGCCATGGCCGGTCAACCGCTCGCGCGCACGCAGCCGCTCGTCTGGGAGCATGAAGGCAACCGCGCCATTCGCGAAGGCGACTGGAAGCTCGTCGCCAAAGGCCCCGCCGCCGCGTGGGAACTGTACGACCTCGCGGCGGATCGCTCGGAACTCCATGACCTCGCCGCGCAAGAACCCGCACGGGTGAAAGATCTCGCGTCAAAATGGCAGGCGTGGGCAAGGCGCGCGAACGTCCTCCCATGGCCGTGGGACAAACCAGCTCCCGGCAAAACCAAACGCAAACCGCAATGAAGCTCCTCACCATCCTTGTTCTCGTTCTCACGCAGACTACGGCAGTTTTGCCCGCCGCCGATGCGCCGCCAAATATCCTCTTCGCCATCGCCGACGATTGGGGGAAACACGCGGGCGCTTATGGCACGGCCTGGGTGAAGACGCCGGCGTTTGATCGCGTGGCGCGCGAGGGCGTGCTGTTTCAAAACGCCTACACGCCGAATGCGAAATGCGCGCCGTCGCGGGCGTGCCTGCTCACCGGGCGCAATTCGTGGCAGCTCAAGGAGGCGGCGAATCACGTCTGCTTTTTCCCCGCGGAGTTCAAAGGCTGGGCCGAGGCGCTCGCGGAGCATGGTTGGCGCGTGGGGCACACGCAAAAAGGCTGGGGTCCGGGCGTGGCCACGGGCGCGGACGGAAAGCCTCGGCAGATGACGGGCGTCGCTTTCAATGCGCGCAAGGCAGCGCCGCCGACGCCGGAGATCAGTGGCAATGATTACGCGGGAAATTTCTCCGCGTTTCTCGATGCCGCTCCCGCGGAAAAGCCGTGGTGCTTCTGGTACGGCGCGGTCGAGCCGCATCGTGGATATGAATTCGGCTCCGGCATCGCGAAGGGCGGGAAGAAGCTGGCGGACATCGACCGCGTGCCGGGCTACTGGCCGGACAATGAGACGACGCGGACGGACCTGCTCGACTACGCGTTTGAGATCGAGCATTTCGACCGGCATCTCGGGCGGATGCTGGCCGAGTTGGAAAAGCGCGGGCAGCTCGCGAATACGCTGGTGATCGTGACGAGCGATCACGCGATGCCTTTCCCGCGGGTGAAGGGGAATGCGTATGAGTTTGCGAATCATGTGCCGCTCGCCGCGATGTGGCCGCGCGGCATCGCGAAGCCAGGACGCGCGGTGGAGGACTTCGTGAGTTTCATCGACATCGCGCCGACGCTCATCGAGATCGCGGGGCTGAAGTGGGCCGCGACCGGGATGGCGGAATCGCCGGGGCGCAGTCTCACGGAAATCTTCCGCTCGGAGAAATCGGGTCTCGTGAATCCGGCGCGCGATCATGTGCTGATCGGCAAGGAGCGCACGGACATCGGGCGGCCAGACGACGCGGGTTATCCGACGCGCGGCATCATCAAGGACGGCTGGCTTTACCTGAAAAACTTCGAGCCCTCGCGCTGGCCGGCGGGAAATCCCGAGACGGGTTATCTCGATTGCGATGCCGGCCCGACGAAAAGTTTCATCCTCGACGCGCGCCGCGCGAATCCCGCCGACCCGCATTGGGCGCTGTGCTTTGGCATGCGTCCAGGCGAGGAACTTTACGACCTGCGCAACGACCCCGACTGCCTGCGCAATCTCGCGCTTTCACCGCAAGGCGCCGCCGCGCAATCCTCGCTGCGCGAGGAAATGCTCGCCGAACTCCGCCAGCAGGGCGACCCGCGCGTGGTCGGTGACGGCGCGATCTTCGACCGCTACGAACACGCGAATCGCGGGCACGTTGGCTTTTACGAACGCTTCCAGCGCGGCGAAAAACCGGCGACTGGATGGGTGCGCGCGAGCGACTACGAAAAGGAGCCGCTGACGCCCGCCCGCTAACTCCCATCACACCATGAAACGCGCGCTACTCATCCTCCTCATCGTCCTCGCCCTGCCCGCCATCGCGGCGGAAAAACCGAACATCATTTTCCTGCTCTCCGACGATCACAGCTACCCATTCCTGAGCTGCTACGGCGATGCGAATGTGACGACGCCGCATCTCGACCGGCTCGCGGCGGAGGGGATGAAGTTCCATCGCTTTTTCACGACCGCGCCGCAGTGTGTGCCCTCGCGCGCTTCGCTGATGACGGGGCGCTCGCCGGTCGCGGCGCGCATCACGCGGTTTTCGTCGCCGCTGGCGAAGGATGAAATCACCCTGCCGGAGCTGCTGCGCGAAAAGGCGGGATATTTCACCGGTATTTGCGGGCGGCATTTTCACCTCGATGGCTCGGTGCCAAAGGGCGATGCGGAGCTGTCGAGGCTGCTGCAGGAGCGTGGCATGAAGACGTTTGCGGGGCGCGTGGACTATCTCGATTCCAGTGGCGGCAAAGGCGTGGAGGCAAAGGTGGAGGAGTTCCTCGCGCAGCGGCCCGAGGGGAAGCCGTTTTTTCTGTGGGCAAATTTCAGCAATCCGCATCATCCGTGGAATGAAATGAGCGCGCGGCCCGATCCCGCTGCGCTGAAACTCCCGCCGCACTGGCCCGATCTGCCGGGTTTGCGCGAGCAGCTTGCCGACTACTGCGGCGAGGTGAATCGCGTGGATGAGCAGGTGCAGGCGTGCCTCGAAGTGCTGGAGAAACGCGGGCTCGCGAAGAACACGATCGTCGTTTTCTGCGGCGACAACGGCGCGGCGCTGCCGCACGGAAAAGGTTCGCTGTACGATCCCGGCTCGAACGTGCCCTTCCTCGTGCGCTGGCCCGGCGTGGTGATAGCGGGCGGCGAATCGCGCGCGCTGTTGAGTGGTGAAGATCTCGCGCCCACGCTGCTCGCCGCGGCGGGTGTTGCCGCGCCGGAAAAGATGAGCGGCGTCAGCTTTCTCCCGCTCCTGCGCGGCGAGGCGCACGCGGCGCGGAAGCACGTCTTCATCGAGCGCGGCCCGCATGGCGGCGCACCGGTGACGGTGGATATGACGAGCAACGGCTACGACCTCAGCCGTGCGGTGCGTAGTGAACGTCACAAGCTGATCTACAACTGCACGCCGTGGATTCCCTACTCGCCGGTGGATAGCATGACTGGCGCAGCATGGACGCAGATGCGGGAAGCGCGTGCCGCGGGGAAACTCGCGCCTGCCGTGGCGGTGACCTATTTCACCACGCCGCGTCCCGTGTATGAATTGTACGATCTCGAAGCCGACCCATCGGAACTCAACAACCTCAGCGGAAAATCCGAAGTGCGGGAAATCGAACATGCGCTCCGCGTCGCGCTCGCGGAAAAGATGATCGTCGATTTCGACTACCTGCCGCTGCCCGCTTTGATGGCTGGCGTGCAAACAGCGAATCCCGCCGCGAGCCCGCGCGCCGCCGCGTTTGCGAGACTCGACGGGAACGACGACAGAAAGTTGAGCAAGGAAGAATTCAGCGCGGGGCGCCCCGCGGCGGATGCGGAAAAGTGGTTCACCGCTCGCGATGCGAATGCGGATGGCTTTGTCAGCCGCGAAGAGTATTTGCCCGCCATGCCCATCGAAAAATGAATCTCATCCGCCTTTTTCTCTACTGCATCCTGACTGCCTCCGCGCTCGCCGCGCCGAAGCCCAACATCATTTTCATCCTCACCGACGACCAGGGTTACGGCGACATTTCCGCGCACGGAAATCCGATCCTCAAGACGCCGAATCTCGACCGCCTGCACGCCGAGAGTGTGCGCTTCACGGACTTCCACGTCTCGCCGACTTGCGCCCCGACGCGCGCGGCGCTGCTCACCGGGCGACATGAGTTTCGCAATGGCGTGACGCACACGATCCAGGAGCGCGAGCGGCTCACACTCGATGCGATCACGCTGCCGCAGGTGTTGCAGCGCGCGGGCTATGCGACGGGCATTTTTGGTAAGTGGCACCTCGGCGACGAGCCGGCGTATCAGCCCGGGAAGCGGGGCTTCAACGAAACCTTCATCCACGGCGCGGGCGGCATCGGGCAGACCTATCCGGGCTCGTGCGGCGACGCACCCGGGAACAAGTATTTCGACCCGCTCATCCTGCACGACGGCAAGTTCGAGAAGACGCGGGGCTACTGCACGGACGTGTTTTTCGAGCAGGCGCTCGCGTGGATCGGGCAGGTCAAAGATCGCGGTCCATTCTACTGCCATCTCGCCACCAACGCGCCGCACGCACCCCTGCAAGTCCGGCCGGAAGACGAAGCGCGCTACGCCGAAAAAGTGCCGCCGGCGACCGCAAAGTATTTCGGAATGATCGCAAACATCGACGACAACATCGGACGACTGCTCGCGCGGATCGATGACTTCGGCATCGCGAAAAACACGCTCGTCGTCTTCATGACTGACAACGGTGGAACGGGCGGCGTGAAGGTGTGGAACGCGGAAATGCGCGGTGGCAAAGCCACGCCCTGGCTCGGTGCCACGCGCACCGCGAGTTTCTGGCGCTGGCCCGATGCGCTCGCTCCCGGTGCGCGCGCATCGCTGACCGCGCACGTCGATTTTTTCCCCACCCTCGCCGAACTCGCGGGCGCGGAGCTGGGTGAAAAAGAGCGCGCGCAGATCGAGGGCCGCAGCCTCGCGCCGCTGCTGCGCGATCCCGCCGCCGCGTGGCCGGAGCGCACGCACTTCACCCATGTCGGTCGGTGGAAAACGGGGGAAGCTGCCGCTGCAAAGTATCGCCAATGCTCGGTGCGCACGCCCCGCTGGCATCTCGTGAATGTCGATCCGAAGGGCGCGAAGGCGTGGCAGCTTTTCGATGTTCCGACAGACCCCGGTGAGCAGCGCGATGTCGCCGCCGACCATCCCGAAGTGGTCCGCGAACTCGAGGCCGCCTACGATCGCTGGTGGGACTCCGTGCAGCCGCAGCTCGTGAATGAGAACGCCGTGCCGGCGCAGGAAAACACTTTTGCCACGCTCTACCGCGAGCAATTTGGCGAGATCCCAAAACCCGAGAAAAAGTAACTGACCCCGCGATTGAGGCGGATGTATCACCGGAGAAGGTCGTCGCCATTCCCGCGAACGCGCGCGCGGTGGAGTTCAACTAGGGCGGCGCGAATTGCCCGCTTTCGTTTCGCCCCCGCCGACCGCCTGAGCCTGTGAGGTGGCGGACAATAGCCGGTAACCTTTCCCCTCCAAAACGTCAGGCATCTGCGCCATGATCTCGCCGGCTCCCGATGACCACTGAACCAACACCCGTCACGACCAGTCCGCTTCCACGGGAAAGGCTTGGCGAGGACTTCCGGACGACGCGGTGGACGCAGGTCAGCCGCGCGAAGGCGGAATCGCCGGAGGGACGGCGGGCGCTGGTGGAACTGTGCGATGCCTATTACGAGCCGGTCGCTGCGTTTCTCCGCTGCGAACTCCGCGACGCGGATGGCGCGCGGGACCTCGCGCACGACTTTTTCGCGAACGTGCTGGCCGGCGGGGCCATCACCCATGCCGAGCAGGACCGGGGGCGCTTCCGCTCTTATCTGCTCGGCGCGGTGAAAAACTTTCTTTCGCATCACCGTGAGGCGGCGCGGCGGCTCAAGCGTGGCGGCGGTGCGGAGAACATTTCCCTGAATGACACCGATGCGGGCGAGGCGCGCGCGGTGGCGGACGCGAGTGTGCTTTCGCCAGACGCAGCCTTCGACCGGCAATGGGCGCTCACGGTGCTGGCGCGCGCCGTGGAGGCGCTGCGGCGGGAATGCGTCGCCGAGGGACGCGCGGAGTTTTTCGAGGGAGTGAAACCGTGGCTCACGGGAGAGGCCGCGCACGGCGACCAGGCGGCGCTGGCGGCGAGTTGCGGCATGAACGCGAACGCGCTGAAGGTCGCGGTGCATCGGCTGAAGCGGCGTTTTCGCGAGGTGCTGAAAACGGAGGTCGCCGGCACGCTGGATGATTCCGGTGCGATCGAGGATGAGATGCGCGCGTTGTTCGCCGCGCTGGGAAGTTGAGGAAACAATCTTGGTAACCAATCCGCGCCAGCACGTCAGGACAGGGGCATGAGCGAACCAACTTTACCTCCGAACTCCTGCCCGAAGTGTGGAGCCGTCCTGCCCTCGGCGGCCACGGCGGGACTTTGCCCGCGCTGTCTCATGGCCGAGGCGATGGAGGCGACCAAGACGGATGCGGAGCCAGCCGCGTCGCAAAAGACGCTCTCGCCGGAAGAACTCGCGCCGCATTTTCCGCAGCTCGAAATCCTCGAATGCCTCGGGCGCGGCGGCATGGGTGTGGTTTACAAGGCGCGGCAGAAATCACTCAACCGTCTCGTCGCGCTCAAGCTGCTCGCACCGGAGCGGGCGGATGATCCGCAGTTCGC
>JANNWY010000228.1:0-42341 GCA_031409335.1 Chthoniobacteraceae bacterium | reverse complement strand
CAAATCCCCTGTTGCTCCCGTGTCGGAACAAGATGGGTACGTCCGTTTTCCCTGTTCAAAAATACCCGATAATCACCAAGGCTGTGACAATCCACTGAACAAGGATTCCTACGGAATACAGCAGTCAGATTTATACGGCGCTAAGCGCGATGTTGCGCTGTGGCGCGGTCGGGAACAGCGATTGGCGAAGCCGCAGGCGTTGCGACGAAAGGCGTTTGCGGTGCAGGTGCGGCTTGCCGGATGCCATTGGGACAACTGCAAGGTGCGGTTCAGTCGGCGCACGGCGCACAGCTATGCTTTTCGGGCGCTTCGCGACGGGCACGAGGAACGCCGCATCATTTCGTGCTACGAGGACGCGCTTTTCGTCTGTCATGGATTCGCGGTGGACCGGGCGGCGAGCAGCGCGAAAATCGTTTTGTTCAATGCGTCCTCGACGATTTTGAAGGCCGCTGCGCTGCTCGCCAAAGACGGCTTGGATTGTCGTGAGCGCACCGCCCGCTGGTATGCGAAGCGGGTGCCTCAGACGCCAATCGACCCGGCTGAACTTGCCGCGATCCGGGCGCAAATCGCCGCGACTTTCCGGCGGGATGATTGATGCGAGCCTAAGCTCAATAAACCTTCGGAAACTTGCCGGTGCGCCGGGCCTCATTCAGACCGGCCACCATGCGCTCCACTGCGCGATCCAAGAGAGCATCTTCCCCATCTTCCCGTGCCGGTGCTGGAGGTCGCTGGACTTTAGCGGCGGGAACCTTTTTGGATGAGAGCTTCATGGATTTCGGGGTGATCAGCTTTGATGCGGTCGAATTCATTGGCGAGCAGAGTGTGCGCCAGTTTGCACAGTTGGTCAACGCTTCTGGCCTGCGTGGCCGCGAGTTCGTCCATGGAAATGGTGCGCGTGTGCTGCTCGCCGGAATTTTCGACGACACGAATGCCGATCCGCGCGCCGAATTCATCGGCGAGTTGGAAAAGCGTTTCCGCCGAACGAAAGTGCGTGGCCGCGATGTTGTCGAGGGTCACGGCCCGGCCCATCTCAATGGCGCGACGCACGACCATCCGCACCGCCTCGGCAAACGCGCGGTGGACGTGGACGATTGCGACGTTGTGACCGAAGGCGAGCGCCTGCCGGATTTTCGCCCTTGCCGATGCGTAGTCCGACAACGTGCCATCCACGAGGACGTCGTATGGATCGCGGGATTCCGACCCGGCAGCGAGCATTCCCAGCGTCGTGCTTTTGCCCGCACCAGTGCCGCCGCTCGTAAATAAAATACGCCGCGGCTCCGCAGGCGCACCTTTGCGGATTTCGCGCCGGTAAATTTCATCCGCCAACGCTTTTGCGGGCCGATAGACGGCGCGCGAAAATCGCGTCCGCGAAGCCTTCGACGCGCAGTAGTCGGGCGAAAATTCGCGCGCCCGATCCGTGTCGATGACGCCGCCGAACCGAGCTTCGTATTCTGCGATGATTTCATCCAGACGCGATTGCACCAGCGCCGCAAAGCGCGCTTCGACTTCCGCTTCTTCAGCGGAGAGCGATTCGGTTTTCAGAATCCGCAACGAACCTTCGTAATACATGGGTTTCTTAGCGTGGCAGTTTGCCGTCGGGTTCGCACTTCATTCCGGCGAAGGCAGTTGTTTCCGGCGGCTTGAATAACTCTGCGAGTTCTTCACAACTCCCCCGGCTAGAGCCGACCCGCTGGAGTGAGCGGGTCTCGCCGGGGGAGTTGCCGCCGCCAGAACAACGAGCGCATTCAATCAGGCGGCTCATTTTCTTCGTCTTCGATTTCGGCGACCTCAATGCGCTCGATGAAAGCACGGCCTTTCTCAGCCAGTGCGGCGTAACGCGGCGGCACTTCCCTGATCCACTCGACCGCGAGTTTTTGCAGGGCGATTCCGAGTTCGCGCAGATGACGCCCGGATACGCGAACCTCATGCGTGGTGAAGGCAATGCGCAAAGATTCGCCATTCTCGTCGCGCTCAAAATGCGCGAGCGCGAAGTGGCTGTATGGCAGGACGAAGAACGCGCCGCTTTGCAAATCGACACGCAGCGCCTGCGCTTGCGGATTGCTTTCCCATGCCTCGAAGTTGGTATCGTCAGAACGCGGTTCATTTGCATTGGTGTCACGCCGATTTGTCTGTCGCTTTTTCATAGCGACACTTCCTCGCGAGTTGCGATTTGTGCGACTCGCCGCCGGGTCAACGTCTTAAACCGCCACCACAAATCCACGGCGAGCTGACGGCCACGCGAAATGCCGCGCTGCAAGCGTCCGCGATTCAGCGGACGCGGCTCAACCACTTGCGGTTGGAGGTCCATCGCCAGTTCGCGATCACCCGACCGCGCGGCATTTTCCCGCAGTTGGCGCGCATCGCTCGTGAAAATTCGGATGCCCTTTCGACCGCGTGAAATAGTGACATACCATTGCTGTCGATTGGTCGCGGCTTTCACCATGGAGTCGGAAAAGAGAACGTAATCCACCGTCTTGCCTTGCGAGGCGTAGGAAGTGACGGCGTAGCCACGCACGAATTGCCGGTAGTCGTTTTCGAGCGTTCGCCCGTCGTTTAGCACGACGCGGCCATCGGCCTCGACACGCTCGACCGTGACCAGTTCGCCATTGGCAATGCGGCGACCGTCGCGCGTCTGCGCGTTGGCTTTCAGTTGCAGCCGGTCGCCAGATGCGAACGCCATTTTCCGCTCACGGCAAACGGTGACGTGACCGACGTGGCGCAGCGGAATCGTGCCCACCCGCTCCGCTGTCTCGACGATCAAACCCTGTTCGGAAATCGCGACGAGCCGGGCGGAATCGCCTTTGCGGAATCGTCCGCAATTCCTGTTGAAAACGAGCACCGTGTCCACGCCGTGAAATCGCTTGTCGCGCTTCTGCGCGTCCGTCAGGTCGGTGCGTTCGAGCACGACGATGGCGTGCTCATCCGAACCAATGAAGCCATGTGCTTTCAGCCGTTGCCGCACGGCTTCATTGACCCGGTGGATTTCCGACCACGTTTGCGACACAACCACTGTCGATTGTCCGCGCTTGATGAGATCGAGGTAATGCTCCGCGAGCTTTTCTTGCTGATTCGCCAGCGTGCATTCCACGACTGCACCTTGCTTGCTTAGGCGGTCGAAGGCGCTGCCGATGTCCCCCGTCGCCGCGTCCTTCACCGCACGTCGGTATGCCTCGATAAACTCACGCTCGCCCGGCGTCTCCGCGCGACGCGGGTCTTGCCGCCGGATTTCGTGCAATTCTGCCGCGTGCAACCCGGAGTATTTTTCGATGGCTCGCAGCGCATCCGATGCCTCGACGGCTCCATGCTGCCGCGTGTCGCCCGAGGCAATCAGCCGTCCGCCACTTTCTTCGATGAACCGCAAAAGCGCCTGCATTTGCTTCGCTCCGAGCTGCCCGGCTTCATCGAGAATCACCACGGTGCCCGACTGCATATCCGCCCTCGTCAAAAATTCGCTCACCGTTTGAGCGTGCTCGAACCCGTCACGTTGCAGATCAATCACCTGCTGCCGCTGCGGCGCGATGACCTGCACCGAGTGGCCGGAGTCGCGCAGTCCACGCAACACTTCACGGAGCGCGAAACTCTTGCCCGTCCCTGCACCACCACGAAACAACGTCACGAAATCGCGCGAGCTTAGAATCCTCTCCACCGCTTCGCGTTGTTCGGAATCGAGCGCCGGATTTCGGATGCCCTGCCCGGAATCAAATGGCGCGTGTTTTCCAATCCCGTCTTTCACTCTCTGCAAAACATCCCATTCGCGCGCCAGCATTTCGCGGCTCGTCACCTTGCGGAATTCGTTGCCATCCCGGATGTAATCGCGCCGCGCGCTGGCCTCCTTCAATTCCGACACATCCAGTTCGTAGCCGCGCCCATGCTCCAACGCGTGCCGCCAAAGTTCGTATTCACGAACGACTGATTTTCGGTCGAACAAATGTGCCTCCGCCCATTGCAACGATTCGTTGGCACTCATTTGCTGGAGCGGGTGCGGCGTTCCTTGTGCCGTCGCAACGATGCGTTGAAGCGCCCGCCCCTCGCCTGCCGCTAATTGACCATTCCAAAGCTCCTTTAGTCGCGCTGCGCCGATGTCCCGGATTTTCCGCGAGCGTTCATTGTGCGCGATGTGCTCGCGAATTTCCGCGACGTTGCCGGTGGATTTGTGCGGTTCTCGCGCAAGCAGTGCGCGCGTCTTCTCGTCGATTTCCAAATGTCGTTTGGAAAATCTCTCGCGGAGTTCCGGTGAAACTCCGCGGATAATGAAATCGCCGCGCGCCTGATTCTCGATTCCGTAGCCAAGCCTCCCGAGTTCACGGGCCAGCTCGTGGTAATAGACGTTCTCAACGTATTTTTGCGCCCTGAGCATTTCGTAATTTTGCAACGCCTTCCAACGATTCTCCGTGGCGTCGTGCGTAGCATTGAAAAGGATGCAATGGCTGTGCAGATGCGGGTCGAGGGCGCGTGAAGTTTCATGCCGAAAAATCGCGCCGACTACATTCGCCGTGCATCGGTCTGCATACGCGCCCGCATTTCTGATTCGGGTTGCGGCAAACTGCTCCAACTCGGCGACCGCACATTTCACCGCCCGGTCGTGTGCCGTCGTGATGCGCTGATCCGCTCCAACAAGCGCGAGGATGGAAACGTCTTTCGGTGGTGAAAAAGTGAAGTCGTAAAAGACGCGCCGATTCGCAATCTCTCGCTCGTCTCCATCCTCATCCAATTCACGGCGGATCGTCTTCCGTCGTTGCGTCAGGAATTTACCGGTCTGCGGATGAAGACTTTCACAGAGGCGAATAAACTCATCGCGCTTCACCCGTTCACCGAGCCCGAGGAGAGCCGCGCCATTTCCGATCCACTGCCCCGCTATTCGCTCGCCTTCGCTGTAGTAGTCACCCACGCAGAGATGTTCCTCGAAATACTCTTTGGCATTCTTGAGGTTGTATTGAGTTTTCGGCGAAAGCACGGGACTGGCCCGCAGTTAGTAGCCAAACAATTTTGAAAGAGGCTCCCGTTTGGGAGCTTGTTATCATTTGGGTGCGCTTTCATGGATGGCATGAAAGCTAACTTTGAAAGAGAGGACGCCCTACCCCTAGCAGGGCGCTAGGTCGTTTCGTAACAGGCATGTCGCACGCAACTATCCGGCATCAAGCAGCGGCGTATCGGCGGCGACTCACGCGCTGTAACTGTGCCGTCACGACCCGTAACGATGCCGTCTCGCCAAATGTCTCCAAAGTGCGCGTCGCGGGATGCAGCGTTGTAACCGCTTTGTCTCACGGGTGGTTCAGCCATGTCGCAGCATTGGCGCATGGCGTGATGCAAGTCCGTATCCGTCATCGTTGCAGGGCTGTCACATGAGCAGTGAGCGCGACCAGCTTATTCAGCTTTTCGATGCCAAGGTGCAATCGTTCGAGGCGTCGGCGGGACGACGCTTCCACTCGTTACTTCCTTTCACAATCGGCATCGTCCGGCTTCGGGAAAAGGGCGCGTCATCCAGGACGATTGCCGATTTGCTCAAGCAACTCGGCGTCACCGTTTCCCACAACACCATCGCTCGTTTCTGTCGTGAATGGGCCGCGCCAGCGGCAGCAGGTGACACCCGTAGCGCCACACCAAAGCCCTCAGCGCCAATAGCCGAGTTGCTGAACCGGCGACACGAACATGGCATCGCGTCCGAAACGCCCGCCAGTTCACGCGGACGCGGCCCGCGCATCGCCGATCCGCGCAACGTCTGACCCTTCTATGACCAAACACATCGACATCATCATCAACGGCAAAGGCGGCGTCGGGAAGAGCTTCTTCGCAACCAACTTTGTCCAATACCTCAAAGACCAGCAGGTCGGGCATCGCGCCATCGACACCGATAACGAGAACTCCACGCTCAAGCGATTTCACCGCGAAGCCGAGTTCATCAATATCGAGCAGGTGCAGGAAATCGACGTGTTGATTTCCAGTCTCGAAACCAGTGGCCTAGTCGTCGTCGATTGCCGCGCAGCTTCCACCGACATCTTTCTCGATTACTTCGCCGAGGTGCGGGTTTTCGAGATTCTGGAAATGCTCGGCGCGACGCTGACCATCATTTCACCCGTCAATCACGAGGCGGATAGTGTGGAGCAGGTGAAGATCATCGCCGACGCGCTCGGCCCGAAGTGCCGGTATGTGATCGTGCGCAATCAAGCGCACAGCGAGCAGTTCAAAATTTTCGATCAAAGCCAGACGCGGAGCCGTGTGCTGGGCGAACTCGGCGGTCAGGAAATCGTCATGCCCAAGCTCTACGATTGGCTCGTCACCGGATTGAACGAGACGAATCTGTCGATGACCGCCGCCATTGCGCAGAGCGATTTCAGTCTCGTGGATCGGCAGCGATTGAAGAACTGGCAGGCGAAATTCTACGAGCAGATCGACCTTGCTCGCGAGCTACTGCTTCCGACCGGCGAGCAGTCGAAGAACAACGGGAAAGCGAAACGCAAAGCCGTGCCTGCGGTGGAGGGTGTGACTGCGCCGTGAACAGCGACGAGCGCAATCTCACGCTGCAAAATGCCGTTCTCGAATGGCAGAAGAAATACGGCATTCGCGACGGCGATCCGATGCTGGCTTCGCTGGAGCTTTTCCACATCTACCTGCGGACTTCCGAGCCGACCGCCACCGGCTCGCGTCCGCCGACCTTCGAGGAGTTCCGTGAATCAATCGAGCTGCTCGACCAGCGAACGAAGACCTTCGCGAAACAAGCGGCGGAGCTGATTCAGGAATTGCGGAAGCTGCCGGACACCGCGCGGCAGATGCGATCCGGGCGCGGCGCGCTTTTCTTTCTCCTGCTTCTGGTCGCTCTCGCGGCGGGAATCGCCATTGGAAAATTAACGCCATGAATTTCGTCAATACCATCATCGCCGCATTGTCGTTGGCAGCCGGATACTACTCGCTGCAAATCCTCGATGCTCCTGCCGCCCCTGCAATGGCAACAGCCTTTGGCTTGCTTGCAGTCTTCGCGCTGACGCTTCCCGCCGCACAACGGACGCGCAAAGTCATCGTGCGACTCAGCGGCCTTTCGTGGACGCGCGAAGACTTTTGCCGTGGCTGGCTCATCACCGGCGACACCGGCTCCGGCAAGACCCGCTCCGGCATTACTCCGCTGCTCTATCAGGTCTTCAAAAACGAACCCGGATGGGGCGGTGTCTGCATCGACGACAAGGGACTCTATTGGGAAACGCTTTCGGAAATGGCCGCTCACTTTCATCGCGAGGACGATTTGATTTTGCTGCAAGTGAAACCCGAGAATGCACCGACGGGATGGAAGCCGCAGCACGCCTACAATCTCACTTCCGACCGAACCATCCCCGCGAGCACGTATGCCAAATTCGTCGTCGATACGGCATCGAGCCTTGGCCAGCAGGGCGATAAGGGATTCTTCAAGAATCAGGCGCAGACCCACATCGCCAAGGCGCTGGAAACGCTCTACGAAATCCGCGCCGACGTGACGCTGGAGAATGCCTACAGCCTCCTGCTTGATGAGAAGGACATGAACGAGGCGCTGTCAGACCTGCTCGGTGGCTATGCCACCGAGCGGCGTAATGCGCTCTACGATCATTTCAAGAATCGCTTTCTCAACCAGCCGCCGGAGCAAATCGGCGGCGTGAAGGAAACCATCGCGAACTACCTCCAGCATTTCCTTTCACCGGAAATCACGCAGGTATTTTGCCCGCGTGAAAATACTTTCGACTTCGCCGAAATCGACCGCGGCAAAATCATCTGCGTCGCTATGCCGCAGAAATTCCAGGCCGAGCGGCGTTATGTGAACACGTTTCTCAAAATGCTTTTCTACACGCACGTCTTGCGCCGTTTCGACAAATCGAAGGCGCAACGCCGGGACGACAATCTTCTCATCCTCTGGGCCGACGAAGCGCAGCGTTTTATGACCGCGAGTGAGGACGGCATGAGCGATTACAACTCCGTGGACGTAATCCGCGAAGCGCAGGGCACCGTCGTCGCCGCCGCTCAATCTTCCACGTCATTCGTTCCTCCGCTCGGTCGGGAAAAAGCCCGTGTCCTCACGCTCAATCTCCGCAATCGAATGATCTTCAAAGCTGCGGACGAGGAAGGGGCTGTCGAAAGCGCCGATTTCTTGGGGAAGAAAAAATTCCTGAAACGCTCATGGGGCTTTTCGCACGGTCACACGACGAGCAACTACAACGAGCAGGAGGAGCACAAGATTAAGCCTTACGTCCTGCGCAGCTTGCCGAAGCACACCTGTGTTCTCGTTCATGCGGAACGCGGCTTCAAGCAAACCTCGCTACCCCCGCTTGAGCCGAACGGCGAGATTTCGAGCTGGTTCACGGGGTAAGTGTGAACACACGGATTCTCCGGGGCCAACGCGCAGAAGCACGGGCAGAATGGCAATCCTACTAAATTGAACCGAAACGATTTCCGGCGAGGGCAAGAACCTCACTGCCCAATGAATGCTGCAACGCGGCGAGTTTGAGCGCGAAGGCCATGAAGGCAGCGCGCGCTTCCACGCTTCCACTTAACTCAGGCCAATGCTCATCGAGCAGCAGGCGCAGGAAGCCAGCAAGGGAATTTTGGATTACTGACTCTCTCCAAAAGTATTGGTCACCAATCGGAGCCTTCCGGTGCAAGAGCAGCAAACCATCCATCCGAAGCGCGCGAGCCGCCCGCGTTTTCAGGAAGTGGATGTAGGTGCTGGCGTCGTGGCAATCGTCAACATTCCGGTCGGCCCATCGCTCGTGAAATGTGCGGACAGCTTCCACCGCTGGAGCCAATCTTTCGTCCCAAAAATCGGGCGAAGATCGCGAGAATCCGAGCAAGTCGCTCCACAGGTCACGCGACCCACCCGGATGGTAGCGCGCTCCCGACTTCCATGCCGGCCTTCCTCTGGCTTGCTCCGCGTATTCCAGGATCGCCCGCCGCTGCTCGACAAATGTGGGAACGACTTGTTCATGTCCGGCTGCTTCGATCATCCGGCGACCTACGAACGAGCTGATCCAGTGGATCGCCGGTAAGCCGATCGCGAAGAGGGGTTCCCAAAACCGCTGGTGATCTTCACCGGGGCGGAGTCGCGCGACGATTCGCCCAATCCGCTCAATCAAGCGCCGCTCGTCTTCGTAAGGGAAGTGCTGGTGATGGTCATGCCGCGGCTCCGATGGTTCCGGTGAGGCTGCGATTTGTCGGATGCGAATCAGGGCGCAGAAAAAACTCTGCCGGTGGTATTCCAACCACATCTCCCTTTCCGCCTCATTGCTCGCCGCGCTCAGATCTTCGGCCCAAGCCAGTGCTGCGGAGATGTGCCCGATGTCGAGTCCGTTGGTGAGCCTTCGGCCATGACGACCCTCTTGCGAATCAGCCAGTCGCGTCCAGTCCGAGGGAGGTGGTTCCGTCTGGCCGGCCATGAATTTTTCCAAATGTGCGGCGACCCATGCGTCGCGGTCAAACTCCCGCTGTGGCGCGTGATTCTCCATCTGTGCGCAATGGCGGGCGGAGCGTAGCGAATGGTGTGAGCGAGCAGCCGGTCGAAATGCGCGCCGAGTTGCGCGCGATGCTTTGCCGCGATGCTCATCACGCGTGAGACGACAAGGTAACGATCCCACAACACCAGGGCACCGACTGCTTGTAAAAGGAACGGCTCATCCGGCTGCTCGCACCAAAGCGTCGTCAGCGCCCATGCTGCGAAGCTATCCCATTTGAAATCGGAGAAGTCATCTTCGGCGAACCAGAACTTTTTCGGTTGTTGAGCACCGACTTTGGCGAGAATGGTGATGGCCTCGTTCTCCCGCTCAGGGTCAGCGGCAAGCCATGCGCGGTGCCGCACCACGGCCACCGCGACGATGCCGCAAAGCGCGTCTTCATTGTCACGGATTCCGCGTTCGTCCTCCGGCACGGACAGAGCGCGCACCGCCGCAAGTTGCGACCACATTTCAATCATCTGCCCCTCTGTGCATTCGGCATCTTCAAGCAGAATCTCCCGGCAGCGAAAGGGAACCTGCATCAGCAATTCCGCGCGCTTCCATTGTTCGAGATCCTCTGGCGTCGGCTGCGGCAGGCTCGCCGGCGGGTCGTAGATAATGAGTGTGCGATCCTCCTGCTGTTCGGCGTGCCAGTTTGCAGGATCAAACTCTGATGCAATCCGCGCCAGCCAAGGCGGAGCGGGATGATTTTCCGTCGCCGCATCGAGACGGGCCTGCCAGGTGCGGCGAAAGTCCGCGACCATTTCCCTCCACGTCGCGTGGCTCAGAAACATTCGCACCACCAGCCGGTGAATGGACTCTTTCCGGTGCGGCATCTGCACCCACTCCCGCCATGCCTCGACGATTCCCGGAGAGTCCTCGTAAAACGCTGAAGCGCGAAAATTGCCTTCACCGCGACGCCCGAGAGTTTCTTCAAGCCAGTAAAAATCCACCGCTTCGACGAGGGGACGCAGCGGGCCGAGAAACAACTCCGGCTTTCGTTTTCCGACGCAAATCAACGCGCCGCCCAGCGCGATGGAGCGACTCTCTCGAAGGATGGTGGCGATGTGTTCATCCAGCGGTTCGCCCGCATCCATGAGCAGGTAGAACCATTTTTCGAGCGAAAGCAGCGCGCAGCCAACGGCACGCTGCGCGAAGACGTGCCCCTGATGCCACACATACGAAAATTGATGGCCGCGCCACTCGTGAGTCTCGCCATTCACCGTGACGGGAACGGCGAGATGCTGGCGGACATCTTCACCGATTTCACACGCCCGATCCGTCGCAAAGTTCACCAAGCGGATGATGGCCGGCAACGCCGCGGCGGGATTGATGCGGAGAAACGTGAGGAAAGGCCCGCTGATCCAGAAGCACGATTCATGGCGCAGCGCCTCCGATGCGAAGCCGTGCTCGTCAATGTGATGGCAGTCGCTGGGATGATCGTTCGCGTGCGGAAGATCGAGCAACACGGCAAACATGATTTCCACGCCCACTTCTGGCAGTGCGCGAAACAACAACCCGGAGTGATTGCCGTCCATGAAAGCACTGCGGAAGATTCGCGCGCACGGACGCTGCGGCCCTTCCGGGCACGGAGTCGGCGGGCCGGGGTCGGGCACGAATTGAGAGTGGTGATCCCGATCTTCTCCCGGAGAGCCGTCGTCAGCGTCGGGCGGACGGCGGCCGCAAAATTTCAGCGCGAGGTGTGAAACTTCGTCGGGCATTTCCGACGCAGCCGCCAAAAGCGCCTGACACGCTTTTTCCACAGCGGAAACACGATTGTGCCTGCCGTGCCACTCCTCCTCGTTGCGATAGACTTGGCGCGCGGAGACGACAGCCAGCGTTGCGGCGTCTTTCATCCCCAAGTCGATGTATTCGTGAAATGGGAGCCAGAGAAGACAGAGATCGGCCACCTCGCCGCGGGCCAGCTTCACCGCTTGCTCTGCATGTGCGGCGAGAAATTCGAGAACTCCCGGCCAGTAGGTCCACAAAGGCACGCGGTAGCGGACCGACGCATCAAGTTGAGTTTCGGCGCTTCGCGATGCGAAATGAGCAACCATTTCTTCGTCGGGGCGAGTGGCCACGCGCAGGAATTGGCGGAGGAATCGGCGCTTCAACTTTCCGTCATCGAGTTGAAGCGCGGGCCAGAGCCGATCCAGCACTGCACGCTGGTTCGCCGCGAAAACAGGCGCTTCGAGCAAAAGATTCTGAGCCATCTCATCTCCCGCAGAGTCGCTGCCAAAAGCACCGAAGAACTCCTGCCATGCTGCGGAATCGGATTGGCGTTCGAGCAGGTCGAGTCCGTGGAAGCGCACTGCGCGATGCCAAAAGGGCGAATGCAAACGGCTTTGCAGGAAAGCGGCGGCGGCACTTCCCTGCACCTGCAATTCACGCTGCCGCGCCCAATCGGCGGTGAGTTCGTGGGCAAACCGAACTGTGCGGCGCACTCCGTCGATTTCCAAATGTCCCTCGCCTGCAAGCTGTGAGAGCGCCGCAGCTTCCTCTCGCGGAAACGCATCCAGCGAGGCCGACCCAGCCATTCGGTCGGCGAGTTGCACCGCGAGCTTGCGCGCGACCAAATCGCGGAAACTGGCGGGATCGTTGCGGCTGATCGTGCTGTGCCAGAACCAGCGCGCAAAGTCAGATTCCGTGGCCCACGGCAGCGCAGCCTCCGTGGCCTGCCAGTATGTGGCGACAATATCGAGTGCCTTGGGCCAGCGGAGGAGTGGGAGAAGATGCGGGCGCTGACCGAGCAGCCGCAGGGAGGGAACGCGCTCGCACGCTTTCCGCACCTGCTTTTCGCTGAACCTTTCCACACTCACAATCTCGCTGGGCAGGGTGATGCCTCTGCGAATGAGCTGCCCTCGCACCCGCTCCCAATCTTCCGGGCAGCAGGTAAGCACCGTTTCCCAGCGGTCTTTCGCTTCCGGCGCGAAAGCCGCGCGAAGCACCGTGGCCGCTTCGCCAAATGCGGTTTCGTCGAAACACTTGTCGAGGCCGTCCAAAACCAACCGCATCCGCTCGCTGGTATTGGCGAACAATTCGGCAACGCTACGCGACAGGCGAAACATCGCGCGCAGCCCGCCGGGTGCGGCCAAGTCGGTCGCCTGCAACCAAACTGCTTGCACGCCATCCATCTGTGCCCACTCGCAACTCAGGACGCTTTTGCCATTGCCGGATGCTCCGAGCACAGCGACGCGCTGATGCACGCTCAACCGCTCGTTGATTTGCCCAATTAACTCTCCGCGCGGGACAGAAACCTGACCGCCGATTTTAGTCGGCAGAGACGCCATCCGCTGCCCGCTCTCCGTCAGGATGCTCGCCCAATCGGCAGCGTAATCGGGATGCTGCTTAAGCGGGAATCGGTGTCCCAATTTCGCCAGCAAATCCGGCAGCGTGATGCGTCCGCCTTTGCGTCTAACGCCTCCGGCAAAAGTCACGATGGCATCCCAAAGTTCACCCGCGCGATCTCGGTTGGTGTCGCGAAGGATTTGCTGGCAGAGCGCGATCGCGTGCGTCGCACTTTGCGAATTCGCGTGTTGAAAATCGTGCTGCGCGAGACGGAACCATCGCAAGAGCCGCGCCGTTTCCACCGCATCCATATCGGACATTTGCAGGCTCGTAAAAGCTGCCCGCCGTAGTGGCGAAGGCTCCGCGTCGCTCGCGTGGCGCGCTGCCATCGTTTCAGGTGCCATCGCCCGCGCTGCATCCGTGAGGCCGAACCAAGCCTCGCCGACCTCTGGCTCATGCTGTGCCGCGACCAGTGCGAGCGAATCGCGTTCACGTTGAAAATTGGCGTCGCCGCTTTTCAGCCACTGCTCCCAAAGCGCCCGAGCGAATTCGCGCGGCGCACCGGCCTTGGTAAAAACAGCGTGGCTTTTCACCGAACACGCGCACCGGCGTTCCCTGCCGCCGGTTTCGATGCTCAACACAACATCGTCAAAGAGCCAGCCGTCCTGCCTCATCTGACATTCGATGACGCGAATCATCCCTTCACCCGCTCCGCTCCACGGGACACCGGCGAGAAGATGACACGCCAGATGGCCGACGACGCAATCCTCGACGGCGAATCCTTCTCCTGCGGTATTCTTTACGGGCGGGTGCTTGGCCATGAAGCGGCCAAATTAGACCGCCGTGTGAGTGAACGAAAGCACCGAGCCTTCGTTGGAATCATTGCATTCACACGGAGACAACACACGCCGAAACATTTTCGCGGCACCTTGCTCAGCGATGATTTTCCATTCACGCTGATCCGCACATGAAAACGATTTCGTTTCTTTTCCACGGACTTGATGAACCCGAAGTTCACCAACACCTGCACGCCCCGACTTCCGGGTTCGAGGTGGACTCACGCCAGCCCCTTCGCTCCGGCCTTGGCGATGCGATCGCAGTTGCCGGCGTCGTGCTCAATGCGGCGCAACTCGCGTTGACGATCTATCAGATCAGGCTCGCGAAGAAGGCTCGGCCAAACGGAATGGATGTTCGCGTTGAGATCGAGCGGCCTGACGGGACCATCACTCGTCTCGAAGGCAAGAACGTGCAGGAAATCCAAGCCTGTCTGGAGTAGCGGCGTCTTCGGGCGGCACTCTCGCTTGTGAATTACTACCGGGACTTCCGCCAAATCTCCTACAATCGGCGGACGGCGAAGATGGGGGAGTTCGATCCGATGAGCGCGGTTGTGTCGCTCGATGCAGCGGTGTCGAAATTCCTTGATGCGGGTAGCGCGGGCAGGGGGGCCAGTCTTGAGCCGGTCGGCTCACCGGCGTTTTCCGCATTCGGCACATACCTCCATGAGACCGTTCACTGGTGGCAGCACATCGGCACCACTGCTGGACTGCTTTACGGCCTGAGCATTCCCGTGCAGGCCCTCGCCACGACACTATACTTGTCGGAGTCGGGAACGAGCGTTTCCAAGCCACTCACCGACTCGATTTCCCGTTCTTACGCCAGCGATCATCCAGCGGTGCTGGCGGTTTCCCGCTGGAGTGAAATCGAGTTTGCCGCCGGCTTGCTTTATTCGCCCTCCAATGCCAACGCCCGCCTGGAGGCAAATCCCCGGTTTTACGAATCGCTCGGGCATTCGCTGTTGCTCGCGCAAATCAGCACCGTGTCCGGCCTCGCAAGAACCCTTGATCCGCAGTGTCTCGGGCTGCCCAACGCCGTGGAGTGGATTCCTTACTACGAAGATTTTGTGAAGACTCAGCGGCAATACTTCGTGCCGGATCAACTCATTCAACTGCCGCTCGGGATGCGGGAAATCATGGAAGGGCAGGCTCGATTTGCGGAACTGCAATACCGCTCGCTCAGCTATCAGGAGGCGAGACGACAGGCTTGGCTGCGCGGCGTCTATACGGTTGCTTTCGATGAGTATTTGAAGATCGCGGGGCTTCCGGTGCCCGATGACTTTGATGATGGGTCGGTGAACTTGTTTCTCCTCCTCTGCGACATCGCGCTGAATCCAAGCAGTGGGTATCCCGATCCGATTGATCCAAGTCGCGATTTTGTCCACGACCTGCATCCCGGCATTCGCTTTCTCCGGCTCTGCGGCGAGGTGAAACGGGACCGAACGATTGTCCGCGAAGTCGAGAACGTCGGCTACAAAAGCTACCTCAAAGCATCGCGACGATTGTGCAAGCGGCTCGACTGGCTGGACCCCGTGACCGTTGGCCGGCACTGCCTCGCGCGTGGTGCGAAAATGTCGGGATGGGCTGAACTACAGCAGCAATTTGAGAAGTGCGATTTCGGGCCGGAGGACGTGCCGATTCGCTTCTACATGGGGAAGCATTTGGAGTTTCTCGAAACCAAAGTCGAATGTCCTCACTTCTACTGCTGGCCGGCGAGATTCCTGACATTCAGTGACGATCAATCACACAAAGCGGCCCCATTTCAGGAACTCCTTTCATGGTCGATGCCTCCGTTTCTTACCTCGTCTTTAACCACCGGAGTGGATGCCACGAATCTTACGTTCGGCACCAGGGCGCAGCGGTCGCAGTTCGTGAACACCTATTTCGCGACGCTGGTGCTCTACGACATGGTGCGCCAATGGATTTCCAATCGGGGAGCGTTTCGCTTCGACTACAGGTGGAAAGGCCGTCTTTCCAAAACAGAGTTGGAATCAATCTGGAGACAGTTTGAAAAAGGCATCGGCTTATCACACACGCAGTTACCCATTCTTTGACTCCAGTATCCTCAGACGAATGCTGAAAATCTTGAATAGCCGTTTGAGGGGAGAGGGCTCTCCCCTGGTCCGAGCCGCCGCGTCTCGGACGCACCCCTCACAGCGGAACCCAGGTTCCGCAACGCCTCCTGACGCGGCTTGCGCCGTGGGAGACTGTGCCTCCCACCGGCTTCGCGCGCCCACGGCACAGACTCCCTAGTTTGTGGGGCAGGCGGCGATCATCTGCGCCAACCTTTCGGCGCTCCCGCCCTTCCACCCGTGATTCCGCGCGGAAGCCGGGCGCTGCCTTCCGATCGGCGCAGATCATCGCGACGAATTCGATGCCCGCCGACCTGCCACGGAAGCGCCAGCCGGCTGAAATCTGAGTCGCGCAAAAAACATGAGCCGCAAGGTCGTGGAGCCACACTAGATTCCCTTGGGCTGGGGAATGCTCGTGCGGAAGGGTTGGCTATTGAAACTGCGCGTTCGTCCCGAATGGCGCGATGTGGACGAACCTACGCGGCTTGCTTTTCTGCACCGCATTACAGCAGCTGGCACCAAGGCAACGAACCGCGAGACGGGCGTTGATTACCTCACCATCGAGAGCGAACGGCGAGGCGGCATTCCGATGAATGCGACAAGAGAAACCCGCGCCGTGCGCGCGAACGACTCGCGAGGTTCCGCAACGCCTCCTGATGCGGCTGCGCCGCGGGAGACTGTGCCAAGGGCGGCAGACGCACGCCCAAGGCACAGACTCCCAAGTTTGTAGGCCGTGGGATGAACTGCGCCGTCCTCACTCCGCTCCCGGCCTACTCGCTCCGCGCTGCGCTACGCGAACGGCCTGACGCTGCGTTGTGGGCGGCGCAGATCATCGTTCGATCCTCCGGGCCGCGCCCTCGTTTCACGAAGCGCGCCGGAGGAACCGTCACGCTTCGTGCGAACCCCCGCCCGGCGGATGTTTGTTGATCCTTGCTCAGCCTCCGTGGGAATTCCGGGGAGGCTTCGCGGCGGCCAAGTTGGGTAGGTGCCTCCTCGCTGGCGCTCGCCCTGCGCTCATTGCCGCGCGGGCTAGGGAAAGAGAGCGAAAGGTGTCCCTTGCTGCTCGGCGCTGCGCCTGTGCTGCGCTGATGCGGATAGCTACCGGGACTTCCGGCGCTGCTTGGCCATGAGCAGGGCAAACGCGGCATCGGCGGATTCCTGGAGAGTTATACCACTGGCGAGAATGGCATCGCGCCATTCGGTTTTGATCCAAAGCTCGACGGCGACTCGTCCCCCCTCGCGCTTCTTTTCGCGATGACGACGCACGCGCTCCCGCGCCTGTTCGGCGGGTGTGAGTTTCGAGATCTTCGGTCGGCCTGGACCGCGTTTTTTCGGTTCGGAGTTTGTGCGTGGAGAGCGAGCCATTAGCATCACTAGATACGAGCGACGGCGGTCTGTTTCCAGCGGAAAGTTTCTTCACGAAACCGCATCTTTTCCTTGAAATAACGTATCTAGTAACCTATATGTAAAGCCGTAACAACTAACCGAGGGCGCCACTCGTTAAACGGCATTTTCAAAATGAACCAATCGAACCTAATCCTCCACTGCGGCGCGTCCAAAATCGGACGTGAGCAACTCGCCAAAGCCTGCACACCTGAAGGAGACAACACCTGGTGCCCCATCCCGCACGCGACGCTCGTCGCGGAAGTGGAAGGCGCATTGAACCGCGCGAACATGCGGATCGTCAACGAGGCCCACGGCATGAGCGCCGATGCGGCTCGCTACTTCGGCCTACTCCAAATCGTCAATGGCGATGAGCAGGGCGATTACTGCTACGTGCTTGGCTTGCGGAATTCCCACGACAAGCGGTTTCCCGCCGGGCTGGTCGTGGGGTCGGGAGTGTTTGTGTGCGATAACCTCGCCTTCTCCGGCGAGATCAAGATCGCGCGCAAGCATACGCGCCACATCGTGCGTGACCTGCCGGGTTTGGTGTCCGGCGCGGTGGGTCAACTCGGCGATCGCTGGCATGAGCAGGCGGAACGGATCAATGCCTACCGTCGGCACGAACTGACGGATGCGCAGGCGCATGACCTCGTGATTCGCGCGCTCGACAATCGCGCGATCACGGTGACGCAAGTTCCCGCGATCTTGCAGGAGTGGAGGACCCCACGGCATCCCGAGTTCGCCGTCGATGGCCGCTCGGCATGGCGGTTCTTTAACGCGGTGACGGAGGCCGCAAAGGACAGCGGGCTGTGGACGCTTCCACAACGGACGCAGGCTCTCCACGGCTTGCTCGATGGGGAAGTCGGGTTGTTCAGCCAAAGCTGATCTACTCCGGGGAGCCGTCGCCCTGCGAAGGGCGGCGGCTTTTTCCGGTGGCAGTCTCACGCACGAATCTCAACCGAGGGAGCCACTCGTTGAACGGCACTTCTCAACATGGCCCGAATTTCATCCATCGTTTTCGACCGGCACGAGCAACCGCTTCGCGCCACCATCCGCACCAGCCTTGGCACCGTTAAGGTCGTCTGGATGGATTTGCACGGCGACCGCTGCTGGTTCACCAGCGGCCCGCTCAACGCAAAGAAGCTCGTTGCTCCGGCCATCATGCGAATCGAGCGCATGGTGACGAATTTCTGAATCCACAGCTTTTTTGCGCCGCAGTCAGATTGCTCCCGTTCGGGAGCCAACCATCCGCGCAGGTCATTAGGCTGCTTTCACTCCCCAACCACACTTTATGGAACTCCACGAACCTACCGAACAGGAACAACAGTCGGCGCTCGACGAACTCACCCGTCACATGAACGCAGTCCAAAAACGTCGCGACTCCATTCCGTCAGACGAACTGCAATCAGCACTTGAAACCATCACCCGTGCGCTCGCGCGTCATTGGAGCACCGGCGGCACGCGACTGCGGCGCTTCATCTGGTCGCTTTGGAACGGCTGGCACTTGGTCAATCTTTCCGACCTGTGCGGCGGACTCGACTGCGAGTTGGGCGATGCCGTCATCGTCATTTTCCATGCACAGATGGTCGGCGCGTTGACCGAAGACCAGAAGCGAAAGGTGCTCCGGCAATCGGGCGAATTCGAGCGTTGGGAAAGTGCCAGCGCCGAGACGCCGGAGGGCGAAGACGTGCTTTATCCGCCGCTCTCCATCGGCACCGATGAACTGTGCAGACTCGCTCATTCGGCCACGCAATATGCGCGGCGCATCGCGACGGAACGCGCGGCGGAACTTTCACGCATCGACGACGACTGACGATGTTCGCGGGTCGTCTTGGTGCGACGCCTTGGCTTTCGCTCCCACGAGAGTGTATGACCTGCTTTCACCGTGACCGAACCGCAGCCCATCATCCCCGCCGAAGCTCGCCCGCCCCGCGAGTGGCAGAAAGCCCGGCACGAAGGCGTTGACCTCGCACTCCAAGACCTCGCCCCCGCGCCCGGCACGCACATTTATATTTCCGCCAAGGGAGTAAATCACCACACACTCGTTTTATTGCGGGCGAGTATCCGTGCGATGGAGCGCGAAGGTCACAAGATCAAACTCCTGTAAGGCGCTTTGCTGTGAGCGCGATTGACCTCCTGCAGCTCCTCAAATTGTTGCCAGCAGGAGCACGCGCGCCGTTGCAAAAGGAAGTGCGCAGCGCGTATCGCGTATTGGAAAAGTTGAACCCCTTGGAGCATTTGTTTTTTCAAGCATCCACACTGGATCAGGCTTGGGGAGGGCTTCTCAAGGGCACGTCGGGCCATTTTGATTTCGGCGGATTGCTTGCGGACATGCGGGGTGAAAAGCCCGTCGAATTTTTAGGCGGCGCGGCGCGGGTGCATTCCATCGAGGATGGCGGCGTGCTCGGCGCGATCCGCTGGATGCAATCGCAGCCGAACTTGGAAGCGGTGTTTGGCAACGACCTCGCCTACACGCGCACCGGCCTCGATCTTGCCGCACGCCAACTCGACCGCGACGGCGTGCTGCTTTGCGAAGCGAAGGGCACGATGAAAGCGTTCGACCGCCCTGGGCGTTACTTGCGCGAGACGCGGCGCAAAGGCCGGCAGCTTTCGTGGCGCTGGTGCTGGCAATCGCTAACCGAGTTCGCGCTGCGCGGGCCGACCGCGCGGATTTTTCTCACGACCTTCCGCGCCGTCCTCACCGGACGAGCCAGCCGCGTGCTCGTCGTCTCGCGAGTGCGGTGGCGCGGACACGCGCTCGTCCTGGGCGAAAGCAAAGTCTTTCCCGAGGAGGCACTGAGCGCGCTAGCGGGACTCGCCGCGAGCACCGATTCCCTCAAATGGCAACGTTGGCTCACCGCGCTCGATTCTCCGAAAGGACAGCGGCAGCAGAACCGTTTGATGTTTCTACGAACGCTGATGGCCGAGGCTTACGCTTGGATGGAAAGTGATGCTGCGAGCAATGCCGTCCTCAGCACCGTAGTTAAATCTTCACGCGCCAGCGGCGATTAGCAGCGCCCGGCTTTGCTCATCAAATTTGAGTCGCCCGCGGGTGTGATTGAAAGTGGCGCCAGCGCGCGGCGGCCTGTGGCTCATGCGGCCCCCGCATGAATCCCCGCGCGCGCGGAGCGCCTCTCTCGCATGGACGCGCACCGGGGAAGTGGGCGCTGCGCGCGTTGTTGGATTCCTGCGGGGGGCCGCAGGAGCCACTTGGCGTCCGGCGCGCGCCGATCCCACTTTCAATCACACCCGTCGGCCGCTGGCGGTGCCGCCTGCCATAAGCTGCGCGGCCACCGCGTCTCCGATCAATTTTTCCACCGCATCGCGCATCGGACGTGCGCCGAGACGCGGGTGTTAGCCACTTTGCACGAGGAACGGCAGCACGGATTCATCCACGCTCAACGTGTGACCCGCTGCGCGCAGAAATTCCAATTCTGCATCGAGCAAGAGCCGCGCGATTTCGAGCTGCACGTCGTAGCTGAGGCGTTGGAAAACCAGCTTTTCATTGATGCGCGCGAATAGTTCCGGGCGCATCGTTTGTTGCGCGCGGGCGAGGACGTGGCGCTCCATCGTGGCGAAACTGGAATGTTGGAGTTCCAGCATTTCCGCAGCGGCGATATTCGAAGTGAAGACGATGTAGAAGCCGCTCAAATCCAGCGTCTCGCCATTCGCCATCGTCACCCGCGCGGCGTCGAGAATTTGCAGAAAGATGTCGAGCACGCGCGGATGCGCCTTCTCGATTTCGTCGCAAAGCAACGTGCCGCAGTCATGCCGGTCACGCGCGAGCGCAAGCGTGCCACGCTCGCCGAGCTTGCCGCCAAGCAGCACGCCGATGCTGTCCTGCGTTTGATACTCCGACATATCAAAACGGAACAGGTGATCCGCTCCCATGAGAAATTCGGTGAACGCGATGGTGACTTGCGTTTTGCCTACGCCCGTCGGCCCGAGAAAGAGAAAGCTGCCGCGCGGGCGCGAGCGTTTCGACAAACCAAGCTCACCGCGTTGCAGGAGCGATGCGATACGAGGCAACGCGTGATCCTGACCGCGAATGCAACCGCGCAGAAAGGGCAGAAGCTCGCGAAGTTTGTTTGCGTGAAGATCCGTGTCCGATGATGCGTTCATGCGGCGCAGCGTAATTCGGGAGTGCATTCACTTGGCTCCCGAACGGGAGCTTGCGCGCGTCTGCGTCCGCTAAAAACGGACGCATGAATACATCACTCCTCATTTCACTGCGCGCGCCGCCGATCCTCGCGCAAGCCGCCGGCGGTCTCGCCGAAGGCGCAAGCAAAGCGATGGGCATCGTCATGCTCATTGGGTTTATCTTCGGCACCATCTGCGTGGTCGGCGGCGGCTTCGCGATTCGTCGAGGCGATACCGACGCGGAACAGACTTCAGCGGTGAGATTGCGACCGGCAGCGCGGGATCGGCGCAATCCGGAATCCACTCCCATGAAAAGGCCGTTGGCCACCCCGACGCCCGCCTTGGACAATCCGACAGTGCCGTTGGATAGCAGGTAAAACCGGCGTGGACAGCGCGAAAAAACCTTTGACAGCGTGCGAGCAGGCTTGGAGAGCGCGTCAGACGCCTTGGAGAGCCGGACAGACGGCTTGGACACCGCGCCACCCGCCTTGGATAGTGCAAAATTCGCCAACACCATCGCGACAGACGGCTTGGACATCCCGCCAATCGCCTTGGACACCGTGTAAATCGGCTTGGAGAGCGTGTCAGCTACTCTGGAAACGCGGGAATCTGGCGAAAATCGCCCAATTTCGCGCATCTCAGCCGTCGTCGAAGAAGGTGGATGGCGTCGCTCCGTCGCGCCATGCCAACACCCCCGCGCCAGCGTCTCTCTTTGATTTTGATTGGCCTCCGGCCATAGGGTAAGCATGGCGCCACCGCTCTACGTCAAATCCTTCACCACATCCGACGTGCAATTCTTCTGCACCGAATTTCTGCGGACCCACATGACGAAAATTACTCGCGACGACTTCCTCGCCGACGAGTGCTCAAACGCGCCTTTGTGCGCAGTCTCGAAATCATCGGGGAGGCTGCGAAGAAAGTGCCGGAAGACACTCGCGCCGAGTTGCCCACTCTCGAATGGCGCAAAATGGCCGGAATGCGCGACCGCCTCATCCACGATTACGGCGGCGTGGATTACCTCATCGTCTGGGATGTAGCGGCCAACAAAACCACCGATCTCGTCACGAACCTGCCCGCGGTCATCGAAAGTGCCTCCGCACCGTAGCACGCGGAACGCATGAATTTGTTCGCAGTGCGCGGGAGACGCCGCAAGCACGCCTGAGCGGACCGACATCGCTTGGGAAGGCAAGCCCGCAGGGCCATAGCCGGTAAATTGCCTTTCGCTGCGGGAGGGTGGCGTCGATCAACAAACCGCATTTTCTTTGCTAACCGAGGGGCGCATTTTGGAATCAACATTAAAGACCAATGGCTTCCCACGATCAAAAACAGAAGGATCTCGTGAATTTCTTGTTCATCAAGCACACCGTGCGTCTGCGCGGGTATTTGCGCGGGCTCACCGCGGACGCCCATTCGGTCGATGACCTCGTGAATGATACCTATCTGACGGTCTTGGATAAGGCAGGTGATTTCGAGCGGGGAACAAATTTTCGCGCATGGGTTTTCACGATCGCGCGATTCAAGGTGCTGGCAGCAATCCGCGATGCGGGGCGAAAGCAGGAGACGATGCTAGCGCCGGAAGTGATAGAGAAGCTGTGTGCGGAGGAGCCGACGTTTTCGAAAAATGAAGAGCGCGAGCGGCACATACAGGTCTGCATGGAAAAACTCGCGCCGCAGGCGAGACGGGCAATGGAACTGCGTTTCCGGCGTGAGCTATCGGCGGCAGAGACCGCAGCGGCGATGGGGTGGACTACCGGCGCCATGAAGGTGGCTCTGTCGCGCGCTTGTGCCGCGGTTCGCGAGTGCATCGAGTGGCGACTTACGGAGGAGGCGGCATGAACGAGGCTCGTCTGGCCCAGTTGATTGAGCGATATTTCGACCACGAGTTGTCGCCTGACGAAAAAGTAGAGATGGAGGCAGCGCTGCTCACAAGTGCGCAGGCCCGGCAACAATTTTGGGGGGTGACGGAATGGTACGCGCTTTTCCGACAATGGGGCGAGGAGGAAGCTGAGCGGAAGGCGGTGCTTGACGAAATCCGCGTTACATCGGCGCAGAGTCCCGAGAACCATAACGAGCCGTCCGTCGGCTCGCCGCAACGGCATCACTCTCGAACGGTACGGCCTTGGCTGAAAATCCATCCGACGGCGACAGGCATAGGCATCGTCGTAACTGCGCTGGCCGTTGTCGGCGGTATCCTCTGTTTGATGCGTATGGCTCTTCCTCAGCCACCACGCACTCAACATTCAATCGCAGCGACCCCCTCACACAGCCCGGACGCAGATACGCCATCGGACACGCATATAGCTTCATCTTTGCCTCGCGAACTGCCGAAGCCGGAGGCCACGCCAGTTCCTCCAATCCCTTCAGCTATCGCCGATTTGCGTCCTCCTGCCACGCCCGTCCCCATGCTCAAGCCGGTGCCAGTTCCTGTCCCGCCAGCAGCACCGAAGCCGCCGCCTCTCATGGCACGCGCAATTCCAGCACCAGCGACACCAAACCCGCAGACCGCGCTCGCAGTCACACCACGCCCTGATATGAGCCAGAAGGCCACGCCTCCAACCGGGAACGCGACGTCGGAAACTTCCGAACTGTTCGCTTCCTCGTCGTTCTGGCAGGCCACCACGGACGCCGGGAATTCGCCTGATCGGCAGGCGTCAGTGGAATTCACCGTCCGTGGAAAACGGTTGGGCCGGGCGCCCGTGGGTGCTGCCCAACCTCTGCTCGCGGCAGGCAAGAAGCCGCTTCCGATCGCCCCGCGGGAGTCGTTCAATTTACGCTTCCCCGGCATTTCATCGAAAGTTGACCCCATTCTTGGCGTCGTCGATTTCAAAGTCAGCGACCGGCTCTTCGTCGTGGGGTTCACCCAAAATCGGCAGTTCGCCGATGTCATCCAGTTCGGTGACGGCATCACGATGGGCGGGCAATTTGAACTCGTCACGCTCATGCCCAATCGGGACGGCGACTTGTTCTACATCTCCGGAACAACCAAACCGGTGAGGATCAAGGAACTCGACCAGATTTACGTTAGGGAAGGGCGACTCTTCCGAAAAGGCGCTACCGACAAAGACGATGCAGGCGTCGAAGTCCAATTTGCACCCGGTGCAGGCCGGACGGGAATTGCGGTTACGTGCTCAATTCCACCGGATGGCCGCTGAACTTCCATCTCAAAGAAACAACCGATCAGATTATGAAAACAATTCTCAACGGGCGGCATTTTAGGAATCTTGCACTTCTATCACTGGCGGTGCTGCTTCCCATCACCGCGCAAAGCCAGGAAGCAGCCGAACTCAAGGTGATTGCGCGCACGGGGCAGGCGGGGTTGACCACCATCAACAATTCGGTGTCCATCAACAACGCAGGATTAGCCGCGTTCAGCGGCATCACAGCGGCTGGCCGAGGGAGTTTCGTCGCTGACGCGAACGGCCCGCGAGAGGTACGTCCGATCGACGCCAGCACGGCGGTTGGGAACAATCTGCAACTTAATGACGCCGGGACATTGGTTGCCCGTCAAGGAGTGTTCTTTTTCACGCAACCTCCGGTTTACTTCAACCATCCTATTCTTGGCCCGATTCTGATCGAGCCGGGCTACTCCGAAAGTTCCGACTACGTCCGAACGTGGGCAGCGGATGGTGGCGGTGGGTTGAATTTGATCGCGAAAGGCGTATCTCGCACGGATGCCCAGACACTCCTGACGGATAAAGTCGGGCCGTTCGCCAGCGTCGGGACGCGCGTCACCATTAACAATGCCGGACAGGTCGCATTTGTGGCTGATCAGGGTACGGGATTGGTCAACAGCTACGTACTAGCCACCGCAAAAGGGGGCAATGAATTTAACACATATCCCGCGTTCTTGGGAGCGGCACCGATGATCGCCGACGATGGCAGTATTGTCGTGCGCCCCGGCAGCACGGACGGCAACCCAATACTGCTTTTCAACTACGATCTCACTTCCTCTGAGACGATTGCCTCCTCCGGCTCTGGCTTCACGGCGATGGGTCGAATGCCTGGAATCAGCGACGACGGCCAGTTAGTGGCCTTCTACGGTGTCTTGTCCCCCGCGGGTGCTGCTGCCTTTGGGACCACCGAGGGGCCCGGCATTTTTTTGAGCTATCCCTCGTCAGGTGCCCGGAGGACCATACGATTGGCCGGTCTGACCAACGCGGACAGCTCAGTATTCAACTCATTTGATGGCAACCAACGCGTCGGTGTGAACCGGCAAACAGCCGACGGGAAGGTTCTGGTTGCGTTCTTCGGAACCAACGGCACCGGCGTGAAGGGTATCTGGGCTGTCAAATACGACTTCACTAAGCCGACTGATATTCTGCTGGTGAAGATTATCCTCCAGAGTGATCTGGTTGATGGCATCGGACCTTGGGACGATTTCCGTCTGTCTGATCCGGTCAACACACTTGGTCAGGTTGCGTGCTGGGCTCAATCAGGAACGCGACAGGCGATCGTGACGGCAACACCTCCGGCCGTTACCCTGCACCGAGTGACGCAAAAAGCACTGATTTTCACGGCAGCGGATGGCATAGACGATCCGTTGAAGCTCACAACTAACCGGGACGATTTGAGTAAACAACCTGCACTTGGGCTTGGCTTGGTCGCCGACGGCGTCACGCCGATGCTTATCAAACTTGCGCCACCTGTAACAACTACAGCGACCTACGCGGTCAACTTTGCCGTTCAAGGCGGAACGGTTGATTTGGCTAGCCACTTGCGGATTCTGAAGAGTGGCCAGTTCGTTGAGGGCAACGAACTTGTGTTATCACCTGCAGACCCAGTTGGATACGCGTACCTCTCCGGGATAAATGCGGAAGATGTGTTCTTTAGCAGCGCGCCTGAGTTGCTTGTCACGGTCACAGCGACCACGCCTGGGGGCTCGGGATTCGCAACGGCCTTCCGGATTCGGAAACCACCTGTTGTCCTCGTCCATGGTTACAATGCCAAGGCGGACACATGGTCGGAGGCGTTCAAAACCGCACTTGCGACCAGCGACAACGTTATTTTTAGACCGGAGAACTTTATCATTCCAATTGAGTATGGAGTTTCATCCGGGGGAGACCCGACGGTCAATACCTTCGGGAATCTCTATTATCTCACTCAACTTCTGGATGCGGTTCTTCAGGAGAAGATCGAAAATACAGAGACGGGCCTTAAATCCTCGTGGGCGTTTACGAGATATGACGTTGTCGGGCACAGTCAGGGCGGCGTCTTACTTCGCATGTTATGCACAAAGGAAAAAGTCTTTTGGTCTCAAACTCAGTTTGCGGGACCTGAGAATTATTACCGAGGCAGATTCCGGCGGATTATCACAATCGGTTCTCCTCACAACGGAAGCCTTGTCCTGTACTACATCCTCAAATTAAAAGAGAGTTCCAACATTCTCTACAAACGTATTCCCGCGAGAATAGGGGAAAGGCTTCTTCGGGATAAGTTTGATCCTTTTAGTGACCAAATCAGGATGATCAATGACCAAAAATACCTAATCGACAATCGTGCTAAATTCCGGCTGTATAAAAGCAAAATCGCCTCTGGGCTCGGCGGTTGCCCGCCGGTTTATGCACTTACAGGACTTTGCGAGTTGGCCCCCGGCTTCATTCCAGCTATTCAACGGCGAGATATCCTACTGCCTGCAGGTTCCGACGGCGTTGTGGACTACCAGAGTCAAGGTGCGGGAGCGGACAGTACGACAGGAATGTTTGTCGATGACTTGTCACATTCTCCGCCAACGGATGTTTTTTTCGGCCCGTTTCTAGGCGCTGGCAAGACGGAGACCAGCGATGCAGGCGCTGGATTCGAGGTCGCCGCGGCACTCGAAGGTGATCGTGCGTTTGGGCCGTTTCACCTTCCGATCCGACTATCCGCGAATGATAGGCTAGCAGTGGACACAATTGTTCCGGGTATTGCAGAGATTGATGCTGTTGGTGCCGTGTTTTTCGCTCCCGGCTTTCCACAAAAGACGGCAGCAGCCGCAAACGGTGTAACTCTATTTCGATTCCGTATGGTGCCACCTGCGGCTGAACCCATCCAAGGAGATGTAAATTGGTTTGTGGAGAGCTTTGGCCCCGACGGCGTATCGAACTCTGGAGTGAGCTGGCAAGCTGATCCGAGTGATTCGAGAAACGTGACTGTTACTGTGGCTGAGAGTGTAGTTGGGGATGTGGTCCTTTACAGCGGTTACGGTTCGAGCACGGGTAAGTTGGTCCTATCGAAACCGATCATCGTCGTTTCCCGTCCGGCAGGGGCGGTATTGAATGGAATCGAGCTTGTCCCATCGAGTGCCACGATGTCGATTGGCGATAAGCTGGCCCCTGAAATTTGGGGCGTCTATGACAATGGCGTGCGAAGCCGCCTTTTCATTTCAGATGATCGTCCAGCGAGTTTCTCTTCCTCCGATCAGAGCATCGTCGGAGTCGAAGTGGATGGGACTATTTCGGCTAAAACAGTGGGTTCTGGAATCGTATCCGCCTCCTACAACGGATTTAGTGCGCAGGTTGCGGTTTCGACCGTCCCCGCTCCCGAGCTGCCGAATACCGCACCTGTGGCGAACGACAAAACTCAACACGCACCGCTGGTCGGTGTGGTGACGACCGTCTATTCTGCGGCGACGGATACGAGCGATGAAGACGGCGACGGGCGGACTTTGTCGATCACCGTTCCGCCGACCCATGGTACCGCGACCACAGATGGTGCGACGGTGATTTATACCGGCAACGGGTTCGTGGGGAGCGACGCGATCACCGTGGAGGCAAACGACGGTTCTGGCGGAACAGATTCGGCGACGATCACGCTGACCAACACAGCGCCGGTGGCAGTGAGTGACACGGGAAAAGTGCTTGGGCAGGCGGTCACTACTATCGGCGTGGCGGCCAACGATACCGATGCGGACAACGATGCGTTGCGCGTGAATGTCGTCACTCAAGGCACCCACGGCACGGTGACAATCGCGCAAGATGGGAAGTCGATCACCTATTCGCTCGGTCCAACCTTCATCAATGGGGACGAGTTCAGCTACACGGTGACGGATGATCGCGGAGGGTTCATGCAGGCGAACGTCACGGTGACACTCGGGGATGTGGCGGTGTTTGTCCTTGCAGGCAAGGGTATGCAAATTCCCGGCGAGCCACCCGGCACGGTGTTCGCGACGTTCGGTGCGCCGTCGATCAATCCCATCGGGATGACAGCATTTGCCGCCACCTACCGCACACCCACCGCTAGGACGAAGCACGGCATTTTCACGGGGCTGCCCGCGCAGGCATTTGCGCGAGAGGGCGACCCAGCTCCCGGCACTCCGCTCACTTTCGGCACGTTTAGCGATCCTGTAATGAACCGCATCGGCGCTGTCGCTTTCAAAGCCAAGCTCGTGAGGGCGTCGGCTGCAACCGCCGAGGGGCTTTGGTTGACCGACTCAGGTGCCCCGGCATTGGTCGTCCGACAGGCCGATGCGGCTGCGGGAGTTGCTGGAGCTTTCTTTCGCAGGCTGTTGGATGTGGCGTTGCCCGACAATGGCGAACTGCTTTTCACGGCAAGTTTGATGACGGGCCGGGGAGGGGTCACTGCGGCAAACGACTTCGGCCTCTGGCGGCGTAAGGCCGACGGACAATTGCAGTTGGTTCTGCGCAAAGGCGACCAAATTGCTGACGGCACCATATCGCGCCGAGTCAAAACGCTGGCGATCTTCGGCGCTCTGAGCGGCACCACCGGCCAGCGGCGTGGATTCGACAATCGCAGTGATACCCTCCTGCGCATAAGCTTTACCGACGGAGTAAGCGCCCTTGTCCTTATGCCGGCAGGAGGCAGTCCCGAGATGCTGCTCCGCACTGGTCAACCCGTAGCTGCATTGGGTGGTGCCATGATTCGGGGATTCAGCTTGCCAGTGCTGTCCGACGATGGCGGGGTGACGGTGCTTGCCGCCCTGACAATCGCTCGTGGTGGCCCGGTTGCAGACAACGACACGGTAATTCTGCATCGCCGGGCGGACGGAACGATCCGCCTCGTCGCGCGGGAAGGAGTTGCCTTGGTCGACCCACCCGGAGCGGTGCCGAGAAGGTTTGGCGACCCGGTCAGCGGCAATCAAGACGGACTGGCTTTCGCTGGGATTCTCAAAATTCCGTCAGGTGGCGTGCGTATTGGCACTGACGTCGGTCTTTGGAGAAGCGACGCCAGCGGTGCCCTGAAATCGCTGGTTCGCGAAGGAGCCGTGGCTCCGGAAACTGGCGGTGGCACGTTCGCAAGCTTCCAATCGCTGGCGTGGGCGGGGAGCCGTGGCCTCGCGTTCACCGCCAAGCTGAATCTGCGCGCTGGCGTGGTGATTGCAGCCAATGACACCGGGCTCTGGGCCGAGAATGCTGATGGGCAACTTTCGTTGCTCCTCCGCAAGAATGACAGGATCAGTATTGGCGGTGCGACGAAGAGAATCCAAACCCTGACGGTGTTAAGCGCCGTACTGGGTTCCCCGAGCCAAGGCCACAGCTTCAACAGTGATGGTGGCTTTGCGGTGCGCGCAACCTTTACTGACGGGTCACAATCCATCCTGACGGTGTGGGTGCCGTAACGTGACGCTGCTGTTCAGCGGCCCGATCATGGGGGTTTTCACCTCGTACCCAAGTCCTCAGCTTGGGAACGCGGAGAGAACGCGCCTACTCCCGCGGCCCGAGCGGGACGTGATCCATCGGATACCGGCGAAGGGTGCCGTCGGGATTGAGGATGTCCCACTTGACGAGGAGGGCACGCCTTTTGGCCTTTGTCATGCGGCGGAATTTTGCGAGATAATCAGTGATGCTCCGATCAAACTCGTCGTCCGTCAGTTCGTGATTCGGTTTTGGGATGCTGGTCTTCATTTGATGGCCCGGTGTGGTGGGTTGCGTGGTTAAGTCACGATGTCAATGGGCGAAAGTAGCCCACGATGGCCCGCGCGTCACGAACGGCGATTTGGATGTGCGACTTGAGCTTGATGCCCGCGCCGTCGAAGGCAGGTTCCCCTTCCTGAAAGACACCGCGAACCGTTTGGAAGGTGCGACCTTGCGCGGCTTCGATGGTGGGGATGGCGGAGTTCAGCACGAAGGAATCGCGGTGGCGTTTCAGCCAGTCGTAGTCTCCGGTGCCCGCACTTTCGTTTCTCGGGAGGGTCTTGCCCTGTGCGACGAGTTCTTCGGAGAGCAAGCCGGCAACGTCAGCCAGCCTCCTGGTGAAACGCACATCAAGCAGATCGAAGCAGTTGCCAAGTTGGATGATGGCTCCGAGGACGGCGGGGCGCTTGATCTTACTGCCCTTGCGGCGGGCTTGAGCTTCGGCCCATTCCTGGGCGCGAGTGGGGCCGTGCTCCCAGAAATAGATGCCGGTGCCGAGCCAGTCGTAGGCGTTCTCACTGGCGGTGAGTTTCGCTTTTCCCGCCAGCACGGAATCCGCCACGCGCCGGTCGCAGCCGTGGAAGGCGAAGACGGTGCGTTGGTAGGAAAGGAGGTCCATTGGCAAAGCGCGGTCAGGCTACAGAAACGGCGCTTTCTTCATAGCTGAAACTGGCATTCCCGGCGGAGTCGGTGATTTTTTCCGATAATCATTTGCCTGCGATCCGCTGCGGGCATGGTGGCTGCTAATCGCAAAGAGCACACCACTTAACCAAGGAGAACCATAACGTGAATTCCCGCGAGCTATCCCGATTTGACGCCCTGAAGGGCAGCAGCACTTTTGGCATTAACAATGCCAATGACTTCAAGCCCCTGACGGGGACGATCAAGACGAAGGCGCAGGAACTTTTCGACGCGCTCGGCACAGTGGCGGATGGCGAGGCGGCGACGGCGAAGAATACGGTGCTCGGCAATCTGATCCGGGCGATCCAGGCGCAGGATGCGGGGGCGGGGGATTTTCATGGCGGGACGACGGGCAAGAGCGTGCAGCGGGATGGGTTGCTGGCGGTGCTGCGGGGCTTCAACAAGAGTGCGGCGGCGATCGCGTCGGCGGACAAGACGCCGGAGATCATGGACAATTTTCGGATGCCGCACGGGATGAATGACACGGTGATCGCGGCGCGGGCGCGGGCGTTTGCGGATGCGGCGGGGCCGCTGAAGACGAAGTTCCTTGAGTTGGAACATCCCGCGGATTTCATTGAGGCGCTGCGGCAGCGGGTGGTGGATTTTGAAAACGCGGACAGCGATCAAAACACGGGCTTGCAGGATCAAGTGGGCGCAACGGCGAGCATCGACGATTTGATCGACCAAGGGCTCGTGATCCTCAAGCAACTCGACGCGATCATGCACAACAAATACGCGGGCACCCCGGAGAAGCTGGCGGCTTGGCTGACGGCGAGCAATATCCAGCGGCCTTCGGTGAGTGCGAAGCAGCCGACACCGGCTCCGACCCCGACACCTGCGCCGCAGGCGTTGGAGCAAGTTTAAGAACACTGCGCTCGATCCTCGCCTCGTCCTCCCGCATACCCGCGATAACCCGGACTCGAAGACGAATATGGCCGTGGAGAAGATTCACCAAGCGTGGCTCGACTCTGCTGCGAGCAAAGGCGCGCAACTCGTCTTCTGCGATATGTCCACGCCGCAGGCCGGTGGTCGCGGCTTCTCCGTCTATGACGACCTGCGCGGCAAGCTGCTTGCGCGCGGTATCCCGAGCGACGAAATCGCGTTCATCCAAGACTGCAACGACGACACTGCCAAAGCCTCGCTCTTTAAGAATGTGCGCGAAGGTAAAGTGCGCGTGCTGTTCGGCAGCACGGCGAAGATGGGTGAAGGCACCAACGTCCAGAAGCGGCTCGTGGCGCTGCATCATCTCGATGCGCCGTGGCGTCCATCGGACATTGAACAGCGCGAAGGGCGCATTCTCCGCCAAGGCAATCAGAACGAATACGTGAAGGTGTTCCGCTACGTCACCGAAGGCAGTTTCGACGCCTATATGTGGCAGACGCTCGAAACGAAATGCCGCTTCATCGCACAAGTGATGAACGGCGATGCGACCGTGCGCCGCGCCGAGGACGTGGATTCCGCCGCGCTGACCTACGCCGAGGTGAAAGCCATCGCGTCAGGCAATCCGCTCGTCATCGAGAAAGCGCACGTCGATGCCGAAGTGATGCGGCTCACGCGCTTGAAAAAGCAGCACGCGGAAAGCCTCTGCCAAATGCGTTACCGGCTGAGAGGTTTGGGCGACAGCATCCAGAGTTGCGAACGCGACATCGCGAATCTCCGCGAAGACCTGCGCACCCGCACCAGCACACGCGGCGACAATTTTTCCATGACGGTGCAAAAGGAAGCCTACACCGACCGCGTGAAAGCCGGGCGCGCACTCGTCTTCCTCGCCGCCGCGATGAAACCCTTCCAATCCACAAAAGCCATCGGTGAAATCGGCGGCTTTCCCGTTTCACTGCATCGCTTCGACGAAAAGGCGAATCTCACCATCCACGGAAAGCGCGAACACAAAGCCAACGTGAGCGACAGCGCGGCGGGCACAATCGCCTCCGTCGAACACGCGCTGGAAAGCATGGAAGACCGCCTCCGCGAGCGCGAATCCGATCTCAAGCAAGCGCACAAGCAAACCGAAGACCTGACCAAGCAACTCGATCATCCCTTCGAGCACGAGGACAAGCTGACGGTAGCCACGAAGCGGCAGCAGGAGATCATCAACGCTCTCGACATCACGAAGAACCAGGCATCGACGACAATAGCTGACTCGCCAGAGGAGTACGGCGAGACCGTCGAGGAAATGTCCGACCAGGTAAAAGCCGAAAAAATCGGACGAAAGAAAACGCGGCCTGTGACAGTATGAAGGCGGCGGGAATAAACCGCCTGATCCTGACGGGGGAAGCGGCAGTTTGCGGAGGCAATCGGAAAAGAGAAAGCCTGCAGAGATAACTTGAAGGCATCCGGCTTCACCCTGGGAGACTGCGCTTCGTCCGGCTGTCGCGCGTCCAGGCGCAGACTCCCGTCGTGTGATTCTAATGCGCTTTCAAGATGAGACTAATCACTAAGGGCTTAAACACTCTTTATATTGGTGCCGCATTCGTCTCATTATGAAAGCGAATTGGAATGAGCCAGGGCGAAAGTGTGCGCTGTCCTCTCCACGGCCAGCACCTCGGCTTCGACGACCGGCAACCCCCCGGCCTTCAAAGCCGCGCGGGCCGCAGTCGGATCGCTCGTCATGAGCGGCACCATCCCTTGTTCGACATTGTCGATCACGCTGAACGCATCGATATGAATGCCGCGCGCCGCCAGCATCCGGCCAATATGCCTGAGCCGGCCAGGCTCATTCTCAATCGCCACGCTGAGCTGTCGTCGGAGTTCGGTAATCATGCTTTGAGACTATCCAGGGCTTTCGCGGCGCGAGGAAACCGGTGGCGCAGGGATCACCGGGCGGCGGCTTTGAGTTCGGAAAAGCGGCGGCGCATTTCGCTGAGGCGCTTTTCCTCCGCGGGGTCGGCGATGCGATCATTCTCCTCGGCAGGATCGGCCTGCATATCGAAGAGCTGCTCTTGTTTGAAATCGGGCCAGAAAAAATACTTCGCGTCCTTGCGCACGAGCGCCTCGGACGCGGGGATAAAGTCCACGCTCGTGAGCATCGCGTGCTCGTAGAAAAACTCCGTGCGCCACGCGGGCTTTTGCTCCGCGAGGTAGAGCGGCGCGAGGTCGCGGCCCTGCATGGTGGCGGGTGCCTGGATGCCGGTGGCGGCGAGGATGGTGGGAGCCAAGTCCACGTTCAGCGCGAAGTCGTCATTGGTCCGACCGTGCGCGGTTTTGGCCATGCGCGGGTCGCGGATAATGAGTGGTACGCGGATGCTTTCCTCGTGCGGATACCACTTATCAGCGAGCCCGTGCTCGGCGTGAAAGTAGCCGTTGTCCGTGGTGAAAATCACGAGGGTATTTTCCATCACACCTTGCTTCTCCAGTTCCGCCAGCACGCGCCCGCAAGTCGCATCCACCTCGGTCGCGAGGCGGTAGTAGTTCTTCATCATCGTCTGGTATTTCTCCGGCGTGTCGAAGCGCCAGTGCCAGCGCACGCGGCCTTCGTTCTTTTCATTGGCGAGGAAAGAAGGGAGCCGGCGAAAGGACTCATCCGTCGCGTTCGGCGGCACGGGGATGGTCACATCCTGGTAGAGCTTCATGCTCTCCGGCTGCGGCAGATATTGCAGCGGATTCCCGTCCTCCGCGTGCGTGGCAGAGAACGCGAGGGTAAGACAGAAAGGCTTGTCCGCAGGCCGCGTGCGCAGGAACTCCAGCGCATCGTTTTCGTTCCTCTGGGTGACGTGGATTTTCGTGCCGTCCGCCTGCTTCATCCAATGCCTTCCGGCGTAAGCCCGCCCAAAGTCGAAGTTCCCGGCGGGGAACTTTCCGTTGTGCCATTTCCCGACGTGGCCGACGAAGTAACCATTCGCCCGCAGCAGGCCGGGATAGGTCTCCGCCCACGGCGTCTTAAACATCGCAAACGCCGGATTCCCATGCCGCGACATCCACTGCCCCGTGAGCAGCGACGCCCGGCTCGCACCGCAAATGGAGGTCGTCACGCAGGCACGGGTAAAGCGTATCCCTTCGGTGGCCAATTGATCGAGATGTGGCGTCCGGACGACAGGATTGCCCGCACAGCCGAGCGTATTGTAGCGCCAGTCATCCGCGTAAAGGACGAGCACATTCATCGGCTTCCCGGCAGCGGTGGCGGGATGGCAAAGGGCGCTCAAGAGCGCGGCGAAAATGAGGCGTGATTTCATGCGTGGGTGATCGAGGAAGAGGGTCGCTGTGCCGGCCTCTTGTTCGCCAGGGCTGCGTCACTATCTCGCGCGCTTCGGCAGTGGAAAAAGGCACCGTTCATCACGGGACGAGCGGCACTTCGCAGAAGGTGAGCGCGGCGATTCCGTTCGCACCGTTGAGCAGCGTGTCCTGATTCCACGCGGACTCTTTGAGATACGTGATCGTCTTTGCTGCGGATGCGTCTTTGAGTTTCAACGTAAGCACATTTCCCGCGACGCTCCCGGACGCGACTTTGTCCTTTTCACCATCGAGGTAAAACTGCCCGGCGAGCTTGTCGTCCCACGCGACGGGCTGATCGAACTCCAATACGATCGTGTCCCGCGTCCCGCCGGCATAGGAGGCGCGGCGGAGATTGGGTGGGGTGATGGAAGCGGCGGGCACTTTGCCGTAGTGATCCCGCTCGATGAGCGGCTGGACGAGGCGCGCAAATTCCGCCCATCCAGCCAGCGGATAATGGCAGCCGCCGGGCGGGCGCACACCGAGCGTGGACATGATGCTCATGCGGGAGAAAAGCTGCGGCAGCGTGCGCTGCTTCTCGCGCAGCCGGTCGCCCGAGCCGTCGCGCCCCATGCTGCACGCGTTCGGCCAGATTTGGAAAACGTAGAGCTGCTGCACATTCGGGAAGTCCTGCTTCCACGCCGCCGCCATCTCGACGAAGAGCGGCTGGTAAGTCTCCCACCCATAACCGCCGGTCGGCCCGTCCGAGCCCTGATCGTTCTCCCCCTGGTGCCACAGGATGCCGCGAATGCCGTGCGTGAGCTTCGCCTGCTGCACGCGCCACAGCATCCGCCCGTAAATCGTCGTGAGGTCCGTCGGCTCCGCGGCGCTGCGCTGGTGCTGGTCGATCCGCGTTCCGCCGACGGCTGCGTTGACGATGAAAATGGGCACCCTCTGGCTCGCGAGCAGCCGCTTGGCCAGCTCCATGCCCCACCAGCCTAACTCCGCCTTTTCGTCTTTCTGGGCCTTCCAGACTGGGTTGCACCATAGATTGCCCGGCGCGTCTTTGGGATTAGTTGGCGGTCGGCCATAGCTGCGAATCCACTCGTTAGTCTCCGGCGGAGATTGCTCACGCGTATCCGTCGCCTGCGCGTTGGATTGGCCTTCGATCAAGTAAGCGTCACCGCAGACGATGTTACTTACGGTTTGTTGCACTGTCTCCTTCCCGCCGACCTTCGTGCCGAACTCCACTTTGTATTTGATCAGCCCTGGCTTGAGTTTCACCGCGAAGCTATAGGACTTATCCGCCGCGGGCTTGGCCGTCTCGGTTTTGTAAGGCTTGTCGTCGGCAGAGACTTTGAGAAAGACCGAGTCGGCGGCTTCGGCCAGCGTGCCGTTGTAATGGAGCGTGCCCTCGCCCGTGTCGTCGCGGGCGTAAAACTGCCCGTCCTCCGGCTTCTCGTCTTTCGAGGGGATTCGCGTCACCCACGCATCGCTCTTCGGCTCCGTCACCGCGATGTCCACCGAGCGCGAAGTCGCTTTGCCGCCGTTGCTGATCGTCGCTGTCACCGTCAGCTTTCCGCTGTTCTGCGCTCGCGTGAGGAGGAGCTTGCCCGGCGCGATTTCCTTGATGACCGCAAACGGCCCCGCGCTCCACTCCGTCTTCAAATCGCCCGCACCCTTCGTCATCACCGGCACCACCTCGATGGTCTCGCGTCCGTCCCAAGTCGCCGGCGCACGCAGCGTGAATTCCGGCTCCGCGACCGCCTCTTTGATCGTGATGGGAATATCCTTCGTCTTCACGCCGCCGAGCGTCACCGCCTTCAGCCGCAGCGTCGCCGTCGCGTCGCCCACCACGCGTCCCGCGTCGAAGGTGAACGCGAACCGATCCACCGCCAGCACCGTCTCCTTCCCCTCGCGGATGACCGACCACACCAGCTTCATCGCCCCGCCGACCTGCGCGGAAAATGTCATGCTTTTCCCCTCCGCCACCACCGCCTGAGCGGGCGACACCGCAACCCCCGCACCCGCCCGCACGATCGGCCCCACCAGCGTTTGCAGCGGCTTCTGATTCTCAAATTCCAGCCGCACCCACTCCGCCGAACGCGCCACGCGCACCTCGTCGAGATCGCCCACGAAATCGTAAGAATTATACCACCCGCCGAGCCACAGCCGCGCCGGTGTTTTGATGTTCAGCACCGTCGTCGCCTCGCCGTCCACTTTGCCATTGATGTAAATCCGCCGCGGCCCGTCGCCGTAAGTATGCGCGACGTGAATCCATTCGCCCAGCGGCAGGCGGCTCTTCCCCGTCACATTGGAAAAATCGCTGTCCACATTCAGGTGCGGCGGACTGCGAAACTGCATCCGCACCTTGCTCCCGCGCCCGCCGCCCTCATTGCCCCAGCCGATGAACGTCCCGTTCACCTGCTCCGCGCGGAGCCACGCCGATGTGGTGTGCGCCGCGTCCGCCGCCGGATAGCCCGCGATTTTGTCCCCGCAGAAAATCCCCTGCTTCCCCGCGAAATGCCGCGCCTTCCCGACGATGCCGCCCGTCGCCGTCGTGCCCACATCCTTCGACTCCAGCGTGCCCACCACATCGCGCACTTCGCCGAGATGCCACACGCTCGCGTAACCATTCGACTCACCGAAAACCGCCGCGCCATTCGATTCACTCACCGCATCCTCCTTCCCCCAAGACACGCGAATCATCTGCCGCGAATTCCCCTCAATGCGCGGCACCCGCACCCACACACTCGCCGTGCCGCCCGCCGCATCCCACTCCTCGATTTCATACGCCAGCGCCACGCCAGCGCTCGTGGAAAACCGCAAATCCTCCCCGCCCGCCTTCGCCTGTCTAAAATCAAACCAATCCCCGCTCAGCCGCACCAGCAAAGGAAAGCCCTCCACCACCGCCCCCGCCGGAATGTCCGCACCCTCCGGCGTCGTGAGGATCGCCATCGCCCCCGTGTGCTTCCACCCTTGGTATTGCTGCGCCGCAGCGAGCGCCGGAAACAACAAGACGGAAAGCGCGAACAGCGCAGCGAGGAGGTGATGGGTTTTCATTTGGATTCTATTTCTTCACGCCGTTGCCTGGCAGCGCCGGGATGCTCCGCAGCTCGGGCTGTGTGGTGGCGGCTTCGATGGCCTTGATGGCGTCTTCCACGGCGTGCACTCGCAGGGCGTTTAGCTCGCCGCCGGGGAAGTTTTTCGCAGCGACTTGCTCGTTGAAGGAAACGATCAACTCGCGCAGGCCGGGCAGGGCTTCGCGGGCGGCGGTGCCGTAGCTCACGAGCTGTTTCATGATTTCCGGGGTGCGTTTTTGGCTGCCGTGGCCGCCTTGGGTTTTGGCAAATTCCACGCCGAGTGCGATGGCCTCTTTGAAATGATATTTCGTCAGCGCCTTGAACGCTCCCATGCGGATGGCGTTGCTAAACATCGTGTCCGCCGGGCTGGGCGTTCTCAGCGCGGCGACGATGTCGGGGGCGAGCGCGACGACGTCTTCGAGCTTCAAGCGCCGGTCGAAGAAGCTTTCGAGTTTCCCGCGCGCCATGCCGTCCGGGTTGCGCGAGATGACTTGGATGGCGGGGTAGAGCAGCTTCGGGTCGGCGGCTTGCACGGCGTCGGCGAGCGGGCCGTCGAAGAGCGCGGCGGCGAGCTGGCCGTGCGCGAGCTGGATGGGGTCGGCCCAGTTCACGGGGAAGATCGGCTCGGCGGTTTGCACGAGTGCTTTGAGGATTTCCGGGATGGCCGGTTTTGCCGCACCGCCCATTTCCCGAATCGCCGCCGCGGCCTTGTAGCGCACCCAGCGGTCCGCGTGGAAGAGCTGGCGGACCAGGACGGGCAGCGCCTCAGCGCTCTTCAACTCGCCGAGCGCCTCGCACGCGGCCTGGATGGAATGCACGTCTTTGCCGCCAGCGAGCGCGATGAGTTCCGGCACCATCGCCTTACCCTCGGGGCGGCCCGCCAGCTCCTCTGCCGCCCAGCCGCGCACGATGGGCGACCAATCGCCAAATGCCGCCACCAGCTCTTTCGGGCTCATTTTCAACCGCGTCGTATCGAACCGCCCGGCGGCAATCGCGCCCGCCACATCCGCCGCGCTCAGCGCGTTCGCGGGCTTTGCTTCCTTGCCGGTGATGCAGAGTTTTTTCAAAGGCATGGCATAAGTCAGCACATAAGTCGCCGTAGGGCTCATGCCGTAGTAGCCGCTCTTGCCGTAGTAAGTGTCGTCGTCCGTTTTGCCCGCGCCGAACTGCTCCGCGCCGTCGTAGGTGAACGACCCATCGCTGCGCCGCACGAGATCCAGATGCCACGACGATTCGCGCACAAAAGCCGCCGCCGCCGCCGGCCCGCCGACATTCGCGCCGAGCGCACTCCACAAATAACTAAAGCCCTGCCCCGTGTGCCCGCACTCGCGGCTGCGAAAACCCGCCACCGCCATCTTCGCGAAAAACTGCGTCTCGCGCGGGCGATTGCCCATTTGCGAAAAGAGCACCGCCGACATGGAAACCTTCCCGTTGTTTTCGTGGTAAGGCCACGGCTCGTGCTCGCCGTAGGGGATCGATCCTTTGTCCGCGAAGTAGCCGAAAAAACCCGCCGCCCGCGCAATGGCCGCATCCACCTCCGGGTCCGCGACGCCGCATTTCTTCCCCATCACGATCGCGAGATTCCCCGGCAGCCCCGCCATATTCACTGGCCCATACGGCGGGATGGAGCCGTGCAATTTTCCCTCCGGCGTGAGCCGCGAAATGCCATGCCCGAACGTGCCATACATGCTCTGCCCCTTCGCCAGCGAGAGCGTGTATTCGCGGATGGCGTGCAGCACTTCCTTGTCGCCCGTGATCAAATAATACTCGCACAGAAAAATCCCCCGGTAGCCCCACTCCCACACCGTCGAGCCGTCCTTCAGTTCCAGCTTCAGCGACGTCGGCCCCATCTTGCGGGCAAACTCCCGCACCTTCGGCAGATACTCCTCATTCCCAGTCGAGAGCAGCGCCAGCGCGCTGATCGAGCCCATGATTCCGTCCTTCAGCGGCTCCTCCGCGAGCACCTTGCACGCATCCTCAAAGATGAGCTTCGACTTCGCACAACCAAACGGAGCCGTCGCGCCATATGCGCCGAACACGCGCATCTTCAGCTCCACATCCTGCGACTTCCCCGCACGCGAGATCGTCATTTTCAAAACGCCCGTCTGCTCCGCCGTCTGGATCGCCCCCGCGAAACTCTTCCGCGCATCCTCGGTGAAAGGCCGCCCGCCCACGCCGAGGATCACGTCATCCACTTTCACCACGCCATCCGCCGGAGATTTCGCGCCCACATGCGTCACGAGGATTTGCCGGCTCGCCGCAGTCGTCCGCCCTTGCAGCCCATCGAAGTGCGTCGCCGGCTTCGTGTAAATCCACCCCCGCAGCCCCGTCGCGCCGAGATTGTAGGTGAGCTTGCGATCCACAGCGCTGTCCCGCGTGAGGTCCGGCGGAGTCTTCGCCGGCTCCGCCGAAAAAGCGGACGCGGTGAGCAGGAAAGACCCGGCGAGGATGTGGTGAAATTTCATATAAAAGTGAGCGTGAAACACTACCCGCCAGCCCCCCGCCCGTCTTGGCGAGGAAACTCGCGTCTGCGTCAAACTCAGCACACTCCCGACTCCCCGGCGGTGAGGTTATCGAGCGCAAAATGGATGGGGCGTGAAACCATGACGGTGTCAGTTCGTGGTTGTGAGTTTCGGAAGCGAGCCTCGCCATTCCAGCGCGGAGGCTTTCATTTTCGCGGCGATGTCGGGCTGCCCGTCGGCGAGGTTTTTCGCTTCATTCGGGTCGGCGAGGATGTCGTAAAGTTCCGCGCTCGTGCCGTCGGCGTTGATGAGGTATTTCCATTTCCCATCGCGCATCGCGACGTTCGGGCTGCGGTCGGGCGGCTTCGGATAGACGAAGGATTTTTCGTTGCGCCCGTATTCCCAAAAGAGCGGCTTCGTGCGCGCGAATGGTTGGCCGAGCACGGCGACTGAGACGTCCTCGCCGTCGCTCGCGTAGGCTTCCGGGAGTTTCGCGGCGGCGATTTTCGCGAGCGTGGGCAGCATGTCCACGGCGGCGAACACGGTGATGTCGTCCACGCGCGCGGCGGGGACGTGACCGGGCCAGCGCACGATGAACGGCAGGCGCGTGCCGCCTTCGTAGAGGCTGAGTTTGCTGCCGCGCAGGCCAGTGTTCCGCGTGCCGTCGAAGGTCGGCAACGCGCCGTTGTCCGTGGTGAAAATGAGCAGCGTGTCCGCAGGCACGGCGTCCATCAGGCGGCCAAGCTGTCGGTCCATTTCCACGATGACGGCGGCGAGGTTTTCGCGGCCATTTCTGTCGCTGGTCGCGGGCGTCGCGGGCATCCACGGCGTGTGCGTATCGTCCAGCCACAGGTTCACAAAGCACGGGCGGGCGGCGTTCGTTTTCAGAAAATCGAGCGTCGCATCCACCATCCAGCGCGTGCGGTCGTGGCGGGCGATTAGTTGAGGCTCGCGCTCATTTTTCAACGCGTTCGTCTGGAGATCGAGCATCGCGGCAGGCTCCGGGCTTTCATAAGTGCCGAGGCCGTGCTCGTAGCCGTAGGCGGAAAATTTCGGCGCGTCCTGCACATCGCGCCCGCCGCCGAGATGCCACTTGCCGATGTGCGCGGTCGCGTAGCCCGCGTCGTGCAGGATGCGCGGGAGCGACGGCGCTTGCGCCTCGAGAAAATCCGCCTGCTCGCACTCGCGATTCCCCGCACGAGTCTGGAGAAAACTCGTGATTTTCCACCGCGCGGGGAACTGCCCCGTGATGAGCCCGCACCGTGACGGCGAGCAAATCGGCGACGCGGAATAGTAGCGCGTGAAGCGCGTCCCCTCGCGCGCCAGCCGGTCGAGATTTGGCGTCGGCGCGATGGTGCCGCCGTAGCAGCCCACGTCGCCAAAACCCATGTCGTCGGCGAGCACGAAGATGATGTTTGGTTTGTCCGCCGCGAAGGATTGGCCGCAAAGGAACGCAAGGAGCGCGAAGAGGATGAGTTTCATGGCGGTTGGAACGTCGAGGCGTATTTGGTGGTGAGAAAATGCCGGTGATTCAATCGTGAACCGCCGTTTTTTCCGAGCGATAGAACGCATAGACGCAACCCAAGCTCAGTGCCGTGAGGATGTGCCAAAGCGCGTGACCTTGCGCCCACGCATCCGGGCCGGAGAAGCGACCGGCGATGTCGAGTTGGCGGCAGAAAACAGCGACCACGAGCGCGGCAGCACTCGCGACCAGCCAGCGTCCGTCGAGCCTCCGCGAAGAGCACAAACGGGAGAGGAGGGTCAATGTCGCGACGCCCCCGACGAGTGTCTTGAGAACGATGGGCGAAGACATGGACCACTTGAGGAAATAGAGGAGCCCGCTCGCGAGGGCGGCGAACACGATCAGCAGCGGCCACGTTGGCACCGTCCGCGAGCTGAGTCGGAGCGTGGGAATCCAGCGCCCGATCCCGACCGCGATGATGGCCATCAACGGTGGATAC
>JANNWY010000227.1:0-7849 GCA_031409335.1 Chthoniobacteraceae bacterium | reverse complement strand
CCGCGAAGCCAGCCGAGAAGCTGCCCGAGAGCCGTGCGCCGCCCCGTGAGCGGCTGGCCGCGCCTGCGCCAAACCAAATCCCACCAAGGCCCCGTAACCCTTAAACTGGTGTGACCTTCGATGAATTCCCGAAAGGCATTGGGGCTAGGGTTTGTTTGAAAACGCGAGCGTCCGAAAGCCTGAAAGGCTGGGACAACACAGCCCAGGGCAACGCCCTGGGTTTGTTGTCACCATGCCAAAAGCCCTGAAAGGGCGGGACATCCAGCGTTCATCGGCTGGCGCGCCCTTTCAGGCTTGCAGAAGGGTAGTTTACAAACACGCACTAGGTTCAGCGACTAAGCGAGGATATCCCTAACAACCTTCGCGGGTAAAACTCCGGTGAGCCGTGCATCGAGACCCTGCCACTTAAAAGAGAGGCGGTGGTGGTCGAAGCCGAGGAGCTGCAGCAGCGTGGCGTGTAAATCGCGGACGTGGACGGGATTTTCCACGATGTTATAGCTGAAATCATCAGTCGCCCCATACGCGACGCCACCCTTGATGCCACCGCCCGCGGCCCACATCGTGAAGCAGCGCGGATGATGATCGCGTCCGTAGTTCTGTTTTGAAAGGCCGCCCTGGCTGTAAATGGTGCGTCCGAATTCACCGCCCCACAGCACGAGCGTATCTTCGAGAAGACCGCGCTGCTTCAAGTCTTCGAGCAGCCCGTAGCACGGCTGGTCGATGTCGCGGCATTGATCGGGCAGCCGGCCTGCCACGTTGGAGTGATGGTCCCAGTTGTTGTGATAGATCTGCACGAAACGCACGCCACGCTCGGCGAGGCGGCGCGCGAGCAGCACGGAGTTGGCAAAGGTGCCCGGCTTTTTCGCAGCGGGTCCGTAGAGTTCGAAAGTGGACGCGGGTTCATTGGCAAAGTCCGTGAGGTCCGGGACGCTGGCCTGCATGCGAAACGCCATTTCGTATTGCGCGATGCGCGTGTGAATCTCCGGGTCACCGACCAGCGCGGCGTTTTGCTCGTTGAGCGCGCGGATGCCATCGAGCGTATTGCGGCGCACGGCGCTCGGGACGCCGGGTGGATTGTTGATGTAAAGAATCGGATCGCCCTTGCTGCGAAAGGCCACGCCCGCGTGCTGGCCGGGGAGAAAGCCACTCGTCCACAGCTTGCCGGAGATCGCCTGGATTTGTTCCTGGTTCGTGGGCTCGGCGACGAGCACGACAAACGTCGGCAGGTCTTCATTCGCCGAGCCAAGCCCATAGCTCGTCCACGAACCAAGGCACGGTCGGCCCGCGAGTTGATTCCCGCTCTGCATCATCGTGATCGCCGGCTCGTGGTTGATCGCCTCGGTATGCATCGAGCGGATGAACGCGACATCGTCCACGCATTTCGTGAACCAAGGCAGCAGCTCCGAGTTCATCCACATGCCGTTGCGTCCATATTGCGCGAACCGGTATTTCGACGGCGCGATCGGAAAGCGCGCCTGCTTCGATGTCATCGTCGTGAGCCGCTGGCCCTGGCGGATGCTGTCCGGCAGATCTTTGTCGTACCACTTTGCCATCTCCGGTTTGTAGTCGAAGAGATCCATCTGCGACGGCCCGCCGACCATGTGGAGATAGATCACGCGCTTTGCCTTGGGCGCAAATTGCAGCGCGGCTTGCACAGGATGCGCTGGCTCCGCGAAAGCATCGCGCCCGAGCAGCGTGGCCAGTGCCCCCATGCCAAGCGCATTTTTTCCCCGAGCCAGAAACTGGCGGCGGGTTTCATAGGTGGCGAAATCGGTGAGCGGGTGCATAGGCAGTTACTTGTTCAGGGTTTCATCCAGATTCAGGAGCTGGCTCGCGACCATCGTCCACGCCGCGAGCTGGGGTGGGGGAATGGCGGGATCGGCTTTGCTTTCACCGAAGGTGAGGAGCGCGGTCGTGTCCGCGGGCGACTGCGCATAGCGGGCGAGAAGCGCCGTGCGGCTGGCTTCGAGGATCGGCGTTTCGCTGGGACGCAGCGGACGGCCGAGGACGCGGCGCGCGATGAAATCGAGGGCGGCGTTTGCATCGTTCGGCGCGGCCTTCAGCGCGGCTTGCGCGAGATTGCGCGCGGCTTCCACGAATTGCGGATCGTTCAATGTCACGAGCGCCTGCAGCGGCGTGTTCGTACGCTCGCGGCGGATGGTGCAGGCTTCGCGGCTCGGCGCGTTGAAGACTTCCAGCGACGCGGGCGGCGCGCTGCGTTTCCAAAACGTGTAGATGCCGCGGCGGTAGAGCGCTTCGCCAGTGTCGCGCTTGTAAACGCCGGTGTCGCTGCCAGGCATCGCGACTGCCTCCCACACGCCGGGCGGCTGGTATGGGCGCACGCTTGGGCCGCCGATTTTCGGTGAAAGCTGGCCGCTCACCGCGAGTGCGTAGTCGCGCAGCATCTCGGCATCCATGCGAAAGCGCGGGCCGCGCGAGAGCAGGCGGTTGTCGGGATCGCGCGCGAGCATTTCCTTAGTCATCGCAGCACTCTGTTGGTAAGTCTCGCTCATCACGAGCAGACGGAAAAAGCGCTTCACATCCCAGCCGCTGTCGCGGAAATCCACGGCCAGCCAGTCGAGCAGCGCGGGGTGCGAAGGCGGGTCGCTCATGATGCCAAAATCCTCCGCTGACTTCACCAGCCCCGTGCCGAAAAGTTCCTGCCAGAAACGGTTCACCGTCACGCGCGCCGTGAGCGGATTTTCCTTAGCCACCAGCCACTGCGCGAGGCCGAGGCGATTGGCTGGCGCGCCCGCGGGCATCGGATGCAGTGCGGTGATCACGCCCGCTTTCAATTCATCCTTTGGCTGATCGTATTCCCCGCGATTCAGCAGCCGCGCCATCGGCTGCGATCCCATCTTTTCCGATTGGATATGCGTCACCGGGCTGCGCTTCTGGATTTCCGTTTTCTCCGTTTTGAACGCGGCGATTTTCGCCTGGAGTTCGTTGCTCGCTGGATCACCCGTGGAGAAAAATGCGAGCAGCCGCTGCTTCTCCTCCGGCGACCGCTGGTTCGCGGGTTTGCCGAGGATCACGCGCAGATCGGGCAGCTCCGCGATCGCGAGAATCTGCTTCGCCGAGAGCACGCTGGAGTAGATCCGCACGTCCTGCACCGCGCCGGTGAAAGCCTCGCCGCCATTCGCGCGCCGGCCCACCATTAGCGGCGCCTTCGTGCGAATCGTGTTCTTCAATTTGTCATTTTCCACGCGCAGCTTGCGCGGCCTGCCATTCACATAAATCTGCACGCCCTTCGCCTTGCCCGACCCATCGTAAGTCACCGCGACATGCCGCCACTGGTCCGGCTTTCCCGCTTCGTCGGTGGTGCTCACTTTCAGTCCGTCGCCCGGCCAGTTGCTCACGATATGCACGGCGATTTCATTGCCCGCGTAAAAGATGTCCCACCCGCGGTAGCCGTCCGCCTTGTCCATGCGCGCCAGGATTCCGCCGGGCGAATTGCTCGCGCCCGGCCGGTAAAACCACGCACTCGCGGAGAACGTCTGATTCTTTTCAAAGTCACCGAGTTCCCCGAGATCGATGCTCGAACCGTCCGCCACCTGCGCCGCCGGGCCGTTCTTTCCGTCCGGCTTCCACACGAGATTCTGAGGCAGCGCAAACGCCTGCGGTTTCCCCGCGACGTAACCCTTCGCGGAGCTGCCCGTGCCTTCATTCAATGAAATCTGCGCGAGCAGCGATTTCGTGTACGTCGCATTCTCAATCGCTTCCGCATTCGCCATTGCCTGCCACTTTTCAAAGTCCGCCGTCATGTTTTTTTGACGCTCCGCGAGCTTCGCATTCGTCGCGGCGAGTTCGGCGGGAATGGCGTCGAACCGTTTCGCGTCTTCACCCTGCGGCAGCACCAGGACCGGTGCGGTATCGCGCACATTGCGATCGGTGTGATCCTGCGTCGTGTTGCGAAAGAAGGCCGTCATCGAATAGAAATCTTTTTGCGAGATCGGATCGAATTTGTGATCGTGGCACACCGCGCAGTTCGACGTGAGCCCGAGCCACACCCACGACGTCGTCTCCACGCGATCCTTCGCGTAGTTCGCGAGATTTTCCTCGGGGATCGTTCCGCCTTCCGCCGTGGTAATGTTGCACCGATGAAACCCCGTCGCGATGAGCTGCTCGCGCGTCGGCTTTAGCAAAAGATCGCCGCCGATTTGTTCCACCGTGAAATCATCGAAACGCTGATTGCGATTGAACGCAGTGATGACCCAGTCGCGATACGGCCAGATCTCGCGGTAGTTATCGATGTGCAGACCGTGCGTGTCGCCGTAGCGCGCCGCATCCAGCCAGTAGCGCGCGCGATGTTCGCCGTAGCGCGGCGAGGCCAGCAGTTGGTCCACGAGCTTTTCATAGGCATCGGGCGCGGCATCTTTCACGAAGGCCTCCATCATCTCCGGCGGCGGCGGCAGTCCCGTGAGGTCCAGCGAAACCCGGCGCGCGAGCGTGCGTTTGTCCGCCGATGGCGACGACTTCAGCCCTGCGGTCGTCAGTCGCTCGCGGATGAATGCATCCACCGGATGCGCCGCACCGGCTGGCAGCGCCGCTTTTTCCGGCGGCAGAAACGCCCAATGCGGCTGCCACTCCGCGCCTTGCTCGATCCATTTCTTCAGCACCGCGATCTCCGCCGGTTTCAGCTTCTTGTGCTCCTTCGGCGGCGGCATCACATCGTCCGGATCGGTGGCGATGATGCGTTCGTAGAGCGGACTCTTCTCCGGCTGCCCCTTCACCACGGTCGGCCCCGCATCCTCACGCGGAGCGAAGAAACCCTCTTCGCGATCGAAGCGGATGCCCTCCTTCCGCGACCCCGGATCAGGCCCGTGGCAGTGGTAGCAATACTCGCCGAGAATGGGCCTCACATCGCGATTGAAAACCACGCGGTCCTCCGCGGCCAGCGCTGCGAAAGTTCCCGCGAATATCGCGCATGGGATGGATAAGAAACGAGTCATCGCAGACTTATACCGCGATCACGGGCAACCGTTTGGCCAATTTTTGGGATAATGTCCCCGGCGCTTGGCGTCCACGGCGAGATATTGTGCCTCGGGGAAATCATCGCTTTGCGTGGGAAACAAACGCGTATCGGTTTGCTGCCCGTTAGCTTGCTTTCGGAGAAATGGGCACGCGTTTTCCGACGATCGAACGCAAGCTCACGACTCCATTTTTGGCGATGCCGTGCGGTTGGCATGGCTCACACGCTCGCGATTACCCCTTGGCGCACCGGCGCGCGGCGGGGCGAAGATCGTGCCCTGATGGAATTCGCGGATCGCAGAAAATGGAGTTTCGCGATGGGTGTCTCCATCATTCATTCAATCGAGCCAGCGCCTCGAAGCTCGGATAGCACTCCGTCTCCGCCAGCAGCTTCCCGAAACGCGACTCGCTCGTGATGATTGAACACCAGCAGCCTCGCCGTTACTTCGCCGATCTCCGGCAGCCGCACCAGCCGGTCCTTCCCATCCTTGCACTCGCGCAGATGGATGCCCTTCGACAAGCTCAGGATCTTGCGACGCCGCTGCGCGCTCTGGAGGTCGCGCACCTCCAGCTTCACCGCCTCGCCGATCCGCAACCCACAGCCACACAAAGGGGGCAGGAGAGAATGGCACTTAAATAGTGGTGATTTGGGAGGGAGTTAAGCGCGGTGGGGGACTTCATGGAAGAGGTGGCGCGGGCGGGTGAGGAGTTGGTAGGATTTTGGCCGTCGTTTGACGGCGCGCGGTTCGCGGCGTCCGGGGCGGTGGGGGACTTCGGCGGCGGCGATGGTTTCGAGCAGATGCTTGACGCAGCGGTCGGCGTGGCGGGCGGTGGGGGCGCTCCAGATGACCCAGCTCCAAGTCTGGAGCCGATCGACGGGGCCTTTGAAGCTCAGGCGCGCGGTGTCGCCGCCGCTACGCGCGATGGGCCGGCGCAGCAGGTTATCGGCGATCATGTGCAGGAGCAGTTCGCACTGGACCATGGCGGGGCTTTTGGTGCGCAGCCGGTCCATTTGCAGGGGCTCGCCCAAGAGCCGGCCTCCACTTGTCCCGTGCGCCGCCGCCTCGGTGGTCTTGAGGTCATCGCAGAAGAGTTCGACGCGCCAGCGCCGGGCGGAGAGATCGGCGCTGGCTTCGCGCGAGTGGGTGCGGGCATCGAGCAGTGTGGTGACGAGGATGAGCGCGGTGGTGCGAAAGCCTGGCTGTTCCCGGCGCGAGCGCACTTCGCGCACGAGGAGAAAGGCGGGCAGCGCGGCATGGGTCCGCTCATCCATCCAGCGGGGCCGCGCGGGCTTGGGCCAGGCGATGATGTGCTCGTCGCGCCCGAGGCGCGAGCCGGTGCGGAAGTCGGCGCGGCGGGCCTGGTGCAGGCGCACCACGAGGTCCACGCCCTTTTCCCGCAGGCGGGCAAGGTCGAACCAACTGCAAAAGGCCCGGTCCACGATGCGCGTGTCGTCCCGGCGCAGGCGGTGGAAAAGCCGGCGCAACAGCGGCAGATCATGCACGCGCAGGTGGCTGTGGATGGTGGCCAGCCACGCGCCGCTGCGCAGATCGAAAAGGCCGAGCAGCTTCATGTGGGGAAAGCCGCCGCCGGGCTTTTGCGCGCCGGACTGTGGGTAGCGCGCCCTGCAGGGCGGGCGTGTCGGGAAGGCTCACGCCGGTGCCATCGGCCACCAACCGCCGACCCTCGCCACCCGCACCCATGAGTCCCGTGCTCACATGCGCGCAGAGCTTGCAAAGCCAGCGCACCGAAAGCCGCGCCCGCGCCGTGCAATAAGCGACGGTGGCCCCCGAAGGCAGCGCACGTCGCAGCAAAGCGCAAAGCGCCTGGACGCGGGAGAGCGCCTTTTCGCACGAGGAACCCGGAGCGAGCACCTGTCCCGGAAAGGCCCAAAGCGTCACCGCCGGAGTGAACACGGAATGCCGACTGTTGACGCCGCTCTTGTTCTTTGCATGGAGCAACTCCAGCGGCAGCCGGCGCCCGAAAAGAGTACGCAATTGCGTCGCGCAAAGCCGGTCGGTCGCGGCTCTCTGCCGCAGGATTTTCTCCTCCTCCTCCGCCGGCCTTCTGCCAAACAAGAGACTCCGAAACCCACTCAAAAACGGTGTGCGATTGAACATGCGAAAGTTACTCCGCCGTGCCGTTTTATCCACCTGCAAATCATCCCAAACCACCACTATTTAAGTGCCACTCTCTCCTAACCCCTTTCCGCCGCCGTTTCTTGAACTGCAAATAGCAAAAGAGCGGGTTTCAAGAAGCGACCCCTTTCCCCCACGAACGGATCGTGGCGGCGCATGGTGGTCTTGGAGCCAGGGGAATATCGCTTCGAGGCCAGGCTGCGGACGAAGGGTGTTGTTGCGTCGCAGGGCTCATCGGGTGAAGTCGCGGGGTTGTGGATTTCAGGCGCGAGCCGCAGCGGCTTGAACACGCTGTCCGGCGACGCGGCATGGCAAAACGTGGCGTATCCTATTACCGCAAGCGGCGGCGAAATCATGCTGGTAATGGAATTGCGCGCGTCGAAATGCGAGCTGTGGTGCGCGAAAAGTTCGGTGCAACTCGTGCGAGTGAAGTGAGTCCGTTGCGCCCTTCCCACTGCCCAGCCATCTTTTTCGTGACGCGCCCCTAGAGGTGGCGTTTCAATCGGCTTTTGCACATATGCACGGACCGACCCTTTCTGGACTTTCTTAAGCACGGACCGACCCTTTCTGGACTTTCTGCTATACTCGCGCGCATCAAGGAAAACGGGAGGACTGTTACTTGGATTCCAAGTTACAACTGTGAGGGTAGTATAGTTATCATGATTAGGCTTCAACTAACCGACCAAGAACTCGAAGACGTTGCCGAGGCGCTTGACAGCCCGGAAATCAGTGAGCGTGCG
>JANNWY010000226.1:0-35564 GCA_031409335.1 Chthoniobacteraceae bacterium | reverse complement strand
CTGCAGCTTCCACGGAGTGCGTTCTATCCGCTCTTGTTCAAGGACTTGCTCGGCTTGGTGGTGGACGTCGATCGGCTGGCGCGGTCTTGACACCGCTCGACCTTAGACTTCATTCTTCCAGTGTCTATAACGAAGTGGTATTATGCGGCTTCTCCGACGTAGGGATTCGTTTTGCGCTCGATGCCGATCTTCGTGGCGGGGCCGTGGCCGGGGAGGACGGTGATGTCGTCGGCGAGCTTGAACACTTTTTCGCGGATGCCGTGGAAGAGCAGCGGGCCGTCGCCGCCGGGCAAGTCCCACCGGCCAACGCCTCCGGCGAAGAGCACGTCGCCGCCGAAAAGGATGCGGTCTTCTTTTGCGAGAAAACACAGGCTGCCGGGGCAGTGGCCGGGGACGAGGAGGATTTGGAAGTCGATGCCTTCGATGATTTGTGAGGCGGTTTCATCGAGCCGCTGGTCGGGTTTTACCGGGTTGATTTCCCAGCCGTAGCCGTATTTCAGAAAAAAATCGGGGACAGAAATCATCTCCTCGCCGTCGATGTGATAGGCAACGCGGCAGCGGTGTTCGCGCTGGATGCGGGCGGCGTCCCAGACGTGGTCGATGTGGCCGTGGGTGAGGAGGAGCGTGGTCACTTTCGTGCCGCGGCGCGCGAGCCATGCGGCGGCATCCTGCGGGGCGTCGATGAGGATGCCGCTGTCTGGCAGGAAGAAGCAATTGGTGTCGAAAATGCCGCCGGTGAAGGTTTCGATTTTCATGAGGCGCGGGAAGGTGTGAGTGGAAATGAATGGTGTCGAGGCTTGAGTGGCACAGGGCGCGCTTTCGATTCGGTGCCCGTGCGTCCGCCTAACTTGATTGCGCTTTGAACATTTTCTGCCAGTTTGCGTCACCGTTTCCCAAGAATCAAAATTCGATGAATTTTTCCAATATTCTCACGTGTTCGCTTGCTGCCGCAGTTGCCCTCGCCGTCCCGCAACTCCGAGCGGAAGCGCCAGATCCGGGTGAGGTGGAAATTTCGGTGGGCCGGCTGCTGGAAAAGATGCATTACAGCCGCCGCAGTCTGGATGACACGATGTCGAAGTTGCAGTTGAAGAATTACATGGAGGCGCTGGACTACAACCGGCTCTATTTCACGCAGAAGGACGTGGACACTTTCACCGAGAAATACGCGACGGTGCTGGATGATGAGATCCTGTTTGGAAGCACGAAGCCGGCGTACGAGATCTACGATCTTTACAAAAAGCGGGTGGAAGATCGGGTGGCGAAGGTGAAGGAATTGCTGAAGGCGAAGAACGATTTCAAGAGTGACAAGGCGATCGAGGTGAACCGCCAGAAGGCGGCGTGGCCGAAGAATGAGGCGGAGGCGGATCAGCTTTGGAGGGATCGGATCGAGGGGGAATTGCTCCAGGAGCAACTGGCAAAAATCATCAAGAGCGAGCCGGAATCGAAGGTCGCGATCGCACCGGTCGAGGCTCCTGAGAAGGTGAAGCCAGTCGTGAAAGATCCGGTGACGCGGCTGACGAAACGCTACGACCAACTGCTGCGGAATCTGCGTGAGCAATCGCGCGAGGATGTGGTGCAGATTTTCCTGACGATCCTGGCGCAATCCTACGATCCGCACTCGGATTACATGAGCAAGAGCCAGCTCGATAACTTCTACATCAACATGAAGCTGTCGCTCGTGGGGATCGGCGCGGTGCTGCGTTCGGAAGACGGCTACGCGCAGATCATGGAATTGGTCCCCGGTGGTCCGGCGGCCAAAGATGGTCGGATCAAGGTCGGCGATCGGGTGTCGGCCGTGGCGCAGGGCGACAAGGAGTATGTGGATACGGTGGACATGAAGCTCGACAAGGTGGTCGAGATGATCCGCGGGAAGAAGGACACGATCGTGCGGCTGCAAGTGCTGCCGGTGGCGGCATCCGATCCCGGGGAGCGGCGGACGATCGAGATCAAGCGCGACGAGGTGAAGCTGAAGGAGCAGGAGGCGAAAGCGGAGATCATCGAGCGGACGCGGCCCGACGGCACCGTCCAGCGGCTGGGCTGGATCGTCCTGCCATCCTTTTACGCGGACATGGAGCACTCCGGCGCGGCGAACGCGAAGAGCACGACGAAGGATGTGACGGCATTGCTGAACCGGCTCAAACAGGAAAACATCACGGGTTTGGTGATGGACCTGCGGAAGAATGGCGGCGGGCTGCTGGATGAGGCGGTGAATCTCACCGGGCTGTTCATCAAGAAAGGGCCGGTCGTGCAGAGCAAAGATCCGAATGGGACGATCCGGGTGCAAAGCGATACCAAAGCGGCGATCGCGTATGACGGGCCGCTGCTGGTGCTGACGAACCGCTTGAGCGCGAGCGCGAGCGAGATTTTTGCGGCGGCGATTCAGGATTACGGTCGCGGCGTGGTGGTCGGCGACTCGAGTACGTTTGGGAAAGGAACTGTGCAGTCGATGCTGGAGATTGGAAAAGTGATGCCATTCCTCCGCAGCGGTGGAAATGAGGCGGGCGCGCTGAAATTGACGATTCAAAAATTCTACCGAATCGCCGGAGGTTCCACGCAACTCAAGGGCGTCGAGCCAGACTTAATCGTTCCATCGATCTACGATCATCCCGAGATCGGTGAGTCCGCGCTGAAGGGGCCGCTGCCATACGATACGGTGCCGCCGCAGCCGTTCGACAAGTGGGAGAAGCCGCTTTTCAAGAAAGAGCTGAAGGATCGCTCGGCGATTCGCATCGGCATGGAGCCCGAGTTCAAATACATCAACGACGATCTGAGTCTCGCGAAAAACCGGATCGCGGAGAACCGTCTGTCGCTGAATTTTGACAAGCGGAAAGCCGAGTTGGACGAAGACAAGGCGCGCAAGGAAAAGCGGAAAGTGGCGCGGGCGGAATTGAAGCCGATCGACGAGAAGCGCTACATCCTGACCTTGGAGAATGTGGCCAAACCTGAATTGCAACCGGTCCGGAACGACAAGAAAGGGACGGCGGGAAATGATGCGTCCGGGACACCCGAACCGAAAAGCGAAACTGCGGTCGATCTCGACGGCGATGACGACGAAAGCGATGCGGGCGACGGAAAGCTGGAAGTGGACGCGGTGCGCAATGAAGCCCTGAACGTTCTCACCGACCTCGTGGACCTCTCGCGTGGCGTGAAGCTGACGACCGCGGCGACCGCGGCCAATGCGACGAAGTAGTCGGCGGGATCAAGCGCCGAACTGAGCCTCGATCCGGAGGGCGTTTCCGCCGCTCATGCGGACATCGCGCGGCGCGACCCCTGCGAAAGCGTATGTCGCGAGTGGAAACCTGCGCTTTTCGATCTCAGTGAAACGAGGACGCAGAAAACCGGTGGCAAGGGTCGCGATCATGCCTTGTCCGGTGGTGGCGAGATTGCTGATGCGGAGATTGAGCTGCGCGTCGATTTCCAGTTGCCCGGTCACTTCCACACGCGCGGTCATCACGAATGCCTTCGCCGTGATTTCGGCGCGAAAGGCGAGGACCCGCGGGCTGCGTTCCAGCAATTCGAGTTGCGCGGCTTTCACCTCGGCACCCTGTTTTGCGAGGAAGGTGTGGGCGATTCTTTTGAGGGCCGTTTCGAGGTCGGCGCGCGGTGCTTCGATCGTGACCGAGCCGCTTTTTGCGCTCAGCGTTTGGAGGCAGGATTCGCCGGGCGAATCTCCCGCGACTCCGCATTCCAGCTCGTTCGCGTGAAGGCAGAGGTGAACCGGAGTGTCTTCAAAAAAAATTGGCGCGGCGGATAGCGCGAGGTTTTCGACAAAGATCGTGCTTCGCGTTTCGGCGCTTTTTTTCGGCAGGGGAGTCGCGCGGGAAATGTGCGCGCCAGTCAGGTCGATGGAGAGTTTTTTCACGCGCGGCCATTCCCCCGCGGCCTCCAAATCGCGCGGTGAAATCCCACGTCCGGCAAATCCCGCGCGCAGGGCGGCGACAAGCTCTTCGATCGACTCAGGAAAACGCGGACCGGCAAGTGGAAGCATTCCGGAGCGTTTCGACCGGTGGCGGCGGCGTCAAGCCTCAGCGCTCGGGCAGCGCGCGGACGAGGTGCGGCCGCGATGACGGCAGGCGGTGATAGACCCGCCCGATCGCGACGGCAGGCGTGACGCTGGCGTTTTGAATGCCGAGCAGGCGGACGAGTTCCGACTCGAAATGCAGCAGCGGACGGCGCGACGCGGGATTGGCATTGAGAAAATCCAACGCGCGTCCGAGCAGATCGTGAAGCTCCGGCGCCGGGTGGTTTGCTTCGGTGACGAGTTCGAGCAATTCGACGAAGTAAGCGGCCAGCGCGACGCGTTCATGCTGCGTCCGCAAACCCGCGTGCGCGTCGCGGAGCATCGCCTCGCGCAGGATGTGCAATTCGCTCCGGCGGCTCCGCGAAAACTGGATCTCGCAATCGAAAAAAAGATCGAGCGCGCCGGCGAATTTGCTCTTCGGATTGCGCGCGCCTTTCGCGACGGTTTTGATGAGTCCAAACGAGGCCGTGAACCACGTCACGATGAGGCTCGTTTCGGTCAGCTTGGTCTTGCGGAGCAGCAGTGCGTTTGTCGTCTCCATGCGGTGCGGGTGGAGATAGCGCAGGCTCGGATGGAAGGCGCGGAGAATTCGTTTGCGCGTGCTGGAGCGGTTCGCTAAATGACGCGCTCCAATCGTCCCAAGACTCAAAAAACTATGACCGAAGAAACCAAGCCCGCCGCTCCCCAAATCGATGCAACCGACATTCAAACGACCTACGCGAATGTTTGCCGCATCGCGCAGACCCCCAACGAAGTGATCGTCGATTTCGGCATGAACCCGAATTTTTTCGGACAGATCCTGGATGAGCCGTTGAAGCTTACCAGCCGCATCATCCTTTCCCACGATGCCGCCAAACGGCTGTGCCTGCATTTGACGGCGACGATTCAAAACTTCGAGGCCCGCTACGGGCAGATCGAATTGGACGTGACCAAGCGGCTGAAGAATCAGCCTGCCGGCGTCCAGTAGTTCCGGCGACCGTGGTGGGATTGCCGCAGCCTCACCGCTTCCCCGCCAGTCTTCCGCCATCCCAATCGGGTCGTCCTCGCGTGATCCGTGGCGATTCCGAGCCAAAAGCGGACCCGATTGCCGGCACGTTCTATCGACATCATGGTGGTCGCTTCCCGGCAGTCGTTTCGATTCCTGTTTATTTTGATGACTAAGGCTGGACTGCCCCGGCGAAAGCTGAAATACACGGCTTCCCTCATGGTCAAACCCCACCGATCGCTTCCCCAAAGGACGCAACCCGATGGAGGAGCAAAGACATCGGAATCAAGCCATTCGATCCGCCGCTCCAGTTGAGATAAATTTTTTCTATTCGTTTCCCTAAAGATAGTTGTTTCGCTCTGATAAAATTACTTGCAACCGATCTATTTGGTCGGTATCTATCGCCATCGCCATGAATCCCCACGACACCAAGCGCGTTCCCCTTTGCTCACTGATCGAACCCCTCGAAGCGCGGATCGCGCCCGCGACGATTCGGATCGGAGCGGTGGGTGTGCAGGAGAACATTACTGACACGGAGTATCGCGAGTTTGTCGATCCGTTCGATCCAAACCGCGGCCCGCGTCCCGATCCGTTCAACTCGATTTCTTTCGTCAATACGAGCACGGCGTTGGATCCGATTTCGCTGGCCGTCGATCCGCTCCGGACTGCGGACGGGAACAATACCTATTATCTGCGCTTAAAGGCAGGCGATCAGGTCGATCAATTTTCGGATTCGGGAAACTACAAGCCGTTTATCGCCGTCCGGCGCGGCAACGTGATTGCGTATTTTACGGACCTCAATGGCAACAACGAATTTGACTCCAATGAACTGACTGGCCTTTCGCTCGGTGCGAACGTGGCCGTGGATATCCTTGGCAATGTGAATGGCGACATCGTCACGAATCTCAATGAGCGCGGCACGGCGGCCCTGGGCGATGATATAGTTTCGATGGACGGGCTGGTGAACTTCCGGCAGGCGATTCGCGATTTGAGAATCCTCGGCGGCGGTGTGAGCGGGAACATCTTGAGCGGGGGCGACATTCAAGGGCTGACGGTCGCTCGAAACGTGGACAACGTGCTGGCGGGCTCGGCGGCAGCCGGGACGACGTTTGATTTTTTCACGAACTCCGCCGGCGGTGAAGGAATCGCGAATTCGACGGCGCGTCCTGGCAAGCCCGGCGCGGCCATCACGAAGGCGCTGATTTTTTCGCTAACGGATCGTCTGGAGGCGGGCCGCGGTGGTGCGGGAGCGGCTGGGGGTGCGCTGCTCAACATTCAAATCTCAGGCGACACTGACGGCTTCCAGCTTCTCGCCGGCGCGGGTGGGCTGGGGGATGTCACTGTCAATCAGCCAAACGGCGGTACCGGCGGTGGGGTCAGAAACATATTCGTCACCGGCGTGGCAGATCCCAGCGCGAACAGTCCGCTGGCGATGGTCGTGAAAGCGGGAGATGGCGGGGATGGAGTGAACACCGGAATCGGCGGAGCAGGCGGCAGACTCGCGAATGTTTATGTCGGATATGAAGCGGTCGGTTCGCTGGTGGTGCGATCCGGTGAATTGGGCTCGGATAGCGTGGTGATCGGGGCGGGAGCGGGTGGCGCGGGGAAAATTGCTGGCGCAGGTGGGGCCATTAACACGGCGTTGGTTCGCGTGCGGACGCCGGATGTGGCTGGCGAGGAAGTATTTGTCTTTGGTGGATTGGGCGGATCGAGCCTGTCGCCGGGAGGCCGTGCTGGCGCTGGCGGCTCAGTTGGAAACATCGGAATCACGAATCAGATTCTGTCTGCCGACAGCGACATTCTCGTCCTCGCTGGAAACGGCGGTGCGACCGTTGGAAACTCACGCGGTGCGGCGGGCGGTTCGCTCGCAAACATTGATTTGCTGGGCTTTGACCTTCAGGTCATCGCTGGTGACGGCTCTGACGGTCGGATCGGTGGGGTGGGCGGAACTGTGAAAAACTTCACAATTCTCCCTGATGAATTCATTCTCAGCCGCAATTTAGTCGTCAACGCGGGTCGCGGCGGTAACGGCTCTGCCGGGAACGGTGGCGCTGGCGGCGGAATCGACGGAGTGAAGGCCACGCAGTCGGATTTGGAAGCGTTGCTCATCAACTCGGGAATTGCCGCCAACGGTGGACGCGGGGTCGGCGGAGTGGGCGGGCGCGGGGGAAGCGTGATCAACCTTGCGATCACGGATTTGGATGGCGACGAGGCGATCATCGAGGGAATTGCGGAATTGCGGACTGGCAAGGGCGGCGACGGCACGCGCGGAGGCGGGGTCGGTGGCAACTATTCCGTGGTGGATATTTCTTCACACGCGATGAATCTCGTCGCGACTGCGGGCGATGGAGGCAGTGCGGAACGGAACGGGAATGGGGGAGTCGGAGGCGGCTATCGAACTTTTAATTTTGTGTCAGTAAGCCAGGTCAATGGCGTCGATGTTTCAAGCATCGTCGCGGCTGGGAAAGGCGGTAACGGAAGCGGCAGCGCGAAGATCGGCGGAGCGGGCGGAGGAGCGGTCAATGTCAGTTTGAATGCCGTCGGGGACGCCACGCTGACCGCCGGTGTCGGTGGCAATGGCCAAGTTGCCCAGTCGGCGCCAAGTGTCGTTGGGGGAGCCGCGGGCGCTGGTGGATCCATCCTGTCGAGCGGCGTTTTCGCGTTCAGAGGATCGGGGACCATCATTGCCGGTGACGCAGGTGCGGCGGGAAGCCGTCCGGCAAATGGTGGCAACATCACTGGAGATCCCCGTCCCGTGATAGTCGATGGCGTTCCGATTCCGAGCCTGCTGGTGGGAGTTCGTGGAAATCAAAACATCACCGTGATCGCCGGAGACGGTTCGCATGGCGGCAGCGGTGGAAACATCCGGGACGTGACGTTTGGAAGTACGGCTGAACTGCTTTTACCAACGCCAGCGGGGACGATCCTAGTCCAGGCAGGCAACGGTTCCGGCGAGCGCGGGTTCGCGGGGCGCGGCGGCTCGATCAGTGGCATCAACGGCGCTGTGGGGTCTGCGGCAAATCTGCCAACGAGCATCCTTGCGGGCCACGGGGGAGGTGGACCCGAGGTCACAAAGTCCGGTGCCGGGGGCTCGATTTCGGATATCTCGCTGTCGCGCGGTGGCGGGGCAGGCATTGTGGTTACGATTCAGGCGGGAGATGCGGGAGATTCGCCGAAAGCGAAGAGTGGCGGCAGCGGCGGCGGGGTTCGGACTGTGGGCATCAGTGACCTCGATGATGCGACCATCGTGCGAAGCATCGGCGCTGGCGACGGCGGCAATGCGCGCACCTTCGGCGGGCTCGGCGGCACGATCGTCGATGTCCGGGTTGAAGATCACGATATCGGCGTGCGGACTGGCGAGGCGTTTGGCTACAGCCGCATGGGCGGTGTGTTCGTCGGCGCGGGTGGCACTGGCGGACTTCGCGCGGGGCTGGCGGGGAGCGTCAATTTGGTGAGCGCGGATTCGATCGCGGCGATCGTGGCCGGGAGGGGAACTGTCCCCACCTTTGCTGAGACAGTTACGAATGTGTATGTGAACGGAGGCGAGACCGAAGTGTTGCTGCAACGCAATGGCGCGCTCGTTTTCAACAGTGCATTCCGACTCACGTTTGGCGCGGAGCAAACTACGCTGTTGCCGGGTGGAGCCACTTCGGCTGAAGTGAAGACCGCGCTGGACGGACTCGCGGGTATTGCGGCTGCGGGCGGGGTGGATGTGGAGGTGACGCCGAATGGAGGTTACCGGGTCACGTTTATCCAAAATGGGCAGCGTGCGGCGATTTCAGGAGTCGAGCAGGTCGGTGCGGATGTGGCTGAACAGATCAAAGGTGAAACGCTGCTGGGGACGGCTGCGGAAACGATCAGCGGAAGGCAGGTGCTGCCAGTCACGGAATTTCGCTCGGGGCAGGATCCGTTGGTGATCGTCGAGACGGTGCCGGGGACATCGGCTTACTCGACCAGCGAGATCGGGCAAGCTGATCCGCTGACAATGACCAATGAGGTGCAGCAACTGGATTTACGCGCACTGGCGGTTTCTTCGACGGGCCGGTTCGACATGAGTTTCGGTGGCGATACCACAGCGCTCCTGGCGGGGAATATATCGGCTGCGGCGATTGCGGCGGCGCTGAATCTTTTGCCCTCGATCGTCCTCATCGGTGGCGTCACCGTCGCTGAATCGGTTTCGCTCCCGCGGGTTTTTGACATCACTTTGCTGTCGGGATTCGATGAAGCGCCGATCCTCGGAAATTTCTACGTCCAGGAAAACCAGCGACTCGACCTCGGAACGATCGCCGCATTTCCGACCGGCAGCTATGTGCTGACGTTCCTTGGAGACTCCACTCCAAACATTCCGGTGACGGCAACCACTGCGAACGTCGCGACGGCATTGAATGCGCTGCAGAGCGTCGTGACAGCCGGTGGCGTGACGGTGACGAGCCCGATCCTTGGCACGTTCGACATCGTTTTCAACACGATCCAAGGCAAGGCTAACTTCGAGGCCGAAGGTTTTGTGCAGGAATTGCAGGTGCTCAATGTGGGTAGTTTCGCGAACGTTCCCGCCGGTCAGTTCACGATCTCGTTTGGCGACCAGACGACTGCGTCGCTGCCGCCCAATGCGACGCCGGCACAGATCCAAATTGCACTGAATGCGCTGACCGGGATTCAGGCAGTGGGAAATGTGGTGGTCACTGGCGGATTGCAAAACACGTTCTCGATCACCTTTGGCAACGTGGGCGAGCGCGTTTCCTTGCAGGCATTTGGCACCCGGCCGGAAGTCCAGAGCCTGGACCTTTCCAGGGTGACCACTGTTGACACTGCGGAATTCACGCTGCACATCGACCATTTTACAAAAATCGATGAGACGATTCAGGGAACTTCTATTCCGGTTCCTTCGACCACCGTTCGCAACGGTGTTGTTACGGACTTGTTGACGGCTACGGTTGCGGATGGCTCGCCTGATCCGAATGGTTCGCCCGAGGAGCAGTTTCTGGATTTGGCGCAGTTGTTCGCGTTCGCCGGACCGTTTGGGGAATTTTACCTTGAGTTCCCGCAGCCCAATGGCGCGCAGCCATTGAGAACCACCTTCCTCCCCGCTCTCGCGACAGCGGGCCAAATCGATGCGGCGCTGGATCTGATCGTCAACGGCGGCGTCACCGTCGTGCCCGATGCGACCGCCAATCAGGCATTCAGCATCACGTTCACCAACAACGGCAACCAGCAGTTGATCACCGGCATTGGCGGACTGCGCGAATTGCAGACTCTGGATACCGCGCGAATCGTCCCCATTGTCGGTGGTGAAATTGTCCTGACGCTCGCACCGAATTCCACGGTCCCGCTGCTTGGAACCGCAAACGCGGCGGCGATTGACGCAGCGCTTGATCTATTGCCAACCGGTGCGCTGCAGAATTTCCCGGGGGTTACCGTCACGCCGATTGCGGGTCAACCGAATCGTTACAACGTGCAAATTAACGACTTTGGCGATGTCGAGCAGATTACGGGTGCTGGCGGTGGCCCGCTAAACGGTGAGACCATCCGACTGGATCTGTCGCAGTTCGCCGCCGTGGCGAATACGACCGTTGCGTTAACGTTTAATAGCAGCACCACTGCCGTGTTGCCGGTCACGGCGGATGCGGCTCAGATTCAGACTGCGCTCAATGCGCTGCCTTCCATCCTGGCGATCCGGACGGGCAATACCGGCGCGGTCGTGGTGACGACGGTTTCGCCGAATGTGTTCACGATCAAGTTTAACATCTTCGGCGATCAGCCGGATCTGTCCGGACTCCAAACGCGTGGGACCGGCACCACGACCCGTCTTCCCTACAACGCGACTCCGCTGCAAATCGAAGCCGCGCTGGATGCGGTGTCACTCGCGGATACGACAGTTGCCAACGGGGTTGGGACTGGATTCCTTGGCATCTCATTCGTCGAGTTTAACGATCAACCGGCGGTCACAAGCGTGGCCTTTATCCATGAGAAGCAGAAGATCGACTTGTATCATGTCGGCTCGTATCAATTGAGCTTTAACAACGAAAATACCGGCGTGCTTCCGGCGAATGCTTCTCAACAGCAAATCCAGGATGCGCTCAATGCACTCTCAACCGTGCAGGCAACCGGCAAGACGGTCGCCGTGAGGACGAATTTGGACTCCAGCTTCAGCGTTGTTTTTGGCGCGGACAATGACCAGTTGCCGTTCGGTGGTGTACAATTTGAAGACTACAGCGTGACGACTGGCGCGGATGGCAGTGGGTCGGTCCGTGAGATCCAGTTTTTGACGCCGATTAAGAAAGGGGAATTTAACTCGCTCTTCTACCGCGCGGAAGCCCGGCTGCTCGGCGCGATTGCGGACATCAATGAAATCGACGCGAATGTCTTCAAATCATTCACGGACGCGAACGCGAATGGGGTCTTCGATCCCGGCGTGGATGCGCTTCACCTTGGCAGCTTCACCCTCGGCGACATCCCAATCGATGGCCTCGTGATGGCCAGGCGCTTCGATCAAATCAATACCAACGTCACCCCGGAGGCGAAAATGACGATCGCCGGGTTCTTCGACAACGATAACCTCATTTAACCCAACTCCCGAAACATGCGCTTTCACGCCAAATCCCCGCACAGTCTGGAAATCCTCGAGGCCCGCATCGCACCAGCGGCCGCCGGGGTCGTCGCCTCGATCGCCGAAGCCGAGCGGGCTTACGATCTCGATCCGATCGGCAACCAGAATTTCGTCTCCGCAAAGACTGAGACTCCGTTGCTGCTGAAAGCAGGGCAGATCCTTACGACCGGCGTCGGTGCGCGGAGCGGTGCCTATCTGCTTTTCGTTGAACACGGGGAGGCACTCATTTTCACGTCGGATTTCAACAACAACAAGATCGTTGATTTTAACGAAATCACCGGCATCGCCGCGGGTGCGGGTCTGCGCATGGTGAGCTTTATCGATATCAACGGAGACATCGTCACCAACCTCGACGCCGATCGCACCCTGACGGATTCAAATAACTCCACCATCGGTGATGATCCGTTCCTGAGAGGCGATGGGCGTTTGTTAAATAACGTTTCGATCGAAAAGATCGAACTGCGCTCCTTGGCGATTACCGATCTCACCGACCAAAATGCCAATGGTGTGGTGGACGATGCAGATATTTCGCTGCGGCTTGCATTGAGCAGCTATTCCATTCACGGCAATATTCTCGTGGGCGCTGGCTTTGGCATTCCTGGCGATGCGAATAGCGGCCTGATCATTGATGACGCAGGGCGTCAATTTCAGACTGCGGAGTTCGACGGTGTCCCAGGAACTCATTTTTTCATCGATTTCATACCCACGATTGGCTCGATTCGGACGGGCTCGGCCGCATCTGGGGAATACTTCAGTTTTTCACTTACCGCGGCAAATGATATTCAGGGCACGATTCGCACGTTCACGCCGCTGGCGGGTCAGGTCGGCGGAGATATTTCCACCGTGCGAGCGGCGGATGCAACGACTCCCTTCAATATCCATGGCGTGTTTGCTGGAGACGGCGGCGTCGGAGCGCGGGGTGGTAATATCGACAATGTCCAGTTGAGTTCGGACAATGCCGGAGGCTACTCGATCATCGCTGGCAATGGCGGCAGTGGACGAACTGGCGGTGCGGGTGGTTCAATCACCAATTTTTCCGACGCGGGATCAGTCACCAGCCAAGTGGTGATCAAGACTGGCAATGGCGGCACCGGGACGGCGGCAGCCGGCGGTAACGGCGGCGTTTTGGACTTGGTGGTACCTGGGAGTACCGCGGGCGCAGTGTTGAATCTGAATGGCGGCGTTTCAATCACCACCGGCAGCGGGGGCGATGGATTTACGATCGGCGGCAACGGTGCCAGTCTGCTGCGAGGCGTGGTCACGACGCCGGAGGGAACCGGGGAGTATGGCCGCAATATCATTGGTTCGAGCCACGACGGCGCGCATGACATCATTACCGGCAGACTGACGGAAACCGGAATCATTGGCCGAACGAAAGCGGTCGATTTCGATGGTGACGGGTTGGGCGATATTGTCTTCACCACGAGCGAGGCAGAACAACTGGTGGTGCAGTTTGGCGACGGACAGGGTGGCTGGCGGGCCGATCCAATCACGGGGAACCCGGTGCGCCTGTATCTGGATGCGCCGATCGACGCGGAAGCGCTCACTGTGGGCGATTTTAATGGCGACGGGCATCAGGATATTGCCACGGCCTCATCGGCTGGCGGTGCGTTCGGCGGAGTTTTCGTTTTCCTGAATCGCTATGAAGACGCCAACGTCAACGGCCTTTCCTCGGAGGAGGATGTCAATCGAAACGGTGTGGATGATTTCATTGGGTTTTATTCTTCCCGGCAATCGCCGTTGCCCAGCTTGAATGTGGGTGATCCAGATGCGGGTCCGTTTTTCAATTTCCAATTCGCCTACTACCACTCGGCCCACGCGATCAATGACATCGAAACCGGTGACTTCGACGGCGATGGCTATACGGATATTGCGATTGTTGCCACTTACATCGAGAAGCCGCCTACCGCCGGCGGGCCGCTTGCCCAAGTGCTCATTTTCATGCGTCCAGATGTGGAGGATGGCCGCCCGACCGGGGAGTTCTACGCAAACTTTGGGAGCAAAGCCATTGCGCAGCCACCCCAAGGGGCCAATCCCTTTTTACCATTCGTTCCGCTTAATGATGGTTCATTGGGAGGTGGCAAAGGCATCATTGAATCAACCGCCCTTTCGACGGCGGCGACTCATGACGTGATTGTCGCCGCTGCGGTGCAGAATAGTAATCAGGTTGGCGGCCTCACCGAGGCAGTCATTCGCAATTTTGTGGAGATTTATGATAATTTCGTCCCAGGATTGTTCGGACCCACACTGGTCAACACGATCGCATTTACTGTGGATGCAAACCGGGACGTTGGGGGTGACAAGATCAATATTGTTGGTGCGTCTCTGAGGGATTTTACCACTTTGGATTTCGACAACGATGGTCGCACCGATTTTGCCGCGGTTACGGAAGAGCCGGCTGGCTTCCTCGTAGCGGCGAGGGGTGATGGTGCCGGCGACGCGACCGTCGTCACCCAGAATTTTTCAACGCCAGACCAACGGGGATTCTTCTTTGGACCGAGGAATCTGAATATCGGAACGGAACAGCGGGCGATTCGGGTCACGGATGCGGACCTTGATGGACGGTTCGATGAGGTCGCGATCCTCGATTACGGGGTTCCTGGCTTCGCTTTTCGAGTGGACGAAATCCAGATCACGACTCCGCCGCGCAACAACGTGGTCCTCGCGAATCCCGGTGGGATCGTCGAGAACTTGGTAGTTAGTAACTTCGCCAGCGGTAAAGATCCCGAAGTCATCGCGTGGGATTTGTATTTCCCGACGACCGCTGGCACTGCCGGGCAATACGCAGTTTCGCTTGCCAGAAAACCGTCTGGCTTCATTGATTCTGCAGGCTTCGCCTTTCCGTTTAATTTTTTAGGTAATCCATTGTCGGAACATTACCTCACCTTTGACATCGGTGATGGCGGTGACGCCCTCATCGGCCGCGGTGGCAATGGCGGATCGCTGGGTACTGACTTGGCGGTGGTCGGTATTGATCTTTTTGGATCGGTGAATGTGACGCTTCCGGCGAATCGTTTTTTCAATGGGTTGATCAACTTCGATGCCGGGCAGGGCGGCACTGGCTTTACCAAGGGCGGCAATGGCGGCGGTATCAGCGGAGTGGTGGTCCGCTACCCTGCCAATACGCAGGGCTTTCATAGCGAGGTCAACCTCCACGCGGGGAGTGGCGGCATTGGCGTCGCGGCTGCGGGTGGTGATGGTGGAACGATCCGTTCCATCTCGGTGGAGACCGGAGTTGAAATCTTGGCGGGCAACGGCGGCCCTGGATTGACTGGTGGCAATGGCGGCTCGATCCTGGGCAATGGTCTTGTCGGATTCTTTGATAATCGCGATACCTTTCAGGTAATGAACGCGGGCAATGGCGGGAATGGCATCAGGGGGGGTGGCAACGGCGGCAGCGTTTTGAACTTCAAGGGTGCGTTTAACCTTGGTTTTGCCGGAGACTCTGCCGGATTGATCCAATACGTCGCGGGAAATGGCGGCACGGCGAGTTCCGGGCCAGGTGGCAATGGTGGTTCAGTGAGAAACGTCAGTCCCCTGCAAACCGTGACCAATCTGTTGGGAGGCGACATCCTTCTCCAGGCGGGGAATGGTGGAAACGGCAGTGCCGGAGGCGACGGCGGCTCGGTCGCGAATTTCATCAACAATCCCACGGGCGCGGAGAATCCGGCCGTGTTAAGCGTGATCGCGGGCTCCGGTGGACGCGGAGTGAGTGGTGCGGGCGGCGATGGCGGCAGCGTGTCGGACATTAAGACGCCGACCCGTGGTATTTTGAACGCGCTCTCATTGCCTGCGACGGTTTACGGTTTCAACCGCATCCTCGGCGGCAATGGTGGCCTGAGTGCGGGAGGCGTGGGTGGGACCGGCGGTTCGGTCAGCGCGATCGACAGCAAGAACGACGAGAACCCATTCGTCCTCGTGGCTGGTGCCGGTGGCGCCGGGCTGACGGTCGGTGGCAACGGTGGATCGGTCTTCAATGCCCGGGTTTCCGTGGGCGGCAGCACGTTCGCCAAGGCAGTATTTATCGCCGGCGACGGCGGCACCGCGTCTGCATTCATTCCGAATCCGATCGATCAGACTCTGAATCAAGGCCAGAAGGCGTTTGGCGGCAGGGTGGGCCAGGGTGGACAGGGCGGAGATATCATTGCGGTCAGCCAATTTGGCGGGATTGCATCGCGCGGAGAGTTCATCGCGGGGAATGGCGGTGACACCGTCAATTACGGCACCATCGCGGATCAGACCACCGGGCGGTTTGTGGGTGAAGGCGGATTGGTGCGCAACATCATTGCCGACGGCACGATTGGAAACATCCTGCCGGGGATCGCGATCAAGTCTTACAACGACATCCGCAACGGTGAGTCGATGACCGACTTCATCACCGAAAACCTGCGTGATCCGCTCTCGCCAGGGTCGGTGGACGACTCGTTTGGCAATGTCGGCATCGTCGTGGGGGCTGCCGGTCGATTGAAAGAAGGCTTCGGGGGCTACAGTATCTCCCATGTGCCGATCTTCGACTCGAACCCCGCATTCAGAGGACTGAACGGCACACTTTCGAATATCGTTGCCCGCGAAATCATGTCGGCTGTCGCAGGTAGTGTCGAGCGCATCGCGGCGATTCAAATGGCCTCGGATTTCACGATTCTTTCGGGCGCTCGAATTGGAACGAACAAAACCGTCGGCGATCCGGTGGACTATCGCGATAAGGACGGCAATCCAGTTCCGTTCCCTGTGATCGACGGGCAGCTCTTGGATGGAGCGCTGATCGTTTCGAAGCAACCCACAAAGAATGGAAACTCCTTCAATTATCCCGGAAATGTTTTCGTCATCAGCTAACGAACGGGCACAATCTTCCTTTCACCTTTGCTGAATTTGCACAGCATTCTCACAGCAGTCACAACTCTCCAGCCCAGATCGATTCCTCCACAATGAAAACATATTCCAGCAGAGTCGCCCGCGCCTTTGCGGGATTGGCTGTCATAATTGCCAATACGTTGTCTGCGCACGCAGAAATCCCGCTCGAACTAAATATCGAGGAGGGCGGCCAGGCGCGGTCATTTGAATTGGCGGCGGATGAAGTGGAAGTGACTCAGAGGGGTGAGCAGCCGACCGGCAGGCTGCGGCAGTTGGTGGAAACGAAGCTGGCAGGTTCCCGGGTGATCGACGGTTCAGCCGCACGGGTCGTGGTGCAGTTCCCGCGGGCATATAATCGGAACCTCGCGGTGCTGCGTTCCGAGAAGATTGACCTGGCTGTGCCGGACGCTGAAATGGCGCCGGTCTTTTACCTCAAGGGGGCTCCGCGGGACAAATGGAGTCGCCGCATGGGTTCCAAGAGTGTGCTGGTGTTCTTAAAAGAAGGTGAGACGCCGGAACAGGCTCGCAATGGGGCGGGCGCGGCATCCGTGCGCGAAACCAGCATCCATGGTGTCGCCGTGCTGAGGTTCGCCTCGCCCTTCCTCGCTGCGGAAGCGGGGAAGCGACTCGAAGGCCAGGGCGTCCGTCATCGGCCGTTGCTTCGTCAATTCATGCAGAAAATGGCGGTCCCCCCGCAGGATCAATTCTTCCAAGAGCAATGGCACCTTGCCAATACTGGGCAGCGCAATGCCGTGGTCGGTGTCGATATCAACGTTCTCCCTGCATGGGATGTCACCCTCGGAAATGGCATCACCATCACAATCGTGGACGATTGCCTGCAAACCCTTCATCCCGATCTGACCTCCAATTGCCCGCCGGTTGCGACCAAGCTGCATCGCGACTTTAACGATGACGACGACGATCCGAAACCAATCAACTCGAATGGGGATTTCCACGGGACGTGCGTCGGAGGTCTCGCGGCAGCGCGGCAAAACAACGGCTCCCCGGATCCAACCACTGGCTTGTTGCTCGGCGTCAGCGGCGTCGCTCCCGAGGCGCGTTTGCTGGGTCTGCGTTTGATCGCAGGCGCGTTCAATGATGAAGACATTGCTGATGCGCTGACTTGGTCGCCGAATAACACCCAAGTGGACGTTTCAAATAATAGCTGGGGTATTCCAGATGTGTATGGTTTGGGCGGATTCGATATCCTGGCGAAGGCAGCCCAACGGGATGCCGCGGTGAAAGGTCGCGACGGTAAAGGCCAAGTCACCGTATTCTCCGCTGGCAATGGGCGATTCGATCAGTCAAATGCGAACTATAGCTCCATCGCCAATTCGCGATTTGTGCTGACGGTTGGCGCACTCGATTCGACGGGAAAATTTTCGTCTTATAGCGAGCCCGGCGCGCCCATCCTAGTCACGGCGCCCGGCGGCGGACTGGGATTCTTAGGAAATGAACAACGTTGTGTCACCACCGACGTCACCGGCATCGGAGGATTGAACCCAGCGGCTGGCGATGTCAACAACACCGACTACACGCGGCAAATGAACGGCACATCGTCCGCAGCGCCGATTACCAGCGGGGTCGTTGCATTGATGCTTGCTTCCAATCCTGCCCTTACGTGGCGCGATGTGAAGGAAATCCTTGCTGGAACCGCCCGCCGCATCGACGAAACCGCGGCCGATTGGGTGGTGCGCCCCCTCGAAACTGGAAATGCACGCCTGTTCAATGGTGGTGGGTTTAAGTTTAACCATGACTACGGTTCGGGTTTGGTCGATTCCTATGCGGCGGTCGTCCGGGGTCAGACTTGGACCAATCTCGCACCTGAAGTTTCACAATCTAGCGCACGCAAAGAGCCTGGTGCCACGGGAACCAACATTCCTGATGACGGCGCAACGAAATTGATCCGTGACTTCGATTTCACCGGAGTCAATTTCCCAAATCTCAGGGTGGAGCAGATCGAAGTCGAAGTATTCATCACTCACCGGCACCGCAGTGACTTGGAAATTGTCGTCATTTCTCCATCCGGTGTTCGGAGTGTGCTTGCTCAACAACATTTTCGTCCGTTCGGAGGTTTGGATTCCGATACGGACTATCGCGACATCGTGCTCGACTTTAACACGCGCATCCTAACTCCGCGCAGTGGTGGATGGGTATTTTCGACGACACATCACTGGGGTGAGAATAGCACTGGCAAGTGGACCATCGAGGTGCTGGACCGCATCCCCGGGACAGGTGGAAAGCTCGTCTCATCGGCGGTTCGCCTCTATGGCACAGCCGCCGGCGCGCAGCGCGTGATGTTCGATCAGCAATTGTATTCCGTGACGGAACCGGGGAGTCCCCAAGCCGGCACGTTCAGCCAAACAGACAGCGAAATTACAATCACAGCCGTCGGCCACAATGTGGCCGTCGGGAACCCGGTGCAGCTCACATTTTCCAACGGTGTACCCAGCGCGCCAACGAATGGAACGTTTGCCGTAGTTACAACGACGCCGGGTGCGAGTTTTACCGTGACTGCGGCGGACTCCGTTGCGCGGACCGGCGATGTCATTCTCAAACCCGTAGTCAATCAGGCAGTCACGGTTCGCCGATTAGGAGGAACGACGGATAGTTTCACGGTCAACTATCAAACTACCGTTAGCACAGCTACTGCGGGGCAGGACTATCTAGTTGCCACTGGCACTCTTACTTTTGCCGATGGGGATGTCACCAAGGAAATCTTGATTCCAATCCTGGCGGATACTGCTCCCGAAGTAACCGAGGCCGTCCAATTGGTGCTGACGAATCCAGTTGGCACCGGGACGGCAAGCGGCATCGCATTTGGCGGAAACACCCTCGCGCGGATTGGCATTGTCGATGACGAGATCAATCTCGTGAAAGTCGAAGCCACCGACAGTGAGGCCGGCGAACGGAGCACAGAGGTGACGGCGGATCCCGGAGTCTTCACGATCACCCGCTCCAAAGTCTCACCCCAGCCACTGGATGTATTCTTTACGCTCGGTGGGTCTGCGGTGCCGGGAGTTGGGCCAGGCGGCGACTACAACCCGCTTCCGAACAACGGCGGCATTTATGTTGCCACGATTCCCGCATTCCAAATGACTATTGAGGTAGTCATCCAGCCTCGGGAAGATGCTGCAATCGAAGGAACCGAGAACGTCGTTCTACAACTGCAAACGAGCCTCGCCTACCAACTTGGCGTGCCTGTATCCGCGGAAGTCATCATCGTGGACAATGACCGGCCAAAGGTGCAGATGACGCTGCTCGACAACCTTGCGAACGAGACCTTTGCCACCTCGGGCGATGCCGCGAGTTTTCTCATTCGGCGGAACTTGGTCGATAGCAAGCCGCTCATCGTATTCCTCAACTACGGTGGAACGCAGATTCTCGGGACAAACTATCTCCTGAAATACGCGGGTCCGGATGGACAGACCCGGACTCTGGCGGATCCGCTGGTTGGAAATACGATCGAAATCGGTCCGAATCAGACGGACGTTACCGTTACACTCGAGCCAATCAATGACACTTTCTATCAAGCAACCAAGACGGTCGATATTGCCATCCAGCCTCGTCCAGACTACGACTTCAATTTTGGATTCTTAACCAGCGTCCACCTCAACATCGTCGAAAACGATCCGTTCCCGGATATTCGCATCCCTGCCATCGCGATCTCCACGCCCCGCGCAAACGAGGTGATAGATGCGCCCGAACCCGTGACATTCTCAGGCAGGGCGGGCGACAACCGGAAGGTGGCCCGTGTCTTGTATCGTTTGAATGGTGGCAGCTACCAGAATATTGCCGGCCTCGTTCCGGATACGGTGAATCCATTGGCGGTGCGCTGGAGTATTCCGATCAACTATGTGGTGTCGCAAGGAGACATCACGGCTGGCATTTCTGTGATCAATGGCTTGGCGGCCACGACTAACATTGTCGCCGGGATGTTGGTTGAAGCGGTTGGGATTCCCCCGGGAGCCACGGTCGTATCTGTCGCGGCGAACAGTGTGACCGTCGATAAACAGGCAACTGGGACTGCCACGACTACCATCCGTTTTTCTAATCTGACACTCGGGTCGAATGTGATCGAGGCTTTTGCCATTGATGAGGATGGAAACTCGTCACGGCTCACCAGCGTTCTTTTCGACTATCGCCAGCTCAGGACATTGACCGTGACTGTCAACGGGCCGGGAGTCGTGTCCCGGGGATTCGTTCCCACGAGCACGCGTGAAGCGGGCAAGGTGGTCCGGATCAACGCCGTGGCATCCGCTGGTCAGGTATTCAACGGATGGACCGGCGTGGCGGACAGCACTCAGCGCGCGCTGGCGTTCGTGATGCCAAACGCAGATTCCACCCTCACGGCGAACTTCGTTCCCAGCCCGTTTGTCCGCGAAATCGCCGGATATTACTCAGGTTTGGTCCGGGTTCCGGCTCCTGCGGCGTTTGCCGTTGAGACCTCCGGGTTCCTGCGTGTGAATGTGAGCGCGACCGGCGTGTTCACGGGTCAGCTTGTCTTGGCGGGCGTCACCTACCCACTGCACGGGGAGTTCACCGGGTCGGGACAGTATGTCGGTGAAATCAGACGGGTGAATAGCTTCCCGATCACGCTGAATTTCACGATCGACGTGAACCCGGCCGGGACGCAGCGGATAGTTGGATCTATTTCTGCGAATTCTTTTGTGACGACGGTGATTGCCAATCGCGCGGCTTACAGTGCCACGAATCCTGTGCCGAGCGGCCCGAACAGCATCGTCGGTCGATACACGCTCCTGCTGCCGCCAGCGTCTCCAATCGGCGACGCCCTGCGCGATCCGCGTGGCAATGGGATTGGGACGGTCGCGGTGGGTAGCGATGGCACGGTCTATTTGCGCGCAACGCTTCCGGATGGGACACGAATGGTGCAAAGGCAACCATTGTCCAGGGACAACACGTGGCCGGTATTTTCCAACCTCTACAATAACCGGGGAGTGTTGGTTGGTCTTGTCGCAATCGACCATTCACGACCTGGTAGCGATCTAGCCGGAAAGTTTGACTGGTCCAAGCCAGTGGTGTCGAAGGATCGCTATTTTCCACTCGGGTTCCGCATCGTGAATGCGGACCTTCTGGGATCGACTTTCAGAGCTCCGGCATTGGGAAGTCCCGCGTTGAATTTCCCAAATCCGCCGAATAACGGCGTGCTAACCCTTCAAGAAGGCAGTCTCCTGAATGACATAGTTAGGACGATGACTTATTCCGCTGCGAATCGCATCTCGATCACCAATCCCGGCGCGGAAAGGATTATACTCACGGTCGATCCGCAAACCGGCTTCCTAAGTGGAACGTTCACTCATCCGGTCAGCCGGGCGAGCACGCCTCTCAGCGGCGTCATCTTTGACAAATTGAACATCGCTGTCGGTCGCTTCCAAGGGTCGTCGGTTCCTGGGGAAAGACCTCAAACCGGACGACTACTGATCGAGCAGGCACCGCTGGTTGGTCCGTAGTGCGCGGCAGCGTTCAATTGCGGATTGAATCCACGGCCAACTTTAAGGTCTCGCAATCGCTGACTGACACGCACTTCACCCCTTTGCGGATGCGCTGGAGAAGGCCGGCGAGGACGGCCCCTGGGCCGAGTTCGATGAATAGGTCGCAGCCTTCACGGTCGATCAGATATTCGATTGAGTCGGACCAGCGAACGGTTCCGGTTACCTGATCTTCGAGCGATTTGCGGATTGTTTCCGCGGCTGCGACCGGGATCGCGTCCGTATTGCACACGACTGGAAAACGCGGCGGTTGGAACTCCACGGTGGCGAGTTCCTTTCCGAGCCTCGCGAACGCGGAGTTCATGAGCCGCGAATGATACGCGCCGGCGACGTTGAGGAGTTTGGCAATGCGAATGCCGCGCTCTTTCGCGAGTGACACTGCGAGTGCGACGCGGGCCGTTTCACCCGAAATGACGATTTGTCCGGGGCTGTTGAGATTGGCGACATCGACATCCGTTTCGGCAGCCAGCGAACGCACCGTTTCCTCGTCCCCGCCGATCATCGCGGCCATCGAGCCCTGGGTTTGCTCACAGGCTTCCTGCATGAAAAGGCCGCGCTTCTCGACGAGCCGAAGGCCGGGCTCGAAGGGAAACGTCCCGGCGGCGGCGTGCGCGGTAAATTCCCCGAGGGAAAGTCCGGCTGCCGCAGCGATGGAGAAATCGCCGATCTCCAGCCGGAGCGCAGCGAGGCAGGCAAGGCCGTGGACGAAGAGTGCGGGCTGGCAGTTTTTGGTGAGGGTGAGTTCTTCGACGGGGCCGTGGAAGGCGAGATCGCTGAGCGGACGCCCCAAGATGGAATCCGCGCGCGCGAACAGGTCGGCGACGCTGGGATACTTCTGCGCGAGATCGTGGCCCATGCCGACGGACTGCGCGCCCTGACCGGAAAAGAGGAGTGCGATGCGTTTGTTCATAGTTTTTTTCCGAGTGAAACCAGACGGGCTGCGCGAGTCGCCGCGCGTTCGAGAAATTCCGCGCCGCGCGACATCGCTTCGGCGATTGGGATGGGTCGGTCAATGATCGGCATCAAGCTCGTGAACTGGGCTGCCACCCTTGGATCGTCGCTAATCGAGCCAGCCAGGGCGAGGACTGGTTTACCGTGTTTTCGCGCAAGTGCGGCGATTCCAGCGGGGCCTTTGCCATCGAGGGTCTGCGTGTCGAGCCGACCTTCGCCAGTGATGACTAGATCGCATTTGACGATGCGCCGCTCGATTTGCAAGACCTCCGCGACCAACTCGAATCCACTGCGAACTGATGCGCGGCAAAAACTCATCAATCCGAAGCCGATGCCGCCCGCGGCACCCGCGCCTGGAGATTCGCGAAAGTCCACGCCGAGGTCTTTTGAAACGACATTTGCCAGGTTCGTGAGGTGCCGCTCCAGCGTCTCGACGTCTGCTGCGCTGGCGCCTTTTTGCGGTGCGAAAACGCGGGCCGCGCCGCGCGGGCCGAGCAGGGGATTCTGCACGTCGCTCGCGGCGATGATTTCCGGGAGCGTGATGGCGGGTTCGAGGCTGATGCGTGCGAGACTTGCGAGATTCCTCGGACCCGGCTCAAGCGCTGCGCCGTTTGCGTCGAAAAACTCGCGACCCAGCGCCGCAGCCATGCCGATCCCGCCGTCGGTCGTCGCACTGCCTCCGAGGCCGACGAGAATCGTTTTCGCGCCGCGCTCCACGGCATCGCGGATGAGCTGTCCCGTGCCAAATGTGTGGGCGAGGAGCGGAGCGAGTTCGTCCTTTTTCAAGCGCCAAAGTCCCGATGCCTCGCTCATTTCGATGACGGCGATGCGATCCTTTTCAATCCACGCGTAGCGAGCCTCGATGTCGCGGTCGATGGGATCGCGGACCCTGAGTTTGATCCATTCACCACCGAGTGCCGCGCAGAGTGCTTCCGCAAAGCCTTCCCCACCATCCGCGATGGGCGCAGTCTCGATCGCGTCGTCGGGGAAAACAGCGTTCCATCCCCTCGCGATTGCGCCTGAGGCGGCGACGGCGGAAAGCGATCCTTTGAATTTATCGGGCGCGACGAGAATCTTCACCTTTGCGGGTTGGAAATCTTCAGCGCAGGGTTACGCCAAGACAAGCGCCGGATTTTTTTTGAGGGCAAAAAGTCGAGCTTGGCTCCTTCTGCGGCATAAATTTTGCATTTTCTTCTCGCTTCCCTTGCGGAGTAAAATCATTCGCGCGAATCTACAGCAGTTGATGTCAACGCAGTTATCAGAGCATTCACATGATGAATAACTTCACACCACGCGCGCAGCAGGTCCTGGCACTCGCCCGGAAGGAGGCTGATCGTTTCAACCACAATTACGTGGGCACGGAGCATCTGCTCCTTGGCTTGATCAAACTCGGCCAGGGAGTCGCGGTGAACGTCCTGCAAAAGATGGGCCTCGACCTCGAGACCGTCCGCATGGAAGTCGAGAAACAGGTCGGTTCCGGCCCAGAAACGAAGATGGTCGGGAACATTCCTTACACGCCACGGGTGAAAAAGGTGCTCGCGCTGGCCGGCAAGGAGGCGAAGTCGCTGAACCATTCCTACGTCGGCACGGAGCACATTCTGCTCGGTCTGCTGCGTGAGGGTGAAGGCGTGGCCGCCCGCGTGCTGAAGAATCTCGAAGTCGATATCGAGCGCACGCGCAACGAGATTTTGAAGGAACTCGACCCGAATTTTACTCCGCCAGAGGCGGATCAGGACGGGCCTTCGGAAAGCGGCTCCGGCAGCGGCGGCACCAGCAAAAAGGATCAGAAGACTCCGGCGCTGCGCGCGTTCGGTCGCGATCTGACGGAGCTGGCGAAAAAGGGTGAGATCGATCCGGTGATCGGGCGTGAGAGCGAAATTGAGCGGGTCATCCAAGTGCTGTGCCGGCGCACGAAGAACAATCCAGTCTTGATCGGCGAGGCGGGCGTCGGGAAGACCGCGATCGTCGAAGGGCTGGCGCAAGAAATCGCGTCCGGGAACGTGCCGGAGCTGCTGCGCGACAAGAAAGTCATCACGCTCGACTTGGCGCTAATGGTCGCTGGCACGAAATATCGCGGCCAGTTTGAGGAACGGATCAAGGCCGTGATGGATGAGATTCGCCGGACGAAAAACGTGATTTTGTTCATCGACGAACTCCACACGATCGTCGGTGCCGGTTCCGCTGAGGGCGCGATGGATGCGTCGAACATCATCAAACCCGCGCTCAGCCGCGGCGAGATGCAGTGCGTCGGAGCGACGACGCTCAATGAGTACCGCAAATACATCGAAAAAGATGCGGCGCTCGAACGGCGCTTTCAGCAGGTGAAAGTCGAAGCGCCCAATGTCGAGCAGGCGATCCAGATTCTCAGAGGTCTCCGATCGAAATACGAAGCGCACCACAAAGCGCGCTACACGGATGAAAGTCTCGTGCAAGCGGTGAAGCTCAGCGACCGCTACCTCACCGGGCGTTTTCTGCCGGACAAGGCGATCGACATCATGGATGAAGCCGGGGCGCGCGCCCGGATCGGCGCGATGACCCGCCCGCCGAGCGTGAAAGGCATTGAAAAAGAGATCGAAGAAATCCGCGGGCGGAAGGAAGGAGCGATCAAGGCGCAGGATTTCGAGAAAGCCGCCGCGCTGCGCGACACGGAGAAGCAGGCCAAAGACAAACTCGAGCGGATTCTCACCGAGTGGCGCGAGCAGCGCGAAGAGCGTGAGGTCGTGGTCGGTGAGGATGACATCATGCACGTCATCTCGAAATGGACCGGTGTCCCGCTCAACCGCATGGAGCAGGCGGAAACGCAAAAATTGCTCAAGATGGAGGAAGAGATGCGCGGCAAGGTGATCGGCCAGGACGAAGCCGTGATCGCGATCAGCAAGGCGTTGCGCCGTTCCCGCGCCGACCTGAAAGATCCCCGGCGTCCGATTGGGTCGTTCATTTTCCTCGGGCCGACTGGCGTCGGGAAGACGTTCCTCGCGCAGACGCTTGCCGAATTCATGTTCGGCGACCGCGACGCGCTGATCCAGATCGACATGTCGGAATACATGGAAAAATTCACCGCCTCGCGGCTGATCGGCTCGCCTCCGGGCTATGTCGGCCACGAAGAAGGTGGCCAGCTTTCCGAAGCGGTGCGGCGGCGGCCTTACAGCGTCGTGCTTTTCGATGAAGTGGAAAAAGCGCACCCGGACGTACTGCACTTGCTCCTCCAAATCCTCGAAGAGGGCAAAATCACTGACTCGTTGGGCCGAAAGATCGACTTCCGCAACACGATCATCATCATGACTTCGAATATCGGCGCGGAGCTGATCAAGAAGTCGAACGTGGTGGGCTTCGGCGTCTCGAATCGGGACGAGCAGGCTTACGACGTGATGAAGGACAAGATCCTCGACGAGGCGAAGCGCGTGCTGAAGCCCGAATTCGTGAACCGTCTCGACGATCTCATTGTCTTTCACACGCTTGGAAAACCCGAGTTGCTGAAAATCGTGGAACTCGAAATCGCGAAGGTTCTCGAACGGATTAAGATCAAAGAAATTCACCTCTTGCTTGACGACAAAGCGAGGGAGTTGCTCATCGAGAAAGGCTACGATCCGGCTTACGGAGCGCGACCGATGCGACGGGCAGTGGAGCGTTACCTCGAAGATCCGATGGCCGAGGAAATCTTGCGCGGCACGATTAAGCCGGGTGATTCTGCGACTGTTTCCGCGGAGAACGGCAAGCTCGTCTTTCGCGTTCCGGAATCAGCGACCGAACAACCAGCGGGCGCGAGTTAGAAAAAATTTTAGCGCTTCCTCCTCGGGAGAACGGACGAAACGACCCATTTCGTCCGTTCTCATTTTCCGGCCTATGGCTGGCTCTACCAGCCTTCCGAAATCTGACTGACCAGACGGATGGCAAGTTCTTCTGCTGCGAGCGGCAGTGCCTGCAGCTCATCCTGATTCACGTCCGCCGCGACACTTCCCGAGCCGCTCACGAAAAAGCTCGTGGTCCCCGCCACCGTCCTTTCATCAAGCAGTTTGCCAGTCCCGCGCTGCGTCAATTTATACCGGGCGCGGATTTGCAAAGTGTACTCCCGCGTCTGGAGGACGTTGCCGCGGACATATCGGGACGGGCGGCGCCGGATTTCTTCGAGCGTCCCTTCCAGCAGCGCGTCCGCTTTGGACTCGTCGTCCACTTTGTAGGTGCCATCTTGCTGGATCTGTTTGATCAAAGAATTCGCCAGCATCACCTCGACGCGCGGTTGCAGCGTGTCGTTCTTGAAATTGTTCACGGCGATCGAGTGGACGCTGCCAAATTTCGCAGGCTTGATCGGGCCGATATGATAGCCGGCGCAGCCAGCGAGCAGCAGCGGTAGCGCAGCGGCGAGCAGAGCGAATCTCATTGCGCCGGCAGCGGCTCCAGCGTCTCCACAGGCTTCGGCAGGTCTGGCACGGGCTTGATCGGAGTCGAGGGCAGCGACGGTTCCACTGGGAGCATGGGCTCGATCGAATTCGGTGAAGTCCGCAATTTTGGCCGACCGAAAGGCGCAGCTGGTTGCGCTGGCGGCGTTTCGCGCACGGTCGCCACTTTCACCGGCGGGCCGACGTAATCAGGCCGCGAAACGGTATCCACGCGAGCTTGCATTTTTCGCCGCGTCGCCGCCTTCGCTCCAGTTTCCGCTTTTTCAGGTCCGGCTCGAAGCGAATCTTCGCCAAATTTCTGCTTCAATTCCTCGATGCGCGCCTTTGCCAGGCCACTCTCCGGGGAGTCCGGCTGGCGCTTGATCACGTCGTTGTAGTAAATGACCGCTGCTTTGTAGTTCTTCGATTTTTCGTAGAACTTTGCGATGTCGAGCGAGCCCTTCGTCGAGCCGCCTTCCAGCGTCGCGATGTTCTCCCGCGCTTGCGCGACCTTCTCGCTGTCAGGATGGCGGGACACAAAGTCCTCGAATGCCTCGCGCGCTTTTTGCGCCGATGCGCGGTCGTTTGAGCCATCGCGATGCTGCGTCAGCAGCACGTAGCCGATTTGATATTGCGCGTCATCCGCGATGGCATCCCCAGGGTATTTGGAAACGACCGCCTGGTACGCGGCGATCGCTTCCGGATATTTTCCCTGGCGCTCATTCGCCTGCCCCACGTTGAATTGCGCGACCGCGGCCAGTTTGCTGTACGGCGCGCGCTTGAGGATCACCCCAAACATTTCCTGCGCACGCTCAATCGAGCCTCCTATCGAGATCCCGAGCAACTTCTTCGATTTCTGCCCTTCGAGGAACATTTTCGCGATCCGGTACATCGCATCCACCACGCCATCGAAATCATCCCCGCGCGGATACTTCTCCAGGTATGCGCTGTAAGCATCGAATGCTTTGTTCACGTCGCCGGATTTCTCCTGCAGGATGGCCACTTTCCGCTGCGCTTTCGGTGCGAGGGCGGAGAGACCATATTGTTTCGTGAGGACTTTGTAGGAATTCAGCGCGGCCTTGTCGTTGCCTTCTTTTTCAAACGCTTCCGCTTTTTTCATCTGCTCCGCCGCGCTGCTTTCCACCGAGCTGCTCAGATCACCCTCCACGCTCCAGCCTTCCGTGGACCTATAGATCACCGCCGCCTGGCTCACACTCGGCACGGAGATGCCGCCGACGAGGATGAACGTGGAAATGAGCGCAATTTTTCGCATGAGGGGTCGAGGTTAAGGGGCGCGCTCTCCAGCGTCAAGGGTGCTCCCTTTTTGCGAATGCCGCTCATCGAACTGAGCGCCGCATCACGGTGCCCACTCGAGCGTGGGCAGCACCTTAACGAAAAAATATCCGAGGACGATTGCGCCGATCGCGGCGAGCGCCCACACGATTTTCAACGTGATCTTTGCCCGGCGAAAAATGGTGATCTCGCGAAAGCGCTGCTTCAATTCGTCATTTTGTCTGCCGAGCAATTCGCGCAACTTTGCATTGTCGGCAATCAAGCGATTCCCTGAAAGTTCCTCGGCCTGCATCTGCGCCTCGGCGACGCTGAGATGCAGCGCGATTCTCTCGTCGTCGAGCCGGGCGCGTTCCGATTCGGTCCGCGCCAGATCGGATTCGAGCTGCGTGGCGCTCCCACGGCGTGTCCGCAATTCTTCATCCGCGGCGGTCAACTTTTCGCGGACGACGAGCAGCTCGCGGCTGGTCTCGTCGCGGTCCATCAGCCTGCGGAGCGTTTCCACTTCGCCGGACGTTGCGGCGAATTGCGCCCGCAGCGTTTCCACCTCAGCTTGCGCGGCATTCAGTTTTCCGAGCGCCTCGGCGAGACCGGTCTCCGTTTCGGCGAGACGCGCCAGCGTCGCAGCCGCTCCAGCCCTGGCGTTTTCCGCAAATCCGACCGCGGCGGCCAGCTCGCTCCGCTGGTCCGCGAGTTCTTCCGCAGTCGCGGCGAGTTCAGCGTTGGCATGGGAAAGGGCTGCCTGATTTTCCAGGCGCTCGCATTCGATCGAGGCGAGCTGGGTTTCCGTCCCCTTGAGGCGCTGGCGCAGCACATCCATCGCCGCGACTTGCGCCTCCGCTCCCGCGGCGCGCTGTTTCAGCGCGGCGGCCTCGTTTCGCAGGGCGAGCCGTTCGGTTTGAAAGCTCTTGATCTCGGCCTGCGAGTGCGTCGCGTTTGCCCGCAGCCGCTCACATTCCGATTGCAGAGCCGCCAGCTTTTCGCGCAGCCCACCCTCCGTCCGGCGCGCTTCGGCAGCCACGCCTTCCCGCGGAATCGTCACGCGATTCTGACACGTCGGGCAATTGATGCTGACACCTGCCGCCTCGGGCTCCACAGCGATCTTCTGACCGCAGTGCGCGCACGCAAATTTGATCTCGGCAATCATCGGAAACGAACCATTCACGCGCCTTTGTATGGTTTCGGAATTCATCGGTCAAAATGAAATCCAAAAAACACCATAGTCTTTGGTGTGCCGTCCATTCGCGCGATCCCGCCAGCCTTGCCACGCCGCGGATTTTCTCCTACACAGCGGGAATGATCGACTACATGCAAAAGGGTGGGCCGCTGATGTGGCTCATCCTGTTCTGCAGTGTGCTCGCCGGGGCGGTCTTCCTCGAGCGGGTCACTTACTTCCACCGCGCGCAGATTCGCGTCGGCGAATTCATCCGCGGCCTCGCCAATCTGCTCCAGCGGCGCAGCTTTGCCGAAGCGCTCGCGGAATGCGCGGGCACGCCCGGCCCCGTCGCCCGCGTGATCCACGCCGCGCTCGTCCGGCATGAAGCGCCGCGCGCGGAGCTAAAGGAGATCGTCCAGGAGGCCGGCCAGCTCGAAGTCCCGCGCCTCGAACGCCGCCTCGGCATCATCGCCACCATCTCCGTGGTCACCCCGCTCATTGGCCTGCTCGGCACTGTCATCGGACTCATCGAGGCGTTTGTGAACATGTCCGCTCAATCCGGCTTCGCGAGTTCCACCGACATCGCGAGCGGCATTTACCAAAGCCTGCTCACCACCGCTGCCGGCCTCGTCGTCGCCATCCCGTGCGCGGTCGGCTACATGTTCCTTTCCGGCAGGGTCAATGCCCTGCTGCACGACATGGAGCGCGCCGGGATCGAGATCGTGAACCTCATCACCGATCGCCGAAAAGCGTCGGACATCATCGACTTCACCGCCAGCGCCGCGCGTCGCAAAGGCGCCGAGTAAAGTCCGCCCACCGCCGTGAAACTCACGCGCAATCTCAAGTTCAACCCCGCCCTCATCAGCCTCATCCCGCTGGTGAATGTCTGCTTCCTCGTCGTCATCTTTTTCGCGCTCAGCTCGCGCTTCATGCTCCAGCCTGGCCTCGCCGTCACGCTGCCCGTTTCCTCCTACACCCTCACGCCGCAAGACGACGCCCCGCTCGTCAGCATCACCGCCGCGCCCGTCGCCGCGATCTATTTTCGCGATGAAAAAGTGACGCTCGAAGAACTCGGAAAACGCCTCGCAGGCGGCTCCGCTCGCGGCCGTTCCCTCATCGTGAAAGCCGACCGCTCTACGCCATACGACATGCTCGTGCAAGTCATGAACGCTGGCCTTGCCCAGGGATTTTCCATCGTCCTCGCCACCGATTCCGAGCGCCGATGAACGCTGATCCCGCGCCGCCCGCCCTCGTCTTCGACTGGCCGTGCCCGTCCCGTTTTCAGTGGAAATTCTTCGGCCTCATCCTGCTCTCCGCGCTCGTCCACGTCGCCACGTTTTTCCTCTTTCAAATCGTCTATCCGCCGCGCGTCAGCATCCCGCCGCCCGCACCCGAGATCAGCCTGCTGCTCCCCACCACGCCCGAAAATCGCGCCCTGCTCCGCCGCATCGAAGCCGACGATCCCGCGCTCGTCGCGGCTACCCCGGGCGTCACGCCGCCGAAACTTCTCCAGCAAAAATACCTTCCCTCTTACAACACCGTCCGCACCCAGCCGCGCACCGTCGCCGCCGAAGCCGCAGTCACGCGCTACCCCTCGCCAAAAGACCCGCTCACCATCATCCGCAGCGCCGCCCAGCCTCCGCAACTCGCCGATGTCGCCCTGCCGCCAGTGCCGACACGCATTGATTTTTCCTCCCCGCTTGCCGTCCGCGCACCGTCCGCCCGATCCGCGTGGGATTTCACCGCGCGCGCCACAAGGCCACTCGAACCCGCCGCATTCCTCATCGGCATCACCGACCGCGGCGAAGTCCGCTACGTCTTCCTGCAACGCTCATCCGGCGACTCAGCGCTGGATTCCCAAGCCGCCGCGCAGCTTCCCGGATTCGATTTTCAGCCCGCCGAAGCGCCGATCACCTGGGGAATGGCCACCATCATTTGGGGCGACGATGTTCACCGTGGTGAAAAGCTGAAATCGGAATGATCCGAGTCACGCTCCCCGTTTTGGTCCTCATCTATGTCGCGCTCCTTCTCGCGACCGTCCTCGGCGCATGGCTTTTCTACGGCTGGACGCGCCACCGCCGCGAACGCGCCGCCTTTCAAAATCTCCTCCGCTGCACCTGCTGCGGCTTCGAGTTCGAGGACAAATCCAGCGAACCCCTCGCCGCCTGCCCGCGTTGCCACGGCATGAACGAACGCCTCCGATTTTCGCGGTTGTAAAGCGGGCTGTGATTGATCCTAAAACTGGCGATGGAAATTGCCGCGTCCTCTGCGGCAATCTCCATCGCCGCTTTTAGGACTACGAGCTGAGTGGCAACCTCAGTGTGCGCAACCCATCGCACACGCTGGCAGGATGCGCATGAAGCGATGGGGGATGCGTCGGCGTTACTTCAGCTCCGCGACCTTCGCTTTGATCGCGTCGAAATTCGGCAAATCCTTCGGCGTCGGCGTTTGCTCGGCGTATTGAATCACGCCCCCTTTATCGACGACGAAGGCCGCCCGCGCGGCGCTGTCGCCGATCCCGGCGATGCCTTTGAAAAGCACGTCGTAAGCGTTCGTCGCCTCCTTGTTCAAATCGCTGACGATCGTGAGGCCGATGCTGTTCGCCTTCGCCCATGCCTCCTGCGCAAACGGATTGTCGATGCTGATCGCGATAACTTCCGCGCCCGCGCCCGAGTAGGCTTCGAGCCCTTGGGAAACGCTGCACATTTCGTCCGTGCAGACCCCGGTGAAGGCGAGGGGAAAAAACAGGATGACGGTGGTCTTGCCAGGCGCTGGCAGCGTCACGTCGGCGAGGCCAGCGGCATTTTTGGATTTGAGGGTGAAGGTGGGAGCGGTGGTTCCGACGGTGAGAGGCATGGTGCGATTTAGGATTTAGGATTTAGGAATTGAGAGCGGGGTGTGCGTTTAGCGCGCGGAGAGGATGGCGGCAAATTCATTCTCGTCCTCGTCCTCCTACTCCTCCTCGTCCTCGTTCCGCGGAGATTTCGAGGAGGAGGACGAGGACGAGGACGATTTTAGAAGCCCAGCCCAGGCGGCAGACCCATGCCGCCGGTGAGCTTGCCCATTTCGGATTGCGCGAGCGCCTTGCCGTCTTCGATTGCTTTTTTCACGCCGGTCAGCACGAGGTCTTCGAGCATTTCCACATCCTGCGGATCGACCACGGCAGGGTCGATTTTGATGGAAATCACGTCACCCGCGCCGTTGGCAACGACGGTGACTTTGCCGCCGCCTGCCGTGGCGGTGACGGTTTTTTCAGCGAGTTCTTCCTGCGCGGCGAGCATCTTTTCCTGCATCGCCTGCGCTTGTTTCATCATTTTTTGGAGATTCATAGGATGGGAAATTTGGGAGTCGGTTTTCGGGATTGAGTTTCGGCGTGGGAAAATGGAACGGGACGGCGCGGGTTTCTTCAATCCTCAACTTGTCGCAATCTCCGCCTTGAAGATTTCGAGCGCCTTCACGATGAGCGGGTCGTTTTTGAATTCCTCCATCGGATCGCGCGCGGCTGCGGCCTTGGTTTCCGCGGGGCGGGCGACGGGCACGGGCGTGACGGTGAAATCCGAGCGCATTTCAAATTTCACCTTCACCGCGCGGCCCGCGAGCGTGCTCACGAGGTTTTCGAGGTATGCGCGATTCTCCTTTTCCTCGCAGTGCTGTACGGAGAGCGCTTGTTCGTCGGGGAAAGTGATGTGCGCGATGCCGCCTTCGATCGCGGTGAGCGAGCCGGTTTCCACCCACATGCGCAGCTTGGGCCGGTTCGCGCGGACTTCCAGGATGAGCGCGGGCCAGATCGCGCCCGCATCCACCGGCCCCAGCGCGGTCGCAGGCGGCGGTGTTTCCCGCACGACCGCGGCGGCAGGCTCCGGCGTTTCCACTTTCAACTTCTGACTCTTCACTTCCGCTTTCGGCGTGGGAACTGGCTTCGGCACAGGTTTCGCGGCCACTGGTGCGGCTTTTTGTGAAACGGGCGGCGGCGTGCCGCCGCGCATCGCTGCGAGGGTGTCGATGACTTCCGTGAGCGTCGCCTGGCGCAGCGTCTGGATCGCGCGGATGACGGCGATTTCGATGTGCATTTTTTTGTTCGGCGCCCACTTCATCCGGCCTTCCGCGGCGGCAAATTGCTCGATCAGCTCCAGCAGCCGATCCATCGCGACACGTCCGGCCTGCTCGGAAAGCCCGGCGACTTGCTCTTCGCTGAGTTCGTCCGCCAGCCCGGCCGGGTCTGCTTTCGCGATGAGCAAATTCCGAAAGTGCGCGATGAGATCGGACAGCAGCCGCGAGAGATCCTTCCCGCCTTCCGCCTGCTCATGCACGACGGAGAGCGTCGCCGACGCATCGCCCGCGAGCAGATGATCGCTCAAAGTCGTGACCGTCTGATGCGCGGTGAACCCGAAAACATTAAGCACGTCTTCCTCCGCGATCGTATTCCCGCAAAACGCGACGAGCTGATCGAGCATCGACTCCGCGTCGCGCATCCCGCCCTCGGCTCCGCGCGCGATCGTCTCGGCGGCGGCGGGCGCGAGATCGACGCCTTCTTTTCCCGCGATCATCTGCAAATGCGAGGCGATGAGCGCGGCGGGGATGCGCTTCAGGTCGAAACGCTGGCAGCGCGAGAGGATCGTCGTCGGCACCTTCTGCACATCGGTCGTGGCGAAGACGAATTTCACGTGCTCGGGCGGTTCTTCGAGCGTTTTGAGCAGCGCGTTGAAGGAGGAAGTCGAGAGCATGTGGACCTCATCGACGATGTACATTTTGAATTTCCCGTTCGTTGGCGCGTATTTGACGTTGTCGATGATGATCTCGCGGATTTTATCGACCTGCGTGTTCGAGGCGGCGTCGAATTCCAGCACGTCCATCGAGTTTCCCGCCGTGATCTCCACGCAAGAAGGGCACACGCCGCACGGGCTCACCGTCGGCCCGGTTTTGCAATTCAGCGCCTTCGCCAAAATGCGCGCCGTCGAGGTTTTTCCCGTCCCGCGCGGCCCGACAAAAATGTAAGCGTGCGCCAGCCGCTTCCGCTCGATCGCGTTTTTCAGCGTCTGCGTGATGTGATCCTGCCCGACGACGTCGTCGAACGTCTGCGGGCGATATTTGCGTGCGAAAACCGTGTAGCTCACGCCGAAAATCTATGCGCGCCCAAGCTGCGCCCGCAATGACGAATGACACCGACCGTCCCCTTTTAACACAGAGATACGGAGGACTCAGAGGCGCACAGAGCGATACGGAACTTCTTTCTCCCTCTGTGAACCTCCGTGTCCTCCGTATCTCTGCGTTTAAGCCAGTTGCCGCATGGTTTTTCTCGACGCGCCCCGACCTGCCACGCAAAACCCGCGCATGATCGGCAACCTCATCGGCCCCGAAATCAAGGAACTCATCGCCGCTCGGAATTTTGCCGCGCTACGCGAAGTCGTGCAGGATTTTTCCCCGGCAGATGTGGCGGAAATCATCACCGAAATGCAGGAGGAGGATCAGGCCGTGGTCTTCCGCATCCTGCCGCACGATCAGGCCACGGAAGTCCTCGAATACCTCGAACTCGAAACCCAGCAAGCCGTCTTGAAAGCGATGGGAACCGCGGAAGCCGCGCGCATCCTCAACGACATGTCCGCGGACGATCGCACCGCGCTGCTCGAAGAGCTGCCCGGAGCTGCCGTCGCGCGCCTGTTGCAGCTCCTCTCTCCCGAGGAAAAAGCCATCGCGCAAAGTCTGCTGAATTATCCCGATGGCAGCGTGGGCCGCCTCATGACGCCCGATCTCCTGCGCGTCCGCGACGAATGGACGGTGCAGCAGGTGCTCGATTACGTGCGCTCCGACGGACAGGAT
>JANNWY010000225.1:0-3767 GCA_031409335.1 Chthoniobacteraceae bacterium | reverse complement strand
GGTGTCCAAAGCGAGGGTGAGGATGTGCGCGGTGGCGGGACCGTTTTCGCCGAAGGCGACCGCACCCATGTCTCCAACGGCGAAGCTAATGCCGTCCGCAGGCGTGCCGGTGGTGGTGGATCCCATGGCGACGTTGAACTTCGCGGTAAAGCCGCTGAACGCCGGGCCGGGGGCGATGCCGGTGAGCACGACCGATCCGACCTGGCCGCCGATGGCGTCGGTAAGTTGCACGGCTTGATTCGTCAGCGTCGCGGTGCCGAGGCCGGTGTTGAAGTTATTCCGGTAAGGCAGCACGGAGCGGTAGAAGCGCATCGGCGTGTTGGCGGGCGGAATATCGACGATGCTGTAGCGGCCATTCGCGTCGGCGGTGCGCGTGCCGAGGAATTGCCACGCGATGGGCGCCGGCGACAGCGGGAAGATCGTCGCGAACTGAATCGTATAGTTCACGCCAGGGCTGCCGAGGAAGCCGATGCGGAATCCGCCGCCGGGCTCGGGCACGATACTGCCGCTGACGGCAGCGCGCGCGGGCGTCGGGTCCACGGTCATCGCGAGGTTAAAGAGGTTGCTGTTCGCCGCGCCATCGTTCACCTGCACGGGCACGCTCAGCGTTCCGACGAAGCCCAGCACGGGCGTGATTGCATTCCCGACGCGCGTGTAGTTCGCGCCGTTTTGCACCGTCAGCGTGAAGCCGGTGGGATAGGTGTTGTCGCTGTCGGTGACGATGAGGTCGGCGAAGACGATCGTGCGCGCCGTGGCTTCCAAAGCGGAGACGGCGAACTGCCCGGTGATGATCGGCGCGTCGTTCACCGCGTTCACCGTGATGGTGAAAGTCTGCGGGTCTGACGCGTCGATGCCGCCCAGCGCGGTGCCGCCGTTGTCCAGCACGCGCACTTGGAAAGTGGACGTGCCATTCGCATTCGTCGCAGGGGTGTAAGTGAGCGTGCCGTTGGTGGCAACACTCGGGCCGGCGGAGAAGAGCGCGCCGTTGCTCACGCTGCTGACCGTGTAAGCGAGCACGGCCTGCCCCGATTCGTTCGCAGCGCCCGCGTTGAAAGTCGCCCATCCGACGAGGGTCTGCGCGCCGGCGTCTTCGCTGACCGCGGGCGGATTCGCGGCGATGAAGGTCGGCTTATCATTCACCGCGTTCACCGTGATGTTCACCGCCGCATTCGCGAGCGCGAAGAGCGTGCCGTCCGAGCCATTCCAGCCGAAGCTCGTCGGGCCGTTGTAATTTGCGTTCGGCGTGAAGGTGAGCGCGCCGAGGCTGGCGCGCGCGATGTCCTGATTCGCCGCGACATTGACGCCGGTCAGCTTGAGCAGCCCATTCGTCGGCAGCGACGTGACCCGAACCGTTTGCAGGATGTCGCCCGCATTCGGATCGGTGAAGCCAGCGTCAAACATCGCGGCGGAAAAAGTCAGCACCGCATCCTCGTTGACGCTCGGAGCGAGGTTGCTCACCACTGGCGGGCCTTGGACCACGAGGGTGAAACTCTGCACGGCATTACTGCCCACGCCATTACTCGCGGTGAAGGTGAGATTGTAAGTGCCGCCGGTGCCAGCGGCAGGAGTTCCGGCGAGCACGCCAGTCGCGGGGGTAAAGGTGACGCCACTCGGTAGCGCGCCGGTCACGCTCAAGGTGGGCGTCGGTGAGCCGGTCCTGGTGACGGTAAAGCTGCCCGCGCTGCCAACCACAAACGTCGTGCTGTTCGCACTCGTGATGGCGGGTGGCTGATTGATCGTGAGCCCGACGGAAAGCATCTGGCTATCGACCGTGGCTGAGGCGCTGCCGCTTCCACCCGTGCCGCCGGCGGTGAAGGTGGAATTGCGCGTGCCGCTTGTCAGCGTGCTGCTTGTCGGGCTCATCGTCCCGAGCACTCCGGCGAAGGTGACCGGTGTCACGTTTGGCACCGTGAAGCCGGTTTGGTTATTCGAGTTTCTCGTGATCGAGGCGGTGACGGTGGAGGTCTGACCGGTGTTGAGCGTGGTCGGCGTGGCCGAAATGGTCATGACGAGATGCGGGCTGGCTGCGACGTTCGCGTTGAAGAAGGAAGCCGGCGGGGTGTTCGTTCCAAACCAATTATTGATCGCGTTCAGTTGGGCGTTGTCGCCCGTATGCGCGCCGAGCTGGCTGCCCGAGGCCGCGGTGGTGGTATTGCCGACGATGCGCGAGTTGGAAATGGTGGGGATGCCCGCGCCGGTGACATTGACGCCGGAAACAAAGACGCCGCCGCCACCAATCCCGACCGCACTGCCGCTGGTGTTGTTGGCGATGGTCGAGTTTGAAATCGTGGTCGGCGGCGTGCTGGTGGTGGCGGAACCGGTAAAGACTCCGCCGCCCCAGCGGCCCGCCGTGTTATTGCTGATGACGCAGCCCTGCTCGATCACGGTGCCCGGCGAAGTATGGATGCCGCCGCCGTCTCCATTCGGTCCGCCGGTGGAGTTGTTCGTGATCGTGCATCCGCGCAGAATGAGGCCGCGGGTCGGCGCCCAAATCCCGCCCCCGACTCCGGGCGTGGTGCCGGCGGTGGCGTTGCCATTGATGGTGCAATTCGTGAAGATGTAGCTCGTCGCGTTATTAGAGAAGCCGGCGAAGATCCCACCACCGTTCTGGGACCCGGCCGCGTTGCTGTTCGCGCGATTGTTCGTGAAAACGCAATTCGTCGCATTCACGGTGCCGCCATCGAAAAGTGCGAGCCCGCCACCGTCTCCGTTGATCGTCGAGTTTTGATCGAAGACCACATCGGTGAGCGTGAGCGCGCCCTGGCCGTTGAAGTTCGCGCCGAAACCCGCGTCGAAATCCATCCCACCCCCGAGGTTGTTGCCGCCCGCCACGCTCGTGTCGACATTGCGGCCGAAGCGCAAGGTCACGCCGGACACGGTCACTGGGAAGCCGGGCAGGTTGCCCAGCGGATTCAACGAGAAAATTTTGTCCACGCCATTGGTTGCGTCAGTGCCGCCGCGAATGATCGTGGAAGCTGAGCCCGCGCCCATGATGGTGCAGGGCTTCCTCACATCGAGGTCGCCATTCGTGGCGGTGTCGTCGAGGCCGCTGCGGGTCAAGGTGTAAGTGCCTGCCGGGATGCTGATGATGTGCGGGCCGCCGGCGTCGTTGTTAATCGCCTGCACCGCCTCCCGCAGGCTGATCCCCACGCCGCCCGGCGTCCCTTGGATCGCCGCCACGCTGGAGACATTCCCATCCACGACATCGACAGTCGTGGTGACAGTAACGGTCGCAGCCTGCACAACCGCCGCCGGCCACGCGCAGACTAAGGCAAAAAGCGCCGCGAGAAACGGCTTTCGGAATAACGAGCGGGACAACCGAACTGGGTGAAAAGCATTCATAAGATTACTCCTGGTTCTGCGTGAGCGGCCTATCGTGGACTCCAACAAGTTTACGTTTCGTAGCAGTGTCTGCAAAACAAAAGCTGGCCTCACCGCGGCGTGATTTCCACGTCGTCGATTACATTGCGTTCATCGGCACCACCGGTGCGGCCACCGAAGCCGAATCGGTCGCCGATCTGGAATGTAAAGCCGGGCACAGCAACGTTGGTGAAGATGGTTGCGCCGTTGAATTTCACGGTCGCGCCCGCGTAGATGTCGAAGCTGACTTCGACGGGCACGAGTAACGCGTTGGTGTAGGGATTGGTGGCGTTGTAGGAGAGCACGGTGCCATTCGCGATGAGGCGGATGCCGAGGGCTTCGGGGATGCCTGCGCCGTTTTCATAAGTGTCCAAAGCCACGGTGAGGATGTGCGCGGTGTTGGGTCC
>JANNWY010000224.1:0-27967 GCA_031409335.1 Chthoniobacteraceae bacterium | reverse complement strand
CGATAGCCGATGACCAGCCGCAGCCGGTCGCGCCGCTGGAAATGCTCGCGCAGCCGGGCAAATAGCCGGGCCTTCATCGCCTCCACCTTCGCCTTTTCGATCGTGAAGCCCGCTTCCAATTCCGCCAGCCGCGCCCGCGCTGCCGTCCACGGGCTCCCGCAGCTCTCCAAGTGTTCAGTTTGGGAATGAGAGCAGGAATGCGAGCCTACGCCTATGGATGGCAGTTCGCGCATTGACACTATTGCGCATTATCGCGAGAGGGGACGAATGAAAACAGCCCCCTCGATCAAACTTTGGAACACGTTGGTGGGAGTGCTGGCGCTCGTCGTCCTTCCCGCTCGCGCCAACGCGAGCCCACCACAATACGCCATCACCGACCTTGGCACGCTCGGGAGCACCAATAGCTATGGCTCTGGCGTAAACGCCACCGGGCAGGTCGCGGGCCATTCCGACACTACGGGCACTGGCCCCGATCGCGCGGTGCGGTGGACGGGGACGAGTCCAACAGTACTTGGCACTCTCGGCGGCACGTTTAGCTATGGCCTTGGCATCAACGCCATCGGTCAAGTTACGGGCTACTCCTACCTCACGGGTAATAACCTGTGGCACGCCGTGCGATGGACGGGCACGACGCCGGAAGACCTCGGCACCCTCGGCGGCAGCTACAGCCTAGGCAGCAGCATCAATGACTCAGGGCAGGTCGCGGGCTTGTCCTCTATCATGGGCGATAGCATCTTTCATGCGGTGCGGTGGACGGGCACGACAGCGGAAGACCTCGGCACCCTCCCCGGCGGCACCTACAGCAATGGCCTTGGTATCAACTCCACCGGGCAGGTCGCGGGCTTGTCCTACCTCATAGGCAATAGCGGTGCCTATCATGCGGTGCGGTGGACGGGCTTGACGGCGGAGGATCTCGGTACTCTTGGCGGCACCACCAGTCAGGGCAATAGCATCAACGCCTCCGGGCAGGTCACGGGCTTTTCCTATCTCACGGGCGATAGCACCATTCATGCGATGCGGTGGACGGGCACGACGCCGGAAGACCTCGGCACGCTCGGCGGCAGCTATAGCCGAGGCTATGGCATCAACGCCTCCGGGGACGTGACTGGCATGGCCGACACTACCGGCCAGGCGGCACGGCATCCCTTTCTCTACACCGGCGGGACGATGTACGACCTGTATTCCCTCCTCCTACCTGGTTCCAACGTGACCGACCTCAACGTGGATGGTTCTGGCAGTATTAACGACCTTGGGCAGATCGCCGCCTATGGCACAATTGGCGGCCGCACGCACGCCCTCCGTCTCGACCCCGTTGCCGTGCCCGAACCCGCGAGCGCCGTGCTGCTGCTGGGTAGCGGGGTACTGCTCGGGTTGAGGCGGAATCGCCTCTGGTGATCTTGTCGGAATGCGCGAAGTGATACTGACGCGATGCCCCTCGCCCTCTGGGTGGGGGGCGAGCAGTCGTGAAGCGTGCGTTCGTCAGCACGGGTAAGCCAACCGAATTCCCCTTTTGTTGCTGAATTCGCACCTCGCCTTCCTATGAAAGGAGCAAAATCGCCTCGTCAATGTCACTAATCACAGAGCAGCCTCGGGGGATTACCTTCTGAACGGCGGGAAGGCGGAGAATGTGGGAAAATTTTCGCTCGGTGAGAAACACATCACAATACGCGGCAGCAACGGAGGAGTGGTCAATATCATCAATATCATTCTGCTCAAATAGGTGCTTATCATCTAGGCGAATTGCGGCGTTGAGGGCTGCACTGATACGCCCAGATGGCATGATTTGGCCGTCTGGATCCCGTCTTACTGACTCGCGAATCACTTTGATCCACTCTCTCCGTTCACGCTCGTCCATTGGCTCTCCGGTGGCTTCGATGCCAACAAAAGCGGCTGCATACTTCAAGCTGTTCTCGATATGCGGGCTCATCACGTCCAGTATCCCATCGAGTTCGTCCGAAAACAGCTTACCAAATGATTTATTCCCTCGCAGATTTGTCCGGCGTTCGACGTTGATCCTCGCGGCTGTCGTCGCGGGACGAACCGGCATACCCTCCATTCTACTCGCAAGATGTTCCATTTTCGTTGCCCAACGAACATCAAAACTCACCTTTCGGTAACGCTCCATGAGTTCATGGGGGCGAGCATCGCTTTGACCATACACTTCATGAACTAGATGGCCGATTGGTGCCCAAACCGGGTCGATTGGCATGTCTTTCAAGGTTACGTTGTGTCTGGCAAGGAGCCGAAGATATTCAATTTCCGCCGTGTCGAATGGATTCCTCATGCCAATGCCTTCGTTCAGTTGATCCATGAGCCTAGCTTGAGCCAGCCTCTGCTCCATCGGATGTTGTTTCATCAACTCTATGAGGTGGGCATAACTAACTGGGCACAGCAGGCGTGCTTCTCTGACGCCGTTGCTCAAGAGTTCACGGAGTCGTCGCGCCTTATCGGGTTTCGGTGCGGCAAAAGGATCGCGCAACCAAATCCAGAAGTTCATGTCGAGATACACTTTCCGCCGAGCAGTGACAAAATTCTCAAGCTCTAGGAACCGCTTCCGCCGATAGTCATCAAAACTTTCGGTTGGTGTGCGGGCGTGCTTCTCATCCGCCATTTGCATAATCTTGCGAAGCCCTAGGTCTAGTTCTGACATTTTTCACCCTCGTAGCCAAGTTGAGGACTTGGCAACGGCGTTTTTGCGCGGGGAAGCTGAGCTTCGTGGTGAGGGGCGGGACTGCCTGTGGCCAGTCCGGCGGCCTGAATCCGACCACCCCACACCGCGCAAGCGCGTCACAGATTCTCAACTCGACGACGAGCACGACTCGACAGTTGCCGGTGGCTCCCGGTTCGGGCATCTTCCGTCCATGAGCACGCTCGCCGAGATCGAAGCCGCCATCGCCCAACTGCCGCCCGCGCAGTGGATGGAAGTCCGCCGCTGGATGGATGCGCACGCGCCGCGAGCGGCGACTACCGGTTCCGTTCCCTCGTCGCCAGCGAAGACGCCGGATTTTCTCGCCAGGCAGAAGGCGCTTTTCGGCGAACGGGTCTTGCCCGATTCGCAGGCAGTGCTCGATGAATTGCGGGCGGAACGGGTCTGATGCGGTATTTCGACTCGGGTGTTCTGCTGAAGCTCTACCTGAGCGAACCGAATTCGGCGCAGGCGGTCGCGCTCGTGCAGGAACAGGGCGGTCTGCCGCCGATCACCGCGCTGCATCGGCTGGAGATGAAGAGTGCAATCGGCCAGAAATACGGGCGCGGCGAAATCACCGAGACGGAACGCGACTCGGTGCTGGCAAATCTTGAGAACGACCTCGCAACGGGTGTCTTTGCCGCGATGAGTCCGGCGTGGGCTGATGTCTTTGCGAAGGCGGAGAGCCTCGCCGCCGTTCATGCAGCCACGAACCTGTGCCGCTCGCTGGACACGCTCCACGTCGCCCTCGCGCTGGAAGTCGGTGCGACGGAGTTTTGCACGTTTGACGGGCGGCAGGCCGTGATGGCGAAGGCGGCCGGGCTGGTGGTCGTGCCATAGGAAACAGCGCGCAGCTTTCTCGCTGATCCGGCGGTCTTGTCAGCGGGGTCGAGCCGGTTATGCTCCCGGCATGTCCATCACGCTGGAGCTAGACGAAGAATCGCTGCGGATGCTGCCGCTCGGTCCGGGCGAGCGCGAGCGGCACATGCAGATCGAGCTGGCCTGCCGCTACTATGCCCGCGGCTGGCTGACCCTCGGCCAGGCGGCGCGCATGGCGGGGCTGGATCACTTCGCTTTCGGGGTCGAGCTGGCTGAGCGCGGAATTGCGCGTGACTACACGATCACGGAAGCGGTCGAGGATCTGGCGCATGCGCGTGGTCAGTAATACGTCGCCCATTTCCAACCTCGCGATCATCGGACGGCTGTCGCTCCTACGGCAGCGGTATGGGCGGGTAACGGTGCCGCCCGAAGTCGCACGCGAACTCCGCGCGCTCAGTCATGTGGCGGCGCGTGAGACGATCGACGCGGCTTTCCATGAGGGATGGCTGGCCGTGGAATCCGTTCCGACCCCGAGTGCGCTCGAAGAATTGAGGAGGACTTTGGATCCCGGCGAGGCGGAAGCGATTGCGCTGGCGGCAGCGACCACGACGGATGTGCTGCTGATCGATGAACGACGGGGACGAATGGCGGCGCGCGACCGTCATCTCAAAGTCGCTGGCGTGCTCGGCGAGTTGCTGCACGCGAAATTCTCCGGGCAGTTGCCATCGGTGCGCGAGGAAATGCGGAAGCTGAGGAGCGAAGCGCGTTTTTTCATCCGCGCCGACATCGAAAGCTTCATTCTTTCGCAGGCAGGCGAGTAGCCGACGGGCCGCTGCATCCCGTCCACGTCCGCCCGCCCGGTGAGTTGCTCCTCGACCGAGTCACCCGCGCCGAGCGGCATGGCGACGAATTGCCGGATGAGCCCTTCGCCGACGGAGAATCCATCGAGCCACGGCTGGCCGGGGACGACGACGTAATCCTGCGGCTCGCTTTGCAACTCCGCGGTCCACGCTGCACCGGAAACGGCGTTGATCTTTCCCGCCACGATCTTCACCGCGCACGGATACGACGCCGAGAAGCTGATCCAGAGCGCCTCGCTCTGATCCATGGGCAAAACGACCCCGCCGCGCTGGAGCCAGGAGGCCGGAGCCGTCGCGGGAAAGTCGTCCACGGAACGGAGTGGGAACGCGCCGAGGCCGGCGGGAAGCGGGTAAGTCCGGCCGTCGTCGGGAATCCGAAGCGTGCGCTGAAAGGTGATGGTGAGTGCCGGGAACGAGGCGTCGTGCAATCCGGCGGGGCGCAGAGCGGTTTCGATCTCGTCCGCCGTCAAGGTCAGCACGCGGAGCGCTTAGCGAAAAACCCTGTCATCCTGAGCTTGTCGAAGGACCTCTGATCTCTGCGGGCAGCGGCGGTGCGGAGCCGGTTCGGAACGGCGCTCAATCCCCGCCTCTTCTTTCTCGCCCATCCACCGTCCCCCGCGATTCCCCTCCTCCTCCTCGGCCCGCGGAAGCATGAGGTCGTTGCCTCCCCGCCTCCGCCCGCTCGGCTGTCTCGCAGACTCGGCTCGACAAGCTCAGGATGACATTTTTTCGATCCGGCGCTGCGCGCAGGTGAGGATGTGCCCGATCTGCCGTTCGACGCGCGCAGGAGTTCCGCGACCACGGTGGGACGTTCGCGGATGATGTCGCGCAGATCGCTGGAAACCTTGCCCGCCAGCGCCAGCAGCGCATCGGGGTTTTCACCGAGTTCCTCCGCGAGGCGGCGGATGGTCTGTTCGCCGGGAGGCGGTTGCTCCCCGCGCTTTATCTTACTCAGGGGTAACGCTTGGTGCCGACGCTTCCGGCGACCATTTGCACGGAGAAGGTGGGATGCAGGGCTGAGGCGAATTGCGGCTGCCATTCGCAGGTAAATCGGAGATGATGTTTCCGCCGCTATGAACGCAGCGTTCCACCATACCAAACGCGGGTCGCTTGAGCAGGAGTCCGAGATGCTCCCGCAGGAGCCGCCGCCGTTGATCGCCCGCTGCATCGCGTGGCTCTTGATTGCGATGTTCGTCGCGGCGCTCACTGCGGCGATTGTGGTGCGGGTGCCGGAGACGGTGCGGTGCGCTTTTACGCTCGTGCCGAAGGATGGGGCGGACCCGATTCAGGCTCCGTATCAGGCGGTCGTGAGTGCGGTGCGGGTGGCGGAGGCGCAGGAGGTCGCGGCGGGGGCGGAGCTTTTTGTGCTGCGCTCGGATGAAGTGCGGATGCGGCACACGCAGCTCCAGACGCTGACGGAGGATTTGCGGGCGCGGGAGGAAAGTATCGCGAAACTGGAGACCGCGTTCACCACGCAGATGAGCATCAAGGCCGCCGAGATCGCGCAGGTCGAACGCGAGGCGAAATTTCGCGCGAAGCACGCGGAGACAAATCGTGACCTGACTGTGCGCCTCGAAAAACTGGCGAAGAGCGGCGGCATCTCGCAGATCGAATTGACCCGGCAGCAGCTTCTCCTCGCCGAGTCCGAGAAAGATTTGAACGTGTCCGAAAAGAGCATCGAGACGGCGAAACTCGACCGCTTGAAAATCGAAACCGAGCGCGGTCGCCAGCGCGGCGATGAGTCGTCCGATGTGCAAAAACTCAAGCTGCGCATCGATGCCTTGAAGCGCGACCTCGCGGGCGCGAGCGACGATCTGCTCACGATCCGCGCGCCGTACGATGCGGTCGTGATTTCGCTCGCACAGCGCAATGCGGGCAGCGTCGTGCAGGCGGGTGCCGAGCTTTGCCAGCTCGCCCGCGTCGATGCCATGCCGCACGCGCGCTTGTTGCTGAAAGAGCAGGGTCTTCCTAGGCTCGCCGTCGGGCAGCCGGTGCGGCTCTTTTTCGCGGCGTTTCCCTACCAGCGTTACGGCACCGTCACCGGGCGGCTTGGCTGGATCAGCCCCGCCGCGGTCGCCTTCGAGGAAGGCCGGCATTTCACCGCCGCCGCGTCGCTCGATCGGACGTTCATTTTTGTAAAAGACGAGCAGCGCCCGCTGCGCGTCGGGATGAAGGGCGAGGCGCGCATCATCGTCGGCAGTCGTCGCATCATCGAATACGCCTTCGAGCCCGTCCGCCAGCTACGCGAAAATCTCCGCCCGTGAGCGCGCCCGCATTTTCCAGCCTGAAAATCGAGCACCTGACCTCCGGCAATGCCGCGATGCGCCGCTGCCTCGAACTCGCCGCCCTCGCGGCAAAGAGCGACATCCCCGTGCTCATCCTCGGCCGCACCGGCACTGGCAAGACGCTGCTCGCGCAGGCGATCCACAATTCGTCCGCGCGCGCGAAGGGCGCATTCGTTTCCTTCAACGCCTCCGCGATGACGGACACGCTGCTCGAAAGCGAACTCTTCGGCCACGAGCGCGGCGCTTTCACCGGCGCGCAGCACGCGCACAAGGGCAAGTTCGAGCTGGCCCACGCGGGCACGATGTTCTTTGACGAAATCGCCGACATGAGCCCGCTCGCGCAGGCAAAAATTTTGCGCGCGATCGAGTATGGCGAATTCGAGCGCGTCGGCGGTGAGCAGATGCACCGCTCGGATGCGCGCATCATTTCCGCCACGAATTGCTCGCTGCGCGAGCGCATCCGCGACGGCAAATTTCGCGAGGATCTTTACCACCGGCTCGATGGCCTCGTGCTGCTCATCCCGTCGTTGCGCGAGCGCGCCGAGGATTTGCCATCGCTCATCGCCGTCGAGTTGAAAGCGGCGGCGGCGGCAGCGGGCCAGCGCATCACCGCGATCCATCCCGCCGCGATGGAAATGCTCCTGCGCTACGAATGGCCCGGCAACTTGCGCGAACTGCGCCACACGATGCGCAGCGTCACGCTCTTCTGCGAGGGAAAGGTCGTGCTGCCCGCGCATGTGATCTTTCACCGTGACCTCGCTCCCGAAACTGGATCGCCCGCTGCGGCAGCGGCGAGTCCGGCGCTTTCTGAAGAAGTGGAAAAGCCTGCGAACGATGTCTCCCTCGAAGCCGCCGTGCGGGAGCATGTGCGCCGCGTGTATGAGCAAAGCGGGCGCAATCAGCGCCAGGCCGCCCAGCTTCTCGGCATCTCCCGCGGAAAGCTCGCGCGCCATCTCGCGCGGCTGGATTTGAAGTAGAGCAGGTGGCTCTATTTCAAGGCCACGATGCTCCATATCGAGGCCATTGGCAGAAGCGGCTCCATTGGCGTGGTTCAACTATATGTCGTTGTGCATTCGTGACTTGCGACGCACGCAAACGGGTTGGCATCAATCATGTTAAAGGAAGAGATGTGGAATCAAACAAACCATCAGCCATCCAAGGATCGGCCACTCCGCAAGGCGGCAAAGCGCCGCACGAGAAACCGATCCGGCTCAACGATCTCATCCCAAAACGGGATGTGAAAGGCGGACGCCGAACCGTGTTCGGAGCCGTGAGAGCCAGGCCGGAAAAACAACAACAGAAAGAAACAAGACCATGAAAACGAAAACAGCCAAACAACCGAAACAATCCAAAGCCACCGTCCAGTTGAAGGACATCCAGCCGAAGAAAGACGCCAAGGGCGGTATACTCATCGGCATGTTGCTGCCCGCTATTCAAAAGGTGCGCTAGCCACAATGCCCTCAAGCAACAAAAGGAAAGGCGTGTTCGGGGTCGTCCGCGCCAAGCTTGGAAACAGCAAACAACAGAAAGAAACTAAACCATGAAAACGAAAACATCCAAACAGCCGAAACAAGCCAAACCCACCGTCCAGTTGAAGGACATCAAGCCGCACAAAAACCCGACCGGAGGTAAGCGAACCAGATACGACGGACCAACGGAAACGGTAAACTTCCAATTTGGTTCGCTCTAACTGTGATCCGAAACGGGATGTGAAAGGCGGACACCGAACCGTGTTCGGAGTCGTGAGAGCCAGGCCGGAGAACAACAAGCAACAGAATGAAACAAGACCATAAAAACGAAAACATCCAAACAGCCGAAACAATCCAAACCCACCGTCCAGTTGAAGGACATCCAGCCGAAGAAAGACGCCAAGGGCGGCATTATCGCAATCCTCATCGGTAGAAAGGGACACTAGCAACATTACCCTTAAGCAACAAAAGGAAAGGCGTGTTCGGGGTCGTCCGCGCCAGACCGGAAAAACAACAACAGAAGGAAACAAAACCATGAAAACGAAAACATCCAATCAGCCGAAACGAACCAAACTCGCCGTCCAGTTGAAGGACATCAAACCAAAGAAAAACGCCAAAGGCGGCTCTAACGCGCATGAAATGAAAAAGGCACTTATCGGCAATTTCCCAAGATAACTCCTCGATTACCACCATGATCACGCCGTGCTCGGGGTCGTCCGCGCCAAGTCAGGAAAACAACAAGCAACAGAAAGAAACAAGACCATGAAAACCAAAGCATCCAAACAGCCGAAACAAACCAAATCCACCGTCCAGTTGAAGGACATGAAGCCGAAGAAGAATCCAAAGGGCGGGATCGGCCTGCTGGTGCCCGCTGTTCAGAAAGTGCGCGAGGCAGCGGGCCACGCGGGTGGATTGAACGTTCTGCTGGGCGACGGCAGCGTCCGCAACTAGAGGGTCGAAGCACTCCGCTCAGCTTGGCGCTGCGGTCTTCCGCCCAGAGAGCAGATCCGCAGGTGCGATGTGAAAGGCGGACGCCGCAAGCTATTCGGCGGCGTCCGCGCCAGGCCGGAAAAGCAACAACAGAACGAAACAAGAACATGAAAACTAAAACATCCAAACAGCCGAAACGATCCAAACCCGCCGTCCAGTTGAAGGATTTCAAACCGCGGACGAATCCAAAGGGTGGCGCGTCGCAACTCAAAGATAGCCGCTATCGCCTCACCGCCCTTGCGACCCAAATATAAGAACATTCGATGCCCGCCTAAACCAGACCGAAAAAGCAACAACAGAAAGAAACAAGACCATGAAAACAAAAACATCCAAACAGCCGAAACAATCCAAAGCCACCGTCCAGTTGAAAGACATCAAGCCAAAGAAAGATGCCAAAGGCGGCCTGCTGCTTCCCGCTGTGCAAAAGGTCCGCTATCATAAGGTGTGGAACCCTTAGTAGGCACGCTCCATCAACACACCCACACCTGTGCAAAAGGTCCGCTATCATGCGGTGTACAACGGGGACGGTAGCTCCTAATTGCGGGACGTTCGGCAAAGAGCAGCACGCCAAACCGACCCGGCTCAATGATCCAATCACCAAACGGGATGTGAAAGGCGGACACCGCACCGTGATCGGGGTCATCCGCGCCAGACCGGAAAACAACAAACAAAAGAAAGAACCACAGCCATGAAAACGAAAACAGCCAAACAGCCGAAACAAACCAAACCCACCATTCAGTTGAAGGACATCGCACCCAAAAAAGGTGCGCAGGGCGGCGCTGGCACAAGGCACGCCGGAGGGAGCAATTTCCAATTTGGCGATGGGTCAGTCCGCACTCTTTAGTTGGCGGGCGGCAGATCGCGCTCGAAACCCTGAAATCCAAGTAGAAAAAACCGCAACAGAAAGAAACAAACCATGAAAACAAAAACAACCAAACAGCCGATGAAATCCAAGTCCGCCGTCCAACTGAAAGACATGAGACCGGAAAAAGTTGCGAGGGGTGGCTATAACCCGAAGGAGTTAAGCGTGGACAAGAGCGTTCCGTGGCAAAAAACCAAAGGCGTTCAGCAGAACTTTGTGGGCTGACTTCAGGATCGAGTTTCGCAAACTCTGCACCCGCGCCGGCGCGACCGCGGACGAGTAGGGCACCGCACCGCGGGCGTCGCGGAGACGAAGGAACTCTTGAAAGTGTGGTGCTCACCCGGTAGCGGATCGGCCATGCGCGCGGTCATTCAGCGAGTCAGTTCAGCGTCTGTTTCTGTCGAAGGCGAAATCGTCGGGCAGATTGGCCGCGGGCTTCTGGTGCTGGCTGGAAAAGAGGACGCGGATTCTGCGGAGGACATCGGCTGGCTTGCGGCGAAGATCGTTGGCCTGCGGATCTTTGCGGATGACACCGGGACGATGCAGCGCAGCGTGCAGGAGATCGCGGGCGAGATCCTGCTCGTCAGCCAGTTCACGCTTTTCGCGAGCACGAAAAAAGGCACGCGCCCGAGCTGGCATCGCGCGGCGAAACCGGAAGTGGCGATCCCGCTTTACGAAGGACTGACGCGCAAACTCGGCGAGCTGATGGGTCGCCCGATTCAGACCGGGCGCTTTGGCGCGATGATGCAGGTGAGCCTCGTGAACGACGGGCCGGTGACGCTGATCATCGACACGAAACTACGCGAATAAATCGCGGTGACCTACGTTACAGCGTCTTGCAGAATTCCTCGAACCGATCGAGGCCCTTCTTGATGATGTCGAGGCTCGTCGCGTAGCTGAAGCGGATCGTGCGGTCGTCGCCGAAAGCAATGCCGGGGACGACGGCGACGTGATGTTTGCTGAGCAGGCGGTCGGCGAAGTTGGTCGAGTTCAGGCCGAGTCCGCTGATGTTGGCGAGCACGTAGAACGCGCCCTTTGGCTCGACAACGGTGACGCGGTCGATGCTCTTCAGGCGGTTCACCATGTATTGTCGGCGCATGTTGAATTCCTCGCGCATGTCGGCCACGCACTGCTGATCGCCCTTGATCGCGGCGAGTCCGCCTTTTTGCGCAAAGCTGGTCGGGTTCGACGTGCTGTGGCTCTGGATCGCGTCGATGGCTTTCGCGATTTGCTCGGGCGCGCCGAGGTAGCCGAGCCGCCAGCCGGTCATTGCGTAGGCTTTGGAAAATCCGTTGACGGTGATGGTGAGATCATACACGGCCTGCGAGAGCGATGCGGTGCTGACGTGCTCCACGCCATCGTAGGTGAGTTTCTCATACATCTCGTCGGAGAGGATCAGGATTTCCTCATCGACGCAGACTTCGGTGATCGCTTCGAGTTCCTCGCGCGAATAGACCGCGCCGGTCGGGTTGCCGGGCGAATTGATGATCACCATTTTCGTCCGCGGCGTCATCGCGTCCTGAAATTCCTCGGCGGTCATTTTCCAGCCGTTCGATTCCTTGGTCTGAACGAAAACGGGATCGGCTCCTGCGAGGCGCACCATCTCGGGATAGCTCAGCCAGTAGGGCGCGGGGATGATCACTTCGTCGCCCGGCTGGCAGGTCGCGAGGATCGCGTTGTAGCAGGAATGTTTCGCGCCGCTGCTGACGATGATTTGCGAGGGCTTGTAGTTGAGCTTGTTGTCGGCGGCGAATTTTTCGGCGATCGCTTGGCGCAGTTCGGGAATGCCGGAGCTGGGCGTGTATTTCGTGAAGCCCGCTTCGATCGCGGCCTGGGCGGCGTTCTTGATGTGCTCAGGCGTGTCGAAGTCCGGTTCGCCGGCTCCGAAGCTGCAAACGTCGATGCCTTCAGCCTTCATCGCCTTGGCTTTCGAGTCGATGGAGAGGGTGAGGGAAGGGGTGAGAATCGTGGCGCGTTGGGCGAGTTCCATGAGCATTTAGGAGTTAGGAGTTAGGATTTGGGATGTGCCGCTGGGTTGCTTACTTTTTTGCAAACCAACTTTCGATCAGCGGCTTCAGGTTGTTCTCGGAGATTTGGACGATGCCCATTTCGCGGGCGGCATTCTCGGGGGAGTCGGAGGCGTGCGCGGCGTTGACCATGATGGTCGAGCCGAACTCCTTGCGAATCGTGCCGGGAGGCGCTTTCGCGGGATCGGTCGGGCCAAGCACCTCGCGGACTTTGCGCACTGCATCGACGCCCTGATAGCAAAGGGCGATGCACTTTTCGGAACCGGGTTCGTTGCGTTTGTCAGCGGAGCACTCGCTCGGTTTGAGGCCGGCCATGAAGGCAACGATTTGTTCCCAATTCTCGCGCCCCGCGATCGGGCCAAGCACTTCGCCAAGTTGAGCCGCGACTTCCGGACCGAGCGGGATGCCCGTGTCTTTCGAGAAAAACTTCGCCACACTTTCGCCCGAGCACTCCCGCAATTTATCCTGCAGGACGGCGAGCACAGGCCCGTAGAACTCCTCTGCCTGAGCCACGCTCATCCGATGCACCTTGCACGCGATGATGTAGAGGCCGGTGCGGGAAAACAGATCGATCACGCCGCCAGGGCGCGCGTTCGGAAAACGGAAGTTGTCGGGCTTGATGAGCACGAGCGTTTTCTCGGCCTTCGTGCCTGTGGGAAACTCGATCGCCTGATCGAGAAGGCCGCCATCCTTGTCGGAGAAGGACGCCCACAGCAGCAGATCGTTCCGGGCGCTCGCGACATCGGGCGGCGCCAGCACGCCGGGCTCGAAATAAGTCACCTCGTCATTGGCGTCCGCCATGTAGTCGCCATACGTGTCGCGGATCGTTTCCCCGCTCGTCCGCTCATTGACGATGTGTCCCACGGTTTCCTTAATTTTCTCCACGGCGTTTTCGCCCTTGAAAACGAGCATCAACACGCGTGGCTTCGATCCCGTCGTTGGCACGAGATTTTTCAACACGTATTTCTTAATCAACTCCTGCGTCGTGCGATGCGTGGGGTCCGGGTCCGAGACGATTCCTTCGGCGTATGCCGCCACGAGTTCCACGCTGGGAGCAAACATCCGCGCCGCCACCAGATCGAGTGCAGTCCGCGAAATGAGCCGGGCAACGATGCCCCCGGTTCGCGATTTGCGGATCGAGTAAGGAGTGACGAGCACGTATGAGAGTTCTTCGGCCATAGATAAAAACTGCCCGCGCGGACCGCCGGAAAATCGAATTTTCGCGACGTTTTACCCACGCAGGCAGGATTTTTTGTAAATTATTTTGTCAGTTTTTTGCGGGGCCGGAAGCTATCGGCGGGCCGCGAATGGCGTCAACAAGGAAAACGACGGATGTCGCGCGACGCGCGCGTTCATTTGTGGAGCAGGGACAGAAAGGCGCGGACCGGTCTTTGAACCACTTTTAACCACACCCCGCATTCGCGGGCCTCAACTTGAACACGAGGCGGAATCGCAAAGACGAACCCGTCGGTCTCACGCGCCGATATTGCCCCGGCTACTGCCGCAGGTTTGGCGGCTCCGGGTCCACGGGGCGGGCGGTGTCGTCGGGATTGAAATAGTCCGCCTGTTTGCGGCCAAACATGCGTTCGCGCGAGGCCTGCTCGGGGTTTTTCCAGCCGCGGTAAAAGAAGTCCCGATCTTCCGGCGAAACGTCCGCGGCGCAGCCGGACAGGAGCAGCGGGAGGGCGAGGGTGAGCAGGGATTTCATCGCGTTGTATTAGACGAGTTTCACCCGTTGGGTGAAGGAAAGGTGAAGGCTCCGGCCTTCGGCTTCACAAAGCGACTGCCTGACTTTTCACAAAGCCGGTTCATATTCGGGGCGCTCATGGCGAAAGACGTAACCGCGCGCAGGTGCGGAGCGTTATCCCTGAAAGCGTTCACCTTTATGATCCGAATCCTCTCTCTTTCCATGCTCGCGGCCAGCGCGGCGATTGTCATCAATCTCCCCGCCCTTGCGGCGCCCGACCCGATCGAAATGCTGGAACAACGCTTCAAGGTGCTCGATCTCGACAAGGACGGGAAGCTGAATGAGGAAGAGGCGAAGCCGGTCGCGATCTGGGTCGCGGGGGCGGATGCGAACAAGGATGGGCTGCTGACGATGGATGAGATTCGCGACAGCATTCAGGATAAGATCATCGCCATGATCGAGGCGAAGCAGGGTCGCCAGGCGGGTGGACCGGACGTGAAGGTGGATGAGAAAGCGCCGCCGATGTTTGAGCCAAAGGACTCGGTGCGCGAGGGGCCGCGGCAGTTGAAAGCGGGCGAGTGTGGCGTCGGGACGATGATCGGCGATGCGACGCTGATCGACCTCGACGGGAAGGCGCGGACGATTTCGGAATTCACGGCGAAGAAGCCCGCGGTGATCGCGCTCGTGAGCACGAGTTGCCCGGTGGGCAAACGCGCGCTGCCTGCGCTGGCGCGGCTCGAAAAGGAATACGCGGCGCGTGGCGTGGCGTTCGTTTTGATCGCGCCGACGGCGACGGATTCGGCGGAGGATTTGCGCGCTGCGCTGAACGGCGCAGGCTTTTCCGCACCGTGTCTGCGCGATCCGAAAAACACGTTTCTCGCGACGCTCGGCGCGCGGGCGACGACGGATACTTTCCTCGTCGATGCGGCGCGGACGCTGGTCTATCGCGGGGCGCTCGATGATCAATATGGGCTCGGATATTCCCTCGACGCGCCCCGGCATCGCTACCTCGCGGATGCGCTTTCCGCGCTGCTGGAAAACCGCGCGCCGGCCGTGGCCGCGACGGAGGCACCGGGCTGCGCGCTCGATCTCGGCGATGCGAAACCGGCGGCGACGGACATCACTTATCACAACCGCGTCTCGCGGATCGTGCAGCAGAATTGCCTGGAGTGTCACCGCGCCGGCGGACTCGCGCCTTTCCCGATGGAGACGCACGAGCAGGTCGTCGCGAAGGCGGGCATGATCAAAAAGATGGTCGATCGCGGGCTGATGCCGCCGTGGTTTGCGGCTGCGCCCGCGCCAGGCACGCACACGCCGTGGGGCAATGACCGCGCGCTCGTGGCGCGCGACAAGGCGGATTTTCTCGCGTGGCTGAATGCCGGCAAACCGGTCGGCACCGCGCAGGATGCGCCGCTGGCGCGCACGTTTCCGGGCGATTGGGTGATCGGGACGCCGGATGCGATCGTGCAGATTCCCAATCCGATCGCGGTAAAGGCCGAGGGCACGATGAACTATCAAAACGTGACGGTGGAGACGTCGTTCGGAGATGACCGGTGGGTGCGCGGATATGAAGTGCAGCCGACGGCGCGCGAAGTCGTGCATCACGTGCTGATCTTTGTGCGAAAGCCGGGCCAGCGCGGATTCGAGGGCGAGGAGGATGAGCGCGCGGGATTTTTCGCGGCGTATGTGCCGGGGAATAATCACATCATTTATCCCGATGGATTTGCGAAGCTGCTGCCCGCAAATGCCAGGGTGAAATTCCAGATTCACTACACGCCGAACGGGTCGGCGACGCAGGATCAGGTGAAGCTCGGCCTGCTTTTTGCAAAGGAAGCGCCGAAGCACATCGTGAAAGTCGCGGGCATCGTGGATCACCGGATCAGCATCCCGCCGGGCGCGGCGCATCATCCCGAGACGGGCACGATCCCGGTGCCGATGGCGGTGAGGATTCTCGCGCTCAATCCGCACATGCACGTGCGCGGCTCCGCGTTCCGCTACGAAGTGGCGCTGCCCGATGGCACCGTGCGCACGCTGCTGGATGTGCCGCGCTACGATTTCAACTGGCAGGTGAGCTGCCGCTACGCCGAGCCGCCCACGATCCCGCGCGGCTCGATCATTCGCGCGACCGGCTGGTTCGACAACAGCGCGAACAATCCCGCAAATCCCGACCCGACCAAGACCGTGCGGTGGGGCCTCCAGACCTATGAGGAAATGATGATCGGCTACGTGGAATACTTCGAAGTCGGCGAGAAGCCGGCCGAGGGCACGCCGACAGCGGCGCGGTGATTTGGGCAGCGTGTCATAATCCGCACCCGCGCTTGCGCCCCTCGCCACGCGGTGCTTTCCTCCGCGCAGTTCTTTTAATAACGCTAAGACATTACGAGTGATCCCGGCCTGCGCGGGATCTGCCAACCTGGTTTGGAGAAACCAAGGTGGAAGTGCATGGCCGAGTGGTCGTGCGCGATGTGCGCCCCGGCTCGTCTGCCGGTGCGAACCATCTCTCCCGTGAAGTCGCCGCGGCCACTCACTTCATGATCGCTCTCTCACTTCGGACGAATCCGTCCAATCCCAATCATCATCTCTGGAACAACAACGGCACGTGGTTCGTGCATTACGTGATCCATCCCACGCCTTTCACGAAGGAACGCGTGCGGCGTTCGCTCGGCACGAAGGATGTGGCGGTGGCGCGGGCGCGGCGCGATGCATTGCTCCGCGGGAATTCCGTCGCGGCGCTGGCCGCGTAGCGCGCCCTCGACCCGCGTCAGGTTTCCGGGATTGCTTCCCCGACCGGCGCGGTTTGCGCGGGCGCGACGGCGATGATGCAGACCATCGCGAGCAGCAGGATCGCGGCGCTCGCGAAGAAGGATGTGCGCGCGTAATTCGATGCGCCATCCATCGACACGAGGCCGAAGCCGATCATCGGGCCGAGGAAACGTCCGAGGCTGCCCGCGCTCTGCATGAGGCCGAGCAGGCGGCCCTGGCAGTGCGCGTCGGTGGTGCGCGAGGCGAGCCCGTTGAGCGTCGGGGTGACGAAGCTGTTTCCCAGCGAAATGCCGAAACACACGAGGAGCAGAATGCCGAGCGTGTGCGTGAAAGGCAGCGCCGCCATGCTCAGCGCGAGGATCGCCGCGCCGATGACCGCGAGTTGTTTTTCGATCGGCTTTTTCAAAAGTCGCCGGAGCAGGCCGCCCTGGAAAATCACGCCGAGCAGGCCGACGTACGCGAGGATGTAACCGACCTGCGCGGCGTCGTAGTTGAATCGCTTTTCGCAATAGAGCGCGAAGAGCGCCGTCATGATCGAGAAGCCGGTGACGGCCGCGAGCTGGCTGGCGAGGATCGCCGCGATCATGCCCGTGCGACCGCCGTGGAAGACTTCGCCGATCGTCGCGCGTTCTTGCGCGCGGGCGCGGGATTCGGCAGTGAGCGTTTCCGGCAGGCGCAGCCAGACGAGCAGCGCATTCAGCAGCGCGAGCCCGGCGGCGAAATAGAACGGCGTGGCGAGGCCAAAGTGTTTGCTCAAGATGCCGCCGATCGCCGGCCCGATCATGAATCCCAGCCCGAACGCAGCGCCGACGAGGCCCATGTTGCGCGAGCGATTTTCCTTCGTCGTGACGTCCGCAATGCAGGCCATCGCGGTGGCGATGTTTCCGCCGCTCGCACCGTCGATGATGCGCCCGAGGATCAGCATCCACACGGTATTTGCCGCGCCGAGGACGACGAATCCGACCGCCGTGCCGATGATGCTCACCACGAGCACTGGCTTGCGCCCGATGCGATCGCTCCACTTTCCAAACAGCGGCGCGCACACGAGCTGGAACAGCGAATAAATCCCAACGATCCACGAGAGCTGCGCCGGAGTCGCGCCGATGCGCGAGCCTTCCGCGTAAAGCGGCAGCACCGGGATGACGATGCCAAAGCCCACCATGTCGATGAAGAGCGTGAGGAAGATGAGGCCGAGTGGAGACTTCGCTTTGCTGGACATGGTGGCGGGCGGTGAGCATTCCGTTTTCGATCCGGCGCGCAAGAATGGAATCGTGCGGCGGCGGCAAGGAGCGGCGACATTCCTGTCGCCGAACCACCATCGCGCGAAGCGCCACATTTCTTCCCGGATTCGCACGTCGCTCCCGCCACCTTGCCAGAAGTGTGCGCTGCTCCGCAGCGGTTGGGGGTCGGCGACAGGAATGTCGCCGCTCCTTGACGCTACTGCGCGACCAGCACCGCGAGGAGGTAACGCAGTTCATCGTCCACGTCGCCGTCGCCGCGCACGGTCACCGCGATCTCCGCTTTCACCGCTTCGCGGAAACGCTGGCGCAGTCGGTGAATGGCGACCTTCACCGCGCCTTCGCTCACGCCGAGATGCTGCGCGGTTTCGGCTCGGGAAAGCGCGGGGTTTTCTCCGGTGAGCCACGGCTTCAGTGCGTCGAAGTGCGAGGCCTTGCCGGCGTCACGCAATTCGACGCCGATGATCTCCAGCGCGCGGGCGATGAGCGTGAGAGCCCATTGCCGGTCGAATGCACGTTCGTCGTCGCGCGCAGCGGGGAGCGGCTGGCCGGCATTCGTGCCAGTGTCGAGCGGTTCGGGCGTGATGCCGCCGCCGCGCTTCTCGCGATTCGCGTGGTCGCGATGGTCGGCGAGGAAATGTTTCAGCGCACCGAGCAGGTAGCTGCGGAAACGTCCGCGCGCCGCATCCGCCCCGCCGAGCGCCCCGCCCGCGAGCACACGCGCGAAGAACTCGTGCGCCAGCTCGCGCGAGATGTCTTCCGTGCGGCCTTCGGCGCGGAGAAAAGCGTTCACTGGCGCGTAGTAGGCGGCGCACAATTCACTGAGCGCGGCTTGCGCGGCGGAGTCGCTGCCGCTGGCCCGGGCGACGAGCGTCCAGCGGGTCGCGGCAAAGTGTGAATCGCGCGGCTTCATTGCGCCCGGCAGATCATGCGAAAGTAGCTGCGGCTGCGTAGGCATTCACTTCGGGGAAGTTGCCTGGTTAAGAAGCGCCGGTGTTTGAGCGTCTTTGAAAAGCACCCAGAGCGTGTAGATCCCGAGTGCCGTGCCAAAGGGAATGTTCAGGAGCTGAAGAAATCCGAGGATGATGATGAGAAGCCGTCCCCACGGACGCCCTTGATACAAGCCCCAGCCCCCGATGATGCCGGGCAGGGAAATGAGCAGCAGGAACCCGGTAATGAAAAACGCGATGATGCCGAGGATTCCCGCCGCCTGCGTTTCGCCTTGGGAAATGACGATCCCCGTCGGCAAGCCAATGCCGAACAAAACCGCGATGGCTGCGACGAGCCCGAGGGCTCCGAAGCACGCGTGGAGCGCGGCGACGATTGGGATGTGGATATTCGAGGATGAATCTCGTGTGGGTGCCTGAGCCGGCGACCCTGCGACCGGGGCGTTGTGGCTCGGCAGCGACGATTGTCCCCTGGCTCCCGAGGCGTGCTCGACTTCCGTCTTCATCGCCGTCGCGCTTTGCTGGCGGCGTTCGCGTTGTTTTTCCAAGGCGCGCATCACCACGTCATCGACGCCGCGATTGACCGTGGATTTTTCCGACGGCGCGGCGAAACGCCCCAGCGGCAATTCGCCGGTGAGCATTTCGTAAAGGACGACGCCGAGGCTGTAGATGTCGGCGCGGTGATCGACGGTCGCAGGCTTTTCCACTTGCTCGGGAGCCATGTAGGCGGCGGTGCCGAGCGCGGCCCCGGTCGCGGTGAGACCAGTTTTCATGGCTTCCTCGCCGGCGAGTTTCGCGATGCCGAAGTCCGCGAGTTTCGGCGAGCCATGGGTATCGAGCAGGATGTTCTCGGGCTTGATGTCGCGATGCAGCACGCCGTGATCGTGCGCAAATTGCAGCGCCTCGCAGATGCGCGGCACGAGCAGCAGCGCCTGCTCCGGCTTCACTCCGGCGCGCATCGCGGCGCGGAGATTCACGCCATTCACAAACTCCATGATGAGGTAGTAGAAGCCCGCGCTTTCCCCGAAATCGTAGATGGCGACGATGTGCGGATGCGCGAGCCGCGCGAGCACGCGGGCCTCGCGGGTGAAGCGCTCGGCGAAGCCCGGCTGCGCGGCGAGCGCGGGCGGGAGGATTTTCAACGCGACGAGCCGGTCGAGCCGCGGTTGGCGCGCTTTGAAGACGATGCCCATGCCGCCCTGGCCGATGATTTCGATGATTTCGAGTTCGGGAAACGCGGCGGCGACTTCCTCGATCGTGGGTGCGTTCGCGGCGGAGGCTTGCGAGAGATTCGTCGGCCCGGCGACGCCGAGCAGCACGCAGGCGGGGCAGAGCCCGCCGGGGGCGTCGGCGGGAATCGGGGAGTGGCACTGCGGGCAGGTGTGAGTTGGATTTTGCATGGCACCTGTTTCCTGAGAGATCGGAAGGGCGAGGTTACAAAATATTTTCCCGGGCGCGGGCGCTACAGCTCGAAGAACGATTTCAGCTTCGAGACAAAGCTCGCGCGGTATTCGCGATGTTTCTCCTGCATCACCGAGGCCGGATGCGCGCTGGCGAGCAGGCCCTCGTTTTCGAGCCGGCGCTTTGCCAGCAGGTCGCTGAGTTTTTCCACGAGCGTGTGGTTTGCCTCTAAAATTTCGCCGAGCACTTCCTTCCCGATTTCCCACATCTCGCAATCCGTGTGCGCCACCACGGTCGCGCTGCGCGGCTCGCCGGTGAGCAGCGACATTTCGCCAAAATAATCGCCGTCGCGCAGCGTCGCCACCTGCGTCTCCGTGCCGTTCGCCTTCACGACTACCGCTGCCTCCCCTCGCAGCAGCATGAACATCGAGCCGCCCCCTGCTCCCTGCTCGATGACCCGCTCGCCGCGGCCAAAGCGCTGGAGGCGCGCGCCGCGCAGCAGCTTGTCCGTCTGTTCGGAGTCGAGGAGCTGGAGGAAAGGCTGCTTTTGCGCGGATGTCCGGGCGGCTTCCATGCCCGGCAGCGTTGCGGGTTTCGTTTTCTCGATTTGCAGGGTGCGGATGGGGAAAGGGATGCGGATGCCGTTGCGCTGGGCCTCGTACCAGACGTTGGTTTTGATCGAATCCACGATGTCGTTGAAGCGCGATTCGTCATCGAGCCAGAACTTGATTTCGTAAAGGATCGCGGAGTCGGCGAAGTCTTTCAGGAATACTTTAGGCGCGGGTTTTGCGAGGACGCCGGGCGCCGTCAGCGCGGCGCGCACCATGCAGTCTTTCACAAAATTTGGCGGGACTCCGTAGTCGAAGCCGACGGTGAGCCGGATGGCGTGCTCGCGCGTCGGGAAGGTGAGATTGATGATGGTCGCGCCGGCGATGGTTTTGTTCGGGATGTCGATGTAGATCGCGTCGTTGTCGCGCAGCCGCGTGGAGCGCCAGTTCACTTCGATGACTTCGGCGTGCTTGCCTTCCACAACGAGCCAGTCGCCCGGCTTAAATGGCTTGCCGATTTCGATCGCGATGCCGGCGATAATGTTTCCCAGCAAATCCTGCATCGCAAAACCGATGATACCGACGACGACGGTGGAGCCGAAGAGCGCGGTCTGAATCGACTGCCCGTAAATCGCGCCCATGACGATGAGCACCGCGACGGCGACGATGACGAGACCGACAAGCTGGCTGAGAAATTTCGGCGCTTTGACCTGGCTGTGTTTTTCAAACCAACCCTCCCAAAAATACCGGCGCAGCAACGCAAGAAACACGATCACGCCGAGGAAAAACGCCGCCGCGCCGAGATGCTTCACGACGCCATCGCGCCACGGCATGTCGAGCCGCGAGAGGACGTGTGGCAGCCAGAGCGCGAACGCGACGCAGAAGAGCACATACATCGCGCCGAGCTCGACGCGCTGGCGGCGCTTCAGCCAGCGTCCAATGCCGTAGAGCGCGAGGAAAATGAACGGGAACGCGGCAAACTCGATGAGCAGTTTGTCGATCGGGGGCAGCGCGGAGAACATGGGGCGCGGATTGTAGGAACGGCGGGTGCGGGCGCAAGGCGGCAGTGAAACGAGCCGTTCAGGGAGCGGACTTTGCAGGTGCGGATGTGTGCCGCATAGTGCGCGGGTGAATCCACCGCTTTTTCGTAAAACTTTCGCGTTCGATGACGTGCTCGGACTTCCGCTCGCGGACGCGACGACAGCTTGCGGGTCGGCGGGCTTTCGCCTCGTCGCCGGTGACTGGCCGGCGCTGAATCCGTCGGAATATTTCGCACTGCTCGCGGACACTTTTTCCGCGGATGAACTCGCCGCCGCACAGGCCGCGCTCATCGAAGACGGCGTGTTTCTTTCGCTGGAATGGAAACGCGCGTATCTCGGTCGCGAATTCCCGATGCCGGAGGGTGAGGTACTCAGATTTGACGAACAGACGCTCGCGCGGACGGCGGTGAAATTCGGCTGGGCCATCGCGTATGCGGCGGAGTTGGCGGAGGGGATGAGCGGGGATTTCGAGGTGGATTTTTCTGGGACGCCGCAGCCTGCGACACCGCTGGAGCATCTCTTCATCGCGATGGGTCTGCGCAGTCGCGGCGTCGCGTTCACGGCGCTCGCGCTGCGCTGGCCGGGGCGGTTCGAGGCGGCGGTGGATTTTGAGGGCGATGCCGCGGAGTTCGCGCGCGCGGTCGCGGCGCACGCGGCCGTCGCGCGACTCGCGGGAAATTACCGGCTCAGTTTTTCGCACGCGGAGGAAAAGTTCGCCGTGCTGCCAGCCATCGCGCGCGAGTGCGGCGATTTGCTCCATGTGAAAACGTCGGGCCTCGCGTGGATGGCAGCGCTGCGAACGATCGCGCGCGCCGAGCCCGCGCTGTTTCGGGAAATCCTCCGCGCCGCGCAGGAGCGTTTCGCTTTCGACAAAGTCGGTGCGGCGATCTCGACCAACGAGGAAGACGTGCGCTTCCTCCCGGAAGTCCCCGACGCGGAATTGGAGCGCACCTTTTTCGACGACCCGCGCGGACGCCAGCTCTTGCACGTCTCCGCGCGCTCGCAGGCTGGCGCGCCCGCACTGCGCGCGGTTTTGGAAAAGCACGCCAGCCTGCACCGCGCACTATTCGCCGAATCGCTCGCCAAACATCTCGACGCACTCACCATTTCAGAATCGCCTGACGCGCCAGAGAAATCCTGATCCTGATCCTGCTCCTGATCCTGATCCTCCGTCTCCGAAGCGCCACGGAATGGGATCAAGATCAGGAGCAGGATCAAGATCAGGATTGTTGGCGGGGGAGCCCGCCACTTAGTCTGCGCCGATGCTCGACATCCGCCTCATCCGCGAAAACCCCGACTACGTAAAACAGCGCCTCGCGACACGCGGCGGCGCACTGCATTTGCAAGTGGATGCCGTGCTCGAAATCGACGCGGCCCGGCGGCGGCGTGAGACGCAACTCCAGAGCCTGCAAGGCGATCGCAAACGCATTTCCAAGGACATCGGCGCGAAGAAGTCGAAGGGCGAGGACACCAGCGAAATCGAGGCGCACGTCCGCAAGATCGGCGAGGAAATCAGCGAGCTGAATCGCGAGGCGACTGACTCGGAAAACGCGCAGCGCACGATGCTCCTCGGCATTCCCAATCTGCCGCACGACGCCGCGCCGGTCGGAGAGGATGCGAGCCAGAATCCCGTCGTGAAAACGTGGGGCGAGAAACCGCAGATCGCGAATCCGCTCGATCACGTAAAACTCGGCGAGAAGCTCGGGCTCTTCGATCTGGAGCGCGCCACGAAGATCAGCGGCAGCGGTTTTGTCTGCTACACCGGCCAGGGCGCGCGGCTGCTCCGGGCGCTCGTCAATTACTGCCTCGACCTGCACACGCGCGACCACGGTTACACCGAAATGAGCCCGCCGCTGCTCGTCCGCGCCGACGCCCTCGAAGGCACCACCCAGCTCCCGAAATTCCGCGACCAGCTCTATCACTGCGCCGAGGACGACGTCTTCCTCGTCCCCACTGCCGAGGTGCCCGTGACGAATTTCCACCGCGAAGAAATCCTCGCGCCCGCCGATCTGCCGAAACGCTACGTCGCCTACACCCCCTGCTTCCGCCGCGAAGCCGGAGCCGCCGGCATCGGCACGCGCGGCATGATCCGCGTGCATCAGTTCGACAAAGTGGAGCTCGTGAAAATCGTGGAGCCGGAAACCTCCTTCGCCGAACTCGACTCCCTCACCGCCGACGCCGAACGCATCCTGCAAACCCTCGGCCTGCACTACCAAATCATCGAACTCTGCACCGGCGACATTGGCTTCGGCGCGGCGAAAACCTACGACATCGAAGTCTGGGCCCCCGGCCAGAATGCCTATCTCGAAGTCTCAAGCTGCTCGAATTTCACCGACTACCAAGCCCGCCGGATGAATCTGAAATTCAAAGACGCCGAAGGTAAAAATAGATACTGCCACACCCTCAATGGCTCCGGCACCGCGATGCCCCGACTGTATGTGGCGCTGCTGGAGACTTATCAGCAGACGGATGGCAGCGTGCTAATCCCCGAGCCACTCAGGCCGTATGTCGGAGCGGATAGGCTTGGGTGAATGAACGTTGGAGGACTTGTCGCATCGAATATGAAGACGTGTCCCAAATGCGCGGCGCAAACTTCAGCCGATGCGTGGCTGTGTTCGTGTGGGTACGAGTTCACAGGCAGCGAGCCTCTGTCTCCATCGTCTGCGTCGCTAACGACGACGCCAGCGAAAACCTGGATCAAGCGCGCCTTCTACGTGATCTGTGGTTTCGCTTTACTCGGTTACTTGTTAGTGTCGCCGAACTCGCCACTCGAGAGACCGTCAATAGTTCGCGTTATCCTGACATGGGGACGCCTCGCTCCATTTCCCGAGTCCGCTCAGGTTTCCTCCATCACTGCTACTGGCAACATGTTCACTCGTGGCTTCCGCGTGTCATTCACCGCCCCGGCACCCGACATTGAGCAGTGGCTCCGGCAGTCGCCTGGCACCCGTGATCTGATTCCCGATGTTCCTGCTCCCGGCTTACGCCATTTCCAGATTGAACCCGGCGGCGGGGCTCAGGGTGCTGAAGTCAGCGTGGACGATGAGATTCACCGTGTTTCCGTTTACGTCTATTGGAGCTAATACCGAAATGATCGAAATGCCTCTACGGTCCGGCAAACGGCTTCGCATTTGATGCAACGGTGATGGTGTGTCACACACGGTCACACCACATTTTTCGACTTGTTCCGAAATTGAACTTGGAAACGCACTTTTCCCCGAAGCTATGCTTCAAACGCAGCCTGACACCTCGAAGTGAAACTTCGACAGGATTCGCGTTACCAAGTGCAACTTGGTAACGAGGCAACGAGGCAAATCACTTGGTAACTAGGATCGGATAAACCAAATGCAACACATCAACGGACTGGACGAACCAAAGCAGATTACCTCCAACGCCTATGATCGCTGGTCGCGGATTTGGAACCTCGCTCGCTACACGAATGGTGCGATTTACGATGCGACCCTTCGGCTTTTGGACCACGAGCACCGAAAGGTTTTGGATGTCGGGTGTGGCACCGGGCTGATGAGCGCGAAGCTGGCGGCAAGCGGTCGCCAAGTCCTCGGAGTGGACATTTCGATGGCCATGATCGAGCGGGCGCGGCGCATGAGCGACACGCGCATCACTTTCATCCACGGAGACGCCGAAAAACTCCCCGCCGAAGACCGTGCGTTCGATGCGGTGGTCAACTTGATCTCGTTTCACCACTACCCAAATCCCACGCGCACCGTGGCAGAGTTCCGCCGCGTGCTTCGACCGAATGGACGGCTGGTCCTGATCGCATTCGACCGGAACTCCCGCTACATCGCGCTCGCCCAAAAGACGAACCGCTGGATGAAGTCGCTCGCGGGCAAATCCTGGCAGAAAACCGGCGATGAGATCGTGACACTATTGCGTGACGCGAGCTTTACCCGGATCGAGATCAAACCTGTTCGCTATTGGATCAAGACGTTCGCCATTCTCGCTGAATAAGTGGGTCTCCGGCTCGCTTCCAAGTTGAACCAGGAAACGCACTTTTCCCCGAAGCCATGCTTCAAACACAGCCTCACGCCACCTAAGTGAAACTTCGCCCGCATTCGCGTTACCAAGTGAAACTTCGTCACGAGGTTCTGAATCCCTTGAGATGAACCTGAATGATTCCCCGCCATCGGATGAGCCTGCGCTGATCGGTGTTTCGGGCGGGCGGGATTCGGTGGCCTTGCTGCATTTGCTGGCGGGGCGTGGGCAGCGGTTAGTGGTTTGTCATCTCGATCATGCGCTGCGGGCGGAGAGTCGGGAGGAGGCTCGTTTTGTGGAAAGGCTCGCGCTTGGGGCGGGGTGCGAGTTTGTGGGGAAACGTGAAAACGTCGCGTTGCGGGCGAAGCGGATGAAGTGCTCGATCGAGACGGCGGCGCGCGAGGCGCGATATGCGTTTTTTGCGAAGGTGGCGAAGGCTCGCGGGGTGCGGCGTTTGTTTCTGGCACATCATGCGGATGATCAGGTGGAGACGTTTCTTTTTAACCTACTGCGCGGGAGCGGGGCGACAGGACTTGGGGCGATGCGGGCGATTTCGATGCGCGGGGATTTGGAAATTGTCAGACCGTTGTTGGGAGTTTGGCGGGAGGAGATTGATGGGTATGTCGCGGAGCATGGGCTGGAGTTTTGCGAGGATGCGTCGAATGCCGATCCGCGCCATACGCGGAATCGCGTGCGGCATGAAATCCTGCCGCTGCTGGCGAAGGCATTTGGGCGCGAGGTGCGCGGAACACTTCTGCGGAGCGCGGAGATTTTGCGGGAGGAAGATGCGTTCCTTGCCGGGTTGCCGGAGCTGGCTTTGGCGGATTCGGCGGAGCTTTCGGTTAGGGAGATGAAGGCGCTTCCATTGACGATTCAGCGACGGGTGCTGCTGGCTTGGCTGCGCGCGCGAAGCGTGGCGGAGATTGGTTTTGAAGAAGTGGAGCGCGTGCGTTCCCTGCTCGCGGGACGCGTGGCAAAGGTGAATTTGCCCGGCGGGAAACACGCGCGGCGGCGGGCGGGAAAGGTTTTTTTGGAGTAACAGCGGTGGGCGCGCTTTATGGGAAATAAGTAAGGAGTAAGGAGTGTATGAGTAGGGAATGTCCAATGACGAGTATCCCAACGAGGCAGAGTGCGATTTATGTGCGGTGCCTTACTCATTGGGAATTGGGTTATTCTTTACTCATTCACTCCTTACTCCTTACTCATTGCTCCTGTGCCTAGCGAATTCATCACCTACCTTCTCGAACAACTCGCGCCGCTCGGTGATGTCCGGGCGCGGGCGATGTTTGGTGGGTTCGGAATTTATCGTGGGGAACGGATGTTTGCGCTCGTGGCGGACGATGCGCTTTACATCAAAGTGGATGATGTGAGCCGGGCGGAGTTTGAGGCGCGAAAGCTGTTGCCGTTTCGCTATGAAACGCGCGGCGAGACGAAGCTGATGTCTTACTGGCAGCCGCCCGCGGAGGCGATGGATGATCGTGAGATGCTTTGCGAATGGGCGCAGAAAGGGTGCGAGGCGGCGGAGCGTGCCGCGGTGAAGAAGACGCGGAAACGTTAAGACTCCGCACGCGCCGGAGTTAGCCGACTACGCTCGCGCAGCGGTCGCAGAGTTCGGGGTGGGCGGGGATCTTGGTGACGCTGGGGCGGTGACGCCAGCAGCGGGCGCATTTGGCGTGCGGCGTCGGAACCAGTCTCGCTTTCGTCTCGGGGCCTGCGGTGAGGGTCAGGTCGCTGAGGATGAAAAATTCCTCCAGCTCGCTGGTCTTGCCTTCGAGTGAAGCGAGTAGGTTGGCATCGGCGATTTCGAGCGTGATCGCCGCTTCGAGCGCTTTGCTGATGAGCTTCGCTTGTGTCGCGGGCTCGACGGCTTGCGCGATGACTCCGCGGAGATTCAGCAGTTCCTGAACGTGCGCTCCCAGCGCGGGGTCGCGCAGGCTCGCGTCGGCTTCGGGCAGTCTTTCGAGATGGATCGACGTGTTCTTCCCGGCGAATTCCCACGCTTCATCCGCGGTGAAAACGAGGATCGGCGCGAGCAGTTTTGCGAGCGCGTCGAAGACGGCGTGCATCACGGTTTGCGTGGCGCGGCGGCGCGGGGAATTCGCGGCGTCGCAATACATCCGGTCTTTCGTGATATCGACGTAGAGTGCGCTGATTTCGACGGCGACGAATTGGTTCAGCGTTTGGAAGACCTTGCGGAAATCATACGCGGCGTAGGCCTCGGTGCAGACGGCGATCACTTCCTGCAGCCGCGAGAGGACCCAGCGGTCGATGAGCGGAAGTAGCGCAGGCGCCCCGCCTGCCGGTTGTCGGACGGGCGCCTCGCCCGTCGGAGGAACTGCGGGCGGGGCGCCC
>JANNWY010000223.1:0-22156 GCA_031409335.1 Chthoniobacteraceae bacterium | reverse complement strand
CGAGCCAAACCGAACCATCGAAGGCCCAATCGACGCCCCGCGCTCCCACCAACACCAACCGGCTTAACGAAATCGGTCACCGGTGGGACAGGCCCTACGCTACCAGACCGGTAGTTACTGAGCCGGAGTTTTCCCATTCATCAGGATAATTTGGTGCCTTGATTTCGTAGCGATCATGATCCTCAAAGGTATCCGCTCCTGACCAACCGGAAACCGACGAAAACAGTTCCGCCCTGCTTCCCGCCACTGGTCGGAAAGTCCGCAACTTATCGAGTTCATCGCGCCGCGCGTAAAAGACCGTGTGATCGGTGGCGCGGATCGCAGGCAATTGTGGCACGCCCGTCTCATCAATCACGCGCGAAGACCATTTCCTCCCGTCCCAAGCCGTCGCCACCAGCGGCCAGGGCAGCAGAGTGCCAGTTCCCGTCGGATCGCCGAGCGAGCGGGCGCGGGGATGCCGGGGAACTGTGGTGTCCGCAGTCTCGTGGCTCGAATAAAGAACCCGCAGGTTGCTATCCCAAGCGGCCGTATCGCCCGCTTTTCCCAATCCAGGTGCGATGAGCGAAGACTCCCGCGCCTTTGTTTTCACCCGATACGAGTAGAGCCGGATTCCCCGTGCCACCGAATCGTACGCGAAAACGGAGTGGGTCCGGTTGTCCACGGCCAGCAGCCGGGACAGAGACTCGTCACCGACGGAACCGCGAATCAGCCCAACGCCTCCCGGGGAAGGTCGCGCAAATTGCAGATGAAAATTGTGATCAAGGAAATAGACGGCGTGCCAGCCCTCATCCACGACGATTCCCGCGCCCGCGTTCACGGCAATTTCCGAACCTGTCCCCGGTAGAAAGGTTGTCCCATTCCAACGCGCAAAGTTCAGCTTCCCTCCAGCCACGAACCACAAAATCCGCGCACTCCGATCCCACGTGAGCGGCGAACCGGCGTCGGCGCGAATCGCCGTGCGGTCGTGCAGGAGCGGCTGGGGTTCGCTATTCCACGGCCATGCCTGCGCGGAACCACCGAATGCGAGAAAAAAAGCGGCAGCACACGCGAGCGACCGCAAAGTCCGAAAAAGGGAAGTGGGAGCATTCATTGGAATCACGCTCGGAAGAAGGCCACGGCGCGCTTTGGAATTCAATTTCAATAACGATTAGAATCAAGTGATTCGCTCGCTCCCTCTTCGCGCTCCCGGCCAACAGGCATCGTCGAGTTGACCGACCCTTAACAATTATCCGCGTTTGCTTAACAATTCTCCCAGAAACGATTGTGCGTCTGCGGCGTTTGCAGGGGTGGACAGCGATCGCATTCCGCGAGGGCTGGCCGCTACAAAAACAAAAACAAAAAACATGAAGTATCTCATCACTACCTTGGGCGCGCTGGCTTTCGCCGGCTCTCTCGCATTTGCAGAAGACAAACCCGCAGGCCCACCGCCCGGCGGGCCGGGTGGACCGGGTGGCCGGGAAAAGCCGAATCCCGAGGAAATGTTCAAGAAGCTCGACGCAAACTCGGACGCCTCAATCAGCCTCGAAGAATTCAAAAACAGCCCACGCGGGCAGAAAGATGCGGCCCGCGCAGAAGAGGCTTTTAAGAAAATGGACAAGGATTCCGACGGGAAGGTGACGGTCGAGGAATTCAAAACAGGGCGTCCGCAGCGTGGACCCGGTGGACCCGGTGGCCCCGGCGGCGGAGGTGGCGGAAAAGGCGGCAAAAAGCCCCTAGGAAAGTAAGCGCAATCGACGAAAGCTGAAAACGCCGCGCTCGGATTTCCGGGCGCGGCGTTTTTATCTTAAAGGCGGCGATGAAGATTGCCGCGGAGGACACTGAGGACGCGGAGAACGCGGAGAACGCGGATGAGGAAGAGGTTGGGTTCCGTCTCGCCAGGAAGGCGTTGTTCACCGATTGGGTGAGTGGCTCAAGGTTCGCAATCTCCGCGTTCTCCGTGTCTTCCGCGTCGTCTGCGTCGTCCGCGGTTCCCATCGCCGAAGCTAGGTTTATTTTTCTCGATCGCCGGTTGATGGGATTGCATCAAAAGGCGCAACGAAACAAATGGATCGCTTGATCACCTGCCGGATGCGCGCGCAGAGTTGCCTGGAATTCCCGCTTCGCAGCGCCTGCGCCTGATTGCGACCACCGCTCGTGTTGGCAAAAACTGAGGTGAGGTAACATGAGGCAATCGGGAATCGAGAGGTTGCCAGCGGGATGTCCGAAAACGCGAGGAGCTGTTCTCACATTTATGATAAAAGAACTTACATTCCCGACCAGAACGGTTAGCGAGGAGGCGTTTTGAAAGTCGCGATACAGAGTAGATCTCAAAAACCGCCGATCTTCTTTGCAAAGACGGGCTTCGTGGCGCGCATGGTGCTTATAGGATTTATAGAAATAAACTTTCTATATGACTCTCAAAGCCTCACTCTTCGTAATCTCCAGCCTGCTTCTCACCAAGGTGAGCGCGCTCGCCGGAATCGATCTCGGCGCACCAGCGGGCTACACTCCTTACGATCGCTACATGAGTCCGGTGAAGCAGGTGCTCGGCGCGTTGCGTTCCCAGACCACCGACATGAAGCGCGTGCAATCGCTGCTCAACGAAGGCCGCGGCTTTCGCTACTCCTTTACCGATCCCTACGTCGCTGCGATGCCCGCGGTCACTGCCCGCACCCACACCGGCGACTGCAAGGCAAAATCGCTCTGGCTCATGGATCAACTCGGCGACAGCACGATGCGCTACGTTATCGGCAAGGCGCGGGCGACTTCCAAGATCAGCCATGCTTGGGTGATGTGGAATGACGGTAGCAACTGGTGGATTTTGGATCCGACGAATGCCAATCGCCCGATCCTCGCGGAGAGCACTTCGCGGAGTGAATACATCCCGCAATATTCCTGGTCGAAGAACGGCTCCTACCGCCACAGCTCCACCAGCGTCGCCGCCTCTGCGGTGGCTGGGAAAGGCAAGCGCAGTCCTTCGGCTACTGCGGAGCGGCGGTAACAACGACTTTTCATGGGCTACTTAGCGGTCGGGTCCGAGTGGGCCCGGCCGTTAAGTATTTTTTTGCCTAAAAACGGCGATGGATTGCCGCTGAGGACGCGGAAGACACGGAGAACGCGGAGGATGGGAGAGAAAAACCACACCCCGCTCCATCTCACGCCAGCTCGCAGACGGGAAACCCTTCTTCTCCAATCCTCGGCGTTTTCCGCGTCCTCCGTGTCTTTCGCGGCAATTTCGCCGCCATTTCAGCATTGGCTCAAACGATCGTGAGCGAATACCGGCCCCGTCCGTCGAATCGCTGCGACTCGTGCAGCGGACCCGAACTAGGTCCATTCGTGCGAGCGTAGGAACGGATCGAATCGGCCACGATGCCAAACGCGGACGGACTGTTGATTGCGTCGATGCCTTTCACGGAAACGGAACCCATGTGCGCGGCGGCGACGTTTGCCGAAATAAAGACGCGCGCCTCACCCGCGATTCCCGTGACGATCAGGCTGCCGAGGGTGCGATCCTGCGAAAAGTCAGTCGCACTATCCGGCCTGGCAGTCGTGCCGATGAAAATGTTCGCGTGATCCAGCCCGCCAACGGTCGCCGTGGTGACATTGCCTTTTGTAGAAAGGGTCGAGTCCTTGAAAAAGCCACCCACATAGAAAACGCCGAGCGTTCGCGAAGTCGCTACTCCCACGCTCGCTTCGAGATTTCCGCGGATGGCGATGTTGCCGATGCCCGGTGCGTCGATGCGGTTTGGCGTGCCATCGCTTTCCACCCACTTTTCAGCCCGGATCAGCCGGAGCACGGCCAGGGATTCGATGCTCATGTCCGCAACGTCACCAAACGTCAGCGAAGGGTTGATCGTGATTCCAGATGGCAGCCTTCCCACCGTTATCACACCCGGTCCCACGAGGTCACCCATGGTCAGCTCGCGAAAACCTTCATTCGCGCTCAGCGCACCCGTCAGGTTTGCCTCCTGCAAATTCACGGTGCGGATGTATTGCAACAGCTCGACGTTGTGCAAATCGATATCGCGCCCACCCACATTGGCCGCGGAAATGATCGAAGCGGCGAGCGTGCTGGCGGGTCGCGGACTGACCACCGCCAGATCGACCAATGTGCCATCGAAACTCACCAAACCATTTCCCGACTTAGTCATGGAAATCTGCACCCTGTCGCCATCCGCCTCGTCATAGACGAGCTTCGCGTCCGTCCGGGTTCCGAATCCATTGATCGTGAAAGTCCCGAACCGGTTCTCCCAGACATGCACTCTGCTGTCCAACGCCACATTGTCATCGTCAAATCGCTCATCGATTGCCGAGTCGGACGGCGTGACTTCCACCAATATCCGATAGTTCTCGTTGGCGGTCGTGACTAGTTGCCGCGGGATTCCCAATATCTTCGTCAGTGCCAGCGTGCTCCCGCCCGCGAGGTCGAGCGTTTGATTTGGAAACTCGGCAAAAAGTATATCATCCGAAGGCTGTAGTAGAACGCCGTTCGGATCTGCTCCCGTATCCGGCTGACCAGGCTGTGGGTTGGAAGAGCGAATCTTCGATAGATACACCTTCACGTTCACATTCCCCACCGCCCATCCACCGCCGTTATTGCCAATGACGATGGTGGCAGTCTTGGTGTCGCCGCCAATGATGACGCCATCAAATGGATCCTGCTCAAAGTTCGCCACGAGGTTGGGCTCAAGGTTGACGACAAAGGTGTCTTCAGCCGAAGAGCTGGCATCGGCACCACGGACCGTTACCCGGACGACTCCGGCAGTATGTGCTTTGTAGTTTAGCTGCAGGGTCGAGCCATTCACAGTGGCGGAGACCAGATCACTAGTTAGCCCGGTCGTGGCATCCACGATATCCACGGATGGGATCACCGAGTAAGTCACACCAGTCAGTGTGCCATTCGGTGGCTGCTGAATTTCGTAGTCAGTCAGCCGGACATAGTTCGCCTCGGTCGGCAAGGGTGCTGCCGTATTGGGATTGTTGTCGGGATCAGCGTTGTAGGTTTGGAGAGGGAGATTGCTGAAAGCTCCGTTGACGGCACCGATCGGAGCGGAGCCCGCGCCGCTGAAATTGAACGTCGCAAGCGCCGCGATGGCATCCACCACATCCATGCCTCGGGTAACTCTCGCAAAGACAGTGAAGCCACCGTTCTGATTGTTTAAGTTCGATGAGTTATCCCCGAGATTGAAAAACCATTCGCTGTTTGCCGTGTGCGGACCCACGCTCTTTGCCATCGCGATCGTGCCGCGCAAATTCGAGCGGTTCACTCCATCGAATTCGTTATGCACGTCAAACAGCGTGGGAATGTGGGTCGCCGGATCAACGGCATCGAAGCCACCGCCCTGAACTACAAAGCCAGCGACGGAACGGTGGAAAAACGTGTTTTCGTAGTTCGTTTTTGGATCGCTGTTGGTGAGGTAGCTGAGGAAATTCTGGACGCTGAGAGGAGCCGCGTCGTCCAGCATTTCGATGACGATGTCACCCTGGACTCCAGCCGTGTCCGGGTCGCTGTCGAAGTTCGTGTGGAGCGTCACGATCGTGCGCCCGTTGTCGGAAATGATCGGGTCGAAGAGCCGGGAAAGGTCGATATCCGCGCCGGTCTTTCCGGGGCCGACGGTGAGGTCGCCGAGCGGATTCAGGACGGCGAGCGCGGGCGCGATCCGCGCTTCGAGGGGCTCGATGAGGGCGTGGGGAAATCGGGATTTATGCATCGTTCACTGGCGGGGAAAATGCGCGGGCTCTGTCGCGGCTGCGAGGGAAATCACGCCAGCACTTCGCGCACGGTCGTGTCGCCGGTCGCGCCCACTTCAAAAACCTGCCCGCCTGCCGCCGTCAGCGGCTGTGCCACGCCACCTGCCGAAAATGCCCCGATGCGCTGCGAGATGAAGCCGAAGTGATCGCCGCTTGCCGCGGTTCCATTCACGGCTCCGCCGATGATCACGCTCGCGATTTGCGCGATGATGCGGGCGTTGTTGGCACCGGGAATCAATCCGTCATCCGAGGTTCCGAACAGCGCATCGACGCCCGCGCCCGCGCCCGCGGCGAGCACGCTCGCTGTCCAGCTTCCCGTCACGCGCACGCCACCGATTTGCGCGTCCGCGTTCACAGCGATCCCGTCGGTATCGAGCCCGGCGCGGAGGGTGGAATTCAGCACATTGCCGGCGATCGTCACGGCCCCGATCGCGACATCGGTGATCGCTCCGCGAACGGCCTGACCGCGCGCGGTGATCGACGAGTCGATCACGTCGCCATTCACCCGCAAAAGTCCGAGATCATTCGCGACCCGCACATCCGCGTCTTGGAATCCCCCCGCGATCAGACTCGCCAGCCGTCCCCCGATCTCGATCGAGCCGGAGCGTTCACCCGCTCCACCTTCGACCAGTCCGGCGATGGCAATGGACGCCGTCGCGCCGGGCCGCACCAAACCCGCGCCACTGATGATCGCGCCGCTGAACGCTCCCGCCCCGCCCTGAATCGCACCGATCGTCGCCCGCCCGAGAATCCCGTCGGCCTGCACCAGCGCCGTGCGGTCGCCCGCGCCCATGAGTTTGCCGGTGATGCTGACGCTGCCGATGTCGCCCGCGATCGGGCGCGCGGCGGCGGCGTTTTCGCGGGCGAAAATGGACGCGCTTTCCGCGCCGGAACCGCCGGTGACATCGCCAATCACCGAGACGCTTCCCAAAAGTCCCTCCGCGTGAATCGAGGCGGAACCCGCGCCAGTGCTTCCGCTGATTCCGCGCAGTGCCGTCACGCTCGCGATTCCGCCTTGGGCGGAAATCGTGCCGCTCAATGCGCCGATGCCGCCCTGAATAGCCGATCCGTTTTGCAAGGTCGTGCCGATCCGCACCGCGGCGATCGTGCCGCCGGAATTGATCTCGCCGGAACTGATTCCTTCGCCACCGATCAGCGCACCGCCGAGCGTCACATTGCCAAGGCTGCGCACCGTCGAAGTCGGATCGTGCCCGCCCAAAATCGCGCCGCTGCCCAGCCCTTTTCCACCACTCACATCGCCGAGCACGGTGATCCGTGCGAGCGCGCTGCCCGCGACCACCGCGCCAGATCCCGCGCCATCGCCGCCGATCACATCACCGGCGATCAATGCCGGACCGATGGCGCGCTGACTTTCGATCACGCCGCTGCCGGGAGCCGCGGCACCGGTCAGATTCCCGTCCACGATCACGCTCTTGATATTCCCCCCGGCGAGCAAGCCACCGGCGCGCAAACCGCCGCCCGTCACATCGCCAAACACATGCACATTGCCAACCGCGCCGCCGCTGAAAATCACCCCGCTGCTTTCGCCGGCACCGCCGACGATATCGTGACTCGAATTCGTGCTGCCGATGGCGACATCCCCGATCCCGCCGCCGCTGCGAACACTGCCGGAACGCACGCCCACTGCGCCTTTCAAATCGCCGCCGATTTTCACGAGCCCAATCGTCCCGCCCGAGGAAACGACGCCCGATCCTTCGCCCGCGCCGCCTTCGATGTTGCCAGTCGTGGTGATGCTGCCGATCGCATGGACTGCGGTGATCGCGCCGGAATTCCTACCGCCGCCGCCGAAAATCCCGTCCGTCGAATCCGTGCCGATGATGACGTTCCCGATGTCGAACGACGACTCGATGCGGCCCGAGTTATCGCTCGTGGTCGCGAGGGCTGGATTGCCGATGAGCGAGCCGCGGATCGTGATCTGATTGATCGTGCCGCGCTGCGTGATCGCCGAACCGACCGTGGCATCGACGACGTGAATGTAACCCTGCACGTCATCAAACACGACCAGCCGCCCGAGACGCCCGGCGATGACGCTGTTGAGATCGGGCGTGGGCGATGCCGCCTGCGTCGTCGTGCCAAACTTTCCGATCGACTGCGCGACGAGGATGCCGATGCCGACTTTTGATCGCCCGGTCCCCGCGTCGATCTGCCCGAGATCGCCGTCCACGATCACCGTGCCGAGTCCATTGGCCCCGGCATTGATCGCGCCGATCGCGGCCAAACCATCACCGGGCGGCAGGCCGCTGTTGGGATTCACCTCGGAGGAAATGGTGAACGAAACCCCCGCGACGCGACTCGTCTGGACGCCTGCGACCAGCTTCGTGGGAACCTTGCTGAGGTCGATGAGCTGGAGCTGCTGCGGCACATCGTCGGTCGCGTTGGCCGCGCCGGTGTGCGCTTTCCCCGCGGAGAATTTGAACACCTGCGTGAGCACGTCCGGGAGCGTCACCAGAGTCATGTCAAAGATGTCGCTCGAGAAGGTCACGCGCACGGAATCACCGTCGCTGTCGTTGTAAGTCAGCGTGTGGCCATTGAGCAAAATCGCGGGTGCGATGCGGCCTTCGAGCGGCTCGATGCCGTTGCGGATGCGGTCGCGCGCGGAGGTCTGCGGGCGCATTTGTGAAGTGAGGAGGACGGTGTTCGCCGGGCGTTTTTTGAACAACCAACTGGTGAGCGAACGAAGGGAGAACTTGCGCGGTTTCATGGCGGATTAGGCGGGGTCGTTGTCTGTCACAAACACGCGGACTGTCCCGCCGGACATGGCGTTCCAGGATTCATCGGTACTCACCGTTGGACCGATGGTGATGATGGTCGTCGTGGAGGCGGTTTCGTCGATCGTGTCATCCGTGGCGGTCACGGTCACGGTTTGGGGAATGTTCCAGTTTTGGCGCGTGAAGATCACTTCGGATTTATCCAGCGTGAGTTGCGTGGTCTCCGAGCGCGTCAGCGGGATTCTTACGTCCGCGAGCGGAATGCCTTTCAGAACGACGGTAAAGGTTTGCGAGCGCGCCGGCCCCGCCGCTTCCGTCACGACCAAACCAGTTTTGTTCAGCGTGATGCCATCGAGCCGTCCGAAGGTCACATCTTTGGAAATCGGCAGTTGGTTCGCGAGCGGATCGGAGTAACCGAGGTGCGCAAGCAGGAAGTAGCTCGCGCCGCTCTGGCTGGGTGGCGGGACCAGTCGCAAATCGGAAATGGACCCGTCCGGATTCACCGAGCGCACGAGATCGTAGCGCAGGCCCGCGGTTGGCCGGAGCGCCGGGAGTCCACCTTCTCGAAAGGTGCCGATCGAGAGGGGAATATCCGCGGGCTGGTTGCCGACACGCACCGTGTTCAGCACCGTGTCTTTCGACAGATAAAAGCGAAAATTCGCGGGGTTGCTCGTGAGATTGCCGGAATTGATGACGACGATCGAAACCGAAAAGCGGGACTGCGCGTTCGCGCCCGTTCCGCTGGTGACGACGATCGGAATGGCATTTCCCGCAGCGTCGCCCGCCTGCGAAATCTGCCCCACGAGATGCACCGCGGGAAATGGCGGCAAATGTTTCGGCCCGGTGAATCCGCTCGCCTGCACCTGACTCCACGCCGTGGCCACCGCCGCGGATGGCGTCGTGCGCGCGATGTGGGCGATGACGGAAAACGTCTCCGCATCGCGATACGTGTGGCTGCCCAGCACCGCAAATTTTCCCGCCCCATTCGCCACGATCCGACCGGTGGAATTTCTGCCATCACCCCAATCGATCCGCGCCGAAAAATCCCGGGCCTGCGCGTCTGCCGTGGTGTCGGTGAAGGTGGCGACGACGCGATCGTTCAAAGCCGCGCCGACATTCTGAAGCACCACTCCCGCCGCGCGCAACGCCGTGCCCGCCGGGACAATCACCGCCTGGCTATGCACGCGCGCCGCCGCGCCGAGGGTGCCGTCGATGATCGTCTCGATCGAATAAACGCCCGCCTTCAAAAAAGCGTGCGTGCCTTTCACCACGAACGCACCGGGCGTCGTGAGCGACGGCGCGACCCTGATTTTCGGCACGGCCGCCGAGCTGGCTTCCATCGCACTGCCGTCTCCCCAAGTCACACTCACGCCGAAATCCGCGGCGACTCCCGCCGCATCGCCGTCGCGAAATTCCGCGAGCACCACGTCCGCCAGCTCCACGGCCACTTCGCCCGCCACGGCCACCGGCTCCGCCTTGATCGCGCGTTCGCCGTAGCCGATCTCCGCGACTTCAAAACGATACGGATCGAATGCCGCGAACTGATTGAACACGGTTGGCTGCGCGTTCAGCAGAGGATCATTAAAACCCGCCACTCCGACCGCGACATCCTGCGAACCAGGAGTCGAGCGCGGGGAGAACGATTGGGAGATTTGCGGAGCCGTGCCGCTGGAGGATGCGATCCCGTAAAGCAGGTAATCGTGCTCCAAATCAAATGCCCGCAAAGGCAACCCTGGCGAGACTCCGACCGGCGTGAGCAGATTTGGCAGCGGACGCAGCAGCGGCGGATCGTTCGTGTCGTCCCTCCGCGCGATGACTGCGATCGTCCGCACCGCCCGGCCACCGGCAGGGTCGCGCGCCGTCACCGTCAGCGTCGCGCTGCCAATCGCGGTCGCGCTGAGCATCAGCGTCGCGTCACTTTTCCCCGGCACCACGGAGACCGCCGTCATGACCACTGCCGAAGTCGGCTTGTCACCCGCACCGCGCGGCACCGCCACCACTTTGTCGAGCACATCGAAACCGCGGATCAACTGCCCGAAAATCGTGTGCTTGAAGTCGAGGGTGCGAGGTTGCGCGACGGTGACGAAAAACTGCGAGCTGTTGGTGGCGGCAAAGTTCCCGACGGTAAAAATCGTGAACTGTCCGATCTGGGAAAAATTCCCGCGCTCGTATCCGCCGTTGGAATTGGCCATCGCGAGCTGGCCGCGCCCGGAGAAAATCAGCTCCGGTCGAAATTCGTGCGGCGAGGAAAATCCCGGATCGCCCGAGCCCGTCCCCGTCTTGTCGCCACCCTGAATGACGAACCCCGGAATGACGCGATGGAAAATCACGCCGTCATAAAATCCCCCCTGCGCCGCCCCGCCAATGCTGCCCGTGGTCGCCGGAGTGACATCCCGAAAAAGCTGATACTCCATGTCGCCCTCAAACGCGGCAGCGGGCGGACTCGCCGCGGGATCGCCCGCGTAACTGACATGGATTTTCAAGATCGGGCAGCCCGTGCGCACGCGGGCCATGATTTTCGGATTGCTGCTGCTCACCGCGAAATCGAGCACGTCCCCATCCGCGTCCGAAGCGAGCAGCGGCAGCACCAGCGTCTTGCCCACCGGAATTCTCGGAAAGACGCGCGCCGACCCATTTTCAGAAGCTAAAGTGTCGCCAAGCACAGGAGGCGCGGCGACTGCGGCGGGCAGACTCGGGAGCACCAAACAGAACGCCAAAGCCAGCGGGAAACGGGAGGAAATATCCATAATCGAAGGGCGCGGAATAGATGAGATGTGACGGACTATCGCCAGCGAAAAAGGTGATTCAAGGGAGAAAATGATTTTTTTATCAAAACACTCAATCGCTAAATGTGCGCATCGCCAAACGTGCGCATTGCCGTCCCCACTTCAGATGCTACCCTGCAAACCATGAGCATCACGAGCACGGCGGATCGCCCGCTGACTTACGAAGAGGAAAGAGGAAAACCCAAGCCCACGCAAAACCATTCCGGCATCCAAACGAACCTCATTATCGCGTTTGCACGAATGCCAGAATTTCGACCGTTCAGTGAACTCAATCTCGACCTCGACGGAAAGCGGACGGTTCCCGATCTGTGCGTGTATCCCGCAGTTCGACTCGACTTTCGGCACGATGTCACCTGGCGCACAGACCCGCCGCTGCTCATCGTGGAAATTCTTTCACCACGTCAAGCCTACGAGGACGTGATGGACAAGATTTCACACTACCTCGAAAGCGGCGTGAAGAGTTGCTGGATGGTCATCCCGCCGACGCAAAGCATCACCATTTTTTCTCCCGACGGCGCGCAAAAAACGTTCACCGAAGGCACGATCACCGATCCCGCGATCGGGCTTAGCGCGGAGTTGGCGGCAGTGTTTTCCTGAGACGCGCGGTCTGCCTCTCGACACGAAGAAGACTGGCTGGCTAGTTTCAGCGTCTCAGTGCCCACGCCGACCCTTCTCGCCATCATCGCCGGCAACGGCGTCTATCCGCAGCTCATGGTCCGCGCGGCGCGGGCGGCGGGAGTCGCGCGGATCGCGGTCGCGGCGTTTCACGGCGAGACCGATCCGAAGCTCGCGGAGATCGTGGATGAGATCGAGTGGATGCGCGTCGGGCAGCTCGGGAAGATGATCGCGTTTTTGAAAAAAACCGGCGCATCGCACGCCGTGATGTCCGGGCAAATTCATCCGGGCAATCTGTTCGCGCTGCGGCCTGATTTGAAGGCGATCCTGGTGCTGGCGAAACTCCGCGAGCGGAATGCGGAGACGATTTTCGGCGCGATCGCGGATGAGATGAAAAGCGCGGGTGTCGAGCTGATGTTGGCGACGAGTTTCATGGATGAATATCTCGCGCCCGCGGGCTTGATCGCGGGTCCGAAACTGAGCCGCCGTGAGGAAACGGATGTCGCGTTCGGCTTTCGCATCGCGAAGGAAACCAGCGCGCTCGACATCGGGCAGACCGTCGTGGTGAAAGCGGGCACGGTGCTCGCGGTCGAGGCGTTTGAAGGGACGAACGCGGCGATGCAGCGCGGTGGGGAACTCGGGCGGAAAGACGCAGTGATGGTGAAAGTATCGAAGCCAAATCAGGATTTGCGCTTCGACGTGCCGGTGATCGGCCCCGTGACGATCGAGACGGCGCGCGCCGCAAAAATCCGCGTGCTCGGCGTCGAGGCAGGCCGCACGCTTTTACTCGAACGTGACCGCCTGCTCGCGCTTGCGAACGAACACCGCATCTCGATTGTCGGCCTGACTTCCTGAGCGCGCGCTTTTCTGAAAGGTCAGCGTCCGCCAGCCAGAGCAGTGCCGGTCCGGCCCGAGGTTGAGGATGGATTGCGCGGGCGATTTCGCGAGGGCGGCGGCGTGCGCCCCGAGGCTACCGCGTGAGCGCATGGCGGAGCCGGCGAAAACCAAAACCTATCGGCCGGATTGGCGGCTCCGCCTTTTCCCAAATTTTTGCGGGATTTGATTCGTCGTGGGTAAGTAGTTCCGTGGCGTACTTTGTCTTCGCCGCTTCGGAAATGCGCCTGCTTTGCAGGGCGCGGATTTTTGCCTCCACGTAGGAATCAAGACTCTCTTTGCCTTTGGGCGAGTCGAGGCTGGCACCATATTCGTTCGGGTCGGAGTCGGTGATGCCTTCCGCTTCTCGAATCTTGTTCATATCGACAACGGCCTCGTCGGCTCGCGCGCGTTGCTTTTCCACCTCATCCCTGAGCTGTTCCAAGCCTCTATCGACAATGCGCTGTAAATCGGAGAACCGCTTTCGCTGATAAACCACGGCAATCGTATTCGCGATATTTGCGGCTCCCTGAGGGTCAGTGTCATAGACGCCGATCTCGATCATTCCCTTGCGATCGACCTCTCGGATTTCCAAAGAATTCACGAGTCGCACGAATACTTGCTCCATAGACAACGGCTGCTCGTCGTTCGACCAGATTTTATTCAGCAGAAGGTTCTGGATCACTTGGTAGAGGATTTCTTTGCTCCGGAGAATCGAGATCTGCGCAGCGATGAATTGTCGGTCGATCTGCTCACTGCTCCCACCAAAGACATTGATTCCGCCGGAATCGTCGGCCGTCACTTCCATCGTGACTTTCGCGAAATAAACCCGCGGCAGGACGTAGATCGTCACCAACAACACCGCTCCGAGAACCATCAGCACTCCGGCAGCCGCACGAGCCCTGCGTGAAATGTGTGTTCGTTCATTCATAGGACGGTTTCTTGTTGTATCCCCAACGCGGTCATCATCGCGGCGAGGACGCAAATCGCAAACAATTCGCCAAGCGGGTAGTGCCGCGCCGCCGCAGTGCTGGTGGCGAGACGCACGATGCTGTCGCGGAGCGGCGAAATTATGGCGGGAGAAACGTCGAAGCGATCGTCGTGCATGGTCAATCCATGTGAACACGCCATCGGTCTTGGCAAAGGCGCGCGTCGTGGCACACTGCGCGCGCTTTTTCCAAGACGTGTCCACTTCACCCAACCCCATCCGCGCAGGCGTCGTCGGCACCGGCAGCATCGGGCGCAATCACGCGCGCGTGCTGGCGGAACTCGGCGACGCGCACTTCGCCGCGATCTGCGACACCAACGCGGCGACCGCGAATGAACTCGCGGCGAAGTTCGGCGCGAAAGCCACGGGTTCGCTGGAAGAATTTGCGACGCTCGTGGATGCAGCAACAATCGCGACTCCGACGCCTTCCCATTTTGAAGTCGCAAAGTTTCTCCTCGAACGCGGCAAACACGTGCTCGTGGAAAAGCCGATCACGGAGACGACAGCGGATGCGCGCGCCCTTTCCGCGCTGGCGCAGGAGCGCGGGCTCGTGCTGCAAGTCGGGCACATCGAGCGCTTCAACCCCGCGCTCACCGCGCTCGAAGCCCGCCTCACGCAACCCCGCTTCATCGAAGTCTCGCGGCTCTCGCCGTATCCCGGCCGCAGTCTCGATATCGGCGTCGTGCTCGACCTGATGATCCACGATCTCGAAATCGTGCTGCACCTCGTGCGCTCGCCAGTGCGCAGCGTCGATGCGGTCGGCGTGCCCGTGCTGAGCCGTGGCGAGGACATTGCGAATGTGCGGCTGCATTTTGAAAACGGCTGCGTCGTGAACATCACCGCGAGCCGCATCAGCCAGGATCGCCTCCGCAAAATCCGCGTCTTCCAGCAGGACGCGTATCTCTCGCTCGATTACCAAAAACAAGAGGGCTACCTCCTCCGACTCGCGCGCGACGATGAAAAGGAAAGTTCCTTCCTCGGGAAAATTCTCGGAGTCGCGACTGATTCGACAATCGTCACGGAATTCGCGGGCCGCAGGATCGTGCGCGAGCCCGTGGAGATCGACAAAGGCGAGCCGCTGAAACGCGAACTCGCCGCCTTCCTCGAATGCGCCCGCGCCGGCGCGCAACCGAAAGTGAGCGGACGCGAAGCCACCGCCGCGCTCGAACTCGCGCTGGAAATCACGCGCCTCATCGAAGAGCACAATCGCACGCACGCGGGTTCCGGGTAGCACGCTCGTCCCGAGCGTTGGTTTAGGCGTCCCGCCGAAACGAACTTTCCAACGCAGTGGCTACGGAGTTCGTGAACGAGTTCCGAGAAGACGTGTTTTGAAAGTTCGTCTCCGCGAGACGCGAAGACCAACGCTCGGGACGAGCGTGCTACCCGGAGTCCCTCGCGCCACGCGTCGGCAGATCCACGACCTTCCCATTCGCGGCAATCCACACGCGATCGCCTGGTTCGCGCTCGATCATTTGCAGGCCGGTGAACTCCCCAAACGCTGGCAGCACGAGCGCACTGCGACGCAGCCAGAAACACGGGACTCGGAGTTTGCGTTCGCGCGCTTTGCCGATGGCGATACCGGGATGCAGGTGCCCGCAAAGCGTGATGGCTTCAGCTTTCCCCGGCGGATGATGTGCGACGCGAAAGGGACCGGCGCAATCGCCCTCTGCTAAAATTTCAGCACCCGGCAGCCACTCGCGCCACGGAATGCGCCGGTCGTGATTTCCGGGAACGATGCGCAGGCGAAATCGCGGATGCGCGGTGTGCAACTTCGCCAGCGTGCATTCGATGCCGGAGGCGCGTGCGTGGAAAACGTCGCCGAGAATGACGAGCGATTCCGCGCCGGTGCCCGCGATGAGTAGCGCGAGGCGTGCGAGGATTGTGGCATCTGGACCTTCCGGTAGCGCGATCCCAGCTTGGCGAAAAATGGTGGTTTTTCCCAAATGCAAATCGGCGACGAAGAGCGTGCGCGTCGCCGGATCGAAGGCAGCGCCATCGGCGAGCAAGCGAAGCGGGTGGCCGTCGATCTCGATTTCCATGCGTCAGCGCGCGGCGGTTTCGAGTTCATCCAGCATCCGCGCGAGCGTGGCGGCGGGGTCTTCGGTATCGACGGAGTGCGAGATGCGATCGGCCCACAGCGGGAAGGCGAGCGGCGTGAGGCGCTCGCATTTTTTCAAAACGATGACGCGCTGTTGCATGGCTTCCATCGTTTCGCGCAGGCGCGTGAAATCCATCTGCCGTTCGAGCACTTCGCGCTGCGACTGCTCCATCAGCAAGTTTCCCGGATCGTAGCGCGCGAAGACATCGTAGAGCAGGCCGCTGCTGGCTTGCAGCGATTTCATGGTCGGCCGCGCGCCGGGCGAACCGCTCATGATGAGCCCGGCGACGCGCGCGATTTCGCGGAAGTGATGGCGGCCGAGTTCGGCGGCGTTCACCGAGGCGAGCACGTCTTCGAGCAGATCGTCCGGGGAAAGCAGCGCGCGCCATTCGGCTGCGGTGAGTTCGAGCAATTCGCGTCCGCTCAGTTCCACGCCGTAGTCGTTTGGCGTGACGCGCAGCGTGAGCGGCGTGGCTTTGCCAAGGCGATAGCCGAGCAGCGTGCCGAGCGCGCCATTCACGAGCCGACCGGCAAATGGGTAGAGGTAAATGTGGTGGCCGTCGCGCGTCGCGGTTTGCTCAATGAGCAATTCATCCGGGCGCGGCACGATCGACCACTTCGCCTGCACGCGCAGGATCGGCGCGACCTTTTTCATCTCCGGCGAAGTGTCCGCGCGGCCTTCGCGAAAGCGCAGCAGCTTTTCGCCGACGGCGGCGGACAGTTCGGAGGAGAGCGGACTTTTGCCGCCCTGCCACGACGGGATTTCGCCGCGCGGATTTTTCTTCGAGGGCACCTGCACCGTCGCGACGAGACCGTTCACGCGCACGAGTTCCCAGCAGCGCCCGCCGAAGATGAAACACTTGCCCGGCTTGATCCCCGCGATGAACCACTCCTCGACGCTGCCAAGGCTGCGCCCGTTTTTCAGCCGCAACGCGACGCCCGCGCCCGCGACGATCGTGCCGATATTCATCCGGTGAAGGCGCGCCATCCTTTCATCGGTGAGGCGGTGCAGGCCGGTGTCGTCGCGCGTGACTTTGCGATATTGCGGATACGCGTGCAGCGCGCCGCCGGTGGTGATGAACGTCATGACCCAACGCCATTCTTCGTCCGTGATCGTGGCGAAAGCGTGCGTGCAGCGGACTTCGGCGAGCATTTCCTCCGCGCGGAATCCGCTGCCGAGCGCGACGGTGACGAGATGCTGCGCGAGAAGATCGAGCGGCTTCACCACGGGGCGGCGGACCTCGATGCGGCGCGCGTCCATCGCTTCGCGTGCGGCGGAAAACTCGATCAGCTCCAGCGCATTCGTCGGCACGCCGAGCACGCGACTCACCGCCCCAGGCTGATGCCCGCTGCGTCCGGCGCGCTGGAGCAGCCGCGCGATGCCTTTCGGGCTGCCCACTTGCATCACTTGCTCGACGGGCGAAAAATCCACGCCGAGATCGAGGCTGGATGTGCAGACCACACATTTCACGCTGCCATCGCGGAGCCGCTGCTCGGTGATCTCGCGCTCGGCGCGGTCGATCGAGCTGTGATGCATCGCGAGATCTTTTGCCCAGTCGGGCCGCGTCGCCAGCAATTCCTGAAACCAGATTTCCGTCTGCGACCGGGTGTTGGTGAAAAGCAGCGTCGTCGTCGCCGCCGCGATCCTTTCCACCACCGCGCCGAGCAGCTTCACGCCGAGATGCCCGCTCCATGGAAATGTCTCCACGTCTTCCGGCATCAGCGTTTCCACTTCGATGCGCTTGCGATCCTTGCCGTGGATCAGCCGCCCTTCCGCCGCGCGACTGCCGAGCAGCACGCGCATCGCTTCATCGAGATTTCCAATTGTCGCCGAAAGTCCCCAGATGCGCAGCGTCGGCTGGAGCGAGCGGAGGCGCGAGAGACACAGCTCGGTCTGCACGCCGCGCTTTGAGCCGAGCAGCTCGTGCCATTCATCCACGACCACCGCGCGGAGTCCGCGCAACTGCGCGACGCGCACTTCATCCGTGAGCATCAACGACAAACTTTCCGGCGTGGTGACGAGCGCAAAAGGCGGTTTCAGCTTTTGCCGCGCGCGTACCGAGCTGGAAGTATCGCCCGTGCGTGCCTCCACTTTTTTTCCACCCAGCGCTTCCTGCAAACTGCGCACCGTATCCGCCGCGAGCGCCCGCAGCGGCGTGATCCACAGCACGCGCAAACCGTCCTCGTTGCTGGATTCCGCGGCCGGTCCCATCCAGGCCGCGAGCGTTTTGCCGAGCCCGGTCGGCGCGTGGATGAGGCCGCTTTCGCCGCGTGCGTATGCGGCCCACGCTTCGCGCTGAAACGGGAGAGGTTTCCATCCGCGCGCGGCGAACCAAGTTTCGATTCCCAACTTCATGGAAAATGTGCGCGTTGGATTCCGGGTAGCACGCTCGTCCCGAGCGTTGGTTTCGGCGTCCCGCCGAAACGAACTTTCCTGCCGCACCGGCTCTGAACTCGTGAACGCACACCGGAGCGGCGCGCGAGGAAAGTTCGTCTCCGCGGGACGCGGGGACCAACGCTCGGGACGAGCGTGCTACCCGGGGCACCACCGCGCGCTTCAATACCGGCGTGGCGGACTTTGGACTTTGGACGCGGCATGTGAGCGCGTAAGAGGAAACGAATGCCCGCATTCGCAAGTCGTATCTCGAAATGAAGCTCTATCTCGTGGCCGGCGAGGCGAGCGGCGATGCGCGTGGGGTGGAGTTGATGCGGGCGCTGCGCGAGCGCGATCCCGCGCTGAATTTTTTCGGCGCGGGCGGGCGCGAGATGCGGGTGCTGGCGGGCGGCGATTTTGTGGATTGGGCGGATGAGGCAGTGGTCGGGCTTTGGGATGTGTTGAAAAAATACGGTTACTTCAAAGCGCAGTTCGACCGGATGCTCGCGGACATCGAGCGCGTCGCGCCGAGTGCGCTGATCCTCATTGATTATCCCGGCTTCAATCTGCGACTCGCGAAAGCCGTGCGCGCGCGGCATTCGGCGGTGAAGGTCATCTATTACATCAGCCCGCAGGTCTGGGCGTGGCATCGCGGACGCATCCCGAAGATGGCGCGGATGCTGGATTTGATGCTGTGCATTTTCCCGTTTGAAAAACCGCTCTACGAAAAGTCCGGGCTCAAAACCGAGTTCGTCGGCCATCCGATGATCGACTCTTTTGCCGCGAAAAAAACGGGCGCGTCGCGCGATCTAAAATTGGTCGGACTTTTTCCGGGGAGTCGCGGAAAGGAAGTCTCAAAAATTTTCCCGGTGATGATCGAAGCGGCAATGCGATTGCGAGAGTCGGATAGCACGGTGCGCTTCGAGGCGGCGGCCGCATCGCCGCAATTGGAGGCGATGATGCGCGCCATCGCGGGGGCCGATTCCGGCATCACGTTCACGCTCCGCGATTCGCACGGGCTCATGCAGCGCGCCGGCGCGGGCATGGTCGCATCGGGCACGGCCACGCTGGAGTCGGCGTATTTTGGAATGCCGCTCGTGCTCATTTACAAAGTCGCGTGGCTCACTTGGGAAGTCGGCAAACGGCTCGTGCGCGTGCCATTTCTCGGAATGCCAAACATCCTCGCCGAACGCGAAATCGTGCGGGAGTTTTTGCAGGACGCCGCGCAGCCGGAAGCCATCGCGGAGGAAATGCGCCGCCTGCTCACCGATGAAAACGCGCGGGCAAAAATGGAGCGCGATCTCGCGGAGGTGACCGCGAAACTCGGCGCGGGCGGCGCAGCCGGACGCGCGGCGAATGCGATCTGCGAAGCCCTCAAATGAAGCGCGGCATCGCCCTGTTTTTCGCCGTCATCGTCGCGCTGCTCGCGGTGCGGAATTTGCCGTGGCATCTCGATGACAAGGATCAGGCGAAACAGGCGTTCACTTCCTTCGAGATCGTGGAAGTCGGGAACTGGTGGTTCCAGCACACGCCGACCGGAAAAGTCGCGACGAAACCGCCGCTCGCCGGCTGGATTTCCGCCGCGCTCTCGCCGCTCGGCTGGGACGTGGCGTGGCGTCTTCCCGGCCTGCTCTGCGCGGTCGCATTGCTCGTCATCCTCTGGCGGGCGGAGCGCCGGCTCGCAGGCGGTTTCATCGCCGCGGCTGCGTTCGGGCTGAATCATTTCACCCAGCGGCTCGCGACGCTGGTGCGCACGGACATGCTGCTGGCGTTCAGCATCTTTCTCGCGGGCTTCGCCGTGTACGAGCACACGCGCCGCGCGCTGCCGTGGACCACTCGCGATCGCTGGCTGCTTTTCCTCGTCGTCCTCGCGTCGATGCTCACGAAAGGCCCGATCGCCTACGCTTTCCTGCTGCCGGGGCTGCTTGCCTTTTGGTGGCTGCGCCGGCGCGCGAAAGCGGAGAATCTCGCGTGGGCGGGCTGGTGGCCGTGGTTCGGGCCGCTGCTCGTTTTTGCCGCGTGGGCGGGCATCGGAATCTGGCAAAGTCCCGAGTTTTACAAGCAGGTCGTGCAGGTGGAATTCCTCGGGCGCTTCACCGTCGGCGAGGCTGCGGTTCACAACAATCAGCCCGTCTATTTTTACCTTCCCAAAGTGCTCCTGATGTTCGCGCCGTGGAGCGTGCTCTTGATCGCGCTGCATTTTCGCAAGGACGTGCGCGCCGCTTTGCAAAGCGATCCCGCGCGACTGTGGCTCGTCTGCTGGGCGCTCGGTGGGCTGGTCTTCATGTCGCTCGTCCCGTCGAAACGCGCCGACCGCATCTTCCCCGTCATCCCGCCGCTCTGCCTGCTGCTCGCCGCCACCCTCGCGCCGCTCGCGGATGGCGCACGGTGGCGCATCTCCGGGCGGCGGCTCGCTCTCGCCGCCACGACGCTCGCCTTCATCGTGACCGCCGTTTTTTCTATCTGGGAAATCACCGACGGCTACCGCCGCGATCAGGGCGGGCTCGTGCGTTTCGGAAATCAGGCGCGCGCAATCGCCGCCGCGCAACCGGAACGCCTCGCCGTGATGAGCGGACGCGATGAGGGAATGCTGCTCTACACGCAGCGCCCGGAATTCACCAAACCCGATGCCGCGCTCGCAAAATGGCGGGTCAGCGAGATCGATTGGCTGGTGATGAGCGACAAGGAATTCGCAAAGCGCGGGCGCGACTTCCAGCCGCATCGCAAGCTCGCCGAATTGCCGCAGCTTCCCGAAAAATCCAGCGGTTACGTACTCCTAAAACGGGAACGTCCGAACGCGGAATAAGTTCCCCGATTGAGGCCGGATCATCAGCCTTCTTGCATTCACGTCCGGCCTGTGTGATAAACAGTTCATCACCCGCCGCCGCGAACCTTGCCTTTCGACCCTCTCCACCTACTTTCGCACCCCACATGGCCCAGGAACAATCCATCGACGCAGCTCGCAATCGCATTCAGCGCCTTGTCGATGAGATTGCCGCGCTGACGAAACGGGACATCCGCAGCGAGGAGTTTTTTCAGGAATATCTGACCCGTGTCGTCCAGGCGTGCGATGGCAAGGGCGGCGGCGTGTGGCTCGTCGGGCAGCGGTCCGCCGAGGGAAAAAACGAATTCCAACTGGCGGCGGCGGTTGAATTTGAGTCGTCACTTTTCCAGAGCGACGAGCTGCAGCGGGCGAATCTCCTGAAGGTTCTGACCGAGGTCGTGAAATCGCGCCAGCCGATGGTTTTCGCGCCCGATCCGCAGGTGCAGGCCGCGCTCCAGACCGCGCCGCCTGACGCAAACCGCACGCCTTATCCCTTCATTCACGTTCCACTTTTTCTGAAGGATCAGGTGCTCGGCGTCCTGCAAGTGTGGATGCAGCCATACGTGGTTCCGGCGAATTACGCGGAGTTCGCCACCTTCCTCACTTCGCTCGCGACACACGTGGAGCAGCACCTCCAGTCGCGCCGGCTTGGCAGCCTCATGGTCGAGACGCAGCGGCTTCAGCATGTGCTGAAATTCACGAGCGATCTCGCCGGTTCGCTCGATCCGCTGGAAGTCGCGCGGCTTTCGTCGAACTACGGGCGCGATCTCATCGGCTGCGAACGCTGTTCGGTGCTGCTTTTGGAAGGAGATCGCTGGCGCGTGATGTCCATTTCCGGCCAGGAGGTCGTGGAGAAAAAAAGCGCGATGGTGAAGGCGATGAGTGCGTTCGTCGGCGCGCACGCCACGACGCAACTGGTGCTGCTGAGCAAGAAGGAACTCCTCGCCCGCGCGGAATCCGTGAACGGCTCCAATGGCGACGGCGATCTCACGCCCGCGATTCGGCGCACGGACGAAATCGACCTCGCATATTTCGAACTCGCCCATGTCGTCAGCGCCGCGGTCGCGCCAATGCTCGATCACGACAAGCAACTCGTCGGCGCGTATTTTGCGGAAAGCACGACCGAGGGTTTCTTCGAC
>JANNWY010000222.1:0-5715 GCA_031409335.1 Chthoniobacteraceae bacterium | reverse complement strand
AAAAGGGCCGACAGACGGAGTGCGTGAATCTTCGCGGCTTTTTGGACCTGCCCCAAGTGCGGCAACTGCGCCGCGAAACCGAGTTCCCACTTTATCGGAAAAACCGCGTGCGGCCGCCGCTCGGCTTCCGCGAGTTCCGCCAGATCCGGGCCGAATCGATGCTCGATCGCCCGCAAGACATCCGCCGCCGGATCGGCACTCGCAGCGGGAAGATCGCCGCTTTTCACAAAAGACGACTGCCAATCCGCCAGACGGCAAAGGGTGGCGGTTTTGAACGCCGTATGGCGCGTTTCATTTTCCCTCTGCGGGAAATTAAGAACGAGAGCCTCGGACGCCTTTTTCCGCACCGCCTCGTCCTCCGAAAAAAGATTCGCGAAGAGCGGCACGACGGCGAAGTTTTCCGCATCTGGCACGGGCGAGGGCAGCAGCTCCTGCAAACTCATCTTCACGCCCCGCGCGCGCGCCTCGTCGGAATATCGCTCCCACGAACTTTTGCCCGCGGCATTCGCGCCCACGAAAAGCGCGGCACCGCCCGTCATCACCGTCGCGATGAAAATGCAGAAAATGGACGCGGGCTTCAGTAGAAACGCGAGCAGCGGACGGGCTTTGCCGCGCGCGGGACTTTCATCTGTTTTTCCAATCCAACGCTGCGGGGAAGTTTCCGAAGGCGTGCGCGCGGATGGATCGCTGGCGACCGCTTCCTTTGCAGTCAGCGGTTTCAGAATTTCATCGCGCAGTTCAGCGGGCGGCTGGCGGAGTGGAGTGTCGCGGAGTTTTTGCTCGAAGTCGTTCATAGTAGTTCGTCGTAGATGGGACGCAGCTGCGTCTGAAGTTTGTCTATGCCGTAGCGGTAGCGGCTTGCGGCGGTGTTTGGCGGGATGTCGAGAGTGGTGGCGATTTCCGCGAATGTGAGGTCTTCCCAAAGTTTGAGATGCACCACCGCGCGCTGCTCGGCGGGCAATTCCGCGAGCGCGCCCGCGAGGGCGTTGCGAAAGCTGGCTTCATCGGGATCACTCGCATCCGCGAACACGCGCGCCGGTTCCGCGGCCGCGCGCTCGACCGCGTGGTCGTGTCCGGCGCGACGGCGGAGCGCGTCGATCGCGAGATTGTGCGCGAGGCGCAGCAGCCAGGCACGGGGTTGGCGCACCGCGGCGAGTTGCTCCGGACGCGATGCCAGCTTGAAAAACAACTCCTGCAAAACGTCGCGCGCGTCCGCTTCGTTGCGCGTGAGATTCAGCGCGAAGCCGAAAATCGACGCGGCGTGTTCGTCGTAAAGTTGGTGCAAGTCCGGGGGCATTTTTTGAAGAAGACGAGCGGCAGAAGAAATTTTGTCTATTTGAAAAACCAGCGCGTGTTTTCGCCGAAGGCTCTGGACTGCTGTGATTCCTTCACAGCTCGTGGGCTCACGCGCGGTCTCCCAGAGCTGCGAAGGAATCACAGCAGTCCAGAGCCTTCGGCGTCATGGGCGAGGATTTCGAGGATGGCGGCGGTCATTGCTTTGCGGGCGGGTGTGAGGCCACGGACGAAACGGGTGAACGGCACGATGTGCGCGGGATTTCGCAGGAGAAAGAAGAGCAACGCCGCGACGCGCGGCCGTTGTTTCGCGAGGTCGTAGCTGATGTGGAGTGGGACGGGGATGGATGCGGTGGCCGTGTCGCTGATGACGCGCAGCGAGAGCATCGGCACGCCGCCCGCCGCGCAGATGCGGGCGATGGCGCTGGTTTCCATATCAATGGCTTGCGCGCCGGTTTCGCTGGCGAGCGTGGATTTTTCGGCGGCGGTTTCGGCGGCGCGCGGCTGTGTGGTGAGCGTGCCGCGTCGCGCGGTGGTTTGGCGCAGGAGATGGGGCGATGTGAAGTTCGTCGCGAGGAACATTTCGCCATGCACGATGGCGGGATCGAGCGCCCCAGCGTAGCCAGAGCTGAGCAGCCAGCGCGGGCGATGCTCGGCGAGCAAGGCGGCGACCCGTTTTTCCGCGGCCGCGGTGCCGATGCCGGTGTGCGCGATGATCACCGAATGTCCGGCGATTTCCTTCGCCCGGCGCAGCTCGTGGCTCTCATGCGGAACGGCGAATGTGACCGCGATCATGCTACCGCGCCGCATCCATCGCGGTGCTGAATTTCTCGATGTTCGAGTAGTCGTTTTTCCAAGTCGTGTACATCACGCCGAGCACGCTGCCGGGCACACTCTTCGCGGCGGCGAGCCAGTCGGCGACCTTCGCGGGATCGGCGTCGTAGTAGCCGGCGATGATTTGTTTGTTCCCGCGACCGGCGAAGAATTTCAGGCTCGCGTCGCGCTTCTCGAAATACCACGGCACGATGATCACGTCCTGGTCGAGGCCGTCCCACGAGCCGGTGAGCGGGCCATTCACGAGATAATACGGGCCGGGTACGGCGTTGTGATTTGGGTCTAACATATCGTTCCAAACGTATATGCGCCCGCCGGGATTCACCTCGCGCAGGGTGGCGATGCAACGCTTCACATTGTCCGCCAGCATCACGCCCGGCGTGATGCCGCGCGACTGGCAGGCGGCGCACCAATTCGCGACGCGGATTTCGTCGTGCGACATCATGTAACCTTTCGCGCCCCACGCGGCGTGAACCCGCTTCGCTTGATCGCGGAGCAGTTCGTAGGTCTTCGGCTCGGACAAACAGATCGTCGCCTGCTGATCGTACACCGTCGTGCCGTGGTAATAACTCGCGCGGAGTTTTGTGCCGTCGGGCAGCTTCGTTTTCAGCACGGGCGGCTGGTGGAAAGAGTCGTATTCGCCGGGCCACGGTTTTGCCCCGAGCAGCGGATCGGCGAGCGGCTCGAAGTCGCGGCCTTCCGTGAGTGGCTTGCGATCGTCCGCCGTGATCGCGAGCGGCGTGCCGGGACGGCGCGTCAGATTTACAAACGCGACTTCCTCGATCTTCGCATCATCCCACCAAAGCGAACCCGCGCCCGCGCCCCACACGCCGAAGAACAGCGAGACGTCGGTGTATTTCTGCGAATTGAAAACCGCGTGATGGACTGTCCAATCCTGTGTTGGTTTCACGCCGAGGTTCGCCCATTGCAGCGACACATCGCCCGCTTTCTCAGGCAGCACCTTGATCTCCGGCTGACCGCGGAAATCCTGCGTCTTCACGCGCACCGAGACGTGATACTGCCGCCACGGTTTCAGCTTCAGCTTTTGCACGATGCGCGCGTTCTTGTCCCCGCCGTCATTGAGCCGCGCCGCGCCGTCCTCGGCGACGATGTTGTCATCCTTCCACGACCACTTTTTCAGATCGGAAAAATCGCCGCCCGGCAGCGTCGGCGCGTCAGGATCATCGACCTGTGCGATGCCATCTTTGACGACAAGCGGCAGGTCTTTCACCGGCAGCGCCTCGATCAAATTCGTGTCCTGGCCGAGGATGTCATTCGAGTAGCCGATCGGGAAAACTGCCGGGACGATTTCGAGCTTCAGTTCCGCCGCGATCTGCTTCACCCGCGCGACGTTTTTGAAGTAGCGCGCCTCCATTTCATTGAGGCGGGAAAATTTCGAGTCGGCGAGCAGCACGTGGGTGTAGCCAGCGGCGGAAGCCCGCTGCCACAGGGTTTCGAGGCTATCGACGTTTTTTTCCACGAGCAGGTTGGTGGCTTGGTAGAGCCACTTTTCCAGCGCGTGCGATGGGACGGATAGGGCCAATAGGGCCAATAGGACGTATTTCATGGCGAGGGAGGCTTCAGGAGTTCGGGGTCGTTTGCGACGGCGTCGCGGAAGGATGGATAGCGTGGGGTCCAGCCGAGTGCGCGCAGTTTGGCGTTGCTCACGCGTTTGCTGGTCCAGCCGCGTTTGCGATTGGGATCGATCGGGCCGGAAGGTGGGAGCGGTTTTCCGAAACGTGCGGCGAGCCATTCGTACACCGCGCGCTGCGTCATCGGTTCGTCGTCGCTCACGTTGAAAATTCCGCGCGCGTCCGCTTCGAGCAAATGCACCAACGCGGCGGCGATGTCGTCGCGATGCGCTTGGTTGATCACGCGCGAGCCGTCGCCTTCGATCACGGCTTCGGCGGAGAAGAATTTTTTCAAAAGCACAGAACGGCCCGGCCCGTAAATGCCCGCGAGCCGCGCGATACATCCGCCGCGACCGACGACGAATTCCTCCGTTTCGCGCAACACGCGCCCGGTTTCGGGGTCGGGCGCGGCCTCGCTTTCCTCAGTGACGATCGCGCCATCCGACTGCGCATAGACCGACGTGCTGCCCGTAAAGATGAACTGCGCGGGCGCGAGGACATCGTACAACGCGCGGGCACCATCGAGATAGACGGCGCGGTATTGCTCCACGCCACCGCGACCGGAACTCGCGCAATGCACCACCGCATCCACTTTCTCCAGCCAGGAAAGCGCGGCGCGATCCGTGATGTCGCACGCGATCACGGGAAAACTTTCCCCCGCCAGCGCGTCCGCCGATTCCCGCGAATGCGTGCCGCCAAGCACGCGCCAGCCGCGCGCTTGCAGGAGCCGCGCGGTGGCGAGGCCGGTGAAGCCGCAGCCGGCGATGAAACAGGTTTTCATGCGGGCGAGATTGCGCGCGGGGCCGATGGAGCGGCGAGCCATTAAAAAATCCAGCCGTCGATCGCCCGCCGCGCCTCCACCTCCGCCTCCGCCTTCGATGTTCGATGTTCAAAGTTCGATGTTCAGCCCCGCGCAGCGGCCTTTCGAAATCAGGACACGCCTTCGGACCACCAAGGCGCCTGCGGCGGGCCGAACATCGAACTTTGAACATCGAACATCGAAGGCGGAAAACTGGCGCGCTGGATCCTGCGTCTTCGCTGGCCTGACCCTTGCTCAGCATTCGCTATGAATCGTCTGCTTTTCCTCGCCATCGTCGCGCTGCTCGCGCGGCCCTTGCACGCCGTGCCGCCGCCGATGTCGGCGAAGGACGTGGCGCTGATGGCGCGCAGTGGCTACACGGAGGCGGAGATTTTCGCGGAGGTGGGAAAGCGGTACTTCGCGGCACCGATCGATGCGGCGATGGAGAAGGCGATGATCGATGGCGGCGCTCCGGCGGCGCTGGTGGCGAAGCTGAAAGCGGGAAATTTTGTGATGACAGCGGATCAGCAGATCGCGCTCGCGCGGCATGCTACGGCAGATCGCGCGGCGGCGATGCAGCGGGAGCAAAGCGAGGAGCAGTTTCTACAAAAACGGCGCGAAACGATCGGGACGCTGGCGAACAGCGCGAGCGCGCGGGACAACATCGCGCGGCTCCTCGATGGAAAACTCGTGAGTCTCCAAGCGTCGCAAATCGTTCCATATTCCACGAGCAATCTGAACGACGTGCGGATGTTCGCATTCTACTACTCCGCCGGATGGTGCGGGCCGTGCCGCAAGGTGACGCCCGTGCTCGCGGAGTGGTATCGCAAGACGAAGGCCGCGCATCCCGAGTTCGAGTTGATCTTTGTCAGCAACGATAAGAGCGACATCACTTTCACCGAATACATGCGGAAGAATGCGATGCCGTGGCCGGCAGTCCGTTTCAGCGATGTGCGCGATCCTGCGATCAATCAATTCGCCGGGAAAAGTATTCCGTGGCTTTCCGTCGTGAGCCGCTCGGGCGCGGCGCTCACGAAGAATGCGGCGGGGGGCGGATCCACGGACCCGCAGGAAATCATGCTGGCGGTCGATACCTTCCTCACCGACCTCGCGAAGCCGGGCGCGAAGCTGAAGGGCGAGTAAGCCCCGTGGCTTGCC
>JANNWY010000221.1:0-20581 GCA_031409335.1 Chthoniobacteraceae bacterium | reverse complement strand
GCTCCGTCGCGCCATGCCAAAGCCACGCCGAAGGCCCATCTTTCAGAGGGGCGCTGTCGCGCGGTGGTTGGCATGGCGCGACGGAGCGACGCCATCCACCGGGACGCGCCATCACGACGCTCGTCGCCCGCGATTTCCGGGCTGCCATTCCCTGCCGCTTTTGCAGCACTTTCAATCACACCCGAACCCGAGCGTCCGTGAGAGAACAGTTGCCGGTGATGGAATCCGGGGCAATCATGCCGGGCAATGATTCTCGAACTCGAAGTCCCCGATGATGTCGCGAAGTTTCGCCTGCCGGAAGGCGTGGAGGCCCGGCTGCACGATCTTCTCGACAAGCAAAGCACCGGGGAGGAACTCACGTCCGCCGAGCAGCGCGAAGCGGAAGGTCTCGTGAATCTCGCGGAGTTTCTGAGTTTGCTGCGGCTTCGTTCCGAGAACGCGGCTGCATGAGGCATGTCCCGCCCGGGATGCGGCAGGCGGTGATCCTTCGTGCCGGGAATCGGTGCGAATACTGCGGACTGGCGCAGGACGGACAGGCTGCGACTTTTCACATCGATCACATCCTGCCGGTCGTGGCCGGAGGGGAGACATCGCCCGCGAATCTCGCGCTGGCCTGCGTGTCCTGCTCGCTGCGCAAGGGGGCGCGGCAATTCGCGGTCGATCCCGCAACGGGTGCGCAGGCTCCGCTTTTCAATCCAAGACGCGATCGGTGGCCGGAGCATTTTGCGTGGACCGACACCACGATTCTCGGCCTGACGCCTTGCGGGCGTGCGACGGGTGAACTCTTGAAGCTGAATCGGCCACTGATTCTCGCCATTCGCGCGGAAGAGAAACGCTTCCACAGACACCCGCCGCCGCGAATTTAAGCGCGGCTCGCAAGTTGCGGCGCAGACGCTATCCGATGAGGAGAGTGTTCGGCGGCATCTCGACGGTGAGCCAGGGCGGTTCACGCCCGGCGCGAGTGGCAGTCGCACCGCCGCCCTGCACCTCGCCAGCAACGACGCGGACGAGTCGCCTTTCGACCTCGCGCTCACGGGAACGGGCCTGACCCGCATCGAGGCATGGAGACAGCAATACTTCGGCACCATCGCCAACAGCAAAATGGAAACTTGCGGCGCAAAAATTTCGCAGGGAAGGGCGCAAAGAGGCTCGTCCTCGTCCTCGAAAACTCCCGCGCTTTCGAGGACGAGCAGGAGGACGATTATTATCACATCCCTCGCTGCATCCAGCCCTCCGAAGCGCCCGTCTAACTGCTGTGTTCGCCGCTTGCCATGCGCCCGTTTGCGCAGTTATCCAAACCGTCTGTGAAAGCGCCGCCATTTTCCATGATCCGTGCCAGCCGCGCATGAGTGCGGTGCCGAATCCCGACCGGGAGCGCGACGTGGAGCTGCTCGCCCGCATCGCGAAGGGCGACGAGCAGGCTTTCGCGCAGTTTTACCAGCGCTGCGCGGACGGGCTGTTCGGGCTCGCTTTGAAAATGATGAACGACGCGGGCGAGGCGCAGGACGTTTTGCAGGATGGCTTTTCCTACATGTGGAAAAAGGCGGGGACGTACGATCCGGCGCGGAGCAGCCCGTTCACGTGGGCGGTGATGATCGTGCGGAACAAGGCGATCGACCGGCTGCGGACGCGGCAGCGGCAGGCGCGGATCGTGGAAAAGGCGACGACGGAGTTTCTGCATTTCACGGATGCGGATGATGTCTCGTCGCGCGAGCCAGTGCGGCGCGAGCAGTGCGCGGAAGTGCGCGCGGCGTTGGCGGAAATCCCGGGCGACCAGAAACAGGTGGTCGAGCTGGCGTTCTTCAGCGGGCTGACGCACGAGCAGATCGCGCAGCGCCTCAATGCGCCGCTTGGGACGGTCAAGGCGCGCATCCGGCGCGGGCTGTTGCGGCTGCGGGATCATTTGAAGGGAGAGCGCGTATGATCGACGAAACACTCCAGGATCAAGCCGCGCTGCACGCGCTCGGGATGCTCCGCGGCGTGGAGGCGACTACGTTTCAGGCGGCCCTCGCGGCCACGCCGGAATTGGCGCTGATGGCTGATGAAATTGCCGAGGCTGCCGCGGCGATCACCCTCGCGCTGCCTGCCGCGAAGGCGCCTTCCGAAATCCTGCCACGCCTGCTCACGCAGATCCGCTCGGAGCGCACGCACGGGCAGGCTTCGCCAGCGCAGGCTGAGTCGAACGAATCGAACTGGATGCCTTGGGCGCTCGCCGCCAGTATCGCCATCGCAGCGACCGCGGGCTTTCTCGCGGGCGCGAAAGTGGCATCGGTCAACTCCGCGGAACGGATCACGCAACTCAACTCCCGGACGGAGCGGGCGGACGCGGAACAGCAGCGGCTCACCGCGATCATCGCAGCACTGAAAGAGGAACGGGGGGCGATGGAGCAGCGCGTGAACGATCTGCGGCAGCGCGACGCGATTTCCCAAGTGCGGATCGCGACCTTGAAAGTGCAGAAGACCGCGCTGGAAAAGGCTTACGCAAATGTCGCGGCATTCGTAATTTGGGATGCGTCCGGGCAGAATGGCGTCATGCGTTTTGACAAAATGCCGCAAGCGGCGGCGGGCAAAGTGTACCAAATGTGGGTGATCGATCCGCGCTACGAGGGGCCGGTGAGTGCGGGGGTTTTCGCGGCGGAGGCTGGCCAGGAATTCGACGTGAAATTCAAACCCACCCGCGAAATCGCGAACGCGGGTAAATTTGCCGTGAGCATCGAGCAGCCAGGCGGCGCCGCGAGTCCGCTCGGACCGATCGTGCTGATGACCAATTGAGCCGCGGGCTGTGAGGAAGGGAGGCTGGCCTGTCGAGCGCTCCGCCGCCAAGGGCTGGTGAGCGCGATGTTTCGCGGGGGCCGCCTACCCGAGCGATTTCACGGCATCGACGACTGACTGCGCGGTCATTCCGAGCGTTTCCATCACCTGATTGCCCGGCGCGCTGATGCCGAAGCGATTGATGCCGACGACCTTTCCATCCAGCCCGACGAGGCGGAACCACGGATCAGATACGCCCGCTTCGATCGCGACGCGTTTGCGCACTGCATTCGGCAGCACCGATTCCCGATATTCCGCGGACTGCTGCTCGAAACGCTCAAAGCACGGCACGCTCACCACGCGCGCCCCGCCACCGATTTGCTTTGCCGCGGCGACCACATGCGCGAGCTCGCTGCCCGCGCTGAGCAGGATGACTTCGAGCGGACCGGTTTCTTTCACGGCCACGTAAGCGCCCTTCGCCACGCCCTCGCGCCGCGTCGCGACAGGGATTTCGTTGTAAATCGGGACTGCCTGCCGGGTCAGCGCGATCAGCGTCGGGCCAGTCTTCCGGTTCAGCGCCGCGATGAATGCGCCCGCCGTTTCCTCGGGATCGGCGGGCCGGATCACATCCAGATTCGGAATGACCCGCAGCCCCGCCACCGTCTCCACCGGCTGATGCGTCGGACCATCCTCGCCCACCCCGACCGAATCGTGCGTGAAAATATAAATCGTCGGCAGGTGCGACAGCGCCGCGAGCCGGATCGCGGGACGCGCGTAGTCCGCGAAGACGAGGAAGGTCGCGCCGCTCGGGCGGAATATGCCGTCATACGCGATGCCGTTCATGATGGAGCACATGGCGTGTTCACGGATGCCGAAACGGATGTTCCGCCCGGCGCAGTTTTCCGGGTTAAAATCCTTGTCGGCGTTGATGTAGTTCAGCGTCGAGCCATAGAGGTCCGCGCTACCGCCGATGAGTGAGGGCACCGCTGCGGCGATCGGCTGGAGCACGTCGCTCCCGGCCTTGCGCGTCGCGATTTTCGAATCAGCCGGGAACGCCGGAATCTTTGCCGAAAGGTCCGCGGGGATCACGTTGTCGAGTGCTTCCTGAAGTTCCTTCGCGCGCACCGGATGCGCCGCGGCCCAGACTTCAAACTTCGTCTCCCACAACTCAAACGCCTGTGCTTGCGCCACCTTTCGCTCCGCAAAATACGCACGCGTTTCCGGCGATACGTAGAAGTGTTCCTCGGGCAAACCGAGTGCCTTGCGCGCCGCATCGATGAACTTCGCGCCACCCTCGCCGTGTGCCTTCGCCGTGCCCGCGACCTCCGGGATTCCCTTCCCGATCAGCGTCTTCGCAATGATCATTTGCGGTCTGCCTGTTGCCGCTTTCGCCGCTTCAAACGCCTTCAGAAACGCCGTCATGTCGTGCCCGTCCACCGTCTGCACATCCCACTCGAGCGCTTCAAATTTCTTCGCCGTCTCCTCGCTCTGCGACTTGTCCGCCATCGCATCGAGCGTCACCGCGTTGGAGTCATAGATGAGCACGAGGTTGTCGAGCTTGTAGTGCCCCGCGAAGGACACCGCTTCCATCGCCACGCCTTCCTGCAAACAACCGTCGCCGGCGAGCGCGACCACGTGGTTGTCGAGAATCTGGTAGTCCGGCATGTTGTAGCGCGCCGCCGCCATTTTCTGGGAAACGGCGAGCCCGACCGCGTTCGCCACTCCCTGCCCGAGCGGGCCAGTGGTGCATTCCACGCCGTCCGTCTCGTGCGCTTCCGGATGGCCCGGGGTGAGCGAACCCATCGCGCGGAAATTCTTCACCTGCTCCAAAGTCAGCAGCGGATAGCCCGCGAGGTGCAGCCAGCCGTAGAGGAACATCGAGCCGTGTCCCGCGCTGAGAACGAAGCGGTCGCGGTTCAGCCAGCGCGGCTCTTCCGGATTGAAATTCAGCGCCGCGCCAAACAACACCGCGCCAATTTCCGCACATCCGAGGGGCAGGCCAAGATGCCCCGAGGAACACTTGTGGACCGCATCCATGGCGAGGCCGCGAGCTTCATTGGCCGCGCGTGAGAGAGCTTCAGTATTCAGGTTCATGATTCGTAAGGAGAAAAGGCCGCGAGACTAGGAGCCGAGCGGTCGAAGTCAAGACAGCGCGCCATCGCTGACAAGCGGCGCTTGATCGCGGTGCCAGTTGCCACTCCGGTTTCGCTACGCGGGAGCCTGCTGCGGCTGAGCGCCGGGGAGGGAGAGGACGTTCGAGCTCCAGTAGTCGATGATGTCGAGAGCCAGAAAGCGGAAGACGATGAGCAGCGCGTCGTTGAGCGGGATGCCGATTTTTTTGGCGATTGCCTGGAGCGATTCTGCACCGTTCACCGCGGTCGCGAAGCGGGCTTCGATGTCGTTGAGCTTGAGCTTTTGGATGAGTTCGTAGCCTTTCCGCGTGTAGGCGGGGCTGCCGTTTGGATCGGGCCGCTGCGAACCCATGAGGTTTTCAAACTTGATGTAGCGCAGGCTGGCCAGCGTCCAGTTGTCGGGGTCTTCGGCGGAGGCCGGGAAACTTTTTGCGTAGTCGGGAAACTGCGTGAGTTCCTCGAACTCAAAGCCGACGCGGCCCGCGGTCCACAGATTCGAGAAGACGCGCTGGCCGTGATCGCGGGTGATTTGCACCACGTCGTCGTGCGGGAAGCCACCGCGCAGCGAGAGGAAAAGAAAGATCGGACAGCCAGTGGCCTGCTGCGTCGTCTGACCTTCGATGATGGTGCCGAGATTTGTCGCGGAAAGGATGACGGGGGACTCGCGGCAGTAGAGTTGGAAATTCCGCGAGGTCGCGAACAGGAAGCGACCCTTCGAGACGAACAACTCGATCGGATAGCGATTGACGAAGAAACGCAGGACGCCAGTGAGCTTGTCGCCGAAAGCCATTTGCAGTGCGGAACGCAGCGAGAAAAATCCGGTGTGGCCGCTGAAAATCGTCCGCGAGGGATCGTGAAAAAGCATCGCGCGGCGCGGATCGACGGGCGACTTCGCTTTCCCCAGCGCGGTGGTGCAAACCTCCAGCAGCGACTCCGCGGTGACGGGCTTCGGCAGCACCTTCATCACGTTCGTATAGCGCTCCTCGAAATTCTCGGCGTTGCCATTGGTCGCCATCACGACCACGGGCACCTTGGCCGTGAGCGGATCATTCAGCAGGCGCATGCAGATCGACTCGCCGTCGAGATCGGGCATCGTTTCGTTCAGCACGATGAGATCGGGCTGCGCCATGTTGAAGCGGTCAAATGCATCCGCCCCGCGTTGCGCAACCAGCACGTCCACCGCTCCGAAGTTCTGGGCCAGAACTGTTTCCGCAAGTTTCGAGGCCGCCAAACTGTCGTCGATCACCAAGATTTTCTGAGACATACCGGGATTATTTATTCGCTGAGGTCGGGCTGATTGAAAGTTGCGCCCGCCACATTCAGACGGCGGGCTTTGAAAGTCGGAGAGTAGAAAGCCGGCAAAATGTGTCAATCAATCTCAAAGCACATGTAGAGGGCGCTCATCGAAAACGGGGGCGTTGGCGACGGTTCCGGCTTGTCGCCTTTGCACAAAGCGGCAGGCAGCGCGCCCACCGGTTTGGTGGCTCTGGATTTGCTGATGGTAAGTTGCCGATTCCAAAAAATATCCCGCCGCAATGTCCCAGAAAATCCTTATCGTTGATGACAGCAAAACGATCCGTGCAATCGTCACCCGGGTGTTGAATGAATGCGACTGCGAGGTGCTCGAAGCGGGGAATGGTGAAGAAGGGCTCGCTCTTGCTGCCCGGGAAATGCCGGACTTGATCATCATCGACGCGGCCATGCCGGCAATGGACGGCGCGACGATGTGTGCCCGGTTGCACGAGGACGTTGCGCTTGCGGAGGTCCCGATAGTCATGCTCATCGCGGAGGCAAAACGTGGAAACAGCGACGAAATCACGCTGCCCGGCGTTCGCGATTGCTTGGTGAAACCGTTCAAAAACGCAAACTTGATTGAGACAATCGGTCGGATCATCTCGATCGGCGTGAAAGTGCCGGCGTAAGCGTTTTCGTCGCGTCAGGCGGTGCCTTGGAGGTTCGTGAACTCAATCCCTCTTCGCGCTCATCGGCTGCTTTGATCGGGAACGGTAGTTTGAAGGTTCAGAGTTTCAAGATTCCAGCGAGTTCTACCGGTATTTTTCTCCACTTGTCATCGCTTCCGGAGTGCGTTGTAATTGTCAGAAAATCTTACAAGCCGCTGATTGATCGCGATGTCTTTGCCAAATAGGGACTTACATCGAATGCATGGAGCACCGTATGAAATACAGTCAGAACACTTTACATTCAGCGCGCCGTTGCGGGCACTTATCAATTCTGATAACATTTGTAATCCATTGAAGATAAGTGACTTATGATACATTAAGAGCCGTTGGCGCAACTGTTGCTAACATGCGTGCCGCCACAACCCGATCCCAACACCCACCCAAAAAATCTGCATGAGACATTTTATCACATCCGCCGCACCTCTAGTATTGGTCCTCAGCGGCCTACTGAGTGACGACGCATCGGCAACTCTCATTGCAGGAGAGATTTCCTTTGCCGGCAGCTACACGATCGACAATACCGACCTGACGTTTGCCACCCGGTTCCTCAGCTTTACTGGCGTGACCGTCAGTGCGAACCCGACCGGCGATTACTTCGGATTGGCTGGTGCCGCCGTCGTCCATTCCGCGTTCTCATTCGATCCGCTGCCAGTCGGCGGAGTGGTCCCACTCTGGTCCATACCTTCGGCTCTCGGAACGTCGTTCGACTTGCTCACGGTCAACATTGATTTCGAGTCGCCAAGCATCCTGCTCCTCACGGGGACTGGCACCGCGCACATGGCCGGGAGGGATAATACTCCTGGGACATGGATTTTGAGTGCCAATACGCTCGGCTCCACGTTTAGCTTCTCTTCCACAAATGCGTCCATCCCGGCCGCCGTCCCCGAACCTGGCACGGCACTCTTCGGACTGGCGCTGGTCGGAATCGCAGCGATCCGGCGGCGTTGAGAAGTTTGACTTGAATTCCAATTTCGGGGGAATGTTCGGACTCGGCTGGAGTTCCGACGAAGTTAGCCCTAATCCGGGATTGAAAGCTGTGGCTGACTTCATGCCCGGATTTGGGATTGGCGAAGTTCCTTGAATTGTTCGGGCCGATCGAAAAATGGAGACGGGACGAATTCATCCTCATGACGACGCTCTACTTGAGAGCGTAGGATCGGGCGATTTGGAAAGCTCGTCTAGTGGCGGCGGCGGATTGCCGTTACTCCTAGCAGCGCGAGGCCGAAGAGCGCACTGCCAGCCTCCGGAACGGGCTGCACGATGGCAAGGCTGAAGGGGCGTCCGACGGCGGGTTGGCCGATGTTACCCACCGCAGTCGCGGCTCCTGTGTCGAGCCGGATTCGGTAAAGCGACGCCATGCTGCCCACCGGGCTGAGGATCGCGAAGGCACTGTTCTCGCCAAAGCCATCCGAAAGGATGTCGAAGCCCGTCAGCTCGCCGGCATTGATCCCGAGCGGCCCCACCGTTGCGAGCGCGCCTTCATTCGGATTCAGCGTGCTCACCAGCGCGTCCCGCCCGAAGTCGATATAGAAAAGCCTCGTCGGCGTGGCAGGGTTGAGGTCGCTGTTGGTGTAGGCCACTTCGTTGATCATCGGATTGATGCCAAAAGCAGGATCGCCGGCAATGTAAGCAAGCGGTCCATCGACATTCGTTGCGCCATTGGCCACGTTGATCCGGAGGTTTTGATCGGCCCCATTCACCAGCCGCAGCCGGTCGGCGACGGGATTGAAATCAATTCCAAGATTGTTCGTAGTGGAAACCGATGTCGGGGTGGAAACGAAAGTCGTGCTCGCGGTTTCGAGGTTGATCGTGACGATCGTGTCCCCGCGCGAATAGCCATAGAGCAGGCCGTTTTGAGGGCGAAAGTCAATGCTGTCGATGCGAACGCTGGCACCGCTGAAATTGCCGACGACCATGGCGTTCGCCGGGGTCGCGAGGTCGAATTTGATCAGCGCAGTGCCACCTTCGGCGAGGGCATACGCGGTTTGCGCGCGCCCTGCCGAAGCAGTGAGCAGGAGCGCGGCGGTGGTGGCGATGGAGTTCTGCAAAGTGATTTTCATGAAAGGGAGGATGAATGTTTGGGTGCGGGAAGTTCAGCCATTAACCCATCACCTCGGGCAAAGTTGCGTCAAAATCGCTTAGAGAAAACCACGGTGGCGAGTGGCTATGCTCCCATCAAATCGGGAGAGCGCGAAGGGGGTTCCGTGCCCTTCGCGATTCACACCCTGGCCTCGTCCAAGTTGGGCCGGTCCGCGCAGGTCCGCGAGATTCGCCGACTTCGTTTCCGGGCAAAATGACTGCGCCCCGACGGCCAAAGCCAGCGGGGCGCAGACGGGGATTGGTCCGAGTGAGTTCGCGATTACCGACGACGGCGCGTAGCAGCGATTCCCACGAGCGCGAGGCCGAAGAGCGCGGTGCCGGGCTCGGGAACGGCGATCGGTGTCGCATAGAGAAAGTCGTCCATCGCGACGACATCGGGATTCAGACTGCCAAGCACGCCGTTGGAAAGAATCGTGTTAGCCCCCGCCGTGATCCGCACACGACCGATTCGCTCGCCAGAATTTGCGATGGCACCGAGGAAGGTCAGCCCTTGATTTCCGGCGACCAGCGCATCGTGCGAATAGATGAGGCTATTGCCCAAGTCGAAGAACTCCAGCTTGGTCGCACCGGCGACTTCCACATCGGTAAAGATCACCCCGAACGCGCTCGTGGTGGCAGGTTCGTTCGTTCCGGGCACAAAGAACGCCACATCGGTGATGTTGCTGCTCACCGCCGTGAATAGTTTCTCGGAGCTGAACGTTTGGAATTCATTTGGAAAGCCAAACAGCGTCGAGCCAGGCGCATTCGCGCTGACGAGAAAACCGGTGCCCGGAGTGCTAAAAACGACCCCGCGGGGTGAGTTCACATTGAAAAAATTTGCAGGCAGCAGACTCGGGTCGGAGAATGCCGCCGGGACACCATCCCAATTGATCTCGCGGCGCAGGCCGCCGAAATTCCCATTGGCTCCGGCAACCGCACCGCCACCGATGGCGAGGCGAAAGGCATCACGGGTGGCAACTAGACCCGCAGGCGCTCCGGCGGTCGCCTCAAAGGTCGTAAAAGTAGCGTGCGACGTCGCGGTGGCGGCGAGTGCAAATGCGGCTGACGCAGAAATGAAGTGAGTGAGTTTCATATGATAAAGATGGGCAGAGTGTTGGGTGAGGATGCCAAATGGCAAGTTTCTTTAATGCTCTAAATAGATCGTACAAAAGCGACATCTGAACTGCGGTTCTGGATGATTCTTTTGTAGTCCAATTTCCTACAGCCATGTCGTGCAAACCCGATCGGAGGTGCGATCACCGTGAAACGGCGCGGGCTTTTTCCACCAGCCCGACAAATTCCGCCCGGTAACCGTCGCGATCCTCGCCCTTGCCTTCCACTGCCAGTTCGTGGACAAGCGCCCAGTTGGCGGTGCCTTTGTGCGGAGAATCGCGCAGGATCATTCCGTAGCCCGCGACAGCGGCGGCGAAGCGAAAGTCGCGTGTGCTTTGGGCAAAGGTGCGTCCGGCGTCCTTGAAGGGATATTCGCGGAGCGTGCTGGTTTCTGCATCGGGGGCCTTGTAGCGCAGCTTGAGGGTCAGCAGTTCGTCGTTGCTTTCTAGTTTCGGGTTTCTGATTTCAGGTTTTTCCTCCGTCGGCGCGCTGGGTGCGGGCTGATACTTCAATGGCTCCACCTTAGGGGCGGGCAGCGCCTTTCCCGCCGGGACGATTTCATACAATGCGGTGACGCTATGGCCCGCGCCGATCTCGCCAGCATCCTTCGTATCGTCGGCAAAGTCTTTTGCGGTCATCACCCGGTTTTCGTAACCGATGAGGCGGTAGGCAGCGATCTGCGCGGGGTTGAATTCGATCTGGATCTTTACGTCCTTCGCGATCGTGATGAGCGTCGCCCCGAGTTCGTCACAGAGGACTTTGCGACCCTCGTTAAGGGTGTCGATGTAGGCATAGTTACCATTGCCTTTGTCGGCCAGCTTTTCGAGCATGTCGTCCTTCAGGTTATCCATGCCAAAGCCGAGGACCGTGAGGAAGACGCCGCTCTTAGCCTTGCGTTCGATCATTTTCCACAGATCACCCTTGTCCGTGATGCCAACATTCCAATCGCCGTCAGTCGCCAGGATGACACGGTTGGTGCCGCCCTTGATGAAGTGGTTTTCGGCAAGCCGGTAGGCCAGCTTGATGCCTTCGCTGCCGTGGGTCGAGCCGCCGCTTTCCAGCCGGTCGAGCGCGGCACGGATGGCATCCTTGTTGTGGGTGGATTCGAGGACGCAACCGGCGCTGCCAGCGTAAACTACGATGGCTACACGATCGCGGTCGCCGAGTTGATCGACCATGAGTGCGAGGCTGCGCTTGAGCAACGGGAGTTTATTCTCGGGCTGCATGGAGCCCGACACGTCGATGAGGAAGACGAGATTACTCGCGGGCCGCGCCGCCCGGGCGATGTCGCGTCCGTGCAAGGCAACGCGCAGCAGCCGATGGTCGGGAGCCCACGGGCAGGAAGCGATTTCCATCGCGGACGAGAAAGGAGCGTCTCCCTCGGGCTGTGGGTAGTCATAGTGAAAGTAGTTCACGAGTTCCTCGATGCGGACGGCGGCCTTTGGCGGGAGTTGGTTGCTGTTTAGAAAACGGCGCACGTTGGCATAGCTTGCCGTATCCACGTCGATCGAAAAAGTGCTGAGCGGCGCATCGGTGACTTTGGCGAAAGGGTTGTCGGTAACGTCATCGTAGCTCTCGCTGCCGGGGGCTTCGTTTGTATGCCTCGAGATGCCGGCGTCCCAATCGTCCCCGAAGCGGTCCTTGCGCAACGTTCTCACGGTCGTCGTCCTGCTTTCCCCATCGGTGAAGTAGAGCGCCTTCGCCTTTGCCGGAACCGTGGCGAGACGATATCCGCCAGCCTTGTCGTTCGAGGCGAGATAGCCTTTTCCCGATTTGGCGGCAGGCTGCGAAAAGCTGCCGTTCGCAGTTACCGTTGCAGTTTTCGGTGCCTCGCTCGGAGCAGCGGGTTGATCGACGTAGCCGCCACCTATGGACAAGGAGTCGGGAGCAGTTGCCTCCACGCTGCGACCCCTGAAGTATGGCACAGGGTCGGACAGATTCAGCATGGACAAGGCTCCGACACTCGCGCCATCGGAATCCTTCAACGCAAGAGGCAGACTCCCGGAGGGCGGCTCTGGCAGGGAGGTCACGGGCGGAGTCAGCTCAACCTTCTTCGCATCAAGCAACTCGTCCTCCCTAGCCAACTGCACACGAACCTGCGAACCATCCGTGATCGTGGCGATCGGGCCGTTGGGAACGCGCGCTTCCGCGAGGCGTCCGCTCTTCTCCACACGATTCAGCGCGGGGAAAATCACCGCCCATCCGACACCGATGAGCACACTCGCCGCCAGCGCGCTCCAAACTGCGGCTCGGCGCGAGAAAGTGATGACATTCCGCGGCCTATCCGCAACGACACTCGCGAGCACTTCCGCCCGCTGAGCCGGATGCAGTCCGTCGGCACGTTCGGCTTTCAGCCGCGTGCGGAGTTGCGCGGCGAAGGCGCGTGTCGCTTCCATTTCGGCGGCTGCGGCGGGATCGTTGCGCAGCATTTGCTCGATTTCCGCGCGCCCGGCGGGATCGAGTTCGTCGAGCGCGTAGGCTGTGAGTTTGGGATCGTCGGTATTCATACAGATTGGCGAATAGGTTGCGGCATGTCTTCCCGCGGCTGCGCTTCGAGCAGCGCGCGCAGTTTTTTCAGGCCAGTGTGGAGGAGGAAGCCGACGTTGGTCACCGTGAGTTGCGTGATGTCGGCGATCTCTTTGTAGGAAAGGTCGTTTTGAAATTTGAGGCGGATGACTTCGCGCTGGTTCTCGCTGAGTTGATCGAGCAATCCGAAGATGGAATCCCGCGCCTCCTGCTGTTCGAGCGAAGCGCCCGGCCCGGGCTCGTCCGTCGTGCGATCGTCGGTCTGGGGCATATAGATGATCCGGCTTTGTTTGCGCTGATGGTCGATGGAAAGATTTCGCGTCACGGTGAAAAGCCACGCCTCGGTGTGCTTCGCATCTTCACCATCCTGCCTGCGGCAAAGCCGGATAAACGTCTCCTGCACGACATCCCGCGCTGCCTCCAAATCATTCAGAATGCTCCACGAGTAACGGATGAGCGGACGCTCGTAACGTTCGAGTAAGGCTGGGAGATTGTGCGCGTCCGCTGGCATGGGTGTTCAATCGCGCAAACGGACGAACGGCGCGACTTATTAGGAAATCGCCCTCCCGCCGACATCTCGCGTATCTTCGCGCTCTCAATGCTCACCACCATCATCATCGCCCTCTGCGAACTCGCCGGACTCCTCACCGCGCTCAAAGCGGTCATGGAAACGCGCACGGCGCAGGGAACGATCGCGTGGGTCGTCTCGCTCATCCTGATGCCATACATTGCTGTGCCGGCGTACTGGGTTTTCGGACGCACGAAATTTGCTGGCTACGTCACCGCGCGACGTGCGGAGCTTTTGAAGATGAACGTGGTCGCGCGAAAGCTGGCGGAGGAATTCGACCGCCAGCGCATGAAGACCAAGGCAGGCCGCAGCGAGGAACTGCTGCTCGAGCGCCTCGCGAAACTCCCCTTCACCGCCCACAACGAAGCAACGCTGCTCGTCGATGGCACGGCCACGTTCGATGCGATCTTCGCAGCCATTGCCGCAGCGAAAGACTACATCCTCGTGCAGTTCTACATCATCCACGACGACGGGCTCGGCGGACGCCTGCGTGACGCGCTCATCGCGAAGGCCCGCGAGGGCGTGCGCTGCTTCGTGCTCTACGATGAAATCGGGAGCGGACGGCTCCGGCGCTACTGCGCTGTGCTGCGCGCCGCCGGGGTAAAGATCGAGCCTTTCCACACCACCAAAGGCATCGCGAATCGCTTCCAGCTCAACTTTCGAAACCACCGCAAAATCGTGATCGTCGATGGCCTGGTCGGCTTCGTCGGCGGGCACAATGTCGGCGACGAATATCTCGGGCTCGATCGGAAAGTCGGGCCGTGGCGCGATACCCACGTCCGCGTGGAAGGCCCGGTGGTGCAATGCGTGCAGGTCTCATGGATTGAGGACTGGCACTGGGCCTTGGGCACGGAACCGGGCGAACTCAACTGGCGTTTGCCGCCCGCCCGCAAAGCCGGCATCGGCGCGCTCTGCCTCCCGAGCGGCCCGGCGGATGAGCTGGAGACGGCCACGCTCTTTTTTCTCCACGCGATCAATTCGGCGAAAGAGCGGCTCTGGATCGCGAGCCCGTACTTCGTCCCGGACGAGCAATTCATCTCCGCGCTCCAGCTCGCCGCGCTGCGCGGCGTGGACGTGCGCATCCTCACTCCCGAAAAACCCGACAACGCAATGGTGCGCCTCTCCGGCTTTTCCTACCTGCGCGAGACCGAGCCATGCGGCATCAAATGGTTCCGCCACCAGCCCGGGTTCATGCATCAGAAAGTCCTGCTCGTGGATCACGACTACTGCTCGATCGGCACCGCGAATTTCGATAACCGCTCCTTCCGCCTCAACTTCGAGATCACGATGGGTTTCTACGACCAAGACTTCGCCAGTCAGGTCGCCACGATGCTGGAAAACGACTTCGCCAACAGCAAACCGGCCGCCGCGCAGGAACTCATCGACGCCGGATTTTTCTTCCGCCTGCGCGTCCGCATCGCCCGGCTGCTCGCGCCGGTCCAGTAGCGGTCAGCGCGCGAGATGCGCGATCAGTTCCTCGTTTGAAACGAGCACCTCTTCGCGCGTTGCGAGCGTCTTCACTTTCACCTGCGGCCACTCGTCGCCGATCAAGACGGCCAGCCGCGCGCCAAGGTTTTCCGCAGTTTGAAATTGCTTCCCGACCTTCGCCGCCGTGAGCGGAAAATCCGTGCGGTGCCCCGTTTCACGCAACTGCTGCACGAGCCCCAGCGCCTCCGCGCGGCGCTCTTCTTTCGCGACGACGACGAAAACATCGCAAGCCCGCTCGCTCGCCAGCCACTCATCCATCCGCGCCTTCGCGGCGGGCGTGTCGTTGATCAAATTCGCAAAGACCACGTCGCCCATGCCGAAGCCGAGCGCGGGCAAATCGACTTTCCCGTCACTCATCAGGCTCAACAATTGGTCGTAACGTCCGCCGCCGGAAAGCGCGCGCTCGTTCAAGCTGCGATCGAAAACCTCGAACACCACGCCCGTGTAATAGGCGAGCCCGCGCACGATCGCGTAGTCGATCTCGACAAACGCGCCAAGCCCGCGCGCCGCGAGATCGGCGAGGATCGGCGCGAGTTCCGCCGTCGCCGTTTTGCTGCGCATGAATTCGAGCACCTGCGCTGCGGTCAGCCCGAACTTTTGCAACGCCGCATCCGTCTTCTCGGGCGGCGTGCGCTCCGCCTTATCCACGATTTGAAAGAACTCATATTCGTCCTCCGCTTTCCCGCCGCGCTCCGCAAAAAACTGCGCCCACGCATTCCGGCTACTCAGCCGCACGACGAAATGTTTTTCCGTAAATCCGCACGCGCGCAGCATGTCGATCTGCACCGCGAGCAACTCCGCATCCGCCGCCGGTGAAGCCTCGCCGATGATGTCGCAATTCAACTGATAAAACTCCCGCAACCGCCCGCGCTGCTGCTTCTCGTAGCGGAAAAACTGCGGCACGCAGAACCACTTCAGCGGCTTCTTAAAATCGCGCTCCCGCGCCGCGACCATCCGCGCCAGCGTCGGCGTCATCTCCGGTCGCATCGCGACATGTCGCTCACCCTTGTCGGTGAAATCGAAAAGCTGCCCGACGAGTTCCCCGCCGCTTTTCTTTTCATAAAGCGCCATCGGCTCCAACACCGGCCCATCGTATTCCACAAAGCCATAACGTCGCGCGACCTCGCGCCATTTCGTGAGAATGTAATTCCGACGGGCGCAGTCCTCGGGATAAAAGTCGCGGAAACCGGGTAGCAATTGCATGAGCGGAGCGCGACGCTAGCGGGCAAGCCCCGCCGCGCAAGACGGGAATGCCGTCGTCGCCGCCCAAGTCTCGTCGAAAAACACCGAGGTCTGCGTCGTCAGACTTGTGCCATTCGTCGTCGGGACTTTTCCCGAGCGCATGACCCGCCGCCAGCACGAGAATAGATTTCCGCTCCATCCTCTCCCACAGTCGGCGCAGTTGCGCGATTGCGCGCCGTGGGTTGCCGCTCCGGCGGCGAGCGGAAAAAGCGGTCGGCCTTCCGCGTTGGCTCGCTTGTGACAAGCCTCGTGCTGCTCCGGCTTGCGCGAGAAACGGTCAGGGTGAAACCCACCTGGGTTCTCGACGGCCTTCTCCGTGCGTTGCGAAGAAGATAACCCTCCAGCCGACGGTGTCCCGACTTAAGCCGCGATCCAAAACCGCTGCCTAAAAAACCTTGTCAAAGCCGTGTGGACGGACATGTTCGGAAGAGAACCAATGAGCGCGCCAATCTCACTGCGACCAAAGATTAGCGGGACATTTCCCTCCCGATCCCGCGTAAAACTTCCCTCCGAACTTCGCTTCGCCCGGACCCCCTCATTCCACGAAGCTGATCCCCGCTTTGATCGTCGCCTGCACTGCGGGCACAAGGACAAATTCATGGCAGACAAACCCGCCGGGCGATCCGAGTTGCACCGACGGTGATGCCTGGGAGGGGAAAGTTTCCGAGAGCGCACATTGCGCCTGCGCAATGCGGCAGGGGAGAAACTGTGGCACCCGCGGCTCTCCCCGACGAATGCCCGCGTGGAGCGCGATCACGGCATCAACGAAGCTCAACGGATTCTCGCCGAAGGCTTGCGCTATCGCGGTCTGGCACGAGAGGGACGCCAGCGACTCAAGAAAGGCGATCCGCGCAAGTTGACCCTGACAGTGCGCATCCGCACGCGCATCACGGTGCCCAGCGCCTAGATCGGCCGGGCAATTCCACCTGGAATATATCAGCCTACTCAATCAACGCACCTGCGCGTTTCCGCCGGAAGTTACTGCAGGACCTTAAACAAGCACTCGCCAAATGAGCTTTCTAACGCTGACTCCGTTCTTGCAACGTACTTTACGCGAGCGTTCCGATGTCGATACCTTCCGGCAACGACACCTCGCTCTCCATGGGGAGGTGGCAAACTGAAGCCTACGGCCTCATTCGACGTGTTCGACACCTTGCTAATGCGAAAGGTGGCGTCTCCAACCAGCCTCTTTCTCATCGTCGGTGACCGCGCGGCGCGTGCGGGTTTGATCGACGTATCCGCGTCCGCTTTTCATCAAGAGCGGGTCTGTGCCGAGGTGGAAGCTCGGGTTTCCGCACCGGGAGGAGAGGTCAATCTCGACGAAATCCACCAGCACCTCGCCGCGAAACTTGGTCGGACACAACGGATCTGCGAAGCCCTGGCTTCCTTGGAACTGGCGGTCGAAGCTGAGTTTCTCGTTCCAGTGCCAGGTGCGTTGGAGTTGGTCAACCGGGCAAGGTCCCGGTCAGCGAGAGTGCTTTTCGTTTCAGACATGTATCTTCCGGCCTGCTTCATCCGCGACCAACTGATGAAAAACGGCTTTTGGCAGGACGGCGACCAGCTCTATGTTTCAAACGAGTGGCGCGCTTCCAAGGCGACGGGAACGTTGTTCCAAAAAATCATAGAGAAAGAGCGCCTTCAACCCGGAGCGATTTATCACTCCGGCGATCGAAAGGATGCGGACTTCACGGTGCCGTCGAAGCTCGGCATCAAAGCACGACAATTGGACGTCTGTCAGCTGATGCGTTACGAGCAGATGCTCGAAGAGTTCTCCGTTGAATCCGGCGGATTCTCCTCACTGGTCGCGGGAACAAGTCGGCTCACACGGTTGGCAAATCCCCCTGAAAATAGCCACCTCGCGACCCTTTCGGAGATTGCCAGTTCATTGATCTCTCCTGTCATTGTGTTTTATGCGCTTTGGCTCCTCAGGGAAGCGAAGACACGCGGGCTTCGGCGATTGTATTTTGTCGCCCGAGATGGCTATCTGGTGAAGCGTATCACTGACGCATTGATTCGCGTCTTTTCGTTACCTCTCGAGACACGCTATTTGTACGGGAGCAGGCAGGCCTGGCATCTACCAGCGATAGTCGACTTCTCCAATGAAGCGCTTTCGTGGCTATTTGAGAGAACTCGAACCCTCAGCTTGAGGATCATTCTCGGACGATTACAGATGACGCCCGAGCAAATTGAGGAGATTTTGGACCGGTTGGGTTGGTTTCGGTCAACTTGGGACAGACAGCTTAAAGTCGAGGCGTTGGATCGCCTGAAGACCGACCTCCTTGGTGACGCACCTTTTCGTGAACAGGTCGAAAAAATCGTCAAGGAAAAGCGGAGTTTGGCGATTCACTACCTTGAGTTAGAGGGACTATTCGAACCGATTCCATGGGCCATGGTCGATCTCGGCTGGCACGGGCGGCTGCAGCAGTCCTTGGAAAAGTTACTAGGCATGAAAACTCCCACGAAAACGTTAGGGCTGTATTTTGCCCTGTATGCGGATTCGCCGGCGCTCGCCCATTTGCAAACGTCGTCCTACATGAACTGGGATTTGCGCAATCCTCCGGATTTGAAAGACATCCCGTCCCTGGTCTTTCTCATGGAAAGTTTTTGCACAGCGCCGCACGGGTCCACTGTTGGCTACCATCAGGGAATCAACGGGCAAATCACTCCGAAATGCAGGGAGGAGGGATTTGAACCACTGAAGACCTGGGGAATCTCAACGGTGCACTTCACCGTGGACCAGTTTGCCAAAAAACTGGAGGATCTCGTTCTGCCGGAAAGCATTCTGGATTGGGATTCCAGGTCAGCATTGGTTCAGATTTTGAGGACTTTCTCCAGAGATCCGCTTGCCGCAGAGGCGCGGGCTTGGGGAGCGTTTCCTTATGAAGATGAGCAGTCCGGCAACGTCCGTGAACGACTCGCCATACCTTATGAATTGACTTGGGAGAATCTGCAAGTCGCTTTGACATTCGGGGAGGAGCGGCGTCTTCCGGCTTCGTGGAAAGTCCTCTGGCCGGGTGCGCAGCCTCACATGCGTTCCTTTAACACCGCGGCTATGAAATGCGCGCTGAAACTTGGACTGCTCAAACGGAGCCTCGGACACCTCGTTCGCCGCTCTCTCAACATTCGCGGGTGCTGACGCAAGGAGTATTTCAAGCCCACTATTGTCGCGACTCTTCAAACTTCAATGAGCTCAAACCATTGCGCAAAAATCGCACTCATCCAACCCGAGGTCATTGACTCCTGGGAATCAGGAGAAACAGGCCGTATTGGCTCCCTGGTTTCTCACAGCGGTTGCTGTAACAATTTCACGATAGTCGCAAACCCCTCTGACGCAGACGTCATTATCTTAATTGAGTCAGCTCACTACCCCAATAGGACGCTGGCTGACATTCAATACTATAACGCCTTTCTAAATTCGGAATACTGCGACGAACGAAAGCTTCTTGTCATAAACTACGAAGACTCTCCAACGGGCGCATTGCCGGGGTTATATACATCGCTGGAGCGGTCCAAGTTTAACAATGCATTACATCTTTCGTGGCCACACATGCGGCTCTTCAATGAATTCGTAGAGAAGGAGCAAAAATGCCTTGAACGTGACGGCACTTTTCTGTTCTCGTTCTCGGGTTCATGCTCAAATCCGATATGAAGGATTCTCTTCGAGGAGTATGGCACAAAGCCCGGGGAATTTAGGGTAAGGGAAGTCAACAAATGGTTCAATCATGAAATCAGTGAAAAGAAATCTTATGTCGATGAAATTAGGCGCAGTTTATTCGTGTTATGTCCCAGAGGATACGCGCCGTACTCGCATCGAATAATTGAAACCATGGCCCTCGGAAGAGTACCGGTCATCATCGCTGACGACTGGGTTCCGTTCAGTATTGAGGAAAGCAATTATTATGTGCGAATAAGCGAGGCAGATATTGGAAAAATCGACAAAATACTGGCAATGAAACTTGAGTCTTACGATGCGCTACGCAAATGCGTTGAGTTTGCGTATGGAACGTACTTCGCGCCTGAGAAGCGATATTCAGCGGCGTTGAATCGGCTGGTGTCACTATCGACCACGAGTCGGGCTCATCTGAGCCGGAGGTCTTTGCAGAAAAGATTGCATACAGCGAGAAAATTGAATGGCCTGCTCTATAGACAGCAAATCGTTAGAAAATTTAGAGATCGCTTGATGAAAATCGCGAACAAAGCGATCCAGCGAAGAACCGGCGATACCCAGTTGTAAAGGTGGACATTTCCGAATTACTTTCTGGTTGCCTCCGGCCTTCTCGCAACTCTTGGCGTAGCTCCAGCGCCGATGCAGCAGACTGGCTGAATTCGACGATCGAAGTGCCTGGCGTCGTCTGCGCCATATTTCCCGCATGAACCCGCCCGCTGCCACGACGGCAATCTTCGGGGCTGCTGTCGGCTATCGGCCAGCGGAAATGCGCGTGCTGTTGCAAAGCCTGAGCCGCGTTGGGTTCAAGGGAATGATCGTGTTGCTCGTTGGCGACTTGCCAACTGAGGACATGGATACGTTACACGCATGGGGAGCCACTCCGATCGTAATCACTACGTTCCCCGGACGCTACCCTAGAGCCTGTCCCACCGGTGGCCAGGCAAGGCGGGGCATGGGCTGGCGGGCGATAAGAAAAGAGGCATGAAGACGCGATTCGCGCTTCATGCCCCAAATTCGCGGTCTATAAGTCTGTGACCAAACAAAACTTCATCCC
>JANNWY010000220.1:0-18516 GCA_031409335.1 Chthoniobacteraceae bacterium | reverse complement strand
GCCGATGTGACTGTTCACTCTCCATTTTTCGGCGAGCCGTTCGTCTCGCGCGTCATCCTCTTCCAACCCGCGCCCGCCGCGCGCCCGCGCCGGTAACTTCATGCGCACTCCACGCATCGTCCCGGCGCACCAAGCTCCATGAGCGACAAACCTCACGATCACAAGTCAGGCGACGAAGCGAAGAACATCGCGCTGAACTCCGACTCCAAGGGCAACATCGAGACGACGCTGCGGGTGGCGGGCATGGATTGCGCGGATGAAGTCGAGGCGCTGGAGCAGGTGTTTCGCCCGCTGAAAGGCGTGCGCGAAGTGCGGGTGAATCTCATGGGCGGGAAGGTCACGCTCTTCCACGACGAGAGCGTGACGCCGGAGCTGCTCATCGGCGCGGTCGCGAGCACCGGCATGAAAGCGGTGCGCGACGGAGACGATGCTGCAGACGTGGAGGGCGCGAAACGGATGCGGCAGATTTCCGTCGCCGTTTCGGGTGTCTTCACGGGCCTCGGCCTGCTCGCGCAGTGGATGAAGTTCGGCCCGGCGCTCGCGGCGAACATTGTTTTTGGCATCGCGATTGTGGCGGGCGGTTGGTTCATCGCGCCGAAGGCGTGGCGCGCGGTGCGGCGGCTCGCGCTCGATATGAATGTGCTGATGACCGTGGCCGTCGCGGGCGCGATGGCGATTGGCGAATTCTCCGAAGGTGCGGCGGTCACGTTCCTTTTCGCGCTCTCGGAATTGCTCGAAGCCTTCAGCCTCGCCCGCGCCCGCAAGGCCGTGCAGGCGCTCATGCAACTCACGCCGGAGACGGCGCTGCTCAAGGAGGGTAATGATTTCCGTGAAGTGCCAGTCGCGGAAGTCGCCGTCGGCGCGACCATCGCCGTGAAATCCGGCTCGCGCGTGCCGCTCGATGGCGTCGTGACCGCAGGCGAATCCGCGATCAATCAAGCGCCGATCACCGGCGAGTCGATGCCGGTGGAGAAGAAGCCGGGCGACGCCGTTTTCGCCGGGACGATCAACGGCGCAGGCTCGCTCGAAATCCAAACCACCAAGGCGCACACCGACACGACGATCGCGAAAATCATCCACTTGGTCGAAGAGGCGCAGTCGCAGAAAGCGCCGTCGCAGCGTTTTGTCGATGTCTTCGCCCGCTACTACACGCCGTCCGTGATGGTCGCCGCGCTGCTCGTGATGCTCGTGCCGCCGCTGCTTTTCGGCGGCGCGTGGCTCGCGTGGTTTTACCGCGGCCTCGTCCTGCTGGTCATCGCGTGTCCGTGCGCGCTCGTCATTTCCACGCCCGTCTCCGTCGTCTCCGGCCTCACCGCGATGGCCCGGCGCGGCGTGCTCATCAAAGGCGGCGCGGTGCTGGAAGCGATCGGCAAACTGCGCGCGCTCGCCGTGGATAAGACCGGCACGATTACCGAAGGCAAACCGCGCGTGACGAAAGTCGTGGTGGTGAAAGGAACCGATGAAGAAATCCTCCGCATTGCTGCTGGCATCGACACGCATTCCGAACACCCGCTGGCGCTCGCCGTCGTCGCCTACGCAACGGAGAAGAAAGTGCTCTTCGAGCGCAGCGAAGATTACCAGTCGCTCAGCGGGCGTGGAGCAGAGGGCACCATCGCCCGTCATCGCTACTTCGTTGGCAATCACCGCTTCGCGCACGAGATCGGCGTCTGCACACCCGAGATCGAGCAGCGCCTCGCCGAGATCGAAAGCGAGGCGCTGTCCGTGGTCGTCGTCGGCCACAAGCCGCACGCCGACTGCAAAGGCGAAGTCCTCGGCATCCTCGCCGTCGGCGACACCATCCGCCCAAACGCTGCCGAGGCGTTGCGCGCCATCCACGCGGCGGGCGTCGAGAAAGTCGTCATGCTCAGCGGCGACAACCAGCGCACCGCCGACGCCATCGCGAAACAAGCCGGTATCGACGAAGCGCACGGCGACCTTTTGCCCGACGACAAAATCGCCCGCGTCCGCGCGCTCACCGAGCAGTTCAAATACGTCGGCATGATCGGCGACGGCGTGAACGACGCGCCCGCGATGGCCGCCGCGAGCATCGGCATCGCGATGGGCCAGGCCGGCACCGACACCGCCATCGAAACCGCCGACGTGGCGCTGATGCAGGACGATCTCGGCAAAGTCGCCGAAGCCATCGCCCTCGGTCGCCGCACCGTCGGCATCATCCAATTCAACATCGCCTTCGCCCTCGCGATCAAAGCCATCTTCCTCGTTCTCGCGGTGCTCGGCTACACGAGTCTGTGGCTCGCCATTCTCGCCGACACCGGCGCGACCCTTATCGTGATCGCCAACGCGCTGCGCCTGCTCCGCGCACCCGCCCCGTGAAACGCCCGCCGAAACAGAAAAGAAATCTGCGAGGCGAGGCCGCGAAGCTGACGAAATTCAGCCGCAAAGACCTGCTGCAAATCTGGGGCATCATCGCCCTGATTTTTGGCATCGTGGGGGGTTCGATCGCCTACCGCATATCAGTGGAAAAGGCGGCTTTTGCAAAGTCGCTCACCAGCACCATCGACGAGTGGCGCACGACCTATCATCTCAACGACGCGCAAGCCCGCCGCATCCTCGAAATCGAATTCGCCTTCCACGGCACCGGCAACCGCCTTACGAGGCCGGGCCACGGTCCCGGCGACACCGCCGCGCACCATGCTGAAATGGCTGCCGTAATGAACCCAGCCGACGGCACCCGCTTTCTCCGCGACCAGGAGCACCACCAGCCTCACAAGTAATCGCCCCCTCACACATCTCACCTGCCGGTAACTAATTAAACCCATGATGAACGACTCACCCGGCGAGCGGATGCACACCGCACCCATCGCGTCCGAAAAAATTGTGCATGAGCGGAAGATTTTCTTCCTCGATCTCAAAGAGAATCAGCGCGGACGATTTCTGAAAATCACCGAAGACGTGGGCGGTCGCCGCGACACCATCATGCTCCCGGCGGAGGCGTTCAAAGACTTCACGGAAGCGTTGGAGCGGCTGATCGAATTTGAGGGCAAGCTGTAGCTGCGTCGCCCCTGCGGCCGGCATGAATCAGCGCACGCGGTTGAGCAGGATCGTCCTGGCACCCCCCGCCGTGCCTTCCCACACGACGACTGCGGAATCATCACCGCTGGCGATGCACGCGGCGGCTGCGCTTTCGGCAAAGCGCGCGGGAGTTTCGCTGCCGCGCTGGAGCATGAGCGCACCATTGGCCTCCCACAGCTTCAGCGGCGTCTTGGCCGCGAAGCCGACGAGGGGTTCCACGGCATTGGGCGCGAGTTGCGTTTCGGGCAGGGCTGCTTCGGTGGCGAAAATGGCGCGCTCGCGCCGCCAGACGGCTAGCCAGTTTCCGCCGGGCGCAAAGGCGAGGCTGCCGCCGTCCATCGGACAGCCGTTGAGCTTCCAGGTGCCGGTGCCGAGTTTTTCCGCGGGAGAAAAAGTGCGTCCGTCGCGACTGGTAGCCATGTAGAGGTCGCGCGAGCCGCCGAGCCAGTTGCGCCACATCGCGGCGATTTCGCCCATCGGTGAAATGGCGACGGTCGGCACGCAGCACTCGCAGATGTGGCCGTTGGGCGATTGGTAAATGGAAACCTCATCCGCCCACGTCGCGCCGCCATCGCGCGAGACACGGCACCACGGCTCGGTGCCTTTCCCGCGAAGGTCGAGCCACACAACGGCGACGAGGCCGCGTCCGTCGCCCGCGAGCGCCTGCAAACCTTCGCGCGCGGATTTCGGCGCGGTGTTGAGCGGCGCGCTTTCTTTCCACGTCGCGCCGGTGTCGGCGGAAGTCCATGCGTGGACGTTGCCATCCGTGTGCGAAATGGCCGTGACGAGCACGAGCTTGTCCGTGGCCGTCACGCGCGGCCCGCGCCGCATCCGCAGCGCGAGCTTGTCCAGTTCGCCGACTTTTACCGGCGCGGAAAACGTGCGTCCATCCGGCGACGTCGTGTGGAAGACGGAGTTGTCCTTTCCAAAGACAACGTGAACGCCGCCAGACGGGGCGATGGCGACTTGCGGCTGCACGGCACCGCGCAACTCGGGCGGGATGATCTCGACTGGCGCGGCGCTCGCCAGCGAGGCGGCGACAGTGAAGGTAATAAAGAGAATCGCGCGGAGACACATGGCTGGGATGAAAGCAGCCATCCAGAGCGGGCGCAATCTACTGCGGACAACCTGAGCGTGCTTTCCCACAACTTTCGAGACACGCTCGCGCGATGCGGTTCCTCTTGTTCGCCGGAATTTTTACCTAACGCCGATGGCACTCTGCGAAGTCTTCTGCTTTTGCGAACAATCCGCGTTCCACAATGGGAAGCTGAACATCCTGGGAATTTTCAGCGGCGTGCGGCTGCCGGAGATCCCGATCAAATTGGCCGTCGGCTTCGTCATCCGATTACGATTCGATCTCGCCGATGAACAAACGCACACGGTGCGCCTCCGCGTGACTTACCCGGACGGCAAAGACCGCTGGCTCGCGCTGCCCGATGTCACGCCGGACCCGACGGGCGAGGAGTCTTTCTCCTTTCCCGTGATCCAAGGAAAACTGCCACTCGTCGTGGAGTCCTTTGGCGATTACGTCGTCGCCTTGTTTGTGGACGAAGCCCGCCTCGCAGAAACCACTTTGACCGCTGAGAGGTGAAGCAGTGGAAAAGCCGCGTCGCGCTGCCCGACGGATTATCGAAGCGGCAATTCCATCATGGAAACCGCTTACGTGACAGCAACGTTCGCGTTAGGCTGAATCCTCACCTCCGGAATTATGAAACCAGCATCTGCCCTCTCCATTCTTGCCCTCGCCTTTTGCAGCAGCGCCGTCGCGCAGGAAAGTCAGCCGACCGCCGCAGCCCCCAGCATGGCGTTGCACACTTCCGTCGAGATCAAATGGACGGATGGCCCGCCCTCGCTGCCGCCGGGCGCGAAGATCGCCGTCCTCGAAGGCGACCCGGCCAAGGAGGGAATGTTCGTCATGCGCGTGAAGGTGCCGGATGGCTTCCACATCCCGGCCCACACGCATCCCAAGCCCGAGCGGGTGACGATTATTCAAGGCATCTTCAAGCTCGCGATGGGAGACAATCCGAAGAAGGAGGACGCCCGCGCGTTGCCCGCCGGGACTTATGGCTACTGGCCTCCGGGAATGGTGCATGCCGTCTGGATCGAGGGCGAAACGATCGTGCAGTTTCACGGCATGGGGCCTTGGGTCATCAACTATGTGAACCCTGCCGACGATCCGCGAAACGCCAAGAAGCCGTAGGGACGGCATGGATCAAAAGGAACATTGGGAAGCTGCTTACCAAAGCAGCGATCCGACGTACGTGAGCTGGTATCAGGCGCGTCCGCGCAACTCGCTCGAATTGATTGCCGCTACTCAAGCCCTGCGTAACGGCGGCATCCTCGATGTCGGTGGTGGGGCCTCGACCCTCGTCGATTGTCTATTGGAAGACGGCTACTCGAATCTTGCCGTGCTGGACGTGTCGGCCTCTGCCCTCGCTCACGCGCGGGAGCGCCTCGGACAACGCGCGGCAGCCGTGCAATGGATCGAGGCGGATGTGACGACTTTTCGTGCGCACACGCGCTTCGCCGTCTGGCACGACCGCGCCGTGTTTCATTTCCTCACGGCGGCAGAGGACCGGCGGCAATACATGACCGCACTGCGGTCTGCCCTCATCCCGCGCGGTCACGTCATCATCGCCACCTTCGCCAACGACGGCCCCGAGAAATGCAGCGGCCTCGAAGTCGCGCGCTACGATGAGACGAAGCTCGCCGCCGAGTTGGGCGCAGACTTCGATCTCTGCGAAACACGCCGCGAAATCCACGTCACCCCTTGGAAGACGGAACAGCGTTTCATCTACTGCCGCTTCCGCGCGGTGGCGTGACCTTCCGACGCCTCACGAGTGCTCATCGAGTTTGATGAAGCGCAGCCGGAGCGCGTTGGCGATGACGGAGACCGAGCTGAGGCTCATGGCGGCTCCGGCAACGATGGGGCTGAGGAGCAGGCCGAAAAATGGATAGAGCGCACCGGCGGCGAGCGGGATGCCAAGCGCGTTGTAGAGGAAGGCGAAGACGAGATTCTGCCGGATGTTGGCCATCAGCGCGCGGCTGAGTTTCACGGCGCGGACTAGGCCGCGGAGGTCGCCGCGCAAGAGGGTGATGCCGGCGCTTTCCATTGCCACGTCGGTGCCTGTGCCCATCGCGATCCCGACATCGGCGGCGGCGAGCGCGGGCGCGTCGTTGATGCCGTCGCCCGCCATCGCCACCCGCGCGCCTTTTTGGCGGAGTGCGCGGATGATGTCGTGCTTGTCAGCGGCGCTGACTTCGGCAGTCACGTCGTCGATGCCGAGCTGCCCGGCGATGTGTTTTGCGGTGATCGCGTTGTCGCCGGTGAGCATCGTGATTTCCAAACCAAGCGCGTGCAGCTCGCGGATCGCTTCCGGTGTGCTGGCCTTGATCGGGTCGGCGAGGACGAACATTCCGGCGGGCTGTCCATCGACGGCGACGAAGATGACGCTCTTGCCCTCACGCTGGCTGGCGCTGGCGGCGGATTCGAGTTCCTCAAAATCCGCGATGCCTTCGCTGCGGAGAAAGCCGGGTTTTCCCACGAGCACGGCGCGACCTGCAACGGTGCCCGCGACACCCCCAGCGGTGACGGAGCGAAAGTCGGGGACGTTCTCCAGCGCGAGATTCTTTTCCTTCGCACTCGCGACAACGGCGGCGGCGAGCGGGTGTTCGCTGCTTTGTTCCAGCGAAGCGGCGAGACGCAACAGTTCGTCTGCATCAATGCCGGGAAGAACGCGCGCATCGACGACGCGCGGTTTGCCTTCGGTGAGCGTGCCGGTTTTATCCACGACGAGTGTGTTCACTTTCTCCAGCCGCTCCAATGCCTCCGCGTTTTTCACGAGCACGCCGAGCTGCGCGCCGCGCCCGACGCCGACCATGATCGACATCGGCGTGGCGAGGCCGAGCGCGCACGGGCACGCGATAATGAGCACAGCCACGGCGTTCACGACCGCATGCGCGAGGCGCGGCTCCGGGCCGAAGAAAAACCAGAGCGCAAAGGTGAGCAAAGCGATCCCAAGCACGGCGGGCACGAACCAACCGGCCACGCGATCCGCGAGCGCCTGGATGGGCGCGCGGCTGCGCTGCGCCTCCGCGACCATTGCCACGATGCGCGCGAGCATCGTCTCGCCGCCCACATGCTCGGCGCGCATGAGGAACGCGCCGGTGCCGTTGATCGTGCCGCCGGTCACGGCGTCGCCCGCCGCTTTCGCCACCGGCACGGGTTCGCCGGTGAGCATGGATTCGTCCACGCTCGAACTGCCCTCAATGACTGCGCCATCCACCGGCACCTTGTCGCCGGGCCGCACACGGAGCGTCGCGCCAGTGGTCACGGCATCGAGCGGCACTTCACGCTCGTTGCCATCCTCGACGATGCGCGCGGTGGCGGGCGCGAGATTCAGCAACGCACGAATCGCACTGCCCGTGCGGGCGCGGGCGCGGAGTTCCAAAACTTGTCCCAAGAGCACGAGCACGACGATCACCGCCGCGGCCTCGAAGTAGATCCCGATGCCGCCCATCGTGTTCATCGTCGCCGGGAAAAGTCCAGGCGCGAGCATCGCGACTGCGCTGTAGAGGTAGGCCGCGCCGACCCCGAGCGCGATGAGCGTGAACATATTGAAGTGCCCCGTGCGCAGCGACCGCGCGCCGCGCATAAAGAACGGCCACCCCGCCCACAGCACGACAGGCGTGGTGAGCGCAAACTGTGTCCACCGCGACGCCGTGCCCATGACCCAATGCGGAGCACCGGGAAAAAGATGCGCCATCGCGAGCGCAAACACCGGAAGCGCGAGCACCGCGCCGATCCACATCCGCCGCGTCATATCGCGCAACTCGCCATCGTCCTCCGGCTCGGCGGCAATCACGGTCTTCGGCTCCAGCGCCATGCCGCATTTCGGGCAATCGCCCGGATGATCCTGCTCGATCTCCGGGTGCATCGGGCAGGTGTAGATCGTTTTCGCTTCCGCCTTCCACGCCGGATTTCGCTCCAAAGCCATCCCGCACTTCGGACAATCACCGGGCTTATCTGACTCCACGCCGGGACACATCGGGCAAAAGTATTTCGCCGCTGCCGATGGCTTCACGTCGCCGTGAGGATGCTCGTGGCTTTCCGCTCCTCCACAGCAAGAGTGGCGATCGGGAGGATGCTCGGGAGAGGGCGCTGGTTTCTCCGGGCCGCCGCAGCACGAGTGCGTCGCGGGCGTTGGTTCGGTCGGATGATGATGGTGATGTTTCATGGCGATTGGTTCCTTCACCGAGACAAACGCAGGCGGTGGCGAAACCTTACACCTCGCCGCGCATTGAGCCGAGCGGCGTCCACAGGTATGCTGCGCCTATGGCTGAAACTGCTGCCGTCCTGCTGGAAAATCTCGATGCCTTCACCGGCTTTGCCCGCGCGCAGTTGGGCGACGGTGAACTGGCTCGCGATGCCGTGCAGGACAGCTTGCTCAAGGCTGTCGCTGCGGAACACCAGCCAGCCGATGCCGATGCCGTGCGCTGGTTCTACCGCATCCTCCGCCGGACGATCATCGACCTGCATCGACGGCGCGATGCCCGCGAGCGCGCCCTTGCCCGCTACGAGGCCGACACCACACCCGATGCCGAGGAGACGCGCATCCTGTGCGCCTGCTTCGAGCGCCTGCTCCCGGAATTGCCGGAGCAATACCGCGACCTCATCCGCCGCGTGGACCTCGAAGGCGCCAGCCCGACAGCTCTCGCCGCGGAGCGTGGCGTCAGCCCAAACGCGCTGACCGTGCAACTCCACCGCGCCCGCCGCCGCCTGCGCGAACTCCTCGAAGCGACCTGCCGCGTCTGCGCGACGCACGGCTGCCTGGATTGCACCTGCGGCGAACCCGGCGCGACGTAAGCGTCGTCCGGTTGCGGCATCAGCGCCACGATGGTCGGTGCGATTTTGAAAACAAACGTCGTGAGCGGGCGGATTGTCGGACAGGATCGCGGGAATGCTTTTGAAACATTCGGAACGCCATCGGACGGATCGCATCGGCTGGTTGCGAGCAGCGGTGCTCGGCGCGAATGACGGCCTTGTCTCCACGGCAAGCCTGGTCGTGGGTGTGGCTGCGGCCAATGCCGGGCGAAATGAAATTCTCGTCGCCGGTCTCGCAGGGCTGGCGGCGGGCGCGATGTCGATGGCCGCAGGTGAATACGTCTCCGTCAGCTCGCAATCCGACACCGAAAAAGCCGACCTCGAACGCGAGCGCAAAGAACTCAGCTCCGACCGCGAAAGCGAACTGAATGAGCTGGCCAGCATCTACGTTGAGCGTGGCGTCGAGCCCGTGCTCGCGCGGCAGGTGGCCGAACAACTGATGACCAAAGATGCTCTGGGTGCCCACGCACGCGAGGAGTTGGGTATCACGCCCAACCAAGCCGCGAGGCCGCTCCAAGCGGCCCTGACTTCGGCGGCAACCTTCGCCGTTGGCGCGGCGATTCCGTTGTTCACCGCATTCATGATCTCGAAGGCGTTTCTCATTCCGGCAGTCGTGGGCATCTCACTGCTTTTCCTCGCCGTGCTCGGCGGCGTCGCGGCCCAGACCGGCGGTGCCAGTCCGTGGGTGGGAGCCGCTCGCGTCGCGTTCTGGAGCGCATTGGCGATGGGTGTGACGGCAGGCGTCGGCGCGCTCTTTGGGGTGTCGGTATGAAGCATCGCCAAGGATAGATTGATGGTGAGTGCGTGGAGTTTCACGAAGCGGCGAGGCCCGCTTTCATAGCTGCAAAGTGCGTAGTCAGCAAAAGGCGGTGCGTTCTTCAGCGGCACTCGCGGTTCAGTGATGTTTGTAATAGCCCACGCCTTTGATGTCGTTCCACGAGGTTGTCTGATGGCAGAAGAAGCATTGGCTGACCTCCGCTTTCTTCATGTGCGCGACGCCCATCGAGATCATTTGGAAGTGCATCATGTAATGGCTCGGCGGCGCTTGATGACATTGCGCGCAGGACTGCGACGCGGCCGAGGGATGGCGAAACTCCGGGAGTGTCCATTTCGTCGTCCCGTGGCATTGCGCGCAGTCGTTGCCGAACAGACCGCGGTGCCGGTCTTTGGTTTGGTGGCATGTCGCGCAGTTCAGCAGCGCTTCTTCCGGTTGCAGATGGGCGAAGGTTGGTTGCGGCGCTGCGCTGGTTTCTTCGAGCCAGTGTTTGATTTGCGCCACGTCCACGCCGGCGCGCGATGGTTCGCCTTTGAGTTGCTTGAACCCGATGCGCGCGAGCGCGACATGGTCCATCTGCGTCGTCCTCGGCACCCGCCCCCGATGTTCGAGATGGCAGGTGGCACACTCGCCGATGTCCGCGTGAAAGGCGCTCGGCTGGCGTTGCAGGACAGCCTTGTTGTCGGCATGGCAGACGATGCAGTTCTGCGCCTCGACGCCCTTGTTCGCGGTGTGGCACGCAGCGCAATTGTTGACGAGAAAGGCATGCGGCTGGGACAGTTCGCCGGGGACGACCATGTGCTGCCAGGAGGCCGGCGAGAGGATGGCACGCGCGGTTTTATCCGGGTGGCGGGCGGAGAAGACAAAGAAAGCGAGCGCCAGCAGGACGAGGGTGATGGTCGCAAACAGCAGTGCTTTTTTTAGAGTCATGGTAGCCACCTCAGCCCGAAATGAATCCCCGCCCAGACGTGAAGCCCCAGCAGCACATAGAGCATGATGGAAAGGACGATGTGCAGCTTCAAAGTTCGGGCGAACCAGCGTTTGAAGAACTCGTGCGTGCGCACCGCATACTCCAGGTCCGCCACGGATTCGGCGAGGCGGGTCACTTCACCGGCTGGGCCGCCGGATGACAGGTCGATCCCCACCGATGCCAGTCCGGCCGTCAGGAGGCGCGCATTCGGCAGGCCGCGCATTTCGACCGGAGTGTTTTCCAGCACGCCCCACGCATGGTCGAGATCGCCACGGGCGGTCTGGAGCAGGAGCAGTTTATCTTTCACCTCCTGATTGACATAGGTGAGCAGATAGCGCACGGCGAACCCACTGACGACGACGAGCAGCATCACTGCCGTGAGCGAGATTCCCAGCCAGCTTTCATACTTGTGGCCGGTGTGGATGATCGCGAGCAAAGGGCCGAAGATGCCCGCATAGACATGCACGGCGAGCTGCGTCTGCATCGAGACATGCTTGGTGACCCGCGCGTTGATAAAGGGGATGCGCTTGACGATGGGATAGGCGAGCGGGATCAACATGAGCACGGCCCCCGCGATGCCAAACACCGCCCCCATGCCGCTGCCCGCAAAGCGCGGCGACGTGTGAAAGAGAAAGCCGAGCCAGCCCAGCACGAGGAGGGTGAGAATGCCGGTGATGACGATGCGTTCGCGGTCTTTCATAGGGCTACGCTTCGACGGCTATGTCGCCTTTCGGGATGGCCTGACAGGCGAGGATGATGCCGTTGGTCTTATCATCGGCGTCGAGTGAGTCCTCGACTGCCATCGTGACCTCGCCGGAAGTCATCTTCACCTTGCACACGCCACAGGTGCCGACGCGGCAGGAGAACTGGATTCCGATGCCGAGTTCCTCAGAAAGTTCGAGCACGGTCTGACCATCGTGGATCTTCGCCGACTTGTTATTGTTGGAAAACGTGACCTGCGGTCCCGTTGCTGAGACAGTAGGTTTGGCTGTGGTTCCCGCGGCAGCCGGGGTGGGTTTGGGTGTGCCGAATGCTTCGGTCTTGAGTTGTTCCGGCGGAACTCCCAACTCGGCTAGGAGCGCTTTGGTCGCGTCCATCATCGGAACCGGGCCGCAGAGGTGGATTCTCCGCGAAGTAAGATCGGGAACAGACTGCGTGAGTAGCTCCTCGGTCAGATGTCCGCGCGGGCCTTTCCAATCCGTCCCCTCGGGACGGGTCATGGTGACAATGACGTGAAGCTTGGGATTCTCGCGTTCAAGCGCGGCGATGGCATCCGCCAGAATATAGTCGGCCGGAGTGCGGCACGCGTAGATGAAGAAGATGTCACCGGGCCATGACTGCTCCGTGAGATAGCGACTAATGCTGACCATCGGCGTGATGCCCACGCCGCCGGAAATGAGGACGATGCTGTCCGCCTCTTTTCCGGTGAAAGTAAATTTTCCGACCGGGCCACCTGCTTCGATTGTGTCGCCCACCTTGAGCAGGTCAACGATATGACGCGACACTGCTCCGCGCGGCTCGCGTCGCACGGTCAGATCGACGTATTCATGCTGGTTCGGAGAGGATGAAATGGAGTAGGAGCGGTTCATCCGCGCGCCGCCAATCCAGAACGCGAGGTTGAGGAATTGACCGGGCACAAAGGTGAAAGGGAGGAAGTGATCGCCGGATGAAGGAAGCAGCCGGAACGTCTTCACGTTCGGTGTTTCCTTGATGACGCTCCCCACGCGAAGCTGCCCGCGCCAGTTCGCAGTCAAAGGCGGCGCGGCCTTTTCTGGAGGCAGATCGCTCATGGTGCAGCAGGCTGATCGGCAGGAGTGGCTGGTTTGTCGCCGGACGCAGGTTTGCCGCCCGCAAGCTCCGGTGCCGATCCCGGCGGCGGTGCTCCCTTGCCCGCTTCGATCCGCCCAAAGAGCGCCGCCGCACGGCGCATCTTGAAGAAATACATGGCGACCATGGCGAGCGCGAACGCAATCAGCAGCACCATCGCGAAGAGGTGAAATACCGTGACTCCCGCCCGCTGATGCGCCACTGGCGCGGCGGCGAGCGAGAGGCTCATCTCCTGCTTGAACCACGCCAGCGCCACGTCGCGCGGGGCACGGCCTTCCGCCAGCGCGCGGCGTGCGGCGATGCCGCTCTCCAGTTGCGCGATGCCTTCGCGCATCTGGGTCATGGCATCGTGCATTGCGGCGTAGTTATCGGACGCAGTGCCCGCGTTGAGCGCGTCGAGCGCTTGTCCCATCAAGACCGTGCCCGTGTGCATCCGCCCACTGGCTTGCGTCTCGACTTGCGTGCGCTGCTCGGGCGAAAGCTCCGGCAACGCCATGAGCGTCGGATAGAGTTCCTTCGGCGGCGGCACGCCCATTTTCTTCATCATGCCATCCATCATCTCGCCCATGCCGCCCCCCATCATGCCTCCCGCACCCGCCGGTGGCCCCACGCCTGCCGGCGGTCCCATGCCGCCGGGACCGGGAACTCCACCGGCTGCGGGCATTGCTCCAGCCGCCGGAGCACCAACCGCACCGGGATGATGGCTCGCGTGTTCCTCGGGAGTTTGCGCCCGCAGACCCAACGACCAGAGCAGACCGATCAGCAGCCAAAGAACTGCGCCGACGCTGATCAAGCGCCGCTGATTGAGTGATTGGAATGTTGATTTCATAAGGGTCTTTTCAAGGGCGTCTCCGCTTCGCTCTCACGTCGTGCGGACTTTCTTTGATGATGGCTCATCGGCCTTGGCCCATAGCCGGAATCCGCCGATGAATGCCTTAGCGTTGTCGCTGGCGCGGCAACCGGGAGGCAGCGTCTTCAGTTTCTTGACGTTGCCTCCGCCCAGCACCACATCACCGGGTTCGAGCGCGGCAGTGAGGCGCTTCACTACGTCTGCGACATGTCGCCGCCATCTTTTCTTGCCGTGCTTCTTCAGTCCGCGAATCCCCACGTAATCCTCGTAAGTCGCCTTCTTGTAAGGCAGGTGGGCCAGCTCCATCGGCACGACGATGCCATCCACAATCATCGCGGAGCCGAGTCCGGTTCCAAGACCCAGGAAAAGCAATTTGCCGCGTTTGTAGTTACCCAAGGCTTGCATGGCCGCATCGTTGACTATTTTGACCGGGCGCTTGAACGCTGCGGCGAAATCAAAGCCAACCCAGCCCGACCCGAGGTTATGCGGCTCCAAAACGGGGCGTCCGTGAACCACGAGTCCCGGATGGCGAATCGAAATCACGTCATACTTCCATTCCCCGGCCAGCTTTCTGACGGCAGCGACCATCCGCCTGGCCGTTAGTGTCGGGCCGGAGGAAAACTCCCGATGAGTCTTCTCACCGGTGGCAAGGATTTTTACGTGAGTGCCACCTGTATCAATCGTCAGCACATTCATAGTTAGATGTTCCATTTGTCTTTTAGGTTTGCTCTGACGCAGAAACCTCGACCTGAAAATCCTCTCCCTCCCCTCCTTGGCGCTGGAGGTCCAGCGCGGCTCAATGCCCGGCGCTCCGGGGGCAGTGGAGTGCTGATTCACCGCTCATCCTCTCAACTCACTTCCAGGACGCGATTCATCGTGCCACATTCGTTGGGCACGCATTGCGGGCAGCCGCTATATCCGTGCTCGCAGCCGGGCTCGCAGCACCACTGACCATCGACGATGAACTTGAATTCGTGATGGCCCGCCGGGAGCGGCACGACGGTGCGCCAGTGCCCATCCGCCTGCTGATCGAGCGGCAGCGTCACGGGGTTCCAGTTATTGAAAGTGCCGGCCACAAACACCGCCTGTGCAGTCGGCGCGTGGCAGGAGAATTCGGCGGGTTTTAGATCGGTGGTTTCCATACTCGATGTTCGTTTCAGGTTTTGGCTATTTTATCCTTATTCCCATTCGCGGAATATTGTGGCGGGACACGGTCAACCGCCGCGTTCCGCGTCCACTCATTTGCGCATTCCTCCGTGGCCGCCTTGACCCATTCCAGAGCCAGGGCCAGGCCCTCCCATTCCGGGACCGTGTCCGCCCATTTCGGACCACATGTGTCCGTGCGTGCGACCGGAGTTCCAGCAGCGATTCATGTCAAAGTGCTGCCGCTGCGATTAGCCGCCACCGCTGCTCAACCAGCCGTGGTGAACGCTCCCGCCGCGAAGCCAATCCGCGCGCCCATAAAAGCGGCTGCAAGTGCCCGCTGGGTCGCTGGGTAATGGGTGGGGGTCCAGTTGCACGCTGTTCGCCTCCGTGCCGAGGGTCAGCGGTTTGGCTTCAACCGGCTGCGGAGATTTCAAATCCTGATTCCATGTGTGAACCATGGCCTCGCCCGTGTCGGAGTTGGCTATGATCTCGGCGTTGGTTTTTCCATCACCCAAAGTCACCAGGTCACCGCCGTTTGGACCGGCCTTCGCTTTCGAGCAGGATTGGACGAAAAGCATTCCCACCGCCAGTCCCGCGGCCCCAAGGATGGCTGTCCATGTTTTCGTAAAGCCCCTCCGCCCCGTCGCGACCAAGACGGCATCAGGCGAGAGAGAGGAACATCTTATCGGTTTGCTTTTCATATTTTTGATTTCGGCTGAGTTACCCGCTCACATGCCTTTCATCGGGGCCATCGGAGCCGTAGCGGGCGTGGGTGGCGCGAAACCGGTGAGAACTTTGCGCTGCTCGTCGGTGAGGAGTTTGCTCGCTTCGCCCACGGCGCGGATGAAGGCGAGGCGCGCATCGCCGGTCAGCTTTGCAATCTCGACGATTTTACCCTCGATCTTGGCGGCGTCGGGCTGATCGGAAGCCGTGAGGGTCCACAGGTCCTGCTCGGCTTGCTCGATGGCGCGATCCGCGGTGCTCTTGGCGAGCAGCGCCTGTTCCTTGGCCTTATTGAGTGCGGCCTGTTGCTCGGTCGTGAGCGCGATGTGCTGCGGGTGATCAAGGAAGAAGTCCGTCGCACCGAGGTGGTAGAGGTGCGATGCGCCGGGGAAGCCGGGCAGCGCGGATTGCGGCATGGCTCCCGTTGCGGCGGCGGGCATTGCACCCATGCCCATCATCCCGGCCATCTTCATCATGTCCTTTCCCATCGCCATGCCGCGGGCGGCCATGGCCGCTGCTGGTGGGGGAGGCATCGAGCCGCCGCCACCCATCTTCATCATGTCCATATCCATCATGCCCATGCCGCCGCCGCCGCCTGCCATCGGTGTGGCAGCAGGCATGCCGCCGCCGCCCATGCTCATCATTTTGTCCATCATCCCCATCATCTTATCCATCATGCCCATCATGTTCATGGGCGGTCCTGCGGGCATCGCTGCGCCGCTCATCCCGGGCATCGGTGGAACTGTGGCATCCGGGCTCATGCCCGGCATCGCGGCACCGGGTGTCATTTTGCCCATCCCCATGCCCATCGCAGGACTGGCGGCTGGGGTTGCTGCTGGCATTCCCGGCATCGCTGCACCAGCCGGAGCAGCGGCTATCGGCGGCGCACCTTTCGCGAGAGCGGCTTCGAGCTGCGCGATCTTCGCCTGCAACTGCGAGACATCTTGCGAGAGCGCGGGATTGCCCTTCGCCGCATCCGGCGCGGGCGTGGCTGGCATCTTGCCTGCGGCGACGTGCGCCGCGTGGGTCGCGGGATCAGCCGGCGGGGTAGCCGGTTTCGGAGTCTGCGCGGGTAAGTCGCCAGCGCTGAGGACTGAGAAGAGCACTCCAGCAAAGGCCGTGGCGACGATAGTGCGTGCGGAAGAGTAGGGTGTTTTCATGTGTGTGGTCAGGTGTTGGATTGCGGACTAAGACCCGCAACAGCCGCCCGACTTTTCCTCGGGCTTTGCGTCGGCGGGCGTGGACAGAAACTTCTGCCGGCAGTGGTCGCTGCAAAAGTAGAAGGTCTTCCCATCGCGTTCGGCGTGGAGAGCGGTGGCTTCGTCCACGGTCATTCCGCAGATGGGGTCTTTGGTCGTTTCGGTGATTTTGGTCATAGTCAGTCCTTTCGGATTAGTTGTTCCCTCCGCTGGGATGGTTTTGGTTGCCGTGATTCATGCGGTGGTCGGAATCGCGGTGGTCGGAGTCGCGATGGTCGGAGTCGCCGGAGCGGTCGCAGCCAGTCACGACGAGGGCGGCGGCGAAGAGCGCCAAGGTCATCAGCGCGGCCTGTATCCATTTCGATGGTGTCACCGCGTTTGTTGCGCCGGTGAGTGTGTTTTTTGGTTTCATGATTTTTGCTATGCCGGGGCGTCGATGGCACTGACGCGGACGAGTTTCTTGTTCACGAACTCCTGGATGCCCATGCTGGAAAGTTCGCGTCCGTAACCGGAGTTTTTGATGCCGCCGAAGGGCAGATCCGGTGTTGTCCAAGTCGGGTGATTGATGAAGACCATGCCTGTGTCGATGCGGCTCGCGAGGCGTTTGCCGCGCGCCACGTCCCTGGTGAAGACCGAGCCGCCCAAACCGAATTCCGAGTCATTCGCTAGGGCCACCGCCTCGTCTTCGTTCTTAACTCGGAACAAAAGCGCGACCGGCCCGAAGAATTCCTCCCGGAAGGCGGGATTGCCGGGCTGGATATTTGTCAGGATCGTCGGCTGCATAAACGAGCCGGGGCGGTCGATGCGTTTGCCACCCATGACCACGTCGGCACCTTTCGCTACGGCTTCTTCGACTTGTCCGAGCAGTTGCACCAAGGCCGCTTCCGTGGAGAGCGGGCCGAGCGTTGTCGCCGCGTCCATCGGGTCGCCGGGCTTGAGCGCCGCCAGCGCCATTCCAAACTTTGTGAGAAAGGAATCGGCCAATTCTTCGACGACGATGAAGCGCTTCGCCGCGACGCAGCACTGGCCGGTGTTGTTCATCTTCGCCCAGACGGCCCACTCGACGGTCTTATCGAGGTCGGCATCATCGAGCACGATGAAGGCGTCGCTGCCGCCCAGCTCCATCGTGGATTTCTTGAGGTTTTGTCCGGCTCTCGCGGCCACGCTTTTGCCGGCTTCCACGCTGCCGGTCAGCGCCACACCTTTGATCCGAGGATCGTCGATGACGCGGTTCACCTGGTCATGCGAGATGAGCAGATTCGTGTAAGCGCCCGCTGGCGCTCCCGCCTCCAGCCACAGCTTCTCAAAGGCGATGGCGCATTGTGGGACGCACCCCGCGTGCTTCACCATCACGACATTGCCCGCCATGAGATTTGGCGCGGCAAAGCGCGCGAGCTGGTAGTAGGGAAAGTTCCAAGGCTGGACGCCGAAGAGCACACCGAAGGGAGTGCTTTCGACCTCGGCTTCGCCCGTGCCCGGCTGGAGGGTTTCCGTGGCGAGGAAGCGCTCGGCGTTCTTCGCGTAGTAGTCGATGATGTCTGCGCTGAGGACCACTTCGCCGCGGGCCTGCGCGAAGAGCTTGCCCATCTCCAGCGTCACGGGGCGGGCGAACTCGTCGATGCGCGCCCGCATGATCGCGGCGGCTTTGGCGGCGACTGTGGCACGCTCGGCGAATGTCGTGCGCCGCCAGCTCTCGAAGCAGGTCGCAGCGGTTTGCAGCGCCGCCTCAAGCTGCTCGTCGGTGAGTTCCGCGAACGTCTTGAGAGTTTTGCCGTTGGAGGGATTAACGCTCTGGTAGCTCATGGCTTCGTGGCGCTCTGCGCAGTTCCTCAGCGACCGGGCATATCCCGATCGGACATCCTGGAGGGGCTTTTTGGCGGACCCATTTCGTGCGTTCCGCTCCCGGAACCGCCGCTGCTCGCACAACCGGATAACATGATCGCTGCGAGAATGGCGAAGCTCAGCGCGGCGAGTGTGGATGGAAGTGTCGTTTTCATGGTGGAGGATGACTTAGTGGTGGGGCGTGCAGCCGGTCGCGGCGAGGACGGTGGCGATGATCGCCAGCGTCAGCAGCGAAGGCCGAAGCCATTTCGATTGTGTCCCCGCGAT
>JANNWY010000219.1:0-2711 GCA_031409335.1 Chthoniobacteraceae bacterium | reverse complement strand
CGCGCCCGCGGCCACGGCACAGGCGGCCGCCTCCTCGCAGATCCGGCGCGACTCGCCGTATCGGCCGGCGCCCATCAGCCAGCCGCCCAGGCCGACGAGGACGCGCGCCCGGGCGGCGGTCGGCGGGTCCGATGGCACGAGCCGGACCGCATCCTGGTGCTCCCGTGCGGCCTCGTCGTTCCGTTCCGCCGCCCAAAGGCTGTACCCGAGTCGCGAATGCAGCAGTCCGGCGATCTCGGGCTGGGCGACCGGATCCACTCGTTGCAACGCATCGCGTAGCCAGGCGATGGCCTGGTCGTTGTCGATTTTGGAAACGACCGCCGGGCGCGTGCCGAGGTCCTGGATGATGTCGCGCAAACTCTGCTCGACGATGAGCAGTTGATCGGGATCGAGCGAATCCTGCCGGACGTCCATCTCCGCCGTAGTGATCACCGGGATGAAGACGCCGTCGTAAAGCGCGGTGAATGAGTTTGCCTTGAGGTAGGCGTCCACGAACTCGATCTCGTCATGTTCACCCGGCGTGAGGAGCCGGTAGTAGCAGTCTTCGGCGGGCGTCAGCGCGTCCTCATCGCTCAGCACCACGCTGAGAAAGGAAAGCCGCGGCACATGCCGACCCATGACGACGAGACAGACGGTGAGCGGCGTCGCGAGCACGAGCCCGACCGGCCCCCACAGCCACGTCCAGAAGACCGCCGCGACGATCAGCGCAATGGACGAGACGCCGGTGCTTGAACCGTAGAGCCACGGCTCGATGACGTTGTTGCTGATCAATTCGAGCACGACGAAAAGGCCGATGGTGAACAGCGGAGTCCACCAGCTCGATGACACGGCCAGCGAGAGCAGGATGGGGAAGGAGGCACCAATCCACGGGCCGATGTAGGGAATGAAGCGCAACACCGTTGCCAGGCCACCCCACAGGATCGCATTCGGCACGCCGATGAAATAGAGGCCGATCGCCACGGGGATGCCATAAGTCACATTCACCACGAGCTGCATGAGCAGGTAGCGCGAGACGCGCCCGCCGGCATCGTCCATCGCGCGCGTCGTGGCGCTGATGCGGCCCTGGCCGATGAGCCGGATGAGGCGGTTGCGCAAATCCTCCCGCTGCAGAAGCATGAAGATCACGAGCAGCAGCACGAGCGCGGCGGTGCCGAGCGGCCCGAGCACCGGCGCGATCATCGACTGGATCAGGTCCATCGGTTTGGACTGTGAAGTCTCGACCATCTGGACGGGGACCGCTGCCGTCCGCGGCGGGGTCGGTGAAGTCACCGCCGTTCCCGGACGACCGGGCTCCTGCGTCACCGTGGGCGCGGCCTGCGCTGCGGAGCCGCCGGGCAGCTCGCTCTTCAATTCCTCGACCGTCCGCGAGAACGCGGTGAACGCGCCGCCCTCGGGCTGCCGTAACGCGTGCAGCTTGGTGACGATGTTCACTTTGTAATCCGGCAGCTTCGCCGCGAGATCGATCACCTGCCGCGTGAGCACCCAGCCCACCGCGCCGGTCGCCGCAAAGATCATCGTCACGACCAGCAGCACGGCCGCGACGCGCCCGAGCCAGCGCTCGATCCGCGAAACCAAAGGCGCGAGCAGGAACGTCAGCAGCGCGGCGAGGGCGAGTGGAATGAGGATCGCACTCGCGAAATAGAGCATCGCGACGACAAAGGACGTGAGCGCGACCGTCGAGAGGATGGCTAACGCATCAGCAGCGGACGTTTTGTTTTTTGGGGAAGGCATACGGCGGGGAAGGACGGATCGGTGGTAAGGTAGGCGCGTGATCATAGTATCGTCCACGCGCCGCCTGTTGGCTCTCGCGAAGTGCCCGGCATTTGCCGGCGCCACCTGCGCTTGCCATGGCGAGCGACGCTGCCCGCACCGGCTTTGGTCCACCCATTTTATTCAGCCCGCCAGGGCTCTGCCGGCCACTGCGTTCTGAGTTCGGGTCTGCCGCGACGCGTGGCTGTATGCGGGGCAAAACTATTTTGCGCACCGACCGCGCGCACCCGTGACTACGCCCGCGATTCGGCGGCGAGTTCGAGCAAGGCTCGCTGCAACAGGTCGATGTCGATCGGCTTGGTGAAGTGACGGGCGAAGCCGGAGGCGCGCGCCTGGTCAATGTCGTCCGCATCACCCGAGCCGCTCACGGCGATGCCGATGATCGTGTGACGCTCGCGCATCGCGCGCATCAGATCGTGCCCGCTGCCATAGGGCAGACTGAGATCGCTGATGAGGCAGTCGAATTTTTGCGCAGCAAATGCAGCCTCCGCCTCCGCGCAAGAGCGGGCGATGACGACGGTGTGGCCGCGCCGCCGAAGCAGCTTGGCCATGATAGTGGCTATGGCTTCGTGATCTTCGACAAACAACAGCGAGAGCCGCACTTCCCCCGGCACGCGCGGGGTTGAAGTGGCTTCGGGCATGTGACGAGGAGATCGGCGGCGCGGGTGTTTGGCAAAACAAACTCCGCGAGCCGGTCGTGTCGGGGGATTGCTCAACAGGTATTGACAACGAGCGGGAGAAGCTGGCAAGCAGAGGGAATGAAATGCCAACATTGTGAAAGTGAGGAAGTGGTCAAGAACGGGAGCAGCCGGCATGGTCGGCAGCGCTGGCTGTGCCGAAGGTGCGGCAAGACCAGCGGGAAAAAGGATCATCGGCGAGTGGAACCCGCCAAGCGCGCCTCTGCGCTGGCTCACTATCTGGAGGGAGTGGGGCTGCGGGCG
>JANNWY010000218.1:0-8037 GCA_031409335.1 Chthoniobacteraceae bacterium | reverse complement strand
GCTGGCGATGCTTGTGCTTGGAATGTTTCGGCATCCCAAGTGTAAGTAGTTGTACATCAATAAAGTAAAAGTACTATAATCACTGTATTCCGGTGAATTCCCGAAAGGCATTGACCCTAGCCCGCATTTCTCACAGTCCTCCGTGTTTTCCGCGTCTTCCGCGGCAACTCAACGCCGCGATCTGGCTCAAAACTCGCGCCGCTGCCAGCGGGTGTCCGCCGATCAGGCGTCGTGCGAACCGTTCTTCGCAGCATCGCTATCGACGTGCTCGCGCGCGGGCAACGCTGGCTGAGTCGTGCTGCTGCCACCACCGAAAAGCCGCGCAAAAATCCGCTTCGGCGCGCTCTTGCCGCCCTCTTCTTCGGACAGCTCCGCGTGCGCTTCCGACTTCGCCGTTTCCCATGCGGGGCCAAATCCCGGTGCCGAGAGGTGCATCCGCTTTTCCGCGCGCGCATAGACTTCCAAGTCGCGCTGAATCTTCCGATCCGGCGTCTCATTCAGCGCGTTCACCTTGATGCGCAGGCTCTCGTTTTCCTTCCGCAGCGCCTCCTGCTCGCCCTTGATTTTCTTCATCGTATCCGCCTCGATTTCGAGTTTGTCGCTGAGGTGGCGGCGGAAACGCGCGAGTTCGCCTTTTAGCCGGAAGTATTGGTAAAGCGAGAGGACCAGAAAAATGCAGCCGGTGTAAAAGCCAAACGCAAACGGGTGAAGGAAAATATTGGTGTCCATGAAACGCGAAGGGATGTTGCGAGGATTTCGAGCAAACGCAAGGCCACGCGTGGCTCAATTGCGCTTCTTCACGGTGTAATTGCGCCCCTTCCAAGTCACCCCGCCACCCGCGCTGCGCCGCCAGCTATTCACGCCGATCGCGAGCGCCAGCGCGTGGCCGATCGGGTGCAGCGCGCAGCCGAGCCACGAGGTGCGGAATCGCGCGGTGAGGATGATGCGAATGAGGTAAACCAGCGCGACTTCGGCGACGATGAAACGCTTTCCCGGAACGGGCAGCATCAGCAGCACGAACGGCAGGAGAAAGCAGCACAACTGCGTCGCGCCGATCATCAGGAAACTCGCGAGGGATTCCTCGAACGCCGCGCGCAGATTTTTCGTGAATCCCTCCCACACTTCGCCGACCGAGCGATACATCCGCACCGTCGAAAATTGCAGCGACTCGCAATTCCGCAGCCGCATTCCCTCGTGCATCCGCGCCGCCACTGCACGCCCGAGTGCGACATCTTCCACCACATGATCGCGCAGCGCCGCGTGACCGCCGATCGTGTCGTAACATTCGCGCGTGAAAAACATGAACTGCCCATTCGCCGCGCCGAACATCCGTCGATACCGCGTCGGCAACCGTGCCGCCCAGGCCGGTCGCCTTTGCAGGATGAGGACGAGCCAGTGCGGATAGAGGATCATTCCGAGCAGCACGATCATTGGGATGATCAGCTTTTCGCCCCAAGTCACCGTCAGCAAACGCGGCCACGCGGAAACCAATCCCGCGCGCGTCCGCTCCGCATACGCCACCGCTGCCGAAACCGTTCCCGGCGCGTGCGCGGTGTCGGCATCCGTGAAAAACAAAAACTTTCCCCGAGCTGCGCGAGCCAGTTGATCGCACGCCCAATTTTTCCCGCACCACCCCGGCGGCAGCGCCTCGCCGCGGATACACCGCGCGCGTTCCCCCGACTCACTCACGCCGAGCCCGCGCAGGATGTCGCTCGTCGCATCGTCGGAGTGATCGTCGAGCACGAGCAGTTCTGTGTTGGGATAATCCTGCGCGAGCAGCGAGCCCGCGCACGCTGCGATGTTCAGCGCTTCATTCCGCGCTGGCACGAGGATGGAAACCAGCGGCGCGTCCGGCCCAAACGGCTCCGCCTCGCGCAGCCCGTCGAAGCACGAGAGATTCGCGAGGACCATCGCGAGCGACCACACGAGGATCGCGATCACGACGACGTGGAAGCTGAAAATCAGCGGCGTCACACGAGCGATTTTGCCCGCGCGATGGCGGCCATCATGCCCATCGCTTTGTTCACACATTCCTGATGCTCGCTCTCGGGCACCGAGTCCGCGACGACTCCCGCGCCCGCCTGCACAAAGGCTTTGCCGTCTTTGAGCACGATCGTGCGGAGCGCGATGCACGAGTCGAGGTCGCCATCGAATCCGAAGTATCCGACCGCGCCCGCATACACGCCGCGTTTGTTCTTCTCGCAGGAATTGATGATCTGAAGCGCGCGCACTTTCGGGCTGCCGCTCACGGTCCCGGCGGGGAACGTCGCGCGCATCACGTCGTAGGCATTGCGATCGGGGCGGAGCTGGCCTTCCACGTTTGAGACGATGTGCATGACGTGGCTGTATTTTTCGATCGTCATGAAATCCGTGACGCGCACCGAGCCGAAGACGCTCGCGCGGCCCACGTCATTCCGCGCGAGATCGACGAGCATCAGATGCTCCGCGCGCTCCTTCGGATCGTTGATGAGGTCGGCGGCATTGAGTTCATCCTGCTCGGGCGTGGCTCCGCGTTTGCGCGTGCCCGCGATTGGACGAATGCCGATTTTTCCATCCATCGCGCCGACGTGCAGCTCGGGCGAGCTGCCGACGAGCGAGAAGCGCCCGCCGAATTTCAGCAGGAACATGTAGGGCGACGGATTCACGAAACGCAGCGCGCGGTAGAGCATCAGCGCGTCGCCGGTGTAGTCGGTGGAGAAACGCTGCGACGGCACGAATTGGAACACATCGCCCGCGCGGATGAACTCCTGCCCGTCGCTCACCATTTTCATGTATTCCTCGCGCGTCGTGTTGCACTCAGGCATCGGCACTTCGGGCGCGGGCGTGATCGGGAGCGGCGCGAGATTGGTGGGCTGCGAAAGTTTTGCGACGATCGTTTCGATTTGCGCGACGGCGTTTGCGTAAGCCGCGTCCACATCGCCCTCGACGAGCGCGTTGGAAAGGATGCGCAAACGCCGCGTGCGATGGTCGAACGTGAGCTGCGTCTCGGTAATGAAAAACAAACTCTCCGGCAGCCCGAGATCATCCGGCGGCGGCGGCGTGACGGTCGGCTCGAAGAACCGCACCATGTCGTAGCCGAGATACCCAACCGCACCGCCGACAAAACGCGACTCCATCACGGCGGGCGAGGGGACCTGCTTGTATTTCGACATCAAGGTTTCCATTTCGCGCAGCGGATCGGTGGTCGTTTCAAACTCCCGCGTCTCGCCGCGTTCCGTGACGCGAATCGTCCGCCCGCGACTCTCAAAAATCAGCCGCGGTTGCGAGCCGACGAAGGTGAAGCGGCCCGCCTGATCGCTCTTCTCGACGGACTCAAAAAGAAACGAATACCCGCCGTCGTCGATCTTCTGAAAAGCCGCGACGGGAGTTTCCGCATCCGAGATCATCTCGGTGTGAACGGGAATGAGATTGCCGTTCGCTGCGAGTTCGCGGAACTCCGCGAGCGTCGGGGTGAATGAAATGGTCATTTGGAAGAGTAAGTTTTTTCGGGATCGAAAAGTTTGGATTCGAGCACCGCGACCGCCGATCCCTCGCGGTCGAGTTCCTGGAAAAAGCAGCTCTCAAAGCCGGTGTGGCAAGCGCCGCCGGTCTGCTCGACTTCAAAGAGCAGCGTGTCCGCATCGCAATCCGCAAACCAGCGCACGACTTTCTGCGTGTGGCCGCTCGTCTCGCCTTTGAGCCAGAATTTCTGCCGCGACCGGCTCCAGTAATTCATCGCGCCAGTCGTGAGCGTGGCCTGGAGCGAGGCTGCATTCATCCACGCCATCATCAGCACGCGCTTCGTTTTCGCGTCCTGCACGATCGCGGGGATGAGGCCGTCGGCGTTGTATTTGAGCTTCGTATTCATTTGTCGGGAGTGGTGGAAAGATTGGTGAAAACAAAAAGCCCGACGATTCGGAAAGGGAATCATCGGGCGGAAAGTTCGGCGCACTGGCGGCGACGACTGCGCATGGCACTCACGAGGAGCGCCGGGCGCGAGCCCGTCTTAGCTATGCCACCAATGTTGGTAATTCACGGCGGCTGCTCTACCCACGGGCGCGCAGTGGGGCAAGCGATTTCGCGCTTGTCTCGCGCAATGCGAATCCCTAAAAGCTGCGCTGGCCAGCGGCGTTGTCGTGATGGCAGCCAAGCATGGCCGGAAAGGGATACCTCATTATGAATGTAAACCGCCAATTCGCGCTTTTCGGCGCAATCCTCCTGAGCCTCGGCGCGACATCCGCCGCCCGGCCCACCCAGTCCAGCCCCATCGCCATTTCGGCGAATGACAAGTTGCTGGTGAACGTGAACCCCGATGCCGGGACCATCACGCTTTACAGAATCGGTGTGCCCGGTCCGGCCGTGCTCAAGGAAGTCCGGGTGGGACGCGATCCGAGCAGCGTCGCCATTTCACCGACTGGTGCGCGGGTGTACGTCGCCAATGCGCTGGATGGCACCGTCTCGATCGTCTCCGTCGCGTTTCGGAAAAGGCTGCTAAACTTCAACGTCGGTGCCGAGCCGATGGCGCTGGTGCTTTCGCCAAATGGCACGCGGCTGTACGTGGCAAACTCGGCGTCGGACAATGTGATGGTGTTCGACCTGAACCAGTATCCGCCGACGCTGGTGACCACGATCGACCTGAGTGCTTTTGGCACCGCGCCCCGCGCGCTCGCCGTGACTGATGATGGCGACGGCGACGACACGAATGAAACGATTTTCGCCACGCTGTTTTACGCCCAACTTCGCCCTGGAAAAACCTCCACCGACGAAGCCCAAGACGATCAGCGCGAGGGCCGCGTCGTCGCGATTTCCGCGGCGACGAATGCGGTGCTCGTCGCGCCGAATCCGATCGTGCTTTCGCCGCTGGCGAACGCGGGTTTCAACTCGAACGGCAAACTCGCCCCGGCTCCCGGGCAGGTGCCCGCGGTCGCTTCGACGAATCCGCAAACCTTCACCACACCGACGGGAGCTTTTCCAAATCAGCTTGCATCCATCGCCATCCAGCCCGGGCAAACGCGCGCCTATGTCGTGAGCACCGGCGCGTCCCCGAACGGCCCGATTCGTTTCAATCAAAACGTGCAGGGCCTCGTCTCCGTGTTCGACACGACGACTCGCAATGAGATCACCGCGGCGCAGACGGACCCAAGTGTGCGCCGCACCGCGCCGCTCAATATGAATCAGGGGATCAACCTCTCGACGACACCCACGCCGCGTCTGTTCGCGTCGAATCCGGTGGCGATGGCGTGGGAGCCCGATGGCTCGAATGCGTGGGTGGTCGTGCAGCAGTCCGACTTGCTCGTGCGTCTCACGGTCGATGCGAACGGAGTTCCCACAGTCGGAGCACCGCTGGTGGCCGGGCCGAGCACTCTCACCCGCGTGGATTTGCAGGACGTGCGCGGCCGGCAGATCGCGGGCAAGGCGCCGCGTGGTGTCGCGATCGACAGCGCTGGGAGGCACGCCTACGTCTTCAATTTCGTCAGCCGCTCGATCACGGATGTGCGGATCGCGGACCCCGCCGCTCCCGTCATTCTGCGCACCATCCGCGCTTCGCGAGTCCCGCTGGCCAATACGCCCGATGCTTTCGTGCAACTCGGCGCGGAACTGTTTTTCGCGGGACGCGGCCCGGATGGACGCCTCGCCAGCGAATCGTGGGGCTCGTGCATCGCGTGCCATCCGCAGGGCCGTTCGGACAATGTGACGTGGATGTTCGACGCGGGCCCGCGCCAGACCATTCCGCTCGATGGCACGTTCGCGCACACGGCGGATTCGTTCGACCAGCGGATCTTGAATTGGAGCGGCGTGCGCGATGAAGTCCACGATTTCGAGTTGAACACGCGCGGTGTCTCCGGTGGGCGCGGCCTCATCGACGACGATCGTCTTTTCCTCGCCATCGGCGGCGTCGGCGCGGCTGCCGATTACACGACGCAGATCGAGCAATTCCAGCAAGTCACCGGCACTGTGGGCCCGACCAACGACCTCGCGAACGGCGCCGCATTTCCCCCGGTGCCAGGCGGGCGCAGCGACTTCGGGCTCGCAACGCTCGATGATGGCCGCGTCCTCATCATCGGCGGACGCAACGCCTCGGGCCTCATCACTGGCGCAAACGCGGTGCTCGAATTCGACCCGCGCTCCAACACAATCTCGGCGGCAAATGCGAGCGGATTTACGCCGCGCCATTCGCTCGGCGCAGCCGCGGTGCGCACGGCGCGCGGGCCGCGGGTCTATGCGATCGGAGGCTACGAGAGCGCGGCGGGCGCTGCGCTTCCCGTGAGCACCGTGCAGGAGTATAATCCGGATACGCAAGTCTGGCGGACCGTGGCGTCGCTGCCCACGGCCGTCGCGCAATTCGCGATCACCGTGGCGGGCGGCGTGAATACAGCGGAGCCGCTGCAATTGATCCACGTCATCGGCGGGAACACCGGCTCGGAAAACCTGCCGTCGGTGACCAACGCAAATCCGGTGCAGCGATACCAGGCGGGCATGGATATTTTCAACGTCGGCGCATGGACCGCTCTCAACCCCGCAGGCCTCACGCTGCGGCGCAACCACGGCGCGGCGACCGCGCTGCGCGGCGTGAGTTCGCGCATCTTCATCGTCGGCGGCCAGGATGGCACCGGGACTGTGCTCGATACGGTGGAGGAATATCTCGCGCAAGCCGTGACGATGGTCGCCACGCCGCACACGAGTCTGCCCGCGCCGCGCGCCGCATTCGGCATCGCCGGAACCGTGAGCACGAATCAAATCTACGTGATCGGCGGCGTCGATGCCGGCGGTGCCGCGCAGAACACCGTCTTCGAATACTCCATTGCCACGAACGGTGCGGTCGTGGGTCCGGCAGGCACTCCGAGTGGCACATGGACGACGCGCGGCAATCTCGCCACGCTGCGCCGCGGCGGGCAGGTTTCACGGCCACCCGGCGTCACCAATCTGCTCACGGTCGGAAATGCCGGGCGCGATTTCCGCCAGGATGCAATCTCCGAATGGGTGCGGCTGAAAGTGCGCGCGAGCCGCGCGCCCGTCCCCGCCACGGACACCGACGCGCAGACGGGCCGCACGCTGTTCGGGCAGACGGGACTCGTCGTGGCAAACTTCAGTTGCGCGACCTGCCACGGCGGACCGAAGTGGACACGCTCGACCGTTGATTACTTCCCGGTGCCATCGCCCGAGATCGGACTCGGTTTTGGGGATGAGCGGGTCATCGGCGCGGAGATTCGCCAGACGCTGACGCTCGGCCCGTCCGTGTTGTCCAACGTCGGCACGTTCACGCTGGGCGGCGGACGCACGAATGAAGTGCGCTTCAACGCGGCGGATGTTTCCCAGCCCGTCAATCCGCTCGGTGCGAATGGCTTCAACATCCCCTCGCTGCTCAGCGTCGCCGAGACCGCACCTTATTATTACAACGGGCTCGCGCAAACGCTCGGCCAGGTTCTCGACGGATCGCAGGACGGCAACGGCGGCACGCGCCAGCATTTCATCACCGATCCCGTGCAACGCGGGACGCTGGTGAAATTCCTGCGCTCGATCGACGAGACGACGCCGATCTTCCCTTAAAACTCAGCCGAAGCACGCGGGCTCATTCGCGGCCTTCCACCGGCTGTTGCATCCGATCCCCGGCTGCTGATCCGGATTCACCGGCTTGCCGGAAACGATCGCATAAAGAGTAGCGCGGAGCCGCAAAGCGGTAGTGCTTGGCTGTTTCCAACGCCGTCCTCCACGCCATCATCGCACGCGTTTGGGTTTCGCGTCTTAGCACGATCGCGGGGATGAGGCCGTCTGGATGGCAACGACTGCACACGGCCTCCTGAAGGAGCACCGGGATCGAGCCTGTATTGGCTATGCCACCAATGAGGGTAATTCACGGCGAGTGGGGCAAACGCGGGGTGCCGAAGGGCGGGGGGATTTATGGAAAGGCGCGCTGCATCGCTTAGCAGTCTGTTGAAAAACCCTCAAGCGGCGGCGGACAGAGGGTAGCCTTGCTGGGATTGGAGATATTCGCGGCCAAAGCGCGCAGAGTGCGCGAATCGGCAGAGTAACCTCAGAAACGGTCGCCAGAACCGATCA
>JANNWY010000217.1:0-6053 GCA_031409335.1 Chthoniobacteraceae bacterium | reverse complement strand
CGAGGCTAACGCGGGACTTGATGGTGCCGACGGTGGTGTATTCGATTTGGGCGGCTTCGGCGTAGGAGAGGTCTTCGAGGGCCACGAGAGTGAAGGCACGTTTTTGTTTTACGGGGAGTTGATGGAGGTCTTGGTCGAGGGCTCTCATGCGGTCTCGGTCTTCAGGTTCGGGTGTGTCGGCGTATTGCTCGGGAAGTTCAGCCAAGAGAGTCGGGCTCTTCTTCTGGAGGGCATTGAGCGAGCGGCTGCGGGCAATCATAAACAGCCAGGTGGAGAATCGACTTCGTGCGGGATCGAAATCCTTGAGGCGCCGAAAGGCTTCCACGAAGACGATCTGCGCGAGGTCTTCGGCGTGGCGTCGTTCGTCATTTAGAAGGGTGGCAATCATACGGAGCAGGCGATCCTGGTAATGAAGAACGAGGTGCTCAAAGGCCTCGATCTCCCCGTCCACAATGCGGCGGACTATTTGGAGTTCGTCGGCTTCGTTCATTCGTTGTTCCATGATGATACCGGCGGGGGAGGAAATGGTTCCATTTTTGTCGCGAATGAAGCCTGCCCGTAGTTGCCGACGATCCTTGCAGCAGATTGGGGCCAGAAGGTCCTGCGATTTATCGCTTCCGCACGGTCATGAGTAGTGTCCCAGCAGGCGGTGGGTTGCTGCCGGGAAAGTTTGTTCTCATGGCTGGCGATTGAAGAGGGGGGCGTAGTCTTTGACCGAGAGGAACTGGTTTCGCTTCTCGGTGGGCAAAGGCTCTTTCAGCTCGAAATAGGTTGTTGGGTCCACGTCCTTGTTGGGCGCGAAGCCAGTGAGATACATCCGCGCACCGTTCTCGCCTTCCCATGCTTTGAGGTTGATGAAACAAGCTGCTCCTCGTGCTTTTGCGATTTCATAATTCCCACGCACATCAAACATCGCGGAACCTACGGACCCGCCGTTCACGGCTTTGATGGTGACTATCGAGGTCTTCTCATCGCGCTGGAGCTCCTCGAAAATCATGACCATATCCCTGCCGTCGCGGGTCTTATCCCGCACCTCGCGGCGGTGAAGCTTCGGGGCAGGTTTTTCGGACGCCTCGTTCTCTCGCGCAGGTGCTGATTCCGGGGCGGCCTTCTCCGGCGCGGGTGCTGATTCCGGGGCAACCTTTCCGGATGGTTCGCCGATCACGGACATCAGTTCCTTATTCTTCGTCCAGTCGCCGTTGCGAAAATATGGGGTTTCTTTCCATGGATACTTCGCTTCGGGCAGCATTGGGCGCACGAGAAGTTTTAGCCGAATGTGGCCGAGCACTTTGCCGTTGTCGTCCTGCGCCTCGAAGAGCTTCAGACTGTGCCATTCTTCTGCGGACCAATCGCTCGGGCTCACGGAATAGGATCGCTCGGGACGGACGTGGACCCACGTTGTCGTCGCGGGGTCGAGCGTCGTGTCCCCTCCGCGTTCTGGATTGTCGGGCCGCCCATAAATATCCGCGAAGCCTTTGCCTTTTCCGCCGATCCTCGCGATGCCTTCGAACTTCGGCACACCAGCTCCCCCTATTATCCGAAAGAGCCACGCGCCTTCGCCCTCGGTTACGTTCTCGATGGACCACGTCACCACATCGCCCACCACATCGCCCGGCCTGATGGCACCATCCGGCGAAGCGAGGTAGAAACCGAGTTGAGAAATCGTGTGTGCGGTCGAGTATCGCTCATCGACAAATGCGAACTCCGCGAGTGCCACATGACGTGGCTCCGCCAAAAAGCTGCTGAGTTCATAAGCTCCGGGACTTGGATTCGAGGTCGGTGAAAACGATGCCAGCCGTTTCGTCGTAGGTTTCGCCGGCAACTTCGCGCTCTCCTCAGCGACCGGCTGCGGTGCAGGTTTGAGAGCCTCCGGCTCGATCTCATGTCGCAGCCATCGAAAGAGCGTATAGAAGTTGTGAACTTCTACATGGACTTGGTTCACTTTTTTGAAATCTGGAACGGTGTAAAAGGCGTGGATTGCCGAGACTTGCTGGGCTGCGCCAATGCCCTCGATAGATACTCCGCGAACCCCCGTGGCACACCAGACCCAGGAGTCTAAGGAGCCTTCGTCTCCACAGAGGGAAACGGGAACCCAGCAGACGAGGTCGCACAGCGCCTTGGCCAGAAGCTCACGGCGAACGACGCTGACCCTTTTGATGTTCATCACTGCGAGCAGGTTGGTGACAAGGCTGGCAGCCTGTTCGGTCGTGTAGCACTCCTGCTCCACCCGGTCTTGTGGCCAATGAATTTTCCCCGACCGCTCAAGCTTAGCAGTCACGACGATGACGGGGCGGCCATTGCGACCCGTCCCGTTGATATAGCTGACTTTGCCCGGCACCGACGGCAGGGAAAAAGTAACACTCGACTCCCGTTGTCCGGCACCCGGATTGTTTGGCGGGTTTGCAACAACGTCGCGGTATCGCGCTCTGACCGTGTCGGCGATGACGTCGAACTGCTGCTTCAGCTTCTCCGATTCAGCGATGGTGCTTGTGCCGAGCGGCGGGTGAGCGGGACTAAATGTGAACGCGCGTCGATGCTCATGCGCTTTGATGAGCGCAATCTCGGCATTGGTCAGCTCAAGCTCCAGGACCACGTCGCGACTGTTTGTCGTGGTTGTATTCGGGTCATCCACGCTCATCACCCGCGCACTGCGGACGAGAGGAAGAACGAGCACGTCCGCTCCGCTGAGCGTTCCCCTTACTGTAGGATCCGTCGCATTGACTCCGTGGATATTGACCAGGACATCGAGCAGACCACCCGGGCCGGGGGGCTTGCCGTTGCCTGTCGTGTTGGCAGTGATTTTGTAACGAACGGATTCCGCCCCATCCAGGCCGAGCACGGTGCTGGCAGGAGCCGGGAAAGTGATCAAACAATTCCATGCATCGTTCTTCTCGACCTTCAAAAGCATGAGCCGATTCCCATTTGCGAGGAACGGGATCGTATGGCGCTGCACTCCGCCAAGTTTAGCGGCTTCAAACTCCACCTCGGCCTGCTGAAGCGACCAGTTAAACACCATCCGCGTCTGCACCCACGGCGCGGGATGCGCGGTTCTTTTCGCTGCCTGAGATTGAAAGGTGATGAGGCCCTTGCTCAGCGCAATGTCTTTGATCTGCGCGGGGAATCCGTTGCTCGACAGTTCGATTTTAATTCCGCTGGCCGCTTTAGAAGTCCCGGAAATTTTCGTTCCCGCAGCGGATTCGAGCGGACCATCAACGCGGGCTACCTGCGCCGATGCCTGCGGCGTCCCGCGCCATAGCACGCTGATGACTTTGCCGACGATGCTGGTGTGTAAAACGGACGTCGGTTCGCTGTCGTTGCGTTTGATGAAGACGGCTTCCTGACTTGGTTTGGCGATGCGTCCGATGTTCACGCGGCCTTTTTCCACGTAGGCGATGAGGTCTCCGGCGGCGAAGGTGCGCGTGACTTTCCACACGAGCACGAGGCTGCCGCGTGGGATTTCCGGCGCGGTGGCATCCGTCACCGACCAGAATGGAGCGGCGATGAATGTGCGGAGCAACAGCGCGACCGCGATGCTGGGAACGATGGTGCGTCCAAGGTGCCGCTTCCATGATGCGGCGCGAGTGCCGGATCCCGTCTTGATGTTCTTCGCCAGTATCCAAAGAAACGCCACACCCGCGAGCAGGATCACCGTGGCCACTACTGTGTGGAGCACAATTTCTCCGCTCTCCGTTATTCCGTTTAGCACGGACCTATTGAGTCCCCTCTCCGACACCCGATACAGCCGCACGCCCGCAGAGATCACCACGCAAAGCCCGGTGACCCACACGTCCCAGCCCTGCCAGCGGGACTGCTGAGTCGCGATGCCATCCGATAGCGGAGAGTCAGGTGGGGACGACCCATCGGCGGAGGGCGGGCGCTCATCCGTGCGGCGGTGGAAAATCCAAAAGCACGCGGCCACCAGCGGGAAGAGCGCAAGCATCCAAATAAACTTCGTCGGCTCGACCATGCCGCCTCCGGGCCAGCGAGCGATCATCGGCAGATGAAGCCAATGAGCTCCGAGCAGGAACGTCGCAGCCGATACGAATCCGGCGGCGAGAAGCCACATTTGCCCGGCGAATTCGATCATCTTGTCGCGAGAGTTCCAAAGCACCAGCGCAGCAGCGAGCACGATCCCGATCGCTGCGGCGCAGAGGGCCACACCCGCGGTCGGCCAGCCCGATAGGATGGTCGTCAACACCATCCAACTCGTGAAGCCCAAGGCGGTGCCGACCATTCCCCAGCCGCTCCATTTTCCGCGCTTCCCGGGAACAGACGGCCCGCCAGCAGGAGAGAGTCCCCGCGCTGAACGCCAGATGAAGAAGCCGACTGCGACGGCTATCGCGATACCGATCAGGAGAACGGATTGGGTATGATCCTCGACGATCACATCCGCTGGCACTTCCACTGTATAGAGCGCTGGAGATTCGGGACGAGTCCGTTCGAAGAGCACCATCCCCGCAGCGAAGAGAGTGGCAACGGTCAGGAATCTGTGGACGCGGAAGTCGAGCAAGGGTGCCTGAGTGATCGCCGAGGACGGTTCTGCAACTCCATTTGCCTCTCGCGTGACCTCGCGCAGTTTCCGCATGAACCAAACTGCCCCCTGCAAAAAGAAGAAGACCACCAAGCCCCACAGTATCCACTCTGCGGCATTCAGCGGGGGGCTCTGCGGGCGAGCGGCCGATACAAACCCCCAAATGAAGAAAGGCGCAGTCATCAGAAGGAGCGGCCAGAGCATCGTCAGCGCGACCAACGCTTCGGGATGCCGCAGCCAGGAAATTGCTACGTCGTCAGCCTTCTTCCAGAACACTCGCAGCAGCGCCCAAATCACGACCGCCAGACCCGCAGCAATCCCGAACGTCTTAGCGAATACGACTGCCATTTGCTCGGTCGTCGCCGTTTCGATGACCTTCTCGCCGTTCCGTCCGAGCGACAGGAAGAGACCAAATGCGAAGAGCATCATTGGCAGGACGCCGCCGCCAATAGTCAGCCGAACGATGCGCCGCCTCCAGATGCTCCTTTGAGATTGGTCAGCGGGAAAGCCGCAGGTTTTTGAAAGGTCCACACCGCGCTGGGCAGCAGCTTCACTCACGTAAGCCACACCGATCAAAAAAAACATCCCGAGGAAGCCGAACGCGGGCCAGCACCAGCGCCATCCCGGGAGAATCGCAAACACGGCGAGGCACCCGATCAAGCCAATCCGGGAGAGATTGAGCGAATTGATGGCGCCGGATGACTCGATGCTGCCAAACCGTCTCTCCCAAAAGCGGACGTATCCGGTTTTGACGGCGGGACCAGCCGAGAGCCGGAAGCCCCAGGAGCTGATGTATTCGGAGTTGGCCGCATCGGGTGTGGGCGCCGCACCGTCCGCAATCGTCTCCACCTGCGTGCGGAAATCCGCAGCCGTCTGAAAGCGCAGCTCGGGTGACTTTTCCAAAGCGCGCAGCACGATCTCATCGAGCCGCACATCGATCTGCACCTTGCGCGAGGGCGGCTGGAGTTTGTCGGCGGGGAGTTCGCCAGTGAGTAACTCGTAGAGCACCACGCCGAGCGAGTAGATGTCCGCGCGATGATCGGTGGCGCGATGAGCTTTCTGCTCGGGCGCCATGTATTGCGGGGTGCCAGCGGGCTGACTTTCCGCGAGGCCGACATCGGAGCCGCCGGCGCCGAGCATTTTCGCGATGCCGAAGTCAGCGATCTTCACGCGGCCATCTTTGTCCAGCAGCAGATTTTCCGGCTTGATGTCGCGATGCACGATGCCGTGCTCGTGCGCGAATTGCAGCGCCTCGCAGACCGGCGGAACCACCGCGAGCGCCTGCTCCGGCGTGAAGCGTCCCGCCTTCATCGCCTGCCGCAGATTCACCCCATCGACGAACTCCATGAGCAGGAAGTAGAGGGGAAGTTGAGTGTCTGATGCAGCGACGACGTGCCCGAAGTCATGCACCGCGACGATGTGCGGGTGATTCAGCGCCGCGAGCGACTGCGCCTCCTTTTCAAAGCGCGCCGCGAACTGCGGATCATCCGCCCGCTCCGGTGCCAGCAGCTTCAGCGCGACC
>JANNWY010000216.1:0-26871 GCA_031409335.1 Chthoniobacteraceae bacterium | reverse complement strand
GCTGCTGGCGGCTGACCGGGCGCGATGCCGATGGGGCGCGCGCGGTGCGCGCTGCGATTGATGCGGGGTTCACGCTGTTCGATCACGCGGATATCTACGGCAGCGGCGCGTGTGAAGAGGTATTCGGACGGGTGATGAAGGAGTCGCCGGAGCTGCGGGAGCGGCTGGTGATCGCGAGCAAGTGCGGGATCCGGCTGCCGCAACTCGGCGGGGCGGGGGAGCCCTACCGATATGACAGCCGCCCGGAATACATCGTGGCTTCCTGCGAGGATTCGCTGCGCCGTTTGCACGTCGAGACGATCGATCTTTACCAGATTCACCGCCCGGATTTTCTGTCGCATCCGGAAGAAGTCGCGAGCGCCTTTGAGCGGCTCCGGCGGGATGGGAAAGTGCGCGAATTTGGGGTGAGTAATTTCCGCCCGACCCAACTCGCGACGTTGCAGAAAGCCTGCCCGATGCGGCTCTGGGTGAATCAGGTGGAATTCAGCCTTCTCCAACGCGCGCCATTGCTCGATGGCGTTTTGGATCAGTGCCTTGCGGAGCATATCACGCTCATGGCGTGGAGCCCGCTCGGGGGTGGCCAGCTTGCGGATGGAGCCTGTGATCTGCTGCGATCCCAGCGAGAATACGAGCCGCAGCGGGTGGTTCCGTTGCTGGATGAAATTGCCGCGCGTCGCGGAGTCTCGCGAAGTGCAATCGCGCTCGCCTGGCTGCTCCGCCATCCGGCGGGTGTGATCCCGATCGTGGGAACGACGAACGCGGGGCGAATCACCGATGCCGTGAGCGCGCTTTCGATCGAGCTGTCGCGGGAGGAGTGGTATGCGCTGCTCACCGCCGCCGAGTCTGTGCCGCTGCCGTAAGCTGCCGCTTGCCCGCCGCGCGAGGTTGCAAACCTCGCCTACTTTTTGCCGGGACTACCGCACGCTTTCCAGATTCTTGCGCATCACCAGTTCGGTTCCGTCGGCTTTCGGTTCGTAAACGACTTTTGAAAATGCCCGCTGAATCAGATGAATGCCGAGGCCACCGGGGCGCACTTCTTCGAGCGGTCGGCCTTTCAATTTTTCCTTTTCGCACGGCGTCCCGAAATCCCGGAGGCGGAAGAGCACGTGGTCGCCGTGGTGCTCGCACGCGAGGTGCATCGGCTTGTCCGATTCGTGGCAGTAGGCGTGGCGGATGACGTTGGTGCAGGCTTCATCCAGGCCAAGGACGATCAAGTCTTTCTCCGCCGCTGGCAGTGCGATCGGCTCGAGAAACTGGCGCACGAAATCGCGCATCAGGCAGAGGTTTCCAGGATGGCTGGCGAAATCGAGTTCGCGTTTCATTGCAGTCCGAGCACGAGAATAGTGAGGTCATCGTGCGGTGGCGCGTCCTTCCGATGTGCGGCCTCGCCGTGCTCGAGCGCGGCGACGACATCTGCGGTTTTTTGAAAATCTTCGCCAAGCAATAGGCGGACGCCTTCCAGATCGAGCGGGACTTTCTGGGCGTTGAAGGACTCCGTCAGTCCGTCGGTATAAAACACCAGTCGCTCGCCCGGCGCGAGCGCGAGCTGGTGGGAGCGGCCCGGGATTTCCGGCACGATGCCGAGCGGCGGCGCGGATGGCATCACCTCCTCACTCGCGCCGCCTCCCGCGCGCACGCGCAGCGGCGAAGGATGCCCGGCGCTGGCGAGTTCCACGTGCCGGAGCGAAGGCACGATGCGCCCGACGATCGCGGTCACGAACATCCCGCGGATGGTGTGGCCGCACAGCGTTTCATTCCACCGCGCGAGCACCGTCATCGGCGAAATGCCGGGGACGAGAATCAGCCGCAGAATGCTGAGCGCCTGCGCCATCAACAGCGCGGCGGGCGTGCCCTTTCCAGAAACATCGCCGACGACGAAAAAAAACTCGTCGGGGCCGAGCGCGATCACGTCGTAGAAATCACCGCCCACATTCAACGCGGGCCGGTAGCTCGCGGCGAAACTGATCTCCGGTCGCTGCGGGAGATTTTGAGGCAGGAAACTGTTTTGAATATCGCGCGCGATCGCGGACTCGTGCTCCGTGCGCTGCTGTTCGTGCTGGCGTTTGATGGTGCGCAGTTTGTCGATCGCCGTCGCGGCGAGCGTGCCGTACGCGGTGAACGCTTCGAGATCGGAGATGTTGAATCGTTCGCGATCGAGCGGATTTAAAATCTGGAGGACGCCGATATCGACATCGTTGCGCGTGAGCGGCACGCACAGGATCGAGCCCGTGCGGTATCCCGTTTGGCGATCGGCTTCGCGGTAAAAGCGCGGGTCCTCGTAGGCGTCCGGCACGAGTTGCGGCATGCGGTGTTCCAGCACCCAGCCGGAGATGCCCTGGCCGCGCGGCACGATGATCCGCGTCGTCGGCAAAGCGTCCGCGCCACTGGCGTTGGCGAGTTCCAGATCGCCATCCGGATTCACGAGAAAAAGGGAAGCGGCCTGCACATTGAAGACGCGGCGCGCGACATCGAGGATCGCGGGCATCAGCTCCGCCGAGTCGGTGATGCCGTTGATCAGCGCGCTGACTTCGACGAGGCCTTTGTAAACGTGAAGCAGCTTTTCGAGCCGGTCGGCTTCTGGATTCATGCGGGAAGAGATAGTGCTTTAGCATCCCATCGGGCAACGCGGTAGCGGTTTCGCGCTCCTGATCCTGCTCTTGATCCTGCTCTTGATCCTCGGCTCCGGTGCCAACGGTCTGGATCAAGATCAAGAGCAAGAGCAAGAGCAGGAGAAGGAGGCGCTCGATTCACGCTGGAAATTCCCGCGCCTCTATTCCATGCTCCGCGCGATGAAATTCACAGCTCCTCTCGCCCTGCTCCTCAGCGTTTCCTCCGCCATCGCCGCCGAACAACCCGCCACGGCTTACACCGCGCTGCGAGTGGTCGGAAAAAAGATCGGCTCAGGCGCGCTCAATCGCGTGGTCGAGCTGCGCGGTCGCAATGGCTCGCCGCAACCGGCGGTTTGGAAAGTCGTCCTCAGCGAACCGAACGCGCGCGGCGGCATCCGCGAGGTCGAGGTGCAGCGCGGGCGGGTCATCGGCGAACGCACCCCAGTCGCGCGCGGCCCGGTCGGTGAGACGATGGATTTCAGCCGGCTGAATCTCGACAGCGAGGGCGTGTTCACGATCGTGAACAAGGAAACGGAAAAGAACGGCCAGCAATTTGACCGGCTCGACTATTCGCTGCGCAGCGGCAGCGGCGGCGGTGCGCCGGTCTGGACGGTCGAGCTTTTCAACGGACGCCAGGGCAGGATCGGAACGATGCTCATCGCCGCAGACTCCGGCGCGGTGCTGGAAAAATCCGACGCAATCGCGCCGCCTTCAGACATCTCGTCGGAGCGTCCCGATCGGGGTGCCCCGCCGCCGGTCGCGCAGGAAGACAATGTGTATCGCGAGCGCGAGCGCGGGAGCAGTTACTCCGACAGCCGCTACTCGCAACCCGGCGAGCGCTTCCGCGGGGTCGGCGATTTCTTTCACCGACTCGGCAACCGCATGGTGCGCCGCGGCGAGCATCTTGAGAATTTCTTCACCGGAAAACGAGGCGAGCAGGCTTACGAGCGGTGATCCGCTGGGCAAGCCGCGGGAGTTTCCGATAACGCGGAAACGCCATCGAGTTCCGCGAAAGCCAGTAGCCGTCATGCAATTCCCCAAACGCGCGTCCGCAGTATCGCCAGTGCGCAGGGCTCCGCCCGGCGTGGCGGAGATTCTCCGATGGATCACCCTTTGTGCCGTGCTGCAATTTGGCGCGGTCCCGGTAATTTTCGCGGAGGCAGTCGTTTCTGGAGTGGCGTCCAGCCAGCTCGATCCGGCGCTGAAAGGGCTGGTGCTGATTGAGGAATTGAATTGCGTCGCCTGCCACGCGGGCGACGCGGCACTGGCTGCGCGCTCGAAAAAAGCGCCCCGACTCGCGGAGATCGGAGCGCGAGTAAATCCAGGCTGGGCGCAAGAGTTTGTCGCCAATCCGCATGGGTCGAAGCCCGGCACGACGATGCCGGACTTGCTGGGGAAATTGGGCGCGGATGAAAAGCAGCAGACGGCAGCGGCGCTCACGCACTTTTTGTTCTCATTGAAAAAGAACGACTTCGCGCCGCAGGCACCGGATGCCGTGGCGGCCGAGCATGGGAAGCGGCTGTTCCATTCGCGCGGATGCGCGGCGTGCCATTCGCCCCGCGATGAAAAAGGCGCGGAGTTGCTGCCGAAGAATTCCGCGCCGCTCGGTGCGCTGGAGCAAAAATACAGCTTCAAGAGTCTCGTGGATTTTCTGCGCCAGCCGCACGCGAGCCGGCCATCGGGGCGGATGCCGGACATGCGGCTTGCCAGTCAGGACGTGGAGCGCATTGCGCATTTTCTCCTGCAAAATACGCGAGTGCCGGGCTCGCTTGGCTACACGCTTTATCGCGGAGAAGTGTGGGAGGGATTGGAGAGCGAGAAGGTGACGGCGGAGCGGGCGGGGCAGGTGAACGACTTTGCGTTGGAGAGTCTCGGCATGGGAAAAATCCCGCAGCACACGGCGCTCAAATACGATGGCTGGGTGAACATCGCGCACGCGGGGCGCCACACGTTTTTCCTCAGGATGAATGGCGGCTCGCTGCTCGTGGACGGGAAACAAATCATCCAGCAGGAGCCGAGCGACCGGCGCGGGGTGAAGGAGCTGGAAGGCGCGGCGGAACTCGCGGCGGGCTGGCGCAAAATACAGCTCACGTATTTTCACACGGGGCGTGAGGCAAAGTTTTCGTGCGAGATGGAAGGGCCGCAGTTTGCGCGCGGGCCGATTCCTTCGGAGCGGCTGTCCATCTCCAACGAGGTCATCGCGCCCTTCGCGCCGCTCGAGGTGGATGCGGAACTCGCGGCGCGCGGGCGGGAGCAGTTTGGCAAACTTGGCTGCGCGAATTGCCACGACGACCTCAAGATTCCCGGCAAACCCAGCATCGCTTTTGCCAAGCTCGGCGCCGGTCGCGGATGTCTCGGCGAAGCTGCGGGCGCGTGGCCGCGTTTCGATTTGAATGCGGAACAGCGGGGGTTGATCGCAAAGGCGCTGCCGATCGCGGAAAAGCCGCAGCTCGACGACCAGCAACAACTCGCGAAAACGCTCGTCACTTTCAACTGCATCGCCTGCCACGAGCGCACCGGCCTCGGCGGCATCGCACCCGAGCGCAACGCGCTCTTCACCGGCACGCAGCCTGCGCTCGGCGACCAAGGCCGCATCCCGCCGCCGCTTTCGCACGTCGGCGCGAAGCTGAAGCCGGAATGGATCGCCGAAGTGCTGCTGCGCGGGAAACGCCAGCGCGATTACGTGGATGCCGCGATGCCGCAGTTTGGCGAGGCGAACGTTGGGCATCTCGTGGAGCTGTTTGGCAAGGTGGATGAACTCGAAACGGCGACGCTCCCGAAGGTCGCGAACATTCTCGAATCGAAAAACGCCGGCTACGAAATGATTGGCACCAACGGCTTGAGCTGCATCGCGTGTCATGAATTCAACGGCCAGAAATCCGGCGAGATGAGCGCGCTCGACATCGGGCGCGTGACCGAGCGGCTCAAGAAAAACTGGTTCTATCTCTACATGCGCCAGCCATCGCGCTTTCACCCCACCGTTATCATGCCGAGCTTCTGGCCGGATGGTCAGTCCACGCGCCCGGTCATCCTCGGCGGCGACACCGCGCAGCAGATCGAAGCGCTGTGGACCTATCTCGAAGACGGCATCCGCGCAAAGAAACCGGTCGGCCTTTCCCGCCAGTCGAACGAAGTGCGCGTGGGCGACACCACCGAGATCTGCCGCGGGCAAAGCCCCGTCGGCTATCGCGGCATCGGCGTCGGCTACCCCGAGCGAATCAACCTCGCTTTCGACTCCGGCGAAATGGCGCTGCGTCAGCTTTGGAAAGGCGACTTCGCCAGCGTGGATTCCGGTCGGTTTAACCCGCGCGGAACGGATTCAATTTCCTTTCCGCCCGGCATCCCATTCCACCGCCTCACATCGCTGGAGGACAACTGGCCCTACAAAGCAAAGACCAATCACGCCTTCCCGCAGGATCACGGATACCAGTTCCGCGGCTACACGCTCGACGCCGCGCGCCGGCCGACTTTGCGCTACCAATACGGTGACATCACGGTGGAAGATTTCTTCGAGGACGTGCGCGGCGGGGACGGCAAACCCTACTTCAAGCGCACGCTCCGCTTCGACACGACCGCAGCGCAAACTCCGTTCTATTTCCGCGCCGCCGCCGGGAAAAAAATCACCGCTTCCGCCGAGCGCACGTTCACTGCGGACAAACTCCAGGTCCGCATCACGAGTGACCACAAAGGAATCGTCCGCGAAGGCGAGAACGGCGACGTGCTCATCCCGCTGACGCTTCCAAAAGGGCGGTCCTTACTCTCAGTGGAATACCGCTGGTAGTTCGCAAGCGATGCCATGTTCGTGCGGCGGGAAGCGACAGTGCGCCATGCGGCCCATTGCGCAACACGGAGACGTGGACGGGGCGGATCTTTCCCAAATTGCTTTGTCAGGAAACCAAGCGGCAAATCGTTCTGCATTTAACAATGCCGCTTTCCGAAAAAGACATCCTGCAAACGCTGATGACCTGGCGGCATCGCGTTTCGGCGGCGGCTTGGGTTGTCGTCCGGGATGCTCACGCGGCGGAGGATATTTTTCAAAATGTCGCCCTCAAGGCGATGACTCGTGAGGTGAGCTTTGAGGCGGAAGGAGCGCTGATGTCTTGGGCTTTTATCACAGCGCGGCGGGAAGGGTTGGACTGGCTGCGCAAGCATCGGCGGGAGACGTTGCAACTTGATTCGGCGATCATGGATTTGCTGGATCGCGAGTGGCTGGCGGAGCCTTCGCATGCGGGCGGTGGGAAGATGGAGGCCTTGCACGAATGTTTGGACGATGTGCCGGAATCGTCGAAGGAATTGCTGCGGCTGCGCTATTTCGAGGGGCGCGGATGTGAGGATGTGGCGGAGAAACTTGGGCTCGGGCTGGAGGCGATTTACAAGCGGCTGTCGCGCTTGCACGAGGCGTTGCGGGTCTGCATCGAAGGCCGGATGGCTGCGCAGAAACCGACGGAAGCATGAGCGACGCGAACTCGAATCACGAACTGCTCTTGCGGCATCTTGACGGGCGGCTGACTGCCGACGAGGAAGCGCGCGTCGCGGAAGTTCTGCGGACGGATGCGGAAGCGCGGGCGTTTTTGCGCGAAGTCGCGGAACAGGCGGTGGCGGTGGCGGAACTGGAGCGCACCGAGAAGGCGCGGCGCGGGGAAACGGAACTGCGAGTCGTCTCGCCGGGCGAGTCGCGGATTCGTTTCAATGACTGGCGGTGGATCACGGCCATCGCCGCCGCGGTGATGCTGCTGGCTGGCGGTTCGTTTTGGTGGATGCGGAGCACGCCCGAGCCGGCGCAGATCGCGGAGATGAGCGGCCCGCTGCAATGGACGGGTGCCGGGGGACACGTGGTCCGCGATCTCAAGGTCGGCAGCGTCGTGAGCGGCGGCACGCTGGAATCGCTTTCTGTAGAATCATCCGTGGCTTTCAAATTTCGCGATGGAACGCAGGTGACGATTTTCGGTCCGTCCGCGGTAACGATCCCGGCGCAGAAACAAAAGGTGCTGGATCTGCGCAGCGGCAACCTTTCCGCGAATGTCGCGCGGCAACCCGCAGCGAGCCCGTTGATCGTCCACACGCCTACGGCCGATCTCACGGTGATGGGAACGCAGTTCAACGTGAAGGCTGACGCTGCCTACACATCGCTGAGTGTAAACGAAGGCCGCGTGAGCGTCCGGCGGCTGGTGGATGGACGGATCGCGGAGGTGCCCGCGCATCATCGCGTCGTGGCTTCGATTGATCAACGCGCCGAACTTCTCGCGACGCAGCCATCCCCGCCGGTGAATCACTGGCACAGCAATCTCCCGGCTGGCGCGGCCTATGGGAAATGGCAGATGAAAGACGATGGACTCGCCGGTTGCCTGCGCGCCGAGCCGCTGTTCTTGAAGGAAACCAAGTTCGGTCCGCTCCTCCTTTTTGTGACCGCGATCTCGGCAAGTTCCGGCAACGCGCCTCCCGTGTTGCTCGGCCCCGATGCGCGGTTCCGAATCCGCGGTCGGATGCCGTCCGGTGGCGAGGTCTCTTTCGGAATGACGACGCATTTCCCAAACGGCGGTTGCGCGGGAAAATACAACACCTCCCGCCGGATCGAGCCGGGCGGGCCTCCAGACGGAAGTTTCGATTTGGAACTGCGTCTCGCAGAACTTTCACCCGAAGAGCCACGTTCCCCGCGCACGGCCGAGGGACTGACCATCGAGGATTGCTGGCTCCTCACCGTCCATGCCGACAAGGGGCTGGAACTCGTGAGTGTCGAAGTGCTGCCGAACTAGCCGCCGATCACGTTATGAAACAATTGATTCCATCGTTGGTGGCCCTGGCGGTCCCGGCGCGCGGAGTGAGTGATTCACCGACGCCAAAGATTCGCTGAACCGATGCCTGCCGTTGTGCCAACTGACTCGACTCCCCAGACGATGAATACTCCGGCGCCAGCCTCCCGGCGCCATGACTTGGATGCGTTGCGCGCAGTGGCCATGCTGCTCGGTATCGTGCTCCACGGTTCGCTGGCCTACACCACGGCACCTTTCTGGGCCGTGCATGACGACCGGACCAGCAAGTTCTTTGATACCCTATTCACAGTGATCCATGGCTTCCGCATGCCGCTCTTCTTCGTCATCAGCGGCTTCTTTACCGCCATGCTTTGGCGCAAGTATGGGCTGTCTTTTGTGATTCGGCAGCGGGCCAGGCGAATCCTGCTCCCGTTGGTCATATTCATCGTCCCGATTGCGATTTTGAACATCGCGGTCTTCGGCGGCATCGGCGCACTGGAGGCGGCTCGAAACGGGGCTAAACCAGCGGCGGACACACTGTGGACCGCCGCACGCGACAACAGCATCGAGTCCCTCAAACGCCACCTGGCAGGCGGTGCAGACATCAACGAGCGCGATCCACAGTATCAGATCCCCGCGCTCAATTGGGCGGCACTCAACGGCAGCCTCCAGGCGGCGGAATGGCTGATCCAGTCGGGAGCACTGATCAATGCCACATCCAGCGACGATTCAACCGCGTTGAGCCATGCAGCATTCACCGGACGTGCGGAAATCGCGGCGCTGCTCATCGGGCACGGTGCCGATGTCAACTCGGTCAATCGCCATCAGTCCGCCCCGCTCGACAACGCACAGGCGGACTGGGAAGTACTTAAGTGGGTGGCGGGCTCCCTGAAGCTGAATGTTGACCAACAGCAGGCGAAAACGGGGCGCAAAGCTGTCATCGCCCTACTGCGCGAAAATGGCGGGAAGCGTCTGGGTGAACTCGACACAGTAGAGAAAGGCGCGGGTGCTAAAGGAACGGGCAAACCATTGAAGAAGACAGACTTCGGAGCTATCACGAAGGCATACCTGAACTTCACGAAACTGCCATTGTTCAACCAGCTCCAGATCTTCGGACACCTTTGGTTTCTGTCGTTCCTTTGCCTGCTCCTTGTCCCATTTTCGCTCTGGGCTTGGATTGGGCGAAGGTATCAATGGGGCAAGACTTCCAAACGTCTTCTACTTTCTCCGCTGCTGCTCTTGTGGCTTGTCCCTGCCACCGGGATCTTGCAGTGGTTTCATGGATTGCTGGCTCCGGGATTTGGCCCGGACACTTCCACAGGTATTTTCGTGCCGCCGCACATTCTCCTGCTCTACGCACTCTATTTTTTCTTCGGAGCTTTCTATTTCGACTGCGATGACCGCGAAGGCCGGCTCGGTCGGCGTGGGTGGCTCATGCTACCCATCGCACTATTCGCAGTCTATCCGCTGGGGATGGACCTGACCTTTCAGCCTGACAGCGAATGGATAGTCCACTGGCTCCCACCACAAGCCGTCCGCCCACTCGCGGTGTTGATGCAGTCCCTCTTCGCCTGGCTGATGATCTTTGGCCTGATCGGCTTGTTCCGGAAAGTCTTCGCCTCGGAAAGCAAGTCCGCCCGTTACCTCTCCGACTCCGCCTACTTTCTCTACCTTCTGCACCTGCCGCTCATCTTTATACCGCAATACCTCATGAAGCAGTTCGATCTTCCGGCTGGCGTTAAGTTCACGGTGGTCTGCGTTAGCACCACGGCAGTCCTGCTGGCAATCTATGAACTTGGTGCGCGCTATACCTTCGTCGGCACGCTGCTAAACGGGAAACGCACACGCCTCCCGAGAATCAAGGCAGATGTCGTCCTCGTGGCACTTTGCACACTTCTGTATCCCTCAAATCCGCTGCGCGCCGCAGAAATAACGATTGCCTCTGCCGCGGCGGCCGGACTCACGATCGAGGACTGCTGGTGCCTCACCCTCCACGCCGACGAAGGGTTGGAGCTCGTGAGTGACGAAGTATTGCCGAATTAGCCAGCCGAAGTTATGAAGAAACCGATTATATGGTTGCTAGCTCTGGCCGCTCTCGCCAGCGCTGGCTATTGGGCTCGGCAGAAATATCCGGACAAATTCGCATTCGGAACTTCTACTACGGGCGCTGCCAGCAAGAAACCTCGCCAACCCACCACCGCGGTCGTCGCGACTCGCGACATCAACTTCGCCATTACTGCCACTGGCGACATTGGTCCGGTCGATACAGTCTCGGTGCGACCGGAAGTCGGCGGGCTAATCTCCAAGCTGACTCTCGACATCGGCGACAAGGTCAAGAAAGGCGACGTCCTATTCGAGCTCGATGACAAGGATCTGCAAACCGAGAAATCTTCACGCAAGACGGCCATCGCCGGTGCCGAGTTGGCCGTGGAAACGCAAAAGATTCAGCTCGAAAAAGCGAAGCTGGCCTTTGATCGAGCGAAGGACTTGTTCGCCAACAAGCTCGTTCCGCAAGAGTCATTCGACAACGCGCGCCTCGACTACGAGCTCATGAAGAACACGCTGGATATTGCGGTGAACCGGCTCGAAACCGCACAGACCGCTCTCCAGCAGGTCGAGGATAAGTTGGTGAAGACCATCATTCGCGCACCATTCGACTCGACGATCCTGACGCGACCGATCTCCGTCGGCCAGGCTGTCTCTGGTGCCACCGGCTTCAACAGTGGCACCGAGGTTTTCACGGTCGCGAATCTCTCGGACATGATCATCATGGCCCATATCAACCAGGCCGATGTTACGCGTTTGAAAGTGGATCAGGCCGTGACTGTAGAGGTGGAAGCTGTGGCCGGTCTCAAGCTCGTCGGACATGTGGACCGCATCGCGCCACAAGCCACCTTCAAGAATGGCATCAAGGGTTACTCCACCCGCATCATCCTCAAGAACGCCGAAGAGCGTGTCCGCCCGGGCATGACCGCGAGCCTAACGATCCCGCTCGTCTCGGTCGGCAACGTCCTCGCCGTGCCATTGGCGGCCATCTTCACGGATCAGGGCGAGCGTTATGTCTATATCAAGAAAGGCGATGACAAGTTTGAGCGCCAGCCGATTCAGATGGGTGTGGCGGACTACAGCTTTGCGGAAGTGACCAAAGGTCTGAAAGGTGGCGAAGTGGTCTCGCTAGTCGCACCGCCCGGCGAGGGCGAAGCAACAAAGGCCGCCGGAAGCAAGGGTGCTGCCGTCCCAGTCGCGAAGGCTGCGCCACTTTCAAAATAAGATGCCTCGCCATGGCACTCATTGAACTCCGCAACGTCTGCAAAATCTACCACCTTGCCGGCGAGGAAATCCGCGCGCTCGATGACGTCTCACTCGACATCGACGTGGGTGAATTCATCTCCATCATCGGCCCGTCCGGCAGCGGAAAAACAACGCTCATGCACGTGCTGGGCTGTCTCGACTCGCCGTCCAGCGGAACCATGAAGCTCGACGGCACGATGATCGAAAACGCCTCCCAGCGCGAACTCGCGCGCATCCGCAATCGGAAGATCGGCTTCGTCTTTCAGTCCTTCAATCTGCTGCCGAAGTTGAGCGTGCTGCAAAACGTCGAGCTACCCATGAACTACAGCGGTGTCTCCGGTCGCGAGCGCCGTGAACGCGCCATGCACGCACTCAAAATGGTGGACATGGAAAATCGCGCCAAGCACCGCCCGTTGCAGCTCTCCGGCGGCCAGCAGCAGCGCACCGCCATCGCCCGCGCGCTCGTGAACAGTCCGAAGATCGTCTTCGCCGATGAACCCACCGGCAACCTCGACTCGCACACCGGCGAAACGATCCTGCAACTATTCCACCAGCTCAGCCAGGAAGGCCGCACCATCGCGCTCGTCACGCACGACCCGGAGATCGCTGCCTTCACACCCCGCCGCATCGAAATCCGCGACGGAAAAAGCGCCACCACCGCAGACCCCAAACTTGCGGGAACCACCGCGCGAAGATTTTCCCTGCTGAATCCATCATGAACTTTTGGAACACCATCAGCATTGGCTTCAAAGAAATCTGGGCGAACAAATTCCGGTCCGCGCTCACCATGCTTGGCATTATTCTCGGAGTCGGCAGTCTGGTCGCGCAGTCGGCTCTGGTGAAAGGGTTGGAGAATGGCATGAAGGAGGCGCTCATTGCCATTGGTGGATTGGAGAAGGTCAATATCACCGATCAGTCCGTTCCCGTTTGGCAGCAGCATCGGAAGGATCAATCGGTGGGGAACACGATGAACGACGTTTACGCCCTGCAGCGCAGCGCGCCGCTCGTCCGGCTGGTCGTGCCGGAAATGCGCACCCTTACCGCAACGATCACGCGTGGGGGAAAGGCGTTTAACCCATGGCATTTCGTCGGCACGTGGCCGGGTGCGCTGGAGATGAATCAGCACATCATCGAATACGGACGGATGTTTAATGAAGTGGATGATGAAGAGGCCCGCAGCGTTTGTGTCATCGGCACCGGCACGCGCGACGCCCTTTTCGGCTCGCCCGAGGAGATCGGCCGCGAGGTGAACCCCGTCGGGGAATTTGTGAACATCAACAACCAACGATTCCGCATTATCGGGATGTTCGAGCATTACGAAAGCGAGCTGGACCGCAAAGCGCGCGAGCAGGCACTGGAGAAAGGGCCAGCGGCGGTGCAAGGTGGTCCGGAACGGAAACGGGGCATGGGTAGCGGGAAAAGTAAGAGCGGCGCCGGCATCGCGTTCGAGTGGAAGAACAACACCGTCTATGTTCCGCTCAACACGATGTGGCTCAAGTTTCGCGCCGGCGCCGCCGCACCCATTGGCCCTGGCTCGGGCTCCGGCGCAGGTGTCACTGCCGGGGCGGACTCCGCTCCCGACCCGCGACTCTCCAGCGTCTATTTCAAAGTGCGGGATCTCGACCAGATGAACGATGCGCTTCAGCAGGTGAAAAACGTGATGACGCACTCCCATCGGGGGATCGAGGACTTTGCGTTCAATACGCAGGAGAACTGGTCGGAGAATATAACCGCCGCCGTCCGCAATGCGCGCTTGAGCGGGAGCATCATCGCCGCCATCAGCCTGCTCGTCGGAGGCGTGGGCATTATGAACATCATGCTGGCCAGCATCACCGAGCGCGTCCGCGAGATTGGCGTTCGCAAAGCGGTCGGCGCGACCTTCCTCGACATCTTCATCCAGATCCTCGTCGAAAGCGTGGTCATCGCCGTCATCGGCGGCCTGGCTGGCCTGCTCGCCTCGCAGGGACTCGTGCGCCTCCTCACCCTCATCTCTCCCGCCGATAACACACCCATCATCACCGTGGATGCCATGCTGCTCGCCTTCAGCTTCAGCGTGGGTGTCGGCATTCTCGCCGGGATTTTCCCGGGCATCAAAGCGGCGAGGCTGCACCCGATTCAGGCGCTGCGGTATGAATGAGGTCGCACTTTTTTCAAGCCTCCTCGCCGCCCTGTCTGAAATGCACGTCAGGATTTAGGGTCGCTCGGCGTTAACTACCTAAGCTCAACTCGAACACCTCTCCGGAATCAAACGACCATGAAACGATCCGTGTTAACAGCATCTCTTACCGCTCTTCTTGGCGTGAGCGCATTCTTCACTCAGAACTCCGCGGTGGCGGAACTCGCCTTGGCAGATGCTCCTCAACCGCCGGCCGCTGTCGGGCATCCCACGTTCATGAGTCCTCATGCTTCGCCGATTGCCGTGAGCGGTGGTCGCGTTTTCGTCGTCAATACGCCGGCCAGCACGGTGGATGTGATCGATGCTGGCAGTCGCGCTGTCGTTGGGCGGGTGAATGTCGGGATTGATCCGGTCGGGATTGCGGTGCGGCCGGATGGCAAGGAGGTCTGGGTGGCGAACCATGTCTCGGATTCGGTGAGTGTGATCGACATCGATCTGGCGAGTCCGACGCATCTTCAGGTCATCGCCACGGTCCAGGAGTTCGATCCGGCGACGAAGGCGACGCGCTTTGATGAACCAGTAGGTGTGGCCTTCGCGAGCAATGAAAAGGCTTACGTCGCGCTGTCTTCGGAGAATCAAATCGCGGTGATCAATGTGACGACGCGACAGGTGGACAAGCGGCTCGATATTGCGGCGCAGGACCCGCGCGCGATCGCGGTGCGCGGCGAGCGGCTTTACGTCATCCCTTTCGAGTCGAACAACAAGACGCAGCTCTCCGGCGGCACCAAGATCGATGGCGACCTGGTGACGTTCGACGCGTGGGAGCACTCGATCAAAAACAACAACGTGCTGTCGCTGGGTCACGTCGTGGACATCGTCAAGCATCCGAAGGTGCCGGATCGCGACCTGTTTGTTTTCGACACCGCGACCGACAAACTTGTCGGGACTGTCGATACGCTTGGCACGCTGCTCTACGGCCTCGCCGTGGACTCGAAGGGGCGCGTGTTCATCGCGCAGACCGATGCGCGCAATGACGTGAACGGACGCGCGGGCACGCAGAAACACGGCCTCGCCGAGATGGAAAACCGCGCGTTCCTGAACCGGATCACGAGCGTTGATTTCAGCTCCGCCGGACGGGTGCCGAAGTTTTTCGATCTCGAGCCGATGCCGCCAAAGAATCCCGCGCCGGGCATGGCTCTCGCGACGCCTTTCGCGATCCAGATCAGCGACGATGACTCGACGCTGGTGGCGTCCGCGGCGGGATCGGACAAACTCTTTACCGTGGATGCGGCGACCGGCGTGGTGCTCGGGCGCGTGAACGTGGGCGCGGTGCCCGAGGGGATCGCGCTGGAGTGTGGCGCGGGCGGAAAGCCATCGCGCGCGTGGGTGCTCAATGGGGTCGCGAACTCGGTGTCGCTCGTGGATGTGTCGGTGCCCGCGAGCCCGCAGGTGGTCACGACGATTCCGCTCGAAGATCCCACGCATCCCGTGGTGAAGCGTGGGCGCATCGCGTTTGAGACGGCATCGGCTTCCACGACGGGCACATTTTCCTGCGCGAGCTGTCACCCCAATGGTCACACCGACCAATTGCTCTGGGTTCTCAAGACGCCCGTCGTCACTGGCGGCAATCAGATCATGCCGCGCTCGACGATGCCGGTGCGTGGCCTGCGCGACACGGAGCCGTATCACTGGGACGGCATTCCGGGGGACCCGTATGGCGGCATCAATTCCGCCAGCATTCACGGGAACGTCCCGCCAAACAGCCGCATCGATGTTCCTGAAAGCAGCACGCGGCAACTGATCGACGCGGGGCTTGCTTCGACCATGGCAAAGGACGGTGACAAGACGGTGAACGATGAAGGCAAGGCGGGCGCGTTGACGGCGGCGGAGCGCGATGCGCTGGCGGAATTCCTACTGGGTGTCCCCTTCCCACCGGCGCAGAAGCGCGCTTACACGAACGTCCTCTCCAAGCAGGCTGCGAACGGATTCAGGCTGTTCCATATCGACGGCGACAATGATCCGTCGAAGCCGAAGCCGAACGTCTGCGGCGACTACCATCGCATGCCGTTCCTCGTGAGCACCAATACGCCCGGCACCGGCATGGATGCACCGACCTGGCGCGGTGCGAACGATCGCTGGCTGATCCTGCCGCAGGGACGGCTGAACATCATCGACTTCGACTTCTATCAACGCATCGCCGAGAGCGGCGCTCCAGAGCGAAGCGTGTGGCAGTTGTCGTGGGGCGGACGCGAGCGTTTCAATCCGGTATGGAACATGGTGCTCGAAGGCAGCACCGGTTTCTCCGGTGCCTTCGCGCGGCAGATCACGCTCAACGTGAAGTCGGCCAACACTGCGCTGACGACCGACTTGCTGGGTGCGTTGGAACAATCCGCCGCGGACGGTGGCGTCGTGCTCCAGGGTGAAGGCGTGCTCCTTGACGGTGCGAAAGCCACGCCGGTCGCGCTGCAATTCGATGCGCGTTTCAAAGGCGGCACCTATGTGGAAAGAACCGGCGACCGCCAATCCTTCACCCGCGCAAAGCTGCTCGCGCTCGCAGCCGAGGGGCGCTTCGTCGGCACATTTACCGCGCGCCTCGGCGCGAAGGTGGATGCGGACCATCCCCAGCCCGCGCTTTGGACATCGGGCCCGATCGAAAAGCAGCGAGGGAAACAGGAATTCCCCATCCTGCATCCTGGCAACACCGCCATGACGATCAGCGGCCGACACATCAACGACGCCGCGAACGTGCTCGTGGATGGCCGGCGCGTCGGGGGTGCCGTGAGTCGTGATGGCGAGACGGTGAAGGTCGCGCTGGACGCATTGCCCGCCGTCGGGATGCACTTCCTGCAACTCCAGAATCCCGGCGGGCTCTTCAGCAACGACTTCATTTTCCACGTCGCGGACAAGGCGCCGAGCCCGGAGGAAAAGAAGAGCGGGAAACTCGGCGACATCCTTCGCCAGAAAAGATGGGACCGGCTCATCGGCACGTGGGTGGATGCGGACTCGAAAGGCGCGGGCCTCAAGACCACCTACGCATGGAAGCTCAAGGACCGCGTGCTCGAAGTCACGAGCAAGGAACCGCAGAAGGAGTCGGTCTCGCTGATGAGCGTCAACGCAAAGAGCGGCGACGTTTTCCAAGTCGGCGGTGACGACCAAGGCACGTCGTTCCTTGGCGGCTGGAAGTTCGAGGAGAAAGGCGACGCCGTCCTGGCCGTCACCTATACCGCCGGCGACGGCACCGAAGGCACGCTCAGTATTCGCTACCACTTTCAAGACAACGACACGCTGATCCTGACCCTCGAACTGCCGCAGCCGATCACGGTCCGGATGATCCGGGCAGCCAAAGGTGCGTAGCTAATCATCTCAAATCTCGCCGTGGATGCCGTGACCACGACACTCCGCGGTTGGACGGGGCAATCCAGGAGATACGGTGATGAGTGTTCGAAGTCTCATGACTTACGGATGTGCCCGCAGGATACCTGTTCCTTTGAGGAACGCAGGCGCGCTCGCCGCGTCATACTCTCCCGGAGGGAGGAGTTTTCCGTCGAGCGTGAGGCTGTGAATGTTCATAGGGCCTTTGAAGTTCAGTTCCAGCGTCGCGCCCGTACTGATGCTGACTTCACTCTTCGCGCCGACACTTGCAGCACTCAAGAGCGACAATGTGCCTTGGGTCACCTTGGTAGGACCGGTGAAAGTGTTTGCGCCGGAGAGGGTCCATTTTCCGGTGCCGCTTTTCGTGACGGCGCTGGTCGCTTTTCCGGCACGGTCATGTGGGTCGGTGATGGTGGCGGCGAGTTCGCCGGTGCCGGTGGTGCTGCCGGTCAGTGCGATGGTTTTGTTTGCGCCGTAGCCGGAAATAAGGATGTTGCTGGTGAGTTTGAGCAGGCCGTTGCCGGATTGATCGAAAGTCACGGTGGCGTTTCTTCCGGCGAGGTTCATCACTCGGTCGGTGGTTTCGCCGCTGCCGGTGTAGATGAGGGCGCAGTCGCCGTCCTTGCCTTCCTCTCCGATGACGATCTCACTGGACTCAATGTCCGTCGGCGCTCCGAGGCTGCTGACAGCCTTGCGCGCTTCTTTGGAGAAGCTGTTAAGCGACCAAACGATTAGCGTCCCGCTTTCAAGGATCGTCTGGCCTGTGTAGGTGTTGTTACCGGAGAGCCGCATCGCTCCAGGCCCGCATTTTTTGAAACGAAACGCGCCGCCGCCGGGACCTTTGGAATCGGCGAGGTTGGCTGCAATCGTCACGGATTGCGTGGCGTTCGCGGTATCGAGCGAGAGAAAGGAACCACCCATCAACCCGTTGTCGTTCACCGAGCGCGTAAGATTTCCGAGCAGTGTGCCGATTTGGTCGCCAGTGAATTCGCCGGAGCCGCCGGCATTGAGACGCAGCGTCGCGGCTTTGTGGATGGTGATGTTTTCCGGTGTCCATTTCGCGGCGTCCGCGTTGTAGAGTCCCGCGGCTTTTTTCACGATCAGCGTGCCCGGAAAAACAGTGGTCGGTCCGGTGTAGGAATTCGTGCTGGAGAGCGTCACGGTTCCGCCGGGGATCATGCTGAGGTAGGTGCCGTTCGTGCCAAACATCGTGAAGCCACCGCGTCCGTTCATGCTGCCGGAAATTGTGCAATTGCTGATGAATCCAGCGATCCCGTTGAGCGTGATGGGACCGCTCAATGTGCAACCAAAGAGCGTGCCCTGATTGATGATGACTGGGTTGGTGAGGTTGGCTTCGTTGGACAATGTGCCGAAGTTATCGAGCGTCACCGCGCCGGTCCCAAGGCCGCCCGTTTTCCTTACGTTGATTTTGCCACCATTGATGAATGTTCCGCCGCTGTAGGTGTTCGTGTTGTTGAGTTGCAAGATGCCAAAGTGGACATCGTGGAAGTTGATGCCAGCGATGTTGCGATCACCGCAGCTTTGCAAAATGAGCGCGCGCGGGCCGGAGATGACTTCGTTGAAACTGATAAAGCAATTGGGATCCTTGTCCGGCGTCGTATTCACGGTGAGATCGTCATGAAGCATCACGGGCACATTGATGTCCACCCGCTGGCACTTCGTCGCGTGGATCATCGGGGGAATCTGGTTCGTAGGCTCCTTCGCAAACGCAAGGCTGTTACCACCCACAGTTAGGCGCCCAGAGCGGTCTCCAAGGACGAGTTGGTTCAGCAGGAATCCGCCGCTTAGATCATTTTTCGCCATGCACTCACCGCCTTGGTTGAAGCTCATCACGTAGTCCGCCGAACCGGTGCCCACCGGCGCGGCTTCGCTGGCCGACCACTTTGCCGCATCGCTCCAGTTTCCGCTCTCCGCTTTGCTCCACAGGAACGCGTTTGTCTTGTCGCTCTTTACCACGGTCACGGTGACGGACTGCGACGATCCATCTTGCGCCGTGACTGTGTAAGTCTGCGGCTTGGTGAAATCCCGCGCCGTGCCGGACGCGGGAACGGCCGTGGCAAATGGCGACAGTGTGAACGTGGGAGCCAGCGCCCTTTCGTCCGTGGCCATCGGCAGATAGGCGGCAATGCGGTTGCGAGAAACCGCGGCGGAACGCGAGCCCGGCAGCGTAAAACTCCGCATGTCTTTCGCATTGCTCACGGGTGCCTTTTCTAACGTGACGACGTAACTTTTCGTGGAGCCGTCTCGCGCGGTGACGGTGTAATTCTGCGGCGCGGAAAAATCGCGGGCGATGCCGGACGCTGGAGCGACGGTGGCATCGTCGGACACGATGATTGTCGGCACAAGCGCCGTGATATCCGTGGCGTAGGGAACCGTGAGGCGGATGCTGGTCTTGGTAATATTTCCCGGAGGCAGATCGCGAAAGCGGAATTCCCGAATGTCACTCGATGGCGGTGCGATGAACGGCTTTTCGTCCTTGATGCGCTCAAAGGGCGGCGCGCCTTTCGCATCGTGGGCCGTGCGCGGCAGCAACGCCGCCTTTGCCGGATCGACATACGTCGCCATGTCGCGCATCGCGATGCACTGGTAGTTGTTATCCTTCAAATACTGCATCATCGCCTTGAACATCGCCGGATCCAGGCTCACCGGCGGATGCTCCATATCCGGCACGCCGTGGAAGGTGAGCACGACCACGCGGCCATTGCAGGCCTGCTGCACGTGCTTGATGAAATTCTCGCTCGACGTCCCATCCGTGATTGAAAACGACGGCACGTCAAAAGGGTTGTCCACCGTCGGCCGGTAAGGGCGCTCATGCCCGCCCCGCCCGAACGTGTATCCGTGGGCAGCGAGGTCCGGACAAATCGGCCAGACCACCTGATAGATCGGCCAGCAAACCGTCGTCATCTTTGGCCCGTGATTCGCCATCACCTCATCCTCCATCCGCAGATAGTTCTCCAACCCGCCACCGTGCCCGTAAGTGTGATTGCCGATCTCAAAGCCGTCGGCATCCATCGCGACCATCTGCCGGTACGTCAGATACCAGTCCTTGCGCGTCTTAAAGGAATCGAAGTTGCAGACATAGAACGAAGCGCCAAAACCGAACGGTTTCAGGATCGGCGCAACGACCGTCGCGTGGCTGGCCGGAGCATCGTCGAATGTCAGCACGATCAGTTTGTCCGGGATGGGTTTTAGCAAAACGCCGGCGGGGTCCGGGTCCACGGCGGATTGTGCGACTGCAACAATCGGGAGTGAGCATAATGCGAGGAGGGTGAAGAGTTTCATGGTGGGACGTGATCGGATGCTACCTGTCGCTAACTCGCTCACTGCTCCGCGAATACGTCCAACTCGTAGATGGACCAGTGATAGGTCGGGCGCGAGCCGGTCTGTGTGATGCGGAGGTAACGGCCGGTCTGCTCGGGGAATGTGATCGTCGTGATGCCCAATGCGCCGCGTCCGGTGGCGATGGGTTCGGTCCATGTCGTGCCGTCTTTGGATACGGTGACGGCGTAGGCGTCGGGGGAATCCCAGAGCGCCCATGTGTTATCGAGGACGACTTTTGCGAACCGCTCCTCGCGCTTCATATCGACTTGGAACCACTGGCCGGGATGCTGCGTCTGAGTCATGTCGCGCCAACCGGTCCAGTGATCGCCGTCGAGCGCGTTGGCAGCGGAGCCGTCGATCGGGATTTTGTCGCCGCTGAACGCGAATGTGCTGTCGGGCACGGGTGCGGTTGCAGTCCATGTCTTCTTGTCGAGCGCGCTGGCCTGCGAGGGCGGTGAGGGGAGCGGCTTGGGCGATGTGATTGGCAGCTTGCCGCTGGCGACGAATTTCCATGCGCCGGGGGCGACGTTGAACTTCACGTAGTCTGCATCCTCGCCATTCCACGTGATGCCCTCAACGCCGCCGCGGAAGGTGCCGTTCCAAATGGTGGCGTCGCCCGATTTGATCGCGTCGAGCGTGGTGAACGAGCCCTTCGGAATACCCACGATCGCGGTGGTTGCGGCGGGCGAGTTAAGCGCGAGCGCAAACTCGGTGGCGGTCTTTTTCAGCTCGACGGTGATGGCTCCTTTGATGGATGGCACGACGACTTTGATGTCGGTGAGAAACGCCTCTTTCGGCAGGACGTGATACGTGCTCCAGCCCGGCGCTTCCGGCGAAACTCCGGCGATGGTTTGCGATAGGATGATCGCGGGCGGGTTCCAGCCGTGATTGAGCGAAGAGGCGTCGTCAAATGCATCGATGCGCGACGCCCACCAGCGGTCATAGTGCTCCCACAGCGTCGTGAAGCTGCATGGAATCATCGTCTTGTAACGCTCGTGCATGCGGAGCAGCGCGCGCTCCTGCCTGCCCATCGTGCAGAGCGCCTCGAAGACCCAGCGGTCAAAAAAGCAGCTCGCATACGTCTTTTTCGTGAGCACGTTTTCGTAGATGGCATCCCACTTCGCACGATCGGCGAGGCCCACATTCACGGCCATCGCGTTGGCGCGATCGTCGGGCTCTTTGCCTTGCGAGGACATGTAGTAGCCGCCCTTCCAGAACTGACTGTCAAACGTGCTGCGGATCGCGGCGAGCTTTTCGTCGATGGCGGGAACGTCCGCATCGTGCCCCGTGGCGAGCGCGATTTTGCGCAGCGTGCCGAGGCAGTTGAAATAGAAGCACGTCTCCGTGACCGCGATGTCCTTGTTCTCCTTGCCCCAATCGAACCAAGTCTTTTTGCCGAACTGATACGTCTCAAAAAGGAACGTCTTCGTCGGCTCATACACCGCGCGCATCGACTCCAAATCGCCCGTCTGCAAATAGTAAAACCAAAGCCCGTAATCGCCGAGAAACTCCAGGTGCTGGCCGGGATAAAACTTCGGCTCCAGCTTGCGAAGGACGAGTTCCTTGCAAAGCCGGTGCGACTTCACATCGAACGCGTAAAAGCACTGGTTCAACTCCGGCGTGCCATCGCCCCAAAAGCCCACGCGCTCGCGATCCGGGCAGTCGTAGAAATGCTCGCGCATGCAGATGTAAGCGGTGCGCACCGCCTTTTTCCAAAGCACATTATAGTCGCTGTCGTTGCACTCAAACGAGCCAGTAAACTCCGTATCATAGCCCGTCTCGCGATACTTCACCGCGCGCACCGTCACGCCCGCCGGGATCGTGTAAATCGCGCCCTCTCCACTAATCCAGCGCTTCGCCTCAAACTCCTGAACGCCCTCGCGGGTCGTGTAGCTCTCGGTCTTCGTGAGATAGAGCACGAGCGGGTTGGTGGAGTTGAAGTCGATGACTTTCCCCGCCGGTGCCTCGACTTCGATCCACGGCTGGAAGTGGCAGTTGTAAGGCATCGTGCAGACGAGCCGCCACGGCGCGTCCTCGACATGCGGAAGGTCTTTAGAAAGGCGGACGTATGGCTTTTGGCCGTAGTCCTTGAGCTTCGAGTCGCCGTCGTCGGCGACCACGGTAAAGGCTGTGAGGGCGAAGATCAGCGCGATAGATTTCGTCATGTGTGCGCATGGTTTTGACCACGCTTGTTCAGAGCAAGCAATCTCGCACTATCGAGTTGCCGAAAGCGTATTCGGCAATGACGCGCGCGCGAATCCCTGCAATCATCGCTGCGAATGAGAACGCTGCTCGCTGTGCTTTTGCTTGTGCCGTATTCGGGGGCACCCGGGGCGCTCAGGGCGGAGGTCCCGGACAGTGCAGGATTGGAGGAACGGGTGGCGCGTTTTTTTGACAGTGAAATGCGGGAGGCGGAACCGCGGCTGCAAGTTCTCGCGGTGGAAATCGACAAGCTGCCGGCGTTGCGCAGCGGAAGTCGTGGACCTCGGTTTGGTTTTCACAGCGGTGAGTTTTGAGGGCTCTTTGAAGGGCTGACGATGCGGCCCGTTCCCGTCCATTAGTTCTGTTTCTTCCGCCCTCCATTAGGCGGCCAAAGTGGGGGCTTTTGCTCGGCGTTCCAAGCGTCCCATGCGGCTTTGAGTTCCTTGGCCTTTTCGGGCTGGGATGCGGTTCGGTCGTTAGCCTCGCCGATGTCTTTTGCGAGATCGAAAAGTTTCACCTCATTGTCGTCGGGCTTGGCGGCGACGAGCTTCCAATCGCCGTGGCGGATGGCCCATTGCTCGCCGAAGCGCCAGTAGAGCGTTTCGTGCGGCTTGGCGGTTGTTTCGCCGGTGAGGAAGGGGAGCAGGTTCACGCCGTCGAGATTCCATGACGTTTCGGGTTTTGCACCGATTGCGGCGAGGCTCGTGGGCAGGATGTCGAGTTGGATAATCGGCGCATCGTACGTCTTGCCGGCGGGTAGGTGGCCTTTCCACTGCACGCAGAAAGGGACGCGCACACCGCCTTCGAGCGTGGTGGCTTTGAATCCGCGCAGCGGGCCGTTCTTCGAGGTCGTGGATGGCGTCGGGCCGCCGTTGTCGGAGAAGAACCAGATGAGCGTGTTTTCCTCCTGATGGATCTCGCGCAGTTTTGTGAGCACGCGGCCCACGGCGTCATCCATGGCCGACATCATCGCGGCAAACGTGCGCCGCTTTTCGTCGGTGATGCCGGCGAATCGAGCGAGATACCGGTCGCTGGCTTGCAGCGGCGCGTGTTGGGCGTTGAACGGCAGGTAGAGGAAAAACGGCTTTTCCTGATTGCGATCGATCCAATCCACGGCGCGGTCGGCGTAGGCATCGGTCGAATAGAATCCATCTTCCGTGATCGGACCCACCGCCGCCGATTTCCGCGAATCCACAAATGCCTGCGGCTTGAAGAAAGCCGTGTTCGCCACGGTGCCGTAGAATTCGTCGAAACCGCGCTTCATCGGCAGGAAATCCGGCGGGCCACCGAGGTGCCACTTGCCGATGCAGACGGTGGCGTAGCCGAGCGCCTTCAACCGATTCGCCATCGTCTTCTCCGTGAGCGGCAGTCCGAAGCCCGCGCTCGGCGCTCCGTTAAATTCGTGGCCAAACCGAGTCTGATACCGACCCGTCAGCAACCCCGCACGAGTCGGGCTGCAATACGGGCCGGACACGTAGCCTTGGGTAAAACGGACGCCGTTCTTGGCGATGGAATCGATATTCGGCGTCGGGATTTCGGTATTCCCCTGAAACCCGTATTCGCCGTATCCCACGTCATCGGAAAGAAAGATCACGATGTTGGGCTTGCGGCTTTCGGCATGCAGCAACGCGGGGGCGAGAAGCACGAACGAAAAGAGAAGAAGGAGCGAGTGCATGGGTCAAAAGACTACCAGACGGAGCGGTCCCCGTATAGCCCCACGATCGTGGGAGGCTGTTTCCTGATTCTTCGTCTGGCCGCTTGGAAACCGAGCCTGATCAAGTCGCCAGTGTTTTCTTCAGAGCCACCTTTCCGCCCCGATTCCCGATGCCCACCACCCGCGACAAAACCACCGATGTCTGGCTCGTCGAAAACCATGCCATGTTCGGCATGAGCATCAAGCGGGTCGTGAACAGCCTCGACGGCATTGCCTGCGGCGGGGTGTTCACTTCGGTCGAGACAGCCTTCGCCGCGCTCGGCAAGGCGACTCCGCCATACGGTCTCCACCCATTTGCGAAAAGTTTACAGCAAGCTCCACGTCACCACCAACACCGGACCCGTGGCCAAGACACTGCGGGAGCGGAACGATGTGCCAGTCAGCACCCAAGACAAATTTGTGACCTACAAAGGATTGCCATCCGACTTCCACCTCAAACTCACCGGACAAGGCGCGAGACTAATACGCATTGAAATCCCGCCCGAGAGCCCGCTCCCGCGCTGAGTAAAGGCGGTTCCTTAGACCGCGCGACATTCCTCACTTCGGCAGCAGCGCCTTCATCGCTTTGCCGAAGGCATCGCCCAGCAGAAAATACGTCTCCCCGTTTTTGAATTCGTGATAACCCTCGCCTGTCGGCGACTGCTCTTTGGTCCGCACAAAATCGTGCGTCTCCACGAACTTCACCGTCCCGGCAAACTCCGGCTTTTCCGCCACGGTCTTCTGCGCTTTGCGAATGGTCAGCGCGGCGGTTTCCTTGCAATCCGCGCCCCACGGGCCGGTGAATTCGCCGATGACCACGGGGAGCTTTGGTACGTTTAAGTCACGACGCACATCGTTGATCAGGTTCGTCAGATTCTTCTCATACTCGGGTGTGCCCTTGTCCGGGCTGCAGAAGTCATTCCAGCCATGCCACCACACAAACCCCGCGAGTTCGTAGCCCTGACCCGCATACGCGGGAAACTGCCCCTTCAAATCGCCGAGCACCTTTTTTACCGTGCCGATCATCTCCGAGTAAAACGGCCCAACCGTGCCGCCGGAACTTGGTGGACGGAAGTCTTTATATAGGTCGCGACCGCCCCATGCGGTCTTGATGATGAGCACCTGGTTCTCGAACTGATCTCCGAGCAAGTGCCCGAATTGCATCTCCGGTCCGAACCACATCCTGCTGCCGAGATTCCAGCCGTAGCCAAACTCCAGCCGCCCGTGGCGATTGCCAAACTCGTTTACATCCCAGACCCACACATCATCGCGTCCCTCGGCCCACTCGCCCTTCGCGTTCACCCAAGTCTTGAGCACCTGAGCCTTGGCCGGATCCTTCAGCATGGAAGCCAGCGTGCCCGGCTTCTCCACCTTCATCTCCGCAAGGCTGGAAACAATGCCCTGACCCTGCATGTTCGACTGTCCGGCAAGGATGAAAACTTTCAGCGGCTTGGCGGGCGCATCGGCAGCGATGGCGGACTGCACGAACACGGAGGCAATGATGGTGAGTAGAATGAGGTTCATGGGCTAGTGATTCTGATCGGCGTCGCGCGGCGTGTCGATTTCCAGTTTATTTGTATGCGATACCGTCTTCGGCTCGACGGCGATTTGCTTGTAACACACGTCGATTTTGCTCAAAGAACGCATCGCTCCGCTGGGTGATATTGGGCCATGTTGAAACACTCGCTTCCTTTCCTGATCGCATCCTACCTGCTCGCCTTGGCGATTTCTGTTTCATCGGCTCTCGGGCAAAACAGCGCCTTAAGAAATGAGGGGACATGGAACCAATTCCGCGGACCCGGCGGCACCGGCGTCGCGCACGAATCGCGGGCGCCCGTGAAGCTGGCTGTGCCTACGTGGAAAACGCCCGTCGCCGCCGGGCTCTCCGCGCCGGTGCTCGCGGGCGGACGCATCTTCCTGACCGGCGTGGAAGAAGGGCGACTCGTGACATGCGCCTTCGACGCGGAATCCGGGATGCCGCTTTGGAAGAAACACGCGCCGGATGTTCCGCTCGAAAAAGTGCATGCCGTCTGCAGCCCCGCCGCCTCGACGCCGCTCGCCGACACGGAGCGCGTGTTTGTGTATTTCGGTTCCTATGGGCTGCTCTGCTACGACCATGCGGGTGCCGAGCAGTGGAGGAAGCCCATTCCGACACCCAAGAGCCTCTAACAGCCTGTTGAAAAACCTTCCAACAAGGCAGAGCTAGAAGGATAGATGGAGGCAATATGTTTGAGCGACGCGAAGACAGCGAAAAACAAAAAGAACTCTGGGTGCTTGCAGGAGAGTTACCCGAAGCCACGCCCGACGCTTTTTATCGGCGGGTCAACCGGACGCTGGATCAGATCGGCTTTGCCATCCAGGTCTGGGCCATCTGTGAGCCGGCTTATGCCGATCCCAGCCGCGGCGGGCGGCCGGGCATCGATCCGGTCGTGTATTTGAAGATGCTGACGGTGGGATTTTTCGAGGACTTACCCAGCGAGCGGGCCATCGCCAGCC
>JANNWY010000215.1:0-18150 GCA_031409335.1 Chthoniobacteraceae bacterium | reverse complement strand
CCGCGGGCAGCAGCTACACCCTCGCTGGCTTCGGCCTGGCCGCGGGCAACCCCACCTACCGAGTCGAGAGCACCAGCCCCTCCACCGGACCCTGCGGGAACGCGACCATCTTCACCAAGACCACCGCCCTCGCCGGTGCTGGCAACTCGGTGGTGATCTCGGGAACCCAGCCGGTTTACCTCACCGGCACCAACAGTCACGGCGGCGGCACCACGGTCGCAGCCGGAGCCGCCCTCGGCTTCAATGCCGGGGACATCAGCGGACTTGCCGCGGGCAGCGTTTCGGTCGGTGCGGACGCTTCCATTCTGCGCGTCGGCGGAAGCCTCAACAACACCTTTCTCCAACGCCTCGCTCCGACCGCCAACCCTTTCACCATCTACGGAAACAACGGTGGCAGCGGCAGCGCCCTCGATCTTACCAATTTCCCCAACGCCAGTCTCGCGTTCTGGGATAATGTCGGCACCCAAAGCTTCGCTTTCACCGGCACGATCACACCCGCCAACAACACTTATCGCTTCGGCGGATCACGGGCGGGAAACTTTGTGAACCTGAACAACGCCAACTCGCTCACCGGGGCCAATGCGCTGGTCGTCACCGCGGGCAAGGTCAGGCTGACTAACTCCAACAACTTCACCGGCGACACGCTCATCAACGGGACCAACTCCGGCACCCTTTACCTCACCCACCGCCTGGCGATCCAAAGCAGTGCCCTCGATACCTCCGGCGCTGGCAAACTCGACGTGGCCACCATCGTTGATCCGGTCTTCGGCGGCCTGAAGGGCGGCAAAAACCTCGCCGACGTCTTCAACGGCACCTACTCCGCCGTGACGACCCTGGCCCTCAACCCCGGCGCGGGCAAGACCCACACCTACTCCGGCATCATCGCCAACGGCGCGCCGGCCACGGACCTCACCAAGACCGGACCGGGAACCCAGATTCTCACCGCGGCCAACACCTACGCCGGTCAAACCATCGTGACCGGTGGCACCTTGCTGGTGAACAGTCCCGGTTCCTTGTCCGGCGTCAGCGAGGTGACCATCAGCGGCGGCACCCTCGGCGGCAACGGCACCATCGGCGGCTCGGTAACTGTGGAGGCAGGCGGCAACCTTGCCCCCGGTGTCTTGGTCGGCAAGCTGTTCATCACCGGAGCGCTCGATGTTTCCGCGCAGGCAAGCGGCACGGGCAAACTCCGTTTTGACCTCGCTGCGCTCAACGCGCTCAATGATCAGATCGCCGTCACCGGGCCGCTGACTATCGGCAGCGGCGTGCTTGGGTTTGGCGATTTCGTCTTTGGCAATCTCGGTGGTTTGCAGGCGGGTATTTACAAACTGATCACGAGCAGCGCACTCAATCCCGGCGACTCGCTCGACAAGGCGAATCTGAGCGGCATGATCGGCACCTTCACCGGAACCCTTCGAATCAGCTATGATGGCAAGGACTTGGAACTGGTGGTCGGCGACTACACCACTTGGGCGGCGCAGTTCCCCGGTGCGAATCTCACCAACCCGAACACTGACTACGACAACGATGGCCTGATCAATGGGCATGAGCGCATTTGGGGGCTCGATCCGACCAGCGGCGCATCAAGCAGGCCCGTTCGTTTTAACTCGGGACTCGCCGCGGGAAGTTTCACCTACATTCGGCGCAGCCCGGCTCTCACCGGCATGAGCTACACCGTATGGACCTCGACCACCCTGCTGACGTGGACCCAGGACTCTGGTGCCGTCCAGACGCCTGGAACTGCGGTTGCAGAGGTCGAAACGGTCTCCGTCGCCCTCACTCCTGCGCTCCTCGCAACGCCCAAGCTCTTCATCCAAGTCCGTGCCACCGGGCCATAGCGATGAGATTCCCCAAACCTTTCCCATTCTTAGTTACCGCTCTCGCGAGTCTGGCGTTCATCTCACCCAGTTCGACGCAGGCCGCAACGCGCTATTGGGACGGTGGGACGACCGACATCGCCACCAACGGCAACACCGCTAGCGCGGGTGGAGTCGGCACTTGGAACCCCACGCTGCTCAACTGGGATGCGGGCGCTGTTCCTCACGTCGCATGGAGTAACGCTAGCAACGACACCGCCGTTTTCGCGGGAACCGGGGCGGCGATCACCGTGGCCGTGCCTATCACCGCCGGCGGAATCGCGCTCTCCTCGGCTGGCTACACCTTTGCTGGCAGCACGGTCGAGATGGCCGCTGGCAGTATTTTCAAAGGAACCGGAAGCTATCCCTTCACCGGCTTCGCGCTGGCCACCGGCAACACCGCTTACCGGTTTGAAAGCACGAGCACTACTACCGGAGGGTTTGCAAATGCAAGCGTCTTCACCATGTCCACTGGATTTGCAGGAGCCGGCAACTCGGTGGTCATCTCCGGAACCCAGCCCGTTTACCTGACGGGCACCAGTAGCTACGGCAGCGGGACCACGGTGGCTGCGGGGGCGGCGCTTGGCTTCGATACCGCAGACGTTACCGGCCTTCCCGCCGCGAGCGTGGCGGTCGGCGCGAATGCTTCCATCCTGCGGCGGGGAGCAAATCTGAACAACGCGTTCCTCCAGCGCCTTGCACCGACGACGAACACCTTCACGATCTACGCGAACAATGCCGGTTCCAGCAGTGCGCTGGACCTCACGGGTTTCCCCAACGCCAGCCTCGCCACATGGGATAGCCCAGGGACGCAATCCTTTGCCTTCACCGGCACGATCACGCCGGGCAATAGTACCTACCGCTTTGGCGGAGCGAGAGCTGGCAACTATGTGAACCTGAACAACGCCAACTCGCTCACCGGAGCCAATGGCTTGGTCGTCACCGCGGGCAAGGTGAGGCTGATTAGCTCGAATAACTTCACCGGCGATACGTTCGTCAACGCGACCAATGCGGGCGTGCTCTATCTCTGCGACAATCTCTCGCTGCAAAACAGCGCCATCGACACTGCCAGCACCGGGAAGATCGACCTCAGTGGAGCCCGTCCTCCCAGCGCCGCCGCGACGCCCGTGACTGCGCCAGTCATTGGCGGGCTCAAAGGCAGCACGAACATCGCCACCGTCTTCAACACAACTTATTCCGCCGTCACGTCCCTGACGCTCAATCCCGGTGCTGGCAAGAGCCACACATATTCAGGAGTCATTTCCAACGGCACAGCGGGCATGACCCTTACGAAGAGCGGCCCCGGAATCCAGGTGCTCAGCGGGGTGAACACTTACACCGGTCCTACCACCGTCACCCAGGGCACGTTGGCGCTTGGCCAGCCAAGCTTGAGCGAACTTGCCACTGTGACGGTGAACAGCGGCGCGGTGCTTGCGTTGAATTTCAGTGGAGAAAGCGTCCTCCGGAATTTAGTCCTCAACGGGGTCACCCAGGGACTCGGCATTTACAACAGCGCGAACGGTGCGCCATTCCTCACCGGCACCGGCAGCATCAGAGTCATCGACCCGGACTTCGACGACGACGGACTGCCGAACCTCTGGGAGTTGCTCTACACCAGCCCTGCCTCGGAGACTTCCCTCAATCCCGGCGGCGATCTGGATCAAGACGGCCTGACGAACCTTCAGGAGTTCCAATTCGGCACCCATCCGATCAACCCAGACACGGATGCAGACGGACTGCTCGACAATGGGAACATCACGCTCACCAACGCAGACGCTCGCTATGCCGCATGGGCGGCGGCGGGCATCGCCTACAGCGACAACGGCGCGCAGCGAACTTTTCGGGGCGAGATCGCCATGGGCACGGGAAGGCTCACGGCAGACACCGATGCGGACGGCCTGCGCGATGGCGTGGAAAGCAACACCGGCGTGTGGATCAGCGCGACCAACACCGGCACGAATCCGACCCAGGCTGACAGCGACAACGACAGCCTCCGGGATGGCCTCGAATCCAACTCCGGCAGCTATGTGAGCGCCACCAATCCCGGCAGCAACCCCAACCTCCCGGATACCGATGGCGATGGAGCAGGGGACTGGTATGAGGCCACCGCGTCCTTTACCAACCCCAACTCCACCAGCAGCAAGCCAAACATTCCCTACCCGCTGCCTGCGCCCGATGGCTCGACGGGCGTCACCAACAAGCGCGTGAAAGTTTACATCATGTCCGGGCAGTCCAACATGGTCGGGTATGGCCGCGCCGGCGGCACCGAAGCGGCGACCCTTCAGACCATCACCACGGTCGAAAGGAAGTTTCCCAATCTCGTCGCTGCGGGCGGCGGTTTCGTCAGCCGCAACGACGTGATCTATCGTGGCGTCATCGCTGCCATCGGCAACGGCCCGCTCACCACCGGATTTGCATCCAGCAGCAATTCCTTCGGCCCCGAACTCGGCTTTGGGCATGTGATGGGCTGGTATCATGACGAGCCAGTCCTGCTCCTCAAAAGCTCGCAGGGTGGCCGTGCTCTCGGCTGGGATCTCCTTCCCCCAGGCAGCCCACAATCCACGCTCACCACCAATACCTACGCCGGCTATGGCGACTCACCGGCTTCGTGGGTTACCGGGTCCACGCCTGTCCCGACCGCCGGCTTTTACGGAGGCTACCAATACGACCAATGCTTTCTCCGCAAGGCACACTGGGCTCCGGCGGGTGCCAGCATCCCGTCGGTTTTCAATGTGACCAATGTCCTCGACAACTTCGCCGCCGAATACCCGCAGTGGGCCGCGCAAGGCTTTGAGATCGCTGGCTTCGTCTGGTGGCACGGGTGGAATGATGGCCTGAGCTTCACCACGGCATACGCGAATCGCTACCAGCAGAACATGGCGCATTTCATCAAGGAAATCCGCAGCTACTACGAATCCCTCTACCCCGGCAAGATCGTGCCAAACGCGCCATTCGTGCTGGCGACCGCCGCGTTCGATGGATTCAATGCCACTGTGCAAAACCGGATCACCGTCGCCAACGCCCAGCTCGCCGTCGATGGAGCGGCGGGCATCTATCCTGAGTTTGCCGGCAACGTGAAAACCATGGAAGCACGCGGCTACTGGCGCACCACCGGTCCGAATCTCAGCCAGAACTACCACTACTATCACAACGCCGAAACCTACATGCTCACTGGCGACGCGCTCGGTCGTGGCATGGTCCAGTTGCTGGCAAGCAGCGTGCCGCCCGGCAGCTTCACCGCATGGCAAGCCGCCAATGGCAACACCCAGACGCTGGACCAGGATCACGACGGCGATGGCGTGGCCAACGGCATCGAATGGTTCGTTGGCGGCAACACCGCGACCAACGGCTTCACCGCACTTCCCGGCGCAGTGAGCAGTGGCGGCAGCGTCAGCGTCACATGGTCAAAAGCGGCGAGATTCACCGGCACCTACGGCACCCGCTTCGTCGTCGAAACCTCGGATACGCTCATCGGTCCATGGGTGGCCGAAACCCTCGGTATCCATGTAGCCATCACGGGAAACAACATCAGATACACCTTCCCTTCGCCACTCGGCGGCAGGAAATTCGCACGCCTCGCGGTTACCAGCCCGTAACGAAAGGGAATGAGCTGGAAACTTCCATTAACACTCCTCGCTTTCCTCGCGCTCATCTCTGCCCGCGCGGCGGAGCAGCCGAATATCATCGTCATCATGGCCGACGACCTCGGCTATGGCGATGTGTCGTGCTACGGTGCGAAGGCAGTGCAAACGCCGGCGATTGACCAACTCGCGCGAGAGGGTGTGCGCTTCACCAGCGGCTATTGCTCCGCGTCCACCTGCACGCCCACGCGCTTTTCGCTGCTGACGGGCACCTATGCGTTCCGGCAAAAAGGCACGGGCATCGCGCCGCCGAACGGTCCGGCTATCATCAAGCCGGGCACGGAAACGCTCCCGTCCATTCTGCGACGCGCGGGCTACGCCACCGCCGTCATTGGTAAATGGCATCTCGGCCTCGGCGATCCCGCGCCCGACTGGAATGGCGAACTCAAGCCCGGCCCGCTCGACATCGGCTTCGACCATTGTTTCCTCCTACCCACCACGAACGACCGCGTGCCGCAGACTTTCGTCGAGGACCGCCGCGTGAAAAACCTCGACCCCGCCGACTCGCTGTGGGTCGGCGACAAGAAGCCGTCAGAAGATCATCCCACCGGCATCACGCATCGCGACACGCTGAAGATGGACTGGTCGCACGGGCATAACGAAACCATCCACAATGGCATCAGCCGCATCGGATTTTACACCGGCGGCACCAAGGCTCGTTTTCGCGACGAAGACCTCGCCGATGCATGGGTGCGCGAATCGAACCGCTGGATGGAGGCAAACAAAGAGCGCCCGTTTTTCCTCTACTTCGCCTCGCACGACATCCACGTCCCCCGCGTCACCCACGAGCGCTTTCAAGGCAAGACTACGCTCGGCCCGCGCGGCGACAGCATCGTGCAGCTCGACTGGTGCGTCGGCGAGTTGATGAAAACGCTCGACCGCCTTGGCCTCGCGGAAAGAACACTCATCGTTTTCTGCTCCGACAACGGCCCTGTGCTCGACGATGGCTACAAAGACGAGGCGGTGGAGAAACTAGGCGAGCACCAGCCTGCCGGCCCGTATCGCGGCGGCAAATACAGCGTGTGGGAAGGCGGCACGCGCACGCCGTTCATCACGCGGTGGAAAGGCCGCATTGCACCCGCCGTGTCGGATGAGATCGTCAGCACGGTGGACTTCGCCGCCAGTTTTGCCGCGCTCACCGGCCAGTCGCCCGCGGTGGACGGCTGCCTGGACAGTTTCAACGTGCTCGATGCCCTGCTCGGCAAACCCGGTGCCAAAGGCCGCGACCACATTCTCCAGCAGGACAACGGCGGCGGAAACTTCGGCCTCCGCGCTGGCGAGTGGAAACTCGTGCGCCTCAAACAGCGCGGCAAACCGCAGGCCCGCGTGAGCAAGGAGGAAACGCCGCTTCCCGCTGGACTTGAAACGCTTTACAACCTCACCGCCGATCCTGGCGAACGCACCGATGTCTCCGCCTCCCACCCCGAAGTTCTCCAGCGCCTCACCGCGCAGCTCGACAAACTCATCACCGACGGACGCAGCCGCCCTCAGACTCCGCGTGGTCGCTTACTTGGGATGAAGCGCATGTGATGGTCGGAGTAGCAGCGAGGTGGAAAACGGCGTATCTCAGAATCTATGAACACCAACCAGACCATCGCATTCATCGCACTGCTCGGCGCATCGGCGCTGCCAGCCTTCGCCCAAGAGAATCCCGCCGCCGCGCAGACTGAACTCAAACGCCCGGACGACAAACCGGCGGACATGACGAAGAAGGTGCAAGTCTTCATCCTCATGGGGCAGTCGAACATGGTCGGTCTAGGCAAGATTGCGGGTGCCGAGGGCTCGCTGGAGAATGCGGTTAAGACTAAGAAGCTCTATCCCTACCTTGTGGATGATGCGGGGAACTGGACGGAGCGGAAGGATGTTCGCAATGTGCGCGTGATGGTCGGCAAAGGCGGTGGGATGCAGCTTTTTAACAACGAATGGATGACGGTGAAGGGTAAGAGCATGGGGCCGGAATACGGGCTCGGGCATCCGGTGGGAAATGCCGTGGATGCGCCGGTGATGATCCTCAAGAGCTGCATCGGCAACCGCAGCCTCGGCTGGGATCTCCTGCCGCCAGGAAGCGAGCGGTTCGAGTTCGAAGGCAAGGTCTTCGCGGGCTATAAAGATTCACCCGATTCCTGGGCAAAGGGCACCGAGCCGACGCCGATTGGCTGGTATGCTGGCAAGCAGTATGACGACGATGTGGCGAATGCGAAGAAGGTGCTCTCGGAACTGGATAAGTATTACCCCGGCGCGAAGGGCTATGAGGTCGCGGGGTTCTTTTTCTGGCAGGGCGAGAAGGACGGTGGGAACGCGGCACACGCGAGTCGCTACGAGCAGAATCTCGTCCGGTTCATCAAGCAAGTGCGCAAGGACTTTGAGGCTCCAAACGCGAAGTTCGTGCTGGCGACGCTAGGCGAGGCGACGAAGGGCAGCGGTGGCAATGGCGGCAAGGTGCTCGATGCCCAACTCGCCGTGGACGGTAGCACCGGGAAACATCCGGAGTTCAAAGGCAATGTGGCCACTGTTTATGCGAATCCATTGTCGAAGGGCGGCAGCGGAAACAGCCACTACAACGGCAACGCGGAAACCTACATGGATGTCGGCGAAGCGATGGGCAAGGCGATGGCGGCACTTTTGAAAAAGTAGATCATGGGTAGATTGCACACTGTCACTTTGAGCGCCGTCGCCGTGCTCGCTGCCGTCGCGTCCGCCTCGGGGCAGGGGACACTGACGGGGACGAAGGCCGTGAGTTCGGGCGATCCGCAAGTGCCGGGGCTGCTCCGCACTTATTGCTACAACTGCCACGGCGAGAAAAAGAGCAAGGGCCAGGTGCGGCTGGATACGCTGGCGACTGCGGACGCGAAAGTCCGGCGGGACGTGCTAACTAAGCTAGAGGAACAGATGCACTTCGCGGAGATGCCGCCGGATGATGAGAAGCAGCCGACTCCGGCGGAGCGCAAACTTCTCATGGATTGGGTGCGCGGTGAATTGGTGAAAGTGAACGCGCCCTCCATCGAGGACAAACTGCGGTATCCCGACTACGGCAATGCGGTCGATCACGCGAAGCTGTTCAGCGGCGAAATCAAAGACAAGCCCTTCACGCCCGCGCGGCGCTGGCTGGTGAGTCCGCAGATTTTTATGGGGCGGGTGATTGACATCTTCCGCCCCAAGGGCGCGCCTCACGACAAGTATCTCCGCTGGCCCGTGAGCTTTTACGGCGTCTCGAATCCATTCGTCCTGCCGGACCGCGCGGGCATTCGCGACTACGCCATCGAGCCGCTGGATGGCGGGCATTTGCTGGCGATGCTTTCCAACGCGCAGTGGATTTCGCAAAAGCAGATCCGCGAGGCGCGGGTGAGGAAGGGGGATTTCAAGGCGGACTATTTTGAGAACAAGGCGGACCGATTTACGGCGCCGACTCCGCCGGCGTTTGAAAAGATCATCCTGAACGCGGGCCAGCCTGAGGACGATGCGCTCGTGGCTGCGATTCAGGCGCAGTTCGCGCTCGCACTGCGACGCCCGCCAACCGATGCGGAGCAGGCGAAATATCTGGCGCTGACCCACTCGGCCATTGGCCTCGCGGGCAACACCGAGGGGCTGCGCCAAATGCTCGTGGCGGTGTTGCTGGAGTCGGAGTTTCTTTACCGGCTGGAATTCGGCACGGGTGCGCCGGACGCCGCGGGTCGGAAAATGCTGTCGCCGCACGAGGGCAGCTTCGCCATTTCGTATGCGCTGGGTGATTGGAGTCCAGACCCCGCGCTGGCGAAGGCCGCGGCGGAAGGGCGGCTGAATACGAAGGAAGATTACCGCCGGGAGGTGCTGCGGCTACTGGCCGACGAGAACTATTTCAAAGGCCAGATTGATCCAGCGGTGAACAATTCCGATGTCGTCTCCCACCCGAAAATCATCCGCTTTTTCCGCGAGTTCTTCGGCTACCCGAATGCCGTGAAGATCTTCAAAGACAAGAACCGGAGCGGAGGGTATTACGACAATCCGGGGCGCGGCAGCAGCGCGACGCCGGGCAACCTCATCCGTGAGGCGGACCGGATTGTGGACCTGCATGTGAGGCAGGACAAAAAGGTGTTTGAGAACCTGCTCACGACGGACGAATTTTTCCTCTACCACAATCTCGATAACGCGAAGGGCGCGCAGATCATCGCCGACTGGAAAGCGCTCTACGAAACGCTGAAGGACACAGACTGGCGGACGAACCCGGAGAAGGTTTATGCGGAGCACGAGGAGCTTTTGAAGAAGCACAAAATCGAGAATGGAAAAACTGGGAGAGGTGCCCACTCGAACAATCTGATCCGCGTGATGGAGCATTTCTCCTACACGTTTGGCAAAGGCAACACGCCCTTCACCACGTTTCCGTGGGCACACGGGAATCACTTCCGGTATTCCCAATCTTACAGCCTCCCGGCGACGCCCGGCACCGGCGGGAAATATGGCGGGGACGACAACCTGGATTACCAAGCCGTCCAGCCGTTCAAGGTCGCCAACCGCAAAGGCCTGCTCACGCACCCGGCGTGGCTCATCGCGCAGTCGTCGAACTTCCACACCGACCCCATCCGGCGCGGGCGCTGGATTCAGGAAAAGCTGCTCGCTGGCCGCGTGCCCGACGTGCCGATCACCGTCGATGCCAAAGTCCCGGAAAATCCGCACATGACTTTCCGCGAACGCGTCGAGTCCGTGACCGGGCCGACGCAGGAGGCATGCTGGAAATGCCATCAGCACATGAACCCGCTCGGCTATCCGTTCGAGTTCTACGACGACTTCGGGCGCTTTCGGAAGGACGAGCCGCTTGAGAGCCCGGAAAACATCATCGCCAAAACCAAGCGCGACGAACCCGAGACCTACAAAACCAAGCCCGTCCACACGGATGGAAACTTGCGCGGCACCGGCGATGCGAAACTCGACGGCCCGGTGAACGACGCACTGGAGCTGATTGACCGGCTCGGCAAATCCGAGCGCGTTCGGCAGTCCATCATCCGTCACGCATTCCGCTTTTACATGGGGCGAAATGAACTGCTCTCCGACTCGCAAACACTCATCGCCGCAGACAAAGCGTATCTCGAAAGCGGCGGCAGTTTCAAAGCCGTGATCGTCTCTCTGCTCACGTCTGACTCGTTCCTATATCGCAAATAACCACCTATGAAAACCCGCCGAGACTTCCTGAAGTTATCCGCCTTGAGCACTGGGGCGTTGATGTTTCCAAACGCCTTTGCCGCGCCGGTCGCCGGCCAGCCGCCGATGCGATTTATTTTCATCCACAAAGGCAACGGGCTTTTTCCCAGCGTGATGTCGCCGCCGAGCCTCAGCAAAGAGGACATGGCGAAAGAGAACAAAAAGGAGGCGTTCGAGGTGCCTCTCGCCAAACACGAATTGCCGAAGTGGATGAGCGCGCTCAACGAGCACAAAGAACACCTCACCATCCTGCAAGGACTCTCCGGGAAAATGTGTACCACCGGGCATCACACGTGGCAGTCCAGCCTCGGAGTCTATGCAGCCACGGAACGGCTCAGTTCCATCAAGTGGGCGACCGTTGATTTCGAGCTGGCGAAACTTTTCCCCTCGCCGCTGGAGCACATCGAGCTGGCCTGTTTCCCAATCGGTGGCGGCAACGCGCGCGGCAACATTTACGGCATCGAAAAAGGCTTCTCCGCCCGCGGCCCGCAGCAGCCGAACTACGCCTTCGGCTCGCCCAAAGTCGCCATCAACGAGCTGTTCAAATCCGTCTCGAACAACGACGCCGACCGCATCCGCTACGAGCTTGAACGCAAAGTGCTCGAGTTCACCGCTGGCAACCAATCCGGCCTCACTCGCGAACTCGCGGGGCTCGAACTCGCGAAAGTTAAAAACTACGCGGACGCCGTGGAAGACATCCGCCGCCGCAATAAAAAGCTCGAGTCCATGTCCGCCGTCATCGCGAAGCACCTGCCGAAGCTCGACAAGAAATTTCTCGCCGACGAACTCACCACCATTGATTGCCAGACCGGCCACACCGAGATCCTCCTCTCCGCGCTCATCTCCGGCATGACCAACGTCGCCACCTTCACCGTGGACGAACTCGGCACGCTCTACACCGGAGTGCCCGGACTCGAAGCGGAGAAGATCAATTTGCACGATGTCGGCCACGGCAAAAACGTGGGTCAGCTCACAGCCGACGAAGTCCGCGAAAAAATCCGCACCCGCCACATGGCGCTCGTGGACACCATCGTCCGCCGGCTCAAAAGCGTGCCCGAAGGAAAAGGCACGATGTTCGACAACACAATGCTCTTCTACTTCCCCGACAACGGCGAGACCCACCACAGCTCCGGCATCGAATGGCCATTCCTCGTCCTCTCCGGCAGAAACGCCAAGCTGAACATCGCCGGCCGCTACATCCGTCTGCCGCATTGGGGCAAGGAAGGCCACATGACCCTCGGCAACTGGTACACCACGATCCTCAACGCCTACGGCAATCCGACCAAACACTACGGCGACCTCGACCTGGGCTTGAACAAATTCACCGCCGACCAGACCGGGCCGATCAAGCGGTTCATGGTTTAGTTTTTCATGGACGTAACCCGGCGCAAATTTCTGGCACTGGGCACCGCGGCCATCGGCGGGCTGGCGCTGACGGGATGCAAGAACACGGATCGTCGTGCGCCCTCGGCCCGCACTGGTTACATCGACGCGCACAGCCACATCTGGACGCCCGACACCAAGCGGTTCCCGCTCGGCCCGTGGATCACGCCGGACAAAATGGAGCCCGCCAGTTTCACCGCCGAGCAGTTGCTCGCCACTGCCGAGCCGTGTGGCGTGGACCGCGTGGTCCTCATTCAGCACGCTCCGTATTACGGTGACGACCACTCGTATTTGATCCACTGCGCCAAAATATTTCCCGGACGGTTCTCCATCGTCGCCATGGTGGATGAACGACGGAGCGATCTCGGCGAACACCTTCGCCACTTAAAGCAGCAAGGCGTCCGCGGCATCCGCATCGGCCCAAGCCGTTACGCCGATCGCACGCTGGTGAAAGAACCGCTCCATTGGCTCAAGGCCCCGGCGATGCGAAAGCTATGGGCGCTGGCTGCGGATGAAGGTCTGCTCCTTTGCCCACTGCTCAACGCCGAGCAACTGCCGACGCTCGATCCGATGCTGAACGAGTTTCCCAACACCAAGATCGTCATCGATCACTTCGGCCACGCCGACGCGGAAAAGCCCGCTGAGCTGCAAGCCTTGCTGAAGCTCGCCGAACACCGCCAGGTTCACGTGAAAGTCTCCGGCTTCTACAAGTTCGGCGACCGCAAGGCTCCCTACGAAGATCTCGCGCCTCTCATCAAACACGTTGTCAAAGCCTACACGCCCGGACGGCTCCTCTGGGGCAGCGATTGCCCCTACCAACTCCAAAACGGCAACGACTACAAAAGCGCCGTCGCGCTCATCGAGAGCGGCCTGGATTTTCTGGATGCGCCCGCCCGCCAGGCGATTCTCCGCGACAACGCCCAACGCCTTTTTTTCGGCGAACCTCCGCTCGCGGCGCGATGAGAACAATGAGACAGACACCAATAGCACCAATCGGATTCATCCCTGCGCTCATCGCACTTTGGGCGTTACTGATTTATCCGGCTTTGGCCGTGAATGAGAAGGGCGATTGGCCTTGGAATCTCAAGCTGAACGGATGGCATGACCGCGCCATCGCGGAGGAACTCGGTAGCGGCTGGTTTATGAACGTCGGGCCGACTGGCTTACGTGCGCGCATCACCCACGAGCACCCTGCGTTTCTCACCATCAAGTATGTCTTCAAGAACTCACCCGCTCACGGGAAGATAGCCATCGGCGACCTCGTCGTCGGTGCGAATGGAAAGAGGCTCACGGTGCCGCACGCCTTCGGGCGAGGCAAGGCGAGCGATGGCTGGAAGGGGCCGATGCTCGATATGTCCCGATTCATCGAAGACAGCCAGGGCAGGGACGGGAAACTGGAACTCATCATCTGGCCCGGCGGCGTGAAGACGGCGGAGAAGACGGTCTCAGTGCAACTCGGACCCATCGGCAGATTTTCCGCGACTTGGCCTTTCAATTGTCCGCGGTCGGACAAACTGATGATCAGTCTCTGCGATTTTCTCGCCGCCGAATACGCGAGGGCTGGCAAGTTCGAAAGCATGGTCCACACCCACTCCTGCTCAGTGCTCGCGCTCATGGCGAGCGGTGGGAAAAAGTATGAGCCAACCATCCGCAAGGTCATGGCCGACTACGGCAAAAAGCGCTACGACAGCAACGACGGCAATGGCTTTCCCGCATGGAACTATGGCCACGACGGAATCGTGATGGGCGAATACTATCTGCTCACCAAAGACAGGAGCCTGCTGCCCGCGATGGAATCGCTGAACGCCTGCCTCAACTCCGGACAGGAGCCTGAATCCGGCGGCTTTTCGCACAAACCTTTTCCGTCCATCCAGCAACGGATCGCGGCGGGCGGGCCGAAAGGCTACGGGGCCATGGCCATGCCCGGCGGCCTCATCATGGTCGCCATGAGTATCTTCAAAGAAGCGGGGCTGAACTATGCCGCACCCGCATACACTCAGCTCCACCAAGCGTTTCTCCGGACGGTGACGCCGAGTGGCGCGATCGACTACGGCTTTCGCGATAGCGACCATGCGGTCATCGTTTTGGCGCAGCCATCCGGCGCTCCCACGAACAGCAAACAAGGAATCGGATACCTCTGCCCCGAGGGAATGACCGGCATCGGCGCTTATAAAAGCGACTGGCCCACAAAGGCCGACCCGCGCTACCGGCCGACCGATTGGCTCGACAGGGAAAAGGCTGCCAACCGTGTATTCGACATGGGTGGAGCGAAGCGGCTGGTCGTGCGCTCCGACTTGATGCTGGAGCCTGCCGCTCCCTACAAGCACAACGGAAAATCCTGCGATCACTTCGCGCGCTCTGGAGCCGGAGCCCTTGCGCACTCGATTGGAAATGCGGAGAACAAGTCGTGGAAATACCTTTCCGATCTGATGGCGACTGGCTGCGCCGAAAACTACAAAGGCCTGCTCGATGGCCACGCTTCCACTCACATGCACGTCCTGTGGGGCAGCCTGGGAGCCTCTCTCGCCAGCGAGAAGGAATTCCGCGAATACCTCGACTACATCAAATGGTGGATGATCATGGCGCAGACTCACGACGGCGGCTTTGTCATCATGCCGGGCCGCGACTACGCATCGACGGACCACGTCTATGGCACGCGGAATCTGCCCTCCGCCTGCGCTGCGCTTATCCTTTCACTCAAGGAAAAAAAGCTGCAAGTTACTGGCGCATCCCGTCGGACCGGTGCCGTGAAAAAATAACCAATAATCTCCCATGACTCCTGTATCCATTTTCAACGACGTGATCGGACCCGTGATGCGCGGGCCGTCGAGTTCGCATTGTGCGGCAGCGCTGCGGATCGGGCGGTTGGCGCGGGATTTGATGGACGGCGAACTCGCCGACGTGCTCGTGGAATTTGATCGCGCGGGCTCTCTGCCGACCACGCATGAGAGCCAGGGCAGTGATATGGGGCTCTTTGGCGGACTGCTCGGCTGGGAGGCGGATGACGAACGGCTGCCGGACTCCGCGCGGGCGCTCGCGGACGCCGGGATCACGCTGCGCATCGAGACCGTCGATGTCGGCGATCCGCATCCGAATACCTATCGCCTCACGCTGCGCAACCAACGCGAAACGCACTCGCTCATCGCGATCTCGACCGGCGGCGGAATGATGGAAGTCCTTTCCATCGACGGCATCGAGCTGCACATGGACGGCGGGTATCACGAAACGCTCATCTGGCTGCCCGCTGGCATCGAGCCGGCAATCGAGGCCGATGAAATCATCCGACACGATTTGGGGACGGCGGTGCTCTGGCAAGTCAGAGCCGCGCAGTTCGTCGCGACAGCCGACTTGAGCCCGAGCCTGGTAAAAAAGCTCTCGCCCGTGCTCCCCGTCCCATCGCGGAAAGATCTGCGAGTGCCCTTCGCAAGCTGCGCCGATATGCTGCTGCACGACGGCGAAAAAAACACGCCGCTCTGGCAACTCGCCGTCGAGTACGAGCGCGCGCGCGGCAATTTCACCGAAGCCGAAGTGCTCGCGAAAATGACCGCCATCGTGCGCATTCTGCGAAAGTCCATCGCCAGCGGCATCGCAGGCACCCAATACGAGGATCGCGTGCTCGGGCATCAAAGCGGGCGTTTTGCGCAACTGCTTAACGCGGGGCGTTTGCTCGACGGCGGCGCACTAAATCGCATCGTGCTGTACGTCACCGCATTGATGGAAGTGAAAAGTTCGATGGGCGTCATCGTCGCCGCGCCAACGGCTGGCGCCTGCGCCGCGTTGCCCGGTGCCGTGATCGCGATGGCAGAAGAAATGGGCCTGGGCGAAGAAGACATGGCCAAGGCCATGCTCGCCAGCGGCGTCATCGGCGTGTTCATCGCCACCAGTTTCACCTTTGCCGCCGAAGTCGGTGGCTGCCAGGTCGAAGGCGGATCCGCCGCCAGCATGGCTGCTGCCGCATTGGTTACGCTCGCTGGCGGCACGCTAGCGCAGTCGGTCGCTGCGTCATCGATGGCGCTGCAAAGCATGCTGGGCCTAATCTGCGATCCGGTGGCCGCGCGCGTGGAAGTGCCGTGCCTGGGCAAGAACATCATCGCAGCGAGCAACGCATTCTCCTGTGCCAACGTGGCACTTGCGGGCTACGACCAGGTCATTCCCTTTGACGAAGTGGTGGACGCGGCCCGAAGGGTCTCCCAGGCTATGCCGCGTGAACACCGCTGCACCTCACTCGGCGGCCTCGCGACCACGCCCACGGCGATCAGACTCAGCGCCGAACTGGCCGCCCGGCTTTCGTCCCTGCGTCGTGCCGAAGCCGCGACGGCCGAGGATGGACAGCCGGTGCGGGCGGGCGCTTGACGATGAAACAACTCGAACTCTCGGGACGTGTGGCGGTGGTTATCGGCGGGACGTCGGGCATCGGCCTCGCTCTGACCCAGGGCCTGGCCGAAGGCGGCGCCGACGTCGTCCCGATCTCCCGGCGCAAGGACATGGTGGACCATGCCGCCGCTTCCGTCGAATCGCGGGGCCGAAAGAGCCTGCGCCTCACCGCGGACGCGCTCGACCGTTCCGCCCTCGAGGCCGCGCTTGCGGCCACCCTCGCCGCCTTCTCGAAGGTGGACATTCTGGTGAACTGCGCGGGCATCACCAAGCGCACGCCCACTCTCGACGTCTCCGACCAGGAATGGGACTCCATCATCGCCACCAACCTCACGGGCACCTTCAGGGCCTGCCAGATCTTCGGCCGTAGCATGCTGGGGAACGGCTACGGTCGGATCATCAACATCGCCTCGTTGACTTCCTTCGTGGGCCTGCACGAAGTCGCGGCGTACACCGCCAGCAAGTCTGCGGTGGCCGGCCTCACCCGCGCGCTCGCGGTGGAATGGGGCCCGCGAGGGGTGAACGTGAACGCGATCGCCCCGGGGGTCTTCCGCACCGCCCTCAATACCCGGCTTCTCGACGAGTCGGGGCGCGGACAGGAACTGCTGGAGCGAACGCCTCTCAAGCGGTTTGGCCGGGTCGATGAACTAGCACCCGCGTGCGTCTTTCTGGCTTCTGAGGGCGCGAGTTTTGTGAACGGCGAAGTGCTCGCCGTCGATGGCGGCTTCCTCGCAAGCGGCGTCAACCAGTGAGGAATGACCTGTGTGAACCAGGTGGCGTGAACTCGCTCACGGGCGCGCGTTGGCCAAAGCGCCGGTTGGCGCTCCCATGACGATGGGTTCCGTCGTCGGCCGCGGCATCGAGTCCGGCTTCCTCTCTTCGGACGAAGTCCGGGCCATCGTCCACGAGGCGCTCGCGCGGATGCCGCTCGACGGCAAGCGCGTGCTCGTGCTGATTCCGGACGGCACTCGGACGATGCCGATGCCCCTTCTGTTCGGTGTGCTGGAGGAGGCGGTGGCTCCCCGCACGCGGGCGCTCGATTTTCTCGTGGCCCTCGGGACCCATCTGCCGATGACCGACGCCCAGCTTTCGAAGCTCATCGGTCGTACGGTCACCGACGGAAAAGCGGGCGAGCGGAGCATCTTCAATCACCGCTGGGACGACCCTTCGACCTTCACGACCCTCGGGACCATTCCGGAAGCAGAGATCGAACAGCTCACGGGCGGCCGGATGCGGCGCGACGTCACCGTGGCTTTGAACCGGCTGCTGCTCGAGTACGACCACGTGGTCGTCTGCGGACCTGTCGTCCCCCACGAAGTGGCGGGCTTCTCGGGCGGGACCAAGTACTTGTTCCCCGGCATCGCCGGTCCGGAGATCATCCACTTCACTCACTGGCTCGGGGCGTTGATCACCAACTACGAGGTCATCGGCGCCAAGGCGACCGCGGTCCGCGCAGTGATCGATCGCGCGGCGCGTATGGTCGACCGCCCTTTGTCGCTCATCGCTCCCGTGGTCATGCACGAAGGCATCGCGGGAATTTACTGCGGTCCCATTGCCGAAGCCTGGTCGGAGGCGGCCGATCTTTCGTCGCGACGCCACATCGTCTGGCTCGATTCTCCGGTCAAGCGCGTGCTCTCGATCATGCCCGACATGTACGACGACTTGTGGGTCGCAGGCAAGGGCATGTACAAGATGGAACCGGCGGTGGCCGATGGAGGGGAGGT